>NZ_RYFG02000099.1 GCF_003994235.2 Candidatus Methylobacter oryzae
ATAGTGTGGCCGTTTGCCATGCGAAAGTAGGGAATTGCCAAGCGCCTAAAACCAAAAACCCAAGCTTAATCGCTTGGGTTTTTTTTTGACTACTGTTTTTACGGTGCTCCCCCTGCTTCCGTGCTTACTTGACGTGTTTAGGGACCCAGTTATAAGACGGTGAAGAGTACGGTAATAGAAGCCCCCGCCCCTTGAAACTCAGAAAATTGGCCATATGTTAATAATAACGAAATTTATCAGCATAATCTCGTTAGAGAAATGTCATTTATTTTTGCTTAGTTCGCGTAAAATCAAGTATTCAGAGTTTTATTAACAATTTCGGAAAATACTATGAAGAAGATTCTTTTCTTAACTATTTTGTTGTCGGTAGTAACGGCTTTCGCTGATGATGCTAAAAATGAATGGCACAATACTACTCTCTCTGATGCGACAATTAAGAAAATTCAGGATGCTCAGTATCAATATAAAAAGTGTGTTGCAGGTGAAATGCAAAAGTCCACTTATCAGGATCAGGAGAGTCGTAAGGCGACTGAAGCCATCATGAAACAGTGTGAGTCAGTCTTATCCCAAATGCGTGAAATTTATCTGGCTGAAAAAGTGCCGGATATTATTGCCGACCGCCATTTAAAACAGATGCGTATGCAGACCACTCGTAATGTACTGCAAGGCATGATGTTTAGTGAAGCTGCGCGCAAATCCGGTCAACAACAATAATAACTAAAAGAGCCAAATAATGAATAATTATGCAATCGATTTAACTTTAAAGCCCACTACATTCGATTTGTGGCATGTTTGTCTGGCAGGTACCGTTGCCGTATTGGCATTAATTTTAATTGTGTTATTGCTGTCGATGGTAATAAGTCTGGCACGTAGCAAAAAGAAATCGGACATTCAGCCCGTTGTTCCCACACCTGAACCGATAGTAAAAGTTGTAGAGAAAATTGTCGAGGTTGAAAAACTTGTACATGCACCTGCTCCGGAGCCTGTTATCTTAAAAGAGGCAACCCCGGATGCCGCTTTACAATTGCTGGGTTTGTTGCAAAAAGAAGCACGCTTTATCGATTTTATTAAAGAGGATATTGCGGCCTACGGCGATGCCGACATAGGTGTTGCCGCCCGTGTCGTTCATGAAGGATGTAATAAAGCCATCAACGAGCACTTCACTTTGGCTGCCGTTCGTAGTGAACAGGAAGGTAGCAAAATTACTTTAACTCAGGGTTTTGATGCTGCGGCTGTACGGTTAACCGGTAATATTGTCGGTAACGCGCCTTTTACCGGAACCTTGGTGCATAAAGGCTGGCAAATTACCAATATCAGGCTGCCTAAACTGACAGCTGGGCATAACGCAGCTATTGTTGCTCCTGCTGAGGTTGAGTTATGAAGGATTTATTCAATCTCCAACCGAAAACCGTCCAAGAAAACAATGCTGCGATAGATCCGGAAGTTCAGTCTGACGAAAACTTTGCTGCTGAGCAAGCGCAAAATGGCACACGATTTTCAGTCGGTATCGATTTGGGTACGACTCACTGTGTTCTGTCTTATGCTGAGCTGGAGAATATCGACGATGATGAATTCTCTCCTCAAGTTATGGACATACCGCAGCTGACTTCTCCTGGTTTGGTTGAAGACAAACAACAGTTGCCGTCATTTCTATATCAGGCTCATGAAGTTGAGATTGCAGAAGGCTCTACTTCATTACCTTGGACATCAGACCCCGATTATCTGGTTGGTGAAATTGCCCGTAACTTAGGCAGTAAAACACCGATACGTTTGGTATCCAGTGCTAAGAGTTGGTTATGTCATGCGGGGGTTGATTGCAAAGCTCCCATTCTACCTGCCGAGGCGCCTGATGAAGTTGAGCGTGTCTCACCATTCCAGGCCACTACGGCTTACTTGCAACATATGCGCGATGCTTGGCAAAGTTTGCACCCAAACACGCCATTGGATCAACAGGATGTTGTTATTACCGTGCCGGCATCATTCGATCCTGCAGCACGGGAATTAACGGTTGAAGCGGCGCGTGCGGTGGGCTTGGGGCAAGCCATTTTGCTGGAAGAGCCGCAGGCGGCGTTATACAGCTGGATAGAGAAAAGCCATGGAGACTGGCGCAAACAAGCGGAAGTCGGCGATATTATCTTGGTAGTGGATATCGGCGGTGGTACTACTGACTTGTCATTAATAGCAGTTACGCAACAAGAAGGTAATCTCGAACTGACTCGTGTGGCGGTTGGCGATCATATTCTATTGGGCGGCGATAATATGGATTTGGCCTTGGCTTATACCGTAAAAGCCAAGCTGGAAAAGGATGGCAAACGATTAGAGGCTTGGCAGATTCAGGCTTTGACTCATAGCTGCCGCGATGCCAAAGAAAAAATCTTTAACGATGCCCAGATTGATAATATTCCGCTAGTGGTCGCAAGCAGAGGCTCATCTTTAATCGGCGGCACACTGCGTACTGAGTTAACCAGGGAAGAAGTCAACCGCGTATTGGTTGAAGGTTTCCTGCCTAGGGTCGCGGTCAGCGACAGGCCGATCAGCCGGCCTCGCACAGGTTTAAGGACGGCGGGTTTACCTTATGCCCAGGATGCAGCCATTACTCGTCATTTGGCAGCCTTTCTGTCTAAACAGCAAGGCGCTACAGACGAGCTTCAAGACATCAATCTACCGGAGCATGCAAGCTTCTTGCATCCCACTGCAGTGTTATTTAACGGCGGCGTGTTAAAAGCCGAGACGTTGGCCGAACGGTTAATGGAGGTGTTGAATTCATGGTTGACTGCAGAACAAGCGCCCGAAGCCAGATTATTGGCAGGAGCCGATCTTGATCTGGCGGTTGCCCGTGGTGCTGCTTACTATGGTTATGTTCGCAAAGGTAAAGGTGTTCGTATTAAAGGCGGTACGGCAGCCTCTTATTATGTCGGCATAGAAAGCGCGATGCCGGCAGTACCGGGCATGGCGCCTGAGATCCAGGCTTTATGTATTGCACCGTTCGGCATGGAAGAAGGTACCCAGCAGGAATTGCCGGATGATGAGTTCGGTTTGGTGATCGGAGAACCGGTACGGTTTCGCTTTTTTGCATCCCATACCCGGCGCGAAGATAGAGTTGGAATGCGCCTGGATTATTGGACTGATGAAGAGCTGGACGAGTTGGATGAAATCGAAATTACCTTACCGGAAGAAGGCCGCAGACCCGGCGAAGTTGTACCGGTGCATTTATGCGCAGCAGTAACCGAAGTCGGTACGCTGGAATTACAAGCTGTTTCCCAAAATGACAACGGTCGTTGGAAGATTGAGTTTGATGTCAGGGCAGGAGAGTAGTTCTGTTCCATCGGAGAAATAGCACACGGGTTTGTACTGATTTCAAAGCTTCAATGGCTTTCTTACTTATTGATGTTACGCAGCCATAACTACAAATCAATGACTTACGCACCCAAAAAAGCTTGTAAGTCACTGATAGTTGGTTAACCGTGCGTAACATCAGTTATTTATTGATTTGCTAATCTAATCCGCACTCGATTACAAAATCAGCCTCTTGTTCCACATAAAATGACTCAAAAAAAACGCTTAATCATAGCCATGACAGGCGCTACCGGCGCGGTTTATGGAGTAAGAATGCTGCAAGTTTTGCAGGCACAGCAGCAATGGGAAACGCATTTGGTTATTTCTTCTGCCGGTGTAGTGAACCTAAAGCATGAAATGGGCATGAAACGAGCCGAATTGGCCGAACTGGCCGACGTGACTCACGGAATCGATGATATTGCCGCAAGTATTTCCAGTGGCGGCTTTAAAACGGAAGGGATGATTATTGCGCCGTGTTCAATGAAAACCCTGTCAGCCGTCGCTCACGGCTTTGGCGACAACTTGATTTCACGTTCCGCCGATGTAGTGCTAAAAGAGCGCCGCCGATTGGTCATTATGCCCCGCGAGACGCCGTTAAACTTGGTGCATATTAGAAACATGGCAAGCGTCACCGAAATGGGCGGTATCATCTTTCCGCCGATGCCGGCTTTTTACAATAAATCAAACTCACTGGCGGCAATGGTTGATGAGACCGTCGGCCGTGTTTTGGATATGTTTGGGGTGAATGTCGAAGGTTTGTATACGCCTTGGGAAGGACTGTAGGGATAGATCATTTTTGTTCACCATGAAGGTATTAACGGTCTTCATGGTGAATTTCGTCAAGCGGTACTTTAAGACAGTAAGCGCGAATTTTTACTGTTGCGGAAAATTAACGGTTTTTCATTACCGGCTAAGGTGCTTGCTTTGGCTGAATCTATCGCTTCCTGAATAACATGATGATTAGGCGATTTGCTGCACACCGGGTCGGCGGCATACATGTCGCCAGCTAATAGATAAGCCTGACAACGGCAGCCGCCAAAATCTTTTTCTTTCTCATCGCAACTGCTGCACGGCTCTTTCATCCATTCGAAGCCGCGGAAAAAATTGAAGGTTTTAGATTCGTTCCAGATTTGTTCAATGCTGTAGTCTTTCACGTTGGGGCAGTCCATCCCCGGTAAGTCGCGTGCCGAATGGCAGGGCAGGGCCACGCCGTCCGGCGCAATGGTCAAGAATGTCGTTCCCCAGCCGTTCATGCAGGCTTTGGGACGGTCTTCATAGAAATCAGGCACCACATAATAGATTTTCATCTTTCCGGCGACTTTTTCTTTAAAAGCTTGGGCGATTTGCTCGGCTTGTTCGAATTGTTCTTTTGTTGGCAGCAATAAGTCGCGATTGGCATGCGCCCAACCGTAATATTGGGTGTTTGCTAGTTCCAGGTAGTCTGCTCCCAATTCTTCGGCCATTTCGAGGATTTGCGGCATTTGATGGATGTTTTCGCGGTGTATGACCACACATAAGACCATCGGGTAGCCGTGCTTTTTGACCAAGCGCGCGACTTCCTTTTTGTGTTTGAATGATTCGGTGCCGGCCAGATGATCGTTCAACTCTTGCGTGCTGGCTTGGATGCTGACCTGGATATGATCAAGCCCAGCCTCTTTAAGTTGGACGATTTTTTTTTCGGTCAGTCCATAGCCTGAAGTGATCAGGTTCGAATAATAGCCCAAGTCTCTGGCGTATTTGACGAGTTCGGGCAGGTCCTTGCGTGTTAACGGTTCGCCGCCGGAAAAGCCTAATTGTACTGCTCCCATAAGGCGGGCTTGGCTGAGCACGCGCTTCCAGTCTTCTGTGTCCAACTCGGATTGATATTTTGCATAATCGATCGGATTGGCGCAGTAAGGACACTGTAACGGGCAGGCGTAAGTCAGTTCCGCCAACAACCAGCGCGGCGGAGTGATTTTAATGTTGTTGGATCCAGCCATTTTTTAAAGCAACCTCTAGGAAAGCGGTAATGTCATTAACGAGACCGGTTGTTGCAAATTTTTGTTCCAGCTCGCTGACGATCTGGTCAAGCTTGCGGGTGCCGTCGCATAATTTCAGGATTTCCGCGGAACTTTGGTTAAGTTCCACCATGCCTTCAGGATAAAGAATAACGTTTTTTTGCTGGGCTTCTTCCCATTGCAGGCGATGCAGCGGGGAAAATTTAATGGTTTGGTCTGGGTTTATGGTCATGTTGAAATAAATATTTAAGTAGCAAAGCGGAGCAGCTGATGTTCACTGAGCTTACGGCGTTACCGTAGTGTGTCGCGGGGCTTTATTTTACTGGAATTGTCACATTAATGCCGTAGTTTGACAGTTCTATTTTTCCAGTCTTATCGTAATAATCTACAATGCCATTTTCCCATAAAATCCAGGTTTCTTCTGCACCCGCTTGCAAATAGAGCTGAGCTTTATTATTCATTTCTTCTTTTGAGTTGCAAGGCGAGACAATTTCAATGCAAATTTCAGGAGCGCGAGAATAAGGCGTTTCGTAACCGTATTGTTTAATAAATGCTTTGGAGCACCAAGCGACATCGGCAACTTTTACGCCTTCAGTGGTTTGAATGGAGCATTCGGTCAGCGCTTCGCCTTTTTTGAGTTTGCGTTCAAGCAAAGCGCTGATGTGTGATTGTAATCGACCATGTTTGTTGGAGGCAGGGGTCATTTCAATTTTGCCATAACGATTCAATTCTATTTTAAAAGGTAAGTTTTTAAAATACGGACTATCGATAATTTCTGCCCATTGCATGGCCTAACCTCCTGCTTGCTTTATGCCTTTATATTAAAATAAGGCGGCATCTCGTGAATATAAGCCATGTACATTGCATCCGCCATTGTCCAGAGCACGTCCAGCTTGAATTGCAGTATTTGAATCATGCGCTCTTGTTGCTCGCGGGTTTTATACCAGTCCAGCGTGATCGCCAGGCCGTGTTCGACATCGCGCCGCGCTTCGGTCAGGCGTTTGCGGAAATAGATATAACCTTCCTGTTCGACCCAGGGATAATGTTCCGGCCAGTTGTCCAGACGTTGCTGGTGAATTTTAGGCGCAAACAGCTCGGTTAACGATGAGCTTGCCGCTTCGTGCCATTCCGCTCTGCGGGCAAAATTAACATAGGCATCGACGGCAAAGCGCACGCCCGGCAGCACGAATTTTAACGAGGTAATGTCTTCGCGCGTCAAGCCAACTGCGATGCCCAATTGTATCCATGCCTCAATGCCGCCCGGATCGCCGGGATGTCCGTCGTGATCCATAATACGTTGTATCCATTTTGCGCGGGTTTCACGATCCGGGCAATTCGCCAGAATGTTGGCGTCTTTAATCGGAATGCAGACCTGATAATAAAAGCGGTTGGCGACCCAGCCCTGCAATTGCGCTTTGGTCAGTTTACCTTCGTTCATCAGGGTATGATAAGGGTGATGAATATGGTAGTGGCTTTCCATGCCGCGTAGTTGGGCTTCAAATTGTTCTCTGGTCCAAGGTTGATTATCGCTGCTCATGTTTGCATCCTTTTATAAGTCGATTTCCAAACCGTCGTAGGAAACTTCAATGCCGGCGGCATCCAGTATCTTACGCTGTTCGGAATCTTCGTCTAAGATCGGGTTGGTGTTGTTGATATGAATCAATATCTTGCGAGCTTTGGCAACGCCGTTCAATACTTCTATCATGCCGCCTTCGCCGGATTGAGGCAAGTGGCCGATTTCGCGGGCTTTTTTATGGCTGATATGTTGCGTGCACATTTCGTCATCGGTCCAGAAGGTACCGTCTACCATTATACAATCGACGGCTTGCATCGCAGCCATCACATGCGGTTCTATCTCGCCGAGGCCCGGAGAATAAAATACTTTTTTACCGGTAGAAATTTGTTCGATGATAACGCCGATATTATCGCCGTCATGCGGATCGTGCCGATGCGGAGAATAGGGCGGCGCTTTGCTTTTTAAGGCTTGAGTATAAAAGCGTAAGTCATCGATGCCGGGAATGGTAAAGCTGCTGCCGTCGTGGGGAATCGGGTGGTGATTAACGGTGCAATAATCCGCCAGCATATTAAATAGCGGGAAGCCGGTAGTCAGGTCTTGCTTGACCATTTCCGTGCAGTAAACGTCCAGCGGTTTTCCTTCCCTGAGCATCAATAATCCGGTGGTGTGATCGATCTGGCTGTCGATCAGCATGATGGCTTTAATGCCGGTATCGCGAACGCCTTCTTTGGGTTGGATTGCCGGAAACGCTTCCAGTTGTGCGCGAATGTCGGGAGAGGTGTTAAACAACAGCCAGTTTCTGTTGTCGGTGCTTACTGCAATAGAGGATTGGGTACGGGCTTTGCCGTTCATTTGATTGTGCCGCAAGCGGTGGCAATTATGGCAGTTGCAGTTCCATTGAGGAAAACCGCCGCCGGCACCGGAACCGAGAACTCTGATCTTCATAATTTATAAGGTAACCTAAAAGAGAATAAGGGCCGAATGATACGGGAATAAAATACATCAGGCAAAAAAAGGGGCTCATTAAGAGCCCCTTTTTGGGTCTAAACCGATTAACGGTTGTAGATGTACATTGTTACTTCGAAACCGAAACGCAGGTCAGTATAGCTTGGTGTTTCCCATTTCATCGTAAACCTCCAGAAGTGTTTAAATTATTATGCTAGCTTGATCAAGTAAGCTCGCTTGAAGTATACGATGAACTATTTCTTTACGCAACTTTTGGTGTCGGTCAAAGCGGACAGTATTCTGTTTTTATACTATTTTCCGGCAGGGTGGGTGTAGGAAAATAATGATAAGTAGTTAAATTAAAATATATTTGTATAGTCTATGAAAGATGTTTTTTGATCGAAAGCAGGAAGAGAGTATTATCTGGATTCACCTTAAAAACACTAAATATATTTAATAATAAAGAGGAGGGGTTATGGGTGGAGTTACAGAGTTGTTTATTGTTATGACGCTTATTGCAGCGTTTGCGTTCGCACCGTTGGGCTATTTCATTTACAGGTTTACCAAGGTTAGCGACAAGCCGCTTGGAGATATTGAACCGCATGGCGACAGTCCGTCAGTAGTGAACGAGTTTGCAGAAAAAGCGATTAAATTCGTTCAAGATAAGTTGGCTAAAAAATAAGAGCCGGCAAGCTTCCAGGCGGTGTAATTTGTCTGGAAGCTTTTCTCAATCAAACGTTGCATGTGGGACAGTTAGGATTTTTCCGCAGTTTCATTGTATTCCATTCCATCGTTAAACCATCCAGTAATAATAACCGTCCGGTTAAAGTTTCTCCGATATTCATTATCAGCTTCATCGCTTCCAATGCTTGGATACTGCCGACGACGCCGGTGACAGGCGCTATAACTCCGTTCGTCGCGCAGTTTTGCAACTCCTCGCCATCGCTGCTGTACAGACAGTTGTAGCACGGACTGTCATTTTGCCCCGGCGTAAATACAGTCACTTGCCCTTCAAAGCGAATCGCGGCTCCCGAAACCAGGGGCGTTTGCTGTTTGACGCAAGCGTTGTTAATCGCAAAGCGTGTTGAGAAATTATCGCTACAGTCCAGGACTACGTCCGCTTGAGATACCTCTAGTTCCAGCTGTTCGCCTTCCAGCCTTTGTTTGACAGCTCTTACTTGGATATCGGGATTTAACTGGTTAAGCGTTTGGCGGGTTGAAATTACCTTATCAGCCCCAATATCGGCAGTGTGATGAGCAATCTGTCTTTGTAAATTGGATAAATCCACGACGTCATTATCATAAATAACGATATTACCGACACCGGCCGCAGCAAGATATATCGCAGCAGGAGAGCCAAGTCCTCCTGCGCCTATAATCAGCACATTAGCGGCAAGAAGCTTTTGTTGGCCCTCAATATCAACCTGAGGGAGCATGATTTGACGGCTATAGCGTAGTAGTTGGTTGTCGTTCATAAGTTATGTTAATGCTGTATTGTGAAGCAAGATAATGCCAAAGAACTTGACACTCTGCAAAAGCTCATTATCATTAGCACTCATTACTAGCGAGTGCTAATAACAATTTTACCCTTTAATTAAATGTTAGGAGATATTGATGAAAATACGTCCGTTACACGACAGAGTTATAGTCAAACGCGTCGAAGAAGAAACAACAACCCCTGGTGGCATCGTATTGCCCGGTTCTGCAACCGAGAAACCAAGCCAAGGCGTTATCTTGGCGGTAGGTAACGGTAAGTTGCTGGACAACGGCACAGTGCGCGCGCTGGACGTTAAGGTTGGTGACAAAGTGCTGTTTGGCAAATACGCCGGTAACGAAGTTAAAGTTGATGGTGAAGAACTCATCGTTATGCGTGAAGAAGACATCATGGGCGTTTTAGGTTAATCCTGAATACGTTAATCAAATTCACATATAAAATATTTTAAGGAATAAAAATGGCAGCAAAAGACGTATTATTTGGTGATGACGCTCGTGTCCGTATGGCGCGTGGCGTAAATGTGTTAGCAAACGCGGTAAAGGTGACTTTAGGTCCTAAAGGCCGTAATGCGATTCTGGACAAAAGTTTCGGCGCTCCAACCATCACTAAAGACGGTGTATCGGTTGCAAAAGAAATCGAATTGAAAGACAAATTCGAAAACATGGGCGCGCAAATGGTTAAAGAAGTGGCTTCGCACACTTCCGATGTCGCCGGTGACGGTACTACAACTGCAACCGTATTGGCGCAATCTATCGTCAATGAAGGCTTGAAAGCCGTCGCAGCGGGCATGAACCCAATGGATTTAAAACGCGGCATCGATTTAGCCGTGTCTAAAGCGGTTGATGCGATCGTAGCTTCCGCTACGCCTTGCATCGACAACAAAGCGATTGCTCAAGTAGGCACCATCTCTGCAAACTCTGACGATTCAGTCGGTAAAATTATTGCCGAAGCAATGGAAAAAGTCGGTAAAGAAGGCGTCATCACCGTTGAAGAAGGTTCAGGCTTGGAAAACCAGTTAGACGTTGTTGAAGGTATGCAATTCGACCGCGGTTACTTGTCGCCTTACTTCATCAACAAACAAGAAAACATGAGCGTCGAATTAGACGACCCAATGATTCTTATCTACGACAAGAAAATCTCCAATATTCGCGACATGCTTCCTGTATTGGAAGGCGTTGCCAAATCCGGCCGTCCGTTGTTGATCATTGCTGAAGATGTAGAAGGCGAAGCGTTGGCAACTCTGGTTGTTAACACTATTCGCGGCATCGTTAAAGTGGCAGCTGTTAAAGCGCCTGGTTTCGGCGACCGTCGTAAAGCTATGTTGGAAGACATCGCGGTACTGACAGGCGGCGTGGTTATTTCTGAAGAAGTTGGTTTGAGCTTGGAAAAAGCAGAATTATCGCAACTGGGTACAGCTAAAAAAGTTCAAATCAGCAAAGAAAACACCACCATTATTGATGGTGCAGGTTCCGAAGAACAAATCAAAGCGCGTGTTGCGCAAATCCGCACACAAGCCGACGAAGCGACTTCCGACTACGATAAAGAAAAACTGCAAGAGCGTTTGGCTAAATTAGCCGGCGGTGTTGCTGTGATTAAAGTCGGTGCAGCAACCGAAATCGAAATGAAAGAAAAGAAAGCCCGCGTTGAAGACGCACTGCACTCAACACGCGCTGCGGTTGAAGAAGGCGTTGTTGCCGGCGGCGGTTCTGCATTGGTTCGCGCTTTGTCAGCTTTGGATAAACTGGAAGGTGCAAATCACGACCAAACAGTCGGTATCAACATCCTGCGCCGTGCAATGGAAGAGCCTTTACGTCAAATCGTTGCCAATGCCGGCGAAGAGCCTTCAGTGGTATTCAACGAAGTGAAAAAAGGCACCGGTAACTTCGGTTACAACGCGGCAACCGGCCAATACGGCGACATGATCGAAATGGGTATTTTGGATCCTGCCAAAGTAACGCGTACAGCACTGCAAAACGCAGCGTCTGTTGCCGGCTTGATGCTGACTACCGAAGTGATGATTGCCGATGCGCCTAGCGAAGACAAAGGCGGTCATGCCGGCCACGATATGGGCGGCATGGGCGGAATGGGTGGTATGGGCGGCATGATGTAATCTTGCCGTCTTAAAGCCCCGTTGCTTTAAGCTGAATAAAAGCCCCGGTTGTTCTTGAAACAACCGGGGCTTTTTATTGCATCAAAAATAATATCTGCTTTTGTGCTTCGACCAGAAAATTATTCTGGCTGTGCTAAATTTGAACGGCTAATGACTGTAAAAAACAGTTGCCTGGGCGGCACTGGAACCGCTGTCGAATGGCACTCATTAGATTCAGCAACAATCTCTATAACTAACCAACTATCCCATGGATATAACTAAAAAAATTCGCATTGGCGAGTTGCTGGTACAAAACCGGATTATCACTCAAGAACAACTCATATCGGCGTTGGCCGAACAAAAGAAAACCGGGTGCCAACTAGGCAGGGCTCTGATTAATTTAAATTTTATCAAGGAAGTAGAGCTGCTAAATTTTCTTTCACGGCAATTAAATATCCCGTTCCTGGATATTGCCCAATATCCTCGTAACCCTGAAATTATTAAATTATTGCCTGAATCGGCGGCCCGGCGTTTTAGTGTTTTGTTGTTGGAAAATAATGAATTCGATGTTCTGCTGGCAATGGCCGATCCAACCGACTTAATAGGCCTGGATGAGTTAAGCCGTATTTTAAAAAAAACGATTCGCCCCGCCGTTGTTCGAGAGGGCGATTTATTAATGGCGATAGACCAATCTTATCGCCGTACCGATGAAATCAATAATCTGGCTGAGCAGTTGCGTAGCGATATGTCGGAAGACGACAATCTCGACCTCAACGCAATGCTGGCCTCGGCTGAAGCAGCCGATGCGCCTGTTGTAAAACTACTGAGATCGGTATTCGAAGATGCCGTGCAGGTGCGCGTTTCCGACATTCATATAGAGCCGCAAGAAAATAAACTGTATATCCGTTTTCGTATCGATGGCGTTTTGCATCAACAAACTGAAGCCGACTTAAAAATTGCGGCCGCGTTGGTGTTGCGGCTTAAATTGATGTCCGGCCTGGACATTGGCGAGAAACGCTTGCCGCAAGACGGCCGTTTTCAAATTAAAGTGCGCCGGCAGTCAATCGATGTGCGTTTATCCACGATGCCAACCATTTACGGCGAATCTGTGGTCATGCGTTTATTAATGCAAAATGCCCAGGGCTTTGCGTTGGAAAAATTGGGTATGGCGCCTGAGATGCTGGTTCGCTTTCGTAAATTGCTGCATCGGCCCGACGGCATCATATTGGTTACCGGCCCAACGGGTAGCGGTAAAACCACCACGCTTTATGCTGCCCTTAGCGAGCTTAACTCTTCCGCCAACAAAATTATCACGGTCGAAGATCCGGTTGAATACCGCTTGCCCGGAATTAACCAAGTACAAGTCAACGAAAAGATCGAACTCGATTTTGCGCGAGTCTTGCGCTCGGCTTTGCGTCAAGACCCGGACATCGTGCTGATAGGCGAAATGCGCGATCACGAAACCGCCCAGATTGGTCTGCGTGCCGCGATGACAGGTCATTTAGTGTTATCGACATTGCATACGAACGACGCGATCAGCTCGCCGATTCGCCTGATGGATATGGGCGTTCCTCCGTATATGATTGCCATGTCCTTGTTGGCCGTCATTGCGCAACGATTGGTGCGGGTTGTCTGCGAGAGTTGCATGCAGCCGTATACGCCGGAACCTTTCGAACAAGCGTGGCTCAAACTTGAATTAAATGATACTTTGCAGCAGCATAGTTTTGTTCAGGGTAAAGGTTGTAGTCATTGTAACGGCACCGGCTATCAAGGCCGGATAGGGGTTTATGAGTTATTGGAAATGAATTCCGAACTGGCCGATGCCGCCAATCAACGCGATACGAGTGTGTTTATCAGACGGGCTCGCCAACAGTTGGCAGGTAAAACCTTGCGCAGCAGTGCGTCGGCAATGGCTGCTGCCGGGCGAACTACGGTCTCGGAAGCCATGCGTATTACCAATCAGTTTGAAGATTAGCCGGCTATCCACCTGATCGATTATTAACAACAAATGCCATTTTTTTCATACAAAGGCCGTAATAGCAAAGGCGAGCTGGTAAAGGGGCTGCTGGAAAGTCGCGACATTAATGCGTTGGCGAAACAGTTGCTCAGTACCGGCATTACCCCGATTGAGATTCTACCCGGCCGGGACCCTTCCGCCCCAAACGATTTTTTCAACGGTCTGTTTGAAGAACGTATACAAGCGACAGACATCATGATGTTTAGCCGGCAGATGTACACGCTGCTTAAAGCAGGCATTCCGATGATGACAGCCTTGAACGGATTGGTGCTATCAGCCAGAAACAAAGCATTTGCGAAAGTCATTGCCGATATTCGATTGAGCCTCGATAGCGGTCGCGAATTATCCGCCGCGCTTAGCCAACATCCGAAAGTGTTCAGCAGCTTCTATGTCAGCATGATACGGGTCGGTGAAACGACCGGTATGCTGGATAAGGTATTTTTGCGCTTATTCGATCATCTTGAATTTGAGAAAGTCATGCGCGACCAGATCAAATCAGCGTTGCGTTATCCTTCTTTTGTGATGATAGCGATGAGCGCGGCGGTTGTTATTATTAACCTATTTGTCATTCCGGTATTTGCTAAAGTGTTTGCACAGCTGGGTGCCGAGTTGCCGTTGATGACGCGTGTTTTATTAGGTTTTTCTCATTTTATGGTGAGTTCGTGGCCTTATTTAGTGGCCGGTTTCGGAGGGGCGGCATCTCTATTTCTTGCGTATATCGCCTCAAGCCATGGCCGGCACCGCTGGGATGCTTTTAAATTAACAGCGCCTATTGCCGGTCCGATTATCTATAAGGCAACCTTGGCGCGTTTTGCCAGGAGTTTTGCCTTGTCCAGTAAAAGCGGGGTGCCGATCATCAATGCGTTAAGCTTGGTCGCGCAAACCGTTGATAACGGGTTTGTCGCCGGGAAGGTCGAGCAAATGCGCGCCGGAGTTGAGCGGGGGGAATCGATTCTGCGCACGGCAACCAATACCGGCGTTTTTAATCCGCTGGTGCTGCAAATGATTGCCGTGGGTGAAGAGTCAGGCGAACTGGATGATTTGATGGAGGAAATTGCCGATATGTATCAACGCGATGTTGAATATGAGATCAAAAACCTGAGTGCCAAAATTGAGCCGATATTGCTGGTATTTATGGGAGGACTCATACTTGTGCTGGCGCTGGGCATTTTTCTGCCGATCTGGGATCTTGGGAAGGTGGCGTTACATAAGGGCTAGTTTATGAAGCAAGCAATCCAAATACCGGAAGCCGGTGCGAGTCGTTTCGATTTTGCAATTACCGTCAGTATTATCGCCGTCCTGACGTATCTATTGCTGCTTAGCCTTCACCGCATACAGAGCCAAGCCGAGCAGGCAGCGCTGGAAGCCGACCTGAACAGCATGCGTTGGGGATTACGTGAGCTATGGGCCCATCGTAACGTCAAAGGGCAAGCGCTAGCCAATAGCGAAATAGCTAATGCTAACCCGTTACAATTGCTGAATGAGCGCCCGGAAAATTATAGCGGCGAATTTCCGGAAACACCGCCGGATGCCCGGTCCGTCTGGTATTTCGATACGAAAGCCAAGCGTTTGGTGTACGTTTTCGGCGATGGCCGTCAAGTGCGCTATCGAGTGGCAGGCACCTCCGGGTTGAAGTGGGCGCCGCAAGGATCGATGGGAGGAATCGATTTAGTGCAAGATGATCAAGCTGAACATGTAATAGATGCGAAATGATCTAAGTTTTTCTCGTTGCAAATAAAATTCTCTTACTTTTCTCGAACTCTTGATACAAGCGCTTAACGGAAGCTCAAGCCGGTGCTAGAATCATCGCCCAAGCTGAGACAATGCTAATTCCGGATCAACCAAACCCTACAAATAAGACTAAAAAGCATGAATAAATCCCTAGGTTTCACCTTGGTTGAATTGGTCGTTGTTATCGTTATCCTGGCTATTTTGGCGGCAGTGGCATTGCCTCGCTTGACCAACTTGCAGATCGATGCCCGTATCGCCAAGCTGAATGCGGCACGAGGCAGCGTTGCGGCTGCTTCGACGATGGTTCATGCTACTCTATTCGCGCGCAACGGCAGGCCCGATACGGCCAATTGCCCGGCCGGCGGCGGTACTGCTAATAACAGCAGCGGCGCTACCGGTACTCTCTGCAGCGAGGCCGGTATTATCAATCTGGTTAACGGTTATCCAGCAGTTACCGCGATAGGTACGCCCGGCATATTGACTGCCGCGGGCCTGACTACGGTATTTAATCCAACCCAGATAGAGCTTCAGGCCGAGGGATATGATTACACCACGGCAGGATCGGTCGCGACTTTTCAGGTTCGCGGCGGCAGCTCTTCGAGCACTTGCTCATTTACGTATAGCGAGCCGGTCGCCAATGCAGCTCCGATTATCGGCGCTGTTACCACGACCGGGTGTTGACTGTGCTTTGTCGTGACCGATGAATCCAATTTGATCGATATAAAGCTGAGTTGAGCAGCTCGTCTGCTCAAACGAAACTTATGCCCTTTGGGTATAAGTTCAATCAATGCTATGGTTAATAAATAGCGCTCCTGAAACTATTCATAACTTGGTTTACCCCTTATTCGATCACGTATTATTTTTTAACATTTCAGAGTATTGAAAATGAAACAACAAACTATTGCAAAACAACAAGGCTTTACTTTAATCGAGCTGGTTATGGTCATCGTCATTTTAGGTATCTTGTCGGCGACGGCTTTACCGAAGTTTGTGAATTTGGGTTCGGATGCCAGAAAAGTCGCCATACAAGCCGTCGAGGGATCGATGCGGGCGACCAACAGTATCATCTACGCCAAAGCGGCTCTTGCCAATGCGTTGGGCGCAAGCGGAACGCCCACTGTCAATGGCGTTAGCATCAGCACCGTTTACGGATTTGCCACAAATGTTACCAATCTGGTTGCCGTGATGGATATATCGACCAGCGATTTCGATACCAGCACTACGACCAACGTGATTTTTCATAAAGGCGCAGCCGATGGCGGTACAGCCTGCCGCGTGACTTATGCTCCCGCGACTGCAACCACGGCGCCGACCTATACGACATTGAACACCGGTTGTTAAGCTCAATAGTTAGCCGTTTTTAAATCTGTATTGAATAAGGCCGTGGAACTTTACCGCGGTTTTATTTTGATCAGTCATGCTGCCGAATCGATGAAACCGTCCCAGGGATTCACTTTACTTGAGTTGATCATAGTGCTGACCATTGCGGCCATTTTAGGCGCGGTTATCACGCCTAAATTCTCCGATACCAAAGATTTTGAGGCGCGCGGTTTCTATGACGAAACTTTTTCGTTGCTACGGTATGCGCAAAAATCGGCCATCGCGCAGCGTCGAACTGTCTGTATCGCTTTTACATCGAACAGCGCGACCCTGACGATTGCTTCCGCGGCGTATTCGTCAGCCTGCGATACCGGCTTGGCCGGGCCTGACGGAACGATTCCTTATACCGCGACGGCCAAGGGCGGAGTTAATTATGCGTCCGTACCGGCGGGGTTCAATTTTAATCCGCTAGGCCGGCCGAGCGTGACTACCCAAACCTGGCAAGTCGCCGGCATGACTCAAACCATTACCGTTGAAGCAGAGACCGGCTATGTGCATTAATGGAGTACGGCAGCGCGGTTTTACGCTAATCGAATTGATATTGTTTATTGTGGTCGTAAGCGGCGGATTAGCCGGCATTATTTCCGTGGTGAATCTAAGCGTGCAACGCAGTGCCGATCCTTTGGTGCGCAAACAAGCTGCGGCATTGGCGGATTCGATTCTGGAAGAGATTTTACTGATGGAATATCAAGATCCGGACGGCTTGCCTAACGTGGTGGAAGGTACTCCTAGCCCGGACAGGACACTGCTGGACGATGTAGACGATTATAACGGCCTAAGCATTACCAACTTGCCGGCAGGCTTATCCGATTACGCGATTAATATCGCGGTTAGCGACGGTTCGGCGACACTGGGCGTTACTGCGAAAAAAATCACGGTAACGGTAACGGCCGGTAATGGCGAAAGCCTCGATATGACTGGTTACCGGGCGCAATATTAGTCAGCCGTTTTATGAAACGCATTCGGAATCGGATAAAAGGCTTTTCGCTGCTTGAACTCGTTATCGTGATTGTGATAACCGCGATTTTGGCAGCGATCATTGCAACGTTTATCAGGCAGCCTATAGATGCTTATATTGACAGCGTTCGCCGTGCGGCGCTGACCGATCAGGCGGATACGGTTATACGGCGCATGGCGCGGGACATTCGCAAGGCGCTGCCGAACAGCGTCCGTATATCGGCCGACCGTCAGTGTATCGAATTTATTCCTACCAAGACCGGCGGAAGGTACCGGGCGCAGAAAAACAATTCGGGGCAGGGCGATCCTTTGGATTTCACTACGGCTGACGGCAGTTTTGACATGTACGGCCTCAACAGCGCGCTTCCTGCCGACCGGCAAATCCAGGCCGGCGATCAGATTGCGGTCTATAACTTGGGTATTGCGGGTGCGAACGCTTATAACGGCGACAATACCTCGACAGTCGCCGGCGTAGGAACGGGCGATTTGCCTAACGAAACTAAGATTATCCTAGCCGCCCCGAAACAGTTCCCGTTGACCTCAGCAAGTAAGCGTTTCCAGGTCATTCCGGGTAATGAAAATATTGTTTCTTTTGTCTGTAACGGCGGCACGCTTTACCGCAACAGTAATTATGGTTATGCAATTTCCTGTCCGGCGGCGGGAGGCGCAATACTGGCACAACATGTCAGTTCCTGTGATTTTGCCTACGATCATTCCAACCCGCGCAATGCCTTGGTGCAGATGGCTATCAATATGACCACCGACGGCGGAGAGACTGTCAGGCTGTACCACGAAGCGCATATCGGCAATTCGCCATGATGCAGACAAAACATTATCAACAAGGCTATCTGTTGGTGGCTGCTATCTTTTTGCTGATCGGATTGGCTGCGTTAGGGGCTTTTATGGTCAAACTTTCCGATACGCAACATTTGACATCGGCCCAGGATATACAAGGGTCGAGAGCCTATTGGGCGGCGCGGTCGGGATTGGAATGGGCTGCTGCGACCATTGACGCATCGGATGCCGCTCGTTCGACGTGTCATTCGGCAACTATCGATATTGATGGTTTTTCCGTGCAGGTAAGCGAAGAGGATTGCTCTGCAAGCCTACCGCCCAGCTACAGTGAGGGGGGTATCAGTTATCTTCATCGCATAGTGTCAACGGCCGGCAGCGGTGGCGCAGTCGGCAGTCTGGGCTATATTGAACGGAGTCTTACCGCAACAATGGAATTTTGTACGCCCAAAGCGACTTGTTAAGGATAATTGAGTTGTTGTGACTGGCTTGAGCGAACGGACTTTGCCTAATGCCGGGAACGCAGGCTGGCTGGGCTTTATCACGGAAATGGATGATGAAATTAATTGTTAGAGCTATTTTTTTGACGACGGTTTTGTTCGGATGGGCAACTGGGGCCAGAGGAACGTGTGTGTCGGTGCCGACCACTATCAATTCCGGCGGCGCAGCCGTGGCCGCGCCTGTGGTTGCAAATATCGACAGTCTTTCCGTCGGTAATAATAGTTATGTTACCAGTTCTTCCGGAACGCTAACGACTAGCGGTAATGGCGCGTCGATGACAACTACCTTGGGCGTGAGTCCGCTTGGTCAGTCGACTTTGCCGGGTTTTTCGCCGGCTGTATTTCCAGCCGTAGGCGGGGCGGATAACACTCTAAGCGACGGGACGCTGGCGGCCGGGTCCTACGGCAAGGTTACGGTTAATGGCAGTAGCACTTTCTCGGGCGGAAGCTACTATATTTCGGAGCTGTTATCGGCCGGAAACGGGGATACGCTGATCATGTCGGCCGGCGATTATTTTGTCGATAAATGGAATGTAGGAAATAATTTTGTTTTGAATGTCAGTTCGGGGCCGGTGCGGATTTTTATCAATACGTCATTCCAAGCCGGAAACCAAAGTTTTTTTAATTCTCCTGGTACCACAGCCAATCTACAGGTTTACGCGTACAGCAATGCTCAACTGACGTTCGGCAACGCCAATAACGGTGATTCCGACGTTGATTTTAACGGGCTTATTTACGCTCCCGGTAGCAACACCAAAATCGAATTCGGTAACAACAATATTATCCAAGGTGCGGTATTAAGCGGCGGCGCCGTACAGTTAGGCAACAATACGGGAATTATTTTTGATGCCGCAACACAGTCGGCTATTGCTTCTATTTCTCTTCCCGGCAGCGGTTCTTGTAATGTGTTCGATCATCTTCAAATCGAGCATGATGGAGAAGGAGCGACCTGCGCTGCCGAGAACCTGACTATCAAAGCCTGTGCCGATATCGCATGCAGTTCGTTGGCGACGGTAGGGGGGATTACGGCGACCTTGCAGCCTTTCGGCATCGCTATCAGCATAGGAGGGACTGGATTACTGAATCAATCGGTAACGTCTTTGGGCGTCGGCACTAATACGCTCAACGCAACGTCGATTTCTCCGGCGCCGGCGAATGCAATCCCGGTCAGCTGTTTGAATACGGTGACCCATTCCGCGAGCTGCGATATGCTGATTTCGGCTTGCCCGGGAGGGGCTAACTTCGATTGCGTCGAAACCGCTATCGCGCCCTATGGCGGCGGAAGCGCGAGACTCTATACCAAGCTGGCAGGAACGCCTTTCAGCTTTGATGTGGTAGCGTTGAATGCTTCGGGCGCAGTTGAAAGCAATTATGTGGTTGCCGGCGGAACGCCTAAGAATGTCACTGTGGAATTGGTGGACGGTTCAGGGGCAACCGCTTGCGCCAGCCGCGCCGCCATTAGTCCGGCCGTTGCCCAGATGCTTACCGTTGGTTCCGCCGATTCGGGACGCAAGCCGGCCGTCGCGATGACAGTCAGTCAGGCTTATCCCGACGTGCGCTGCCGTGTGACAGATGCGAACCAGACGCCTAGTATTGTGGGATGTTCGTCGGATAATTTCGCGGTGCGGCCCGGCGCGGCGATATTGATGACGACCGCCAGTGCAGCCGCGCCTTCGGCAATCTCTGCTCCTGTCATTAAAGCGGGTACGGCTTTTACGATCGGCGCCACGACTACAACCGGCGCTGCCGATGCTTATACAGGCACGCTGGCGCTGGATTCCGGCAAGCTGAGTGCGCAATTACCCACTAATTCCTTAAGTTTGCAAAGCGGTGGAGCTGTGGGAAGTCTTACAGTGAGTCCGGCAGTACAGGCAAATGCATCGCCTTCGCAAAGTAATAACGCTGTTTGGGATGAGGCCGGCTATCTGTATGCCGGTGCCGGAGCATTCCGCGACGATGGTTTTACGTTGGTTGACCGGGGAGCCGGCGATTGTGTTCTTTCTACCGTTAATGATGCCTATCTGGCCGATACGTTCGATGCCAATAACAAAATCGGCTGTTCTATCGCCAATAAAACAGCCGTTTCGTTTGGGCGCTTTATTCCCGATCATTTCGGCATTAGCGGATCGGTTGTGACGCGCAGCGATCTGCAAACCACGGAACTTCAAACCACCCCTTTTACTTACATGGATGAGCCGATGAAGTTTGTGCTGGCGGTTACGGCCTATAATCATGGTAACGGGATTACGCAAAATTATGCAGCAAGTTTCGCGAAACTCGATGTTGTGAATTTAGGTTCGACAAATTTGTCCAATTGGATTTGCACCAGCGGCAATCAATGCATGGGGTTGTCCGCAATAAGCGGCGCGACTTCGCTGACTAGCCGCTTGGCTCTCGATACCACGAGCGCTAACAGCACGGCGCCAAGTAACACAACCACGGCAGGCGGCGGTATTCCGGGATGGAGCGGCGGCAGGAGTTATTTCACGCTATACGCCGCCGTTGGCCGCAACATCAGTCCGGATGGACCCTATGATGCTCCCGGCTTGAAGTTTGGGGCTAAACCGCTGGATTCCGACGGGGTTACATTGCCGCCGAAATCGTCAACCGACACGGCCCATTGCGTCGATCTCAATGTCGCAACTGGCGTTGAGAATGCGGGCTGCGTGTTTGCCGCTGCCGTCCCTGAATCAGACTTACGGCGCAAGATTTTTGAAACCAGCGTGCGCTATGGGCGACTGAGCCTCTCCAATGCGTTTGGTTCCGAATTGTTGGACCTGCCTATGCCGTTGATCGCTGAATATTGGAACAACAATAGTTGGATAAAGAATGTCGATGACCAAAGCACGACCGGTATTTCCTTGGTAGCCACAGATCCGATCGCGGATGATGGCTTAGTGCCTGCCGAGTTATTCGTTTGGGATACCGGTATCGGGAACGGCAATAGCGGCTTGGGTTATTCGGTAGCAGGCACGAGCGCTAATAAGTTTCGCGAGCCGCCGTTGGCAGGGGATTTTAATTTAAACTTTCGCGCGCCCGGTAGCGGCAATAGCGGTACATTGGATATTACGGCGACAGTTCCCAATTATCTTAGGTTTAACTGGAAAGGTGTCGGCGACGTCAATCCGGCCGCCCGGGCTACTTTTGGTATTTATAAGGGGAGCAGTAAGTTTATTTATATTCGTGAGCTTTATTAACTTGAGGCGTGAGTTTAAATAGTTAAAACAGCCTTTTAGTGCGCTCAGGGAGTTTCTTTACACATGAAATAGAGCCTGTAGCAGGTCGAAATTTTGATGTTTGCTGTTACATAAAAGCTCAATTAAACTAGCTCGTACGGAGAATAATAAATAGACAAATGGGCGTGAGCCGGCAATTCCGGCACAAAGAACATGCGACTTCTTGCGGATTGTGTATCTCAATCCAGTGTATCAAGTTCGCGTATTAAATATTTTTCATAAGGTGTGTTTTTAAAGCATCACCATAAGGAGAATAACCATGACACAAGAAAAACATTATCTAAACGATCAGTTCGGTAATGCCGTTTCTACGATTGTGAAGGGCATAGACCGCGATGTGGAACGAGGTGAAGACGCTCTGATGCTGGGATTTTGCATCGTTATGTTGTCTTCCTCTTTCGCTCCTGTATTACCGCCGAGTATTCTGCTGCCTTTGGTGGCCCTTGTTTTTGCAATCTCGGCCGGTTTTGCCCGGATTAATTATCACAATATGGAGAGAAAACTCACTGAATCCCTTGCCCAGTTGGAAGGTCACGAGAAAGCCATCCTGAATCCGATTGCTGCGGTATTTACCAATTGTTCGATGCCTTCTTTGGCGGAATCGTTTAATCCTTTAAAGAATCTGAAACGGACATGGAAAAGTGCGCTAGGCGGAATTTTAATTAATCCGTTATGGATGCCTATCTTCTACGTGATGGGGATGCAAATCGTCGAAGAGAAAAATCTTGGTGTTCTGAATCGGGCTATTATCGGCGTTGAGCAAAAAATCTCATCTTTGTCTTCTATGATTTAGCCAGGGTTTGGTGTTGGCGTTCATCTAATTTACTCGCTGTGGCATAAGCAAAATAGACTTCGATAATAGGCAGGATGTGTTCGGGTTTAAAAAATTGTTAATGACCCAAACAGCATAATCTCGTAAAATTACCTCAGTTTTGTTTTTTTACAACGGGATGAGCCCTTAAGGGCTCATCCCGTTTTGCACATTTGAGGTGACGTGTTTGACTAGGTCTGCTTTATTGGTTCTGGAAGATGGAACGGTTTTTAACGGTGTAGCCATAGGTGCAGATGGATGTTCCGTGGGTGAGGTCGTTTTTAATACGGCTATGACAGGGTATCAGGAAATTCTTAGCGATCCTTCCTATGCCCGGCAAATTGTGACATTAACTTATCCCCATATTGGTAATGTTGGGACGACTAGCGAAGATGAGGAATCTACCGGTGTTTTTGCCAGCGGTTTAGTCATCAGGGATTTACCATTGCTGGCCAGTAACTGGCGTAGCGAAAAAACGCTGCAACAATATTTAATCGATAATAACGTCGTCGCTATTGCCGATGTCGATACCCGTAAATTAACCCGGATTTTGCGCGACAAAGGTGCGCAACGCGGTTGTATTGTTGCAGGTGAATCGGTCGATGTGGACGTAGCGAAAAAAGCGATTGAAGGATTTCCCGGTTTAAAAGGAATGGATCTGGCAAAGGAAGTCACTGTCGATCAGCCTTACGAATGGACTGAGAATATCTGGCATTTGCAAAACGGACATACGCAAGCCGAAAATCTGACTAAACATGTTGTGGCGTACGATTTTGGCGTTAAACGCAACATTCTTCGCTTATTAGCCAACCGCGGTTGCCGCATCACTGTTGTTCCTGCAACGACGCCGGCTGAGAAAGTGTTGGCAATGAATCCTGACGGGGTTTTCCTGTCCAATGGCCCCGGCGACCCTGAGCCTTGCACTTATGCGATAGAGTCGATTAAAACCATACTGGAAAAGAAAATTCCGGTATTCGGGATTTGTTTAGGGCATCAGCTGTTAGCTTTGGCCAGCGGCGCGAAAACCGAGAAAATGAAATTCGGCCATCATGGCGCCAATCATCCGGTTCAGGAAATTGCGACGGGCCGGGTCATGATCAGTAGTCAAAATCACGGTTTTGCAGCTAACGAGGACAGTCTTCCCGACAATCTGGTAGCGACTTACCGTTCATTGTTCGACGGCAGTTTGCAGGGTATCAAGCGGACCGATTGTCCGGCGATGAGTTTTCAAGGTCACCCTGAAGCAAGTCCGGGACCTCATGATGTGGAGTCTTTATTCGATGATTTCATCGCGATGATGAAACAAGTAAACAAGTAATCAGCAGAGCAAATCAACAACATGCCAAAAAGAACCGACATAAAATCGATTTTATTACTGGGGGCGGGCCCCATTGTTATTGGTCAAGCCTGTGAGTTTGATTATTCCGGAACGCAAGCTTGTAAGGCGTTAAAAGAAGAGGGCTATCGCGTTATTCTGGTTAATTCCAATCCGGCCACGATTATGACCGATCCGGAGATGGCCGATGCGACTTACATCGAGCCTATCGATTGGAAGACCGTTGAAAAAATCATCGCTAAAGAACGTCCCGATGCGATATTGCCGACGATGGGCGGGCAGACTGCACTGAATTGCGCGCTGGATCTTGATGCTAACGGTGTTCTGGAAAAATACGGCGTTGAAATGATCGGCGCTACCAAAGAAGCGATTAACAAAGCCGAAGACCGTGAGCTGTTC
This sequence comes from Candidatus Methylobacter oryzae, assembly GCF_003994235.2. Taxonomy (GTDB): domain Bacteria; phylum Pseudomonadota; class Gammaproteobacteria; order Methylococcales; family Methylomonadaceae; genus Methylobacter_A; species Methylobacter_A oryzae. The sequence continues at coordinate 24,538 of NZ_RYFG02000099.1, forward strand.
AATCAGGCGATGCGGAAAATCGGTTATGAAGTGGCAAAATCAAAAACGGCGCATTCTATGGAAGAAGCGCTGGCCGCACAGCAGGAAGTGGGCTATCCGACCGTTATCCGTCCTTCATTCACGATGGGCGGCAGCGGCGGCGGTATTGCTTATAACAAGGAAGAGTTTGTTGAAATTTGCGAACGCGGCCTGTATTTGTCGCCAACCAACGAGTTATTGATCGAAGAATCGGTGCTGGGTTGGAAAGAATACGAAATGGAAGTGGTGCGCGATTCCAAGGATAACTGCATCATTGTTTGCTCGATTGAAAACTTCGATCCTATGGGGGTGCATACCGGCGATTCGATCACGGTAGCTCCTGCGCAAACGTTAACCGACAAGGAATATCAGATTCTGCGTAATGTCGCGTTGGATGTACTGCGCGAGATTGGCGTCGATACCGGCGGTTCCAACGTGCAGGTTGCGATTAATCCGAAAGACGGCCGCTTGATCGTTATCGAGATGAATCCGCGCGTATCGCGCTCGTCTGCGTTGGCTTCCAAGGCGACCGGTTTCCCAATTGCGAAAGTCGCTGCAAAGCTGGCGGTAGGTTACACGCTGGATGAATTGAAAAACGAGATTACCGGCGGCGCAACGCCGGCGTCGTTTGAGCCGACGATCGATTACGTGGTTACTAAAGTGCCGCGCTTTACTTTTGAAAAATTTCCGCAGGCCGACGATCGTTTGACCACACAGATGAAGTCTGTAGGCGAGGTTATGGCTATTGGCCGCACTTTCCAGGAATCGCTGCAAAAAGCTTTGCGCGGCTTGGAAATCGGCATCAGCGGTCTTAATGAAATTATCGACTTAAACCGGGAAGACGCCCGCGAAAAAATACAGCGGGAAATGCGTCATCCGGGGCCGGACCGTTTGCTGTATGTCGGCGATGCATTCCGTAGCGGCATGAGCTTGGAAGAAGTGCATGAGGCCAGCAAAATCGATCCGTGGTTTCTGGCGCAAGTTGAAGATTTAATTCTAACTGAAAAAACCTTATCGACTAAAACGTTGTCGACCTTGAAAGAAGGCGAGTTGTATAAGTTAAAGCGTAAAGGCTTTTCCGATGCTAGATTGGCAAAGCTTCTGGATACGTCCGAGTCCGAAGTCCGTAACGTGCGCCATAAGCAGAATATCCGTCCGGTTTATAAACGCATTGACTCCTGCGCGGCTGAATTTTCATCCGACACGGCTTATTTGTATTCGACTTACGAGCAAGAATGCGAAGCCCGGGTTTCCGATAAAGAGAAGATTATTATTCTCGGCGGCGGGCCAAATCGTATCGGGCAAGGCATTGAATTCGATTACTGTTGTGTTCATGCTGCATTGGCGTTACGCGAAGATGGCTATGAAACCATCATGATCAATTGCAACCCTGAAACGGTTTCTACCGATTTCGATACTTCGGATCGTTTGTATTTTGAGTCGCTAACACTGGAAGACGTGCTGGAAATCGTGCATCTTGAACAGCCTAAAGGCGTGATTGTGCAGTACGGCGGTCAAACGCCTTTAAAGCTGGCGCGTGCATTGGAAGCAGCGGGTGCTCCTATTATCGGTACATCGCCGGATTCGATTGATTTGGCTGAAGATCGCGAACGGTTTCAAAAGCTTTTGGAAAGACTGGATCTAAGACAGCCTCCCAATGCGACTGCCCGCTCTGTCGATCAGGCGATTAATGCGGCAAAAGAGCTGGGTTATCCTTTAGTTGTGCGCCCCTCATATGTGTTGGGCGGCCGGGCTATGGAGATCGTCTTCAATGAAGAAGGTTTGCAGCGTTATATGAAAGAGGCCGTCAGTGTTTCCAATGATTCGCCGGTATTGCTGGATAGATTCCTTGACGATGCTGTTGAAATGGATGTTGATGCGATATATGACGGTCAACAGATATTGATCGGCGGCCTGATGGAGCATATCGAACAGGCCGGCGTGCATTCGGGCGATTCCGCATGCTCGTTGCCTCCGTATGAGTTGGCGCAGGATATTCAAGATAAGTTGCGCGAACAAGTGACTAAGATGGCCGAAGCTCTGGGTGTTGTTGGTTTAATGAATACCCAGTTTGCTATTCAGGGAGAGGATATTTATGTATTGGAAGTGAATCCAAGAGCTTCGCGCACGGCACCTTTTGTATCGAAAGCAACCGGCTATCCATTGGCTAAAATTGCGGCGCGCTGTATGGTCGGGCAAACGCTGGCGGAACAAGGTATTACCGAAGAGCGTATTCCCGGTTATTATTCGGTTAAAGAAGCCGTATTCCCGTTTGTTAAATTTCCAGGCGTTGATCCTCTGTTGGGGCCTGAAATGAAATCAACCGGCGAGGTGATGGGGGTGGGTAAAACCTTCGGCGAGGCTTTTGCTAAATCTCAGCGTGCTGCCGGCGTCAACTTGAATCACAGCGGTAAAGTATTAATCAGTATCCGTGACGCGGATAAGGCCAAGGCGCCTGATATTGCCAGAATGCTGGTAGACAAAAAATATGAAATCGTTGCTACCGGCGGCACCGCAAGGTTCCTTAAAGAAGCAGGTATTCCTTGCGAAGTTGTGTATAAGGTTAATGAAGGGCGTCCTAATACGGTTGATATGATTAAAAACGACCAGATTCAACTGATTATTAATACAACGGAAGGTAAAAAAGCAATTTCTGACTCGTTCACTATGCGGAGGGAAGCTTTGCAGCATCGCGTTACTTATTACACGACAATGGCCGGCGCAAAAGCGGCCTGTTACGCGTTAGGTGAATTAGACGCCGGTGATGTGAATTGCTTACAGGATCTGCATAAGAGTCTAACTTAATAAAAAATGCTGTGAATGCGCATTTATTTGCGCAGCAAACGAAAAAATTGGAGTTTTGAAAAAATGAATAAAGTGCCTCTCACCGTCAAAGGTGCAGAAAAGTTACGTGCGGAATTGGAAGAGTTAAAGTCGGTTGTACGTCCGCGTATTATTGCGTCAATTGCAACCGCTAGAGCGCACGGCGACTTAAAAGAAAATGCCGAATATCATGCTGCAAAAGAGCAGCAAAGTTTTACCGAAGGTCGTATTTCTGAAATTGAAGCAAAACTCTCCAATGCCCAAGTTATTGATGTCACCAAGGTCGATGCTAATGGAAAGGTGGTGTTCGGTGCGACAGTGGAAATAGAGGATATTGAATCCGAGAGAAAAGTGACTTATCAGATTGTTGGCGAGGATGAGGCTAACATTAAAGAAGGTCGTATTTCAGTCGGTTCGCCAATTGCCAGGGCATTAATCGGCAAAGAGGTTGAAGACGTTGTTACAGTTAAAGCGCCGGGCGGCGACGTCGAATACGAAATTATCTCGATTGAATATATTTAATCGAGCTTGAATGGATAGGGGTAGCTTAACGGCATACCCCTGTTTCGATTATTTATCAGGGTTTAATCTGTAAATAACTATAATTTGTCCAATACTCTGAATGAGCTCTGCTCCAGTGTCAGTACAGATTTTCTCGCTGATCAATTTACGATCTTCCCTTTCGGCGCGTATTCGCACTTTAATCAGCTCGTGACTGTCAAGCGCCAATTCAATCTCTGCCAGTACGGCGGCTGTCAGTCCTGATTGGCCAATCATAATGACAGGCTTTAAGCTGTGCGCTTGAGCCCGGAATTTTTTCTTATCTGCAGGGTTCACTCTTTAATTCCTAAATCAAAATCCTAAATTCTACACTAAAATACAATTATGGGACGAAGTAAAAGCAGTAGTCGGTGGATGCAAGAACATTTTGATGACGAATACGTCAAAATGGCACAAGCTTTGGGTTATCGCTCGCGTGCGGTTTTTAAACTGAAAGAAATTCAGGATAAAGACCAGCTTATCAAGCCGGGGATGAATATTATTGATTTGGGAGCCGCTCCGGGAGGATGGTCTCAGTTTGCCCGGCAGCTTATCGGGAAAAAAGACAAAATTATTGCGTTGGATATTTTAGCAATGGAGCCAATCGAAGGTGTTGACTTCATTCAGGGGGATTTTCGTGAGCAAGCCGTTTTAGAACAGCTGTATGCTGTTCTTGCGGGGGCTCCGATTAATCTGGTAATGTCGGATATGGCGCCGAATATGAGCGGCAATAAAGAAATAGACCAGCCTCGTTCGCTTTATTTGGGCGAGCTGGCTCTTGAAACAGCTAAGACCGTGTTGGCAAAAAATGGAGTTTTTCTAGTTAAGCTGTTTCATGGGGCGGGTTTTGAGGATTTTTATAAGGAAGTGCAGCAATCTTTTACAAAGGTGGTTATTAGAAAGCCAAAAGCGTCAAGGCCGCGAAGTAATGAGGTTTATATTTTAGCTAAAGGCTTTAAATAATTTCATATAGTCCTAATATTAGTAAAAACGCATGCGCACCAAGCGGGATAAAGTTGAGTTGAGCGGCTTGTCCGCTCAGACGAAACTTATGCCCTTTGGGTATAAAGCTGAGTTGAGCGGCTGGTCTGCTCAAACGAAACTTATGCCCTTTGGGTATAAGTCGTATTGTCATGGGTGATTGGTGCAGGCAAATAACGACAGTCAGGGAAATTAATTCCTGATATAATCACTGAGTTTCTAAATCAAGAGCCGTTCAGGCCCAGGGTGTGTAAATTGAACGATATGATGAAAAATATAATCCTATGGGTCGTCATTGCAGTTGTATTGATGTCCGTTTTTAATAATTTCGGTCCACAAAGTGATAGGGCCGATTCGTCGTTGTCTTACTCGCAGTTTATTGAGTCTGTAAAAGCAGGCCAAGTTCAGCAGGTAATGATTGAAGACAATATTATTAAAGGCAAGATGCAGGGTGGTCAGATATTTAAGACTTACGCACCTTCGGACCCTCATTTAGTGGATGATTTGCTGGCAAATGGCGTCGAAATCAAGGCTGTCCCACCCGAGCAGCCATCCATGCTGATGCAGTTGCTGGTTTCTTTTGGTCCTATGTTGTTGCTTATTGCAGTATGGGTTTTCTTTATGCGGCAAATGCAAGGAGGTGCCGGCGGCGGACGGGGGGCGATGAACTTTGGTAAAAGCAAAGCCCGAATGCTTGAAGAAGACCAGATTAAAGTGACTTTTGCAGATGTGGCTGGTTGTGATGAAGCTAAAGAAGAAGTTGTTGAAATGGTCGACTTTCTTAAAGATCCGGCTAAATATCAGAAGCTAGGCGGTAAAATTCCCCGTGGTGCATTGATGATCGGTCCGCCGGGAACAGGTAAGACCTTGTTGGCCAGAGCTATTGCCGGCGAGGCCAGAGTGCCGTTTTTTACTATTTCCGGTTCTGATTTTGTTGAAATGTTTGTTGGTGTTGGTGCATCTCGCGTACGTGATATGTTCGAACAAGCCAAGAAACATGCTCCCTGCATTATTTTTATTGATGAAATTGATGCGGTTGGCCGTCAGCGCGGAGCCGGTTTGGGCGGTGGTAACGACGAGCGTGAACAAACACTAAATCAATTATTAGTTGAAATGGATGGTTTTGAGGGTAACGAAGGTATTATCGTTATTGCGGCAACAAACCGTCCCGATGTGTTGGATAAAGCATTATTGCGGCCGGGCCGGTTTGATCGTCAAGTAACTGTGGGGCTGCCCGATGTTCGGGGGCGCGAACAGATTCTTGCTGTACATGTTAAAAAAGTGCCTATTGCCGATGATGTTGAGGTTAAATATATAGCTCAAGGTACTCCAGGCTTCTCTGGAGCGGATCTGGCTAATTTAATCAATGAAGCTGCTTTGTTTGCTGCTCGAATGAATAAGCGGGTGGTCAATATGGCTGATTTGGAAAAAGCTAAGGACAAATTGATTATGGGGGTTGAAAAAACCTCTATGGTCATGAATGAGAAAGAAAAGAAAATGACCGCTTATCATGAAGCGGGACATGCCATTGTCGGTAGATTGGTTCCTGAGCATGATCCTGTATACAAGGTCAGCATTATGCCTAGAGGCCGTGCGCTGGGTATTACCATGTTTTTGCCTGAGAGAGATCAATATAGCGCCAGCAAGCAAAAACTCGATAGTATGATTTCCAGTTTATACGGCGGACGGATTGCGGAGGAAGTGGTTTTTGGTCGGGAGCAAGTCAGCACCGGCGCATCTAATGATATTGAGCGGGCAACTGAGCTGGCTAGGAACATGGTGACTAAATGGGGATTTTCTCAGCGTTTGGGGCCGTTATCATACAGTGAAGAAGAAGGCGAGGTCTTTTTGGGGCGGTCGGTAACTCAGCACAAAACAGTGGCGGAGGAGACCTCGCATACTATTGATGAGGAGATTCGCTCTTTTATTGACCGGAATTATGAGCGTGCCGAAACAATTTTGAATGAAAATATTGATATTCTTCATGCCATGGCTGACGCTTTGATGAAATATGAAACCATCGATAAATATCAAATTGAGGATTTGATGGCTCGTAAGCCGGTAAGAGCTCCTCAAGGCTGGGATGATAAACCGCCTTCATCTCACGGTGATATTATAACAGGCGATATTAAAAGCAAAAATGATATAAAAAATGAGAAATCAATTGGCGGAACAGCAGAGCAAAGCTGAGGATTTTCGGAATTGACACAAAAAAGGAGAGGCATAATACCTCTCCTTTTTTTGTGTGCGGTCTATACAAACTGAAGTGTAGATAGCAAACTGTTTTTTACCCTGTTTTTAGGTTTTGGGATTATGACAAGAAAATATTTTGGGACTGATGGCATTAGAGGAAAGGTGGGGGAATACCCGATAACGGCGGATTTCTTCTTGAAGCTAGGTTGGGCCGCTGGGCGAGTGTTTGCAACTGAAGGGCATGGTTTTGTTCTGGTTGGTAAAGATACTCGTATTTCTGGTTATATGTTTGAATCTGCATTAGAGGCGGGCTTAACTGCTGCCGGAGTCGATACGCGTCTGTTGGGGCCGATGCCAACTCCGGGGGTGGCTTATTTAACGCGCACCTTAAGAGCGCAAGCGGGTATTGTTATCAGTGCTTCGCATAATCCTTATTATGATAATGGAATAAAGTTTTTCTCGGTTCAAGGAACGAAGTTGCCTGATGAGATAGAACAAAGAATAGAAGAATATATGGATTCGCCGATGACAACAGTAGAGTCGTCAAAGTTGGGCAAGGCAAAACGGTTGGTTGATGCTCCTGGTCGCTACATAGAATTTTGCAAGGCCAGCGTGCCTACAAAACTGGATTTTACAGGTATGCGAATCATAATTGATTGCGCGCACGGGGCGACTTACCATATAGCACCGCATGTGTTTAGCGAAGTGGGTGCTGAGGTTGTTACTATTGGAGCTGAACCGGATGGTCTTAATATTAATGATGAATGCGGTGCAACTAAGCCGGAGAAGTTGGCGGCAACAGTGTTGTCTTATCGTGCCGACTTAGGTATTGCTTTGGATGGTGATGGCGATCGATTGGTTATGGTGGATCATAAAGGCGAAATTGTTGATGGTGACGAGCTTATTTATATTATTGCTAAAGCAAGGTTAGATATAGGGTTAATGTCGGGGCCTATAGTAGGTACTTTAATGACAAATCTTGGCATGGAGCACGGTTTGAAGAAATTGGGGCTTGAACTGCTTAGGGCTAATGTCGGTGATAGATATGTCATGGAGATGCTAACAGAGCATAAAGGGATTTTAGGGGGGGAAAATTCTGGGCATATTATCTGCTTGGATAAAACAACAACAGGTGACGGTATTATCGCTGCTTTGCAAATATTGGCGGAAATGCAAACCAGCGGCAAAAGTTTGCATGAATTGAAGTCCGGAATGCAAAAATATCCACAAGTTCTGGTAAACGTAAGAACTGACAAGAAAATAAATCCAGCTGAGAATGAGATTATTCAAAAAGCAGTGAAGGCTGTTGAGAAAAAGTTAGGAGATAGTGGTCGGGTTTTACTGAGGGCTTCGGGAACAGAGCCGCTAATTCGTGTGATGGTAGAAGGTCAACAAGCCGATTTAGTTGGAAATTATGCGCATCAAATAGCTGATGATGTTAAGAAAGCAATGGAGGCTTGAATTGTAGGCTATTAATATATATTATAGACGGTTTGATTCTATGTGAGGAGTGGTAATGCGTCGGTCTCTAGTTGTGGGAAATTGGAAGATGAATGGAACTCTTGCCAGTGCCGAGTTACTTGTGAAAGGTATCATTGCCGGGTTAGGAGATAATAAAGCCGATATTGCGGTATGCGTGCCTTATGTGCATCTGCCCAAGGTGAGTGAATTAGTCGAAAATACTGCATTGGCCGTTGGTGCTCAGAATGTTGCTGATAAGTTATCAGGCGCTTTTACTGGGGAAGTTTCTGCGGCAATGCTAACTGAATTCAATTGTAAGTATGCTCTAGTAGGGCATTCCGAAAGACGCAGTTATTATGGCGATACTGATGAAACAGTGGCCGCTCGTTTTTGCCAAGCGCAAGAACAAAATATTACCCCTGTATTATGTGTGGGGGAAACGCTGGAACAACGCGAGCAAGACGAGACCTTTTCAATAATTGATGCCCAACTTAATGCAGTTATTAATTTAGCTGGTATAGCTGCTTTTGGTGCTGCAGTCATTGCTTATGAGCCGGTTTGGGCTATAGGAACAGGAAAAACAGCAACTGATGAACAGGCTCAAGAAGTTCACCAGTATATTAGAAAATATATTGCTGCTAAAGATCAGGCAATTGCTGACAAGATACAAATCTTATACGGCGGCAGCGCGAAGCCCGACAATGCAAAAGGCTTGTTTGCCATGCCGGATATTGACGGCGGCTTAATTGGTGGGGCTTCGTTGGATGCGGAATCCTTTTTGAAGATTTATCATTCAATTTAGAGTAATTTAAACTTTATTATGTATCAGGTAATTATTGTTATTCATGTGCTATTAGGCTTAGGGGTTGTTGGATTAGTATTAATGCAACAAGGCAAAGGGGCTGATGCAGGTGCTGCTTTTGGAACAGGATCTTCAGGTTCTGTTTTCGGTGCTCAAGGTGCGGCATCATTTTTGTCTAGAGCTACAGCTATCTTGGCGACTTTGTTTTTTATGACCAGCTTGGGTCTTGCAGTAATGAACAGCAAGCAAGGCGCTGCTTATGACTTAATGAATTCTCCTAAGGCTGAGCAGGATACGCTCGGTATTCCTGAAGCGGGTAGTGCAAAAGAAACTGGTAATCCTTCTCCTAAATCTGAAGAAGTGCCGGTTGTTGCTCCGGCAGAGACCGGAATTGAGCAGTCAGTTGAAAAAAAGTAATAAATATTGTTACGATACAGTAAAAAGCACTACGGAAAAAGCGATTAAGATAGTGTTTATTACGTAGTATCTTCGCAATCATGTTTTAGCCGATGTGGTGAAATTGGTAGACACGCCATCTTGAGGGGGTGGTAACGAAAGTTGTGCCGGTTCAAATCCGGCCATCGGCACCAAATATACCTCACTAGGGATTTTCTCTAGTGGGGTGTTTTTTTGTTTGCTACAATGAAAATGCAGAAGTTAAGATTCTGGATTAGAAATATGATGCAACAAAATAATTAGACTATACTTAAATAACCAAACCTAGGTGTTGTATCTTCACATAAGATTTTTGCTTTAGAAATTAAATATTAATGGAGAAAACAATGGCAAGTATTCTTGCAGTTGACGATTCAGCTTCAATGAGGAAAATGGTTTCATTTACTCTAAGAGCTGCTGGATACGATGTCGAAGAGGCAGTGGATGGAGTAGATGCTTTAGAAAAAGCACAAACAAGGAAGTTTGATTGCGTGGTAACTGATGTCAATATGCCAAACAAAGACGGCATTACTTTAATTAGAGATTTGCGAGCGCTCCCCGATTATAAATTTATTCCAATGCTGATGCTGACGACTGAGTCAGGAATCGAAAAAAAGCAAGAAGGCAAAGCTGCCGGTGCAACGGGATGGATGGTTAAGCCCTTCAATCCTGATCAATTATTAAAAACGTTATTGAAAGTTTTAGGTTAACTAAATGCATCGTGCCTAAGAGTGTTAAGCGCATGCTGGAAGTTTTTGCGGCTTTATTCTGAACATTTAGGATAAGTTAAACGTTTATCCCAATAAGGCAATTAAAGAGAATTTTTGAGTTACGTTAATCTTGTTTAAATGAATCTAGGCGCACACAGGTAAGTCTATGTCTATTGATATGTCGCAGTTCCATCAAGTCTTCTTTGAAGAATGTTTTGAAGGCTTGGAAGCAATGGAGTCAGGATTGTTGACTCTCGATATGGGAGATATTGATTCGGAAATAATCAATACCATTTTCAGAGGAGCGCATTCGATAAAGGGTGGCAGTGGAACTTTTGGTTTTACCGTTGTCGCAGATTACACTCACATTATGGAAACGTTGCTTGATGAAATGAGGGATGGACGCAGGAAAGTAACTCAGCCTGCGGTAGACGTTTTGCTCGGTTCGGTTGATTGTCTTAGAGAGATGTTAACTGCTATACAGAATGAACAGGATGTCAACAATTCAAGTGTAGCAAAGCATAAGGCAGCTTTGGAAGCTGTGCTTAATGGCAGCTCCGTGGCGGAGGCACCAGTATTGCCGATTGAACATGAGGCAGTGAATGAAAAAACAATCATCGACAATATTCCCCATGTTGATGAAGAAGAGTCCTTTGAATTAGACGAACAGGGGTGGAAGATAGCTTTTTGCCCATATTTGGATTTGCTGAAAACCGGTAATGATCCTGTAAGATTATTTCGAGAATTAAACGAATTAGGTGAATTAACTACTATTGTTAATGTACAGGATGTTCCAGGTTTTTATGAATTAGATCCAGAGGAATGCAATATTTCTTGGGATTTAAAAGTTGTTGGGAATGATATTTCCGGTGACGATATTAAAGAAATATTTAATTGGGTTGAAGGGGATTGTGAGATGGATATTCAACCCCTTGCTAAAACTTCAAAACCATCTCCCACTGTCAACAATGTAATCCCTGAGCCTGTCGCAATAGCTGTTTCTAACAGTCCCGCCCCAAAACCCGTTGAGGTTAAATCTAAGCCGAATGCAGAAGCTAAAAAGGCTGAGTCTCAAGATTCAGATAACGAAACAGCAAAAAATATGGCGAAAGCCAGCTCTATTCGCGTAGATACTGACAAGATCGATACTTTGATCAATATGGTCGGCGAAGTTGTCATTACCCAGTCTATGTTGGGTCTAGTGGGAGAAAACTTCAGCATGGATAAGGTTGGTCAGCTTAAAAGAGGACTGGCGCAATTAGAACGGCACACTCGGGATTTACAACAAAGCGTCATGAATATCCGGATGTTGCCTATTAGTTTTGTTTTTAGCCGTTTTCCACGCTTAGTGCACGACATCAGCAGTAAATTAGATAAGAAAATCGTACTAAAACTTGTCGGAGAAAACACCGAAGTTGATAAAGCTGTCGTCGAGTTGATTAATGATCCTTTAGTCCACTTGATCAGAAATAGTTTGGACCACGGTATAGAAATGCCAGCAGACCGAGTTGCGGCGGGTAAGTCGGAAACGGGAACTATAGAACTGAAGGCGTATCATCGTGGTGGACACATCGTTATAGAAATTATCGATGACGGTCGTGGATTAGATAAAGATAAACTTCTATCTAAGGCCATAGAAAAAGGGTTAATTGAAGAAAATAACCTTCTTACCGAAAAACAGATATTTGAACTGATTTTTATGCCGGGGTTTTCTACAGCTGAGCAGATTACCGACATTTCCGGGCGTGGCGTGGGAATGGATGTTGTGAGAAGAAATATCCAGTCGTTAGGCGGCAATATTGAGATTGTCTCTGAATTGGGTAAGGGAACAACAATCGCGATCCATTTGCCGCTGACGTTAGCAATTCTTGATGGTCAATCTGTTGCCGTCGGCGATGAGACTTACATTGTGCCGTTAGTTTCTATTATTGAATCAATTAACATTACGGAAAGAATGTTAAATAAAGTTGCGGGCAAAGGAGAAACTTTTCGTTTGCGCAATGAATACCTACCTGTTATTAGAATGCGCAAAATTTTTAATGTTCATTCAGGTAATCCGACGAAGTCGAAAGAAGGGGTCCTGGTGGTCGTTGAGGGGCAAGGAGAGCTTTGTTGTTTGCTTGTAGACGAGTTATTGGGGCAACAACAGGTTGTTATTAAATCATTGGAAGCAAATTACCGACGAGTGGAAGGCGTTTCAGGTGCAACTATTTTGGGTGATGGGTCTGTTGCGCTGATTCTTGATGTTCCTGGTTTGGTGCGTTTTTCAACTCGCTAATACATAGATAAAAGCACAACATATAGAAGCATATATGGAACAAGAAGCCGAAAATAAAGATATAGATCAATATCACTACAGTAGAAACTTGGACAACGCCGTTCAATATCTGAGTTTTGCCTTGGGTAAGGAAGAATATGGGGTTGATATTCTGCGGGTACAAGAAATCCGAAGTTGGGAACCTGTATCCAGAATTCCAAATGTTCCTTGCTACGAGAAAGGTGTTGTTAATTTACGCGGCTCAATTGTGCCGATTCTAGACTTGAGAGAAAGGTTTAATCTGAGTAAAGCCGAATATACGGCATTGACGGTGGTTGTCGTGTTGCAAACCGGAGACAGTAATAAAACACGCATAATGGGGGTTGTTGTTGACTCTGTCTCTGACGTAATCAGCGTGGATAAGACTGAAATTCAAAGCGCTCCGGATTTTGGAACTAAAGTAAGTAACGAATTTATTAACGGACTGGTATCGGTTAATGAGCGCATGGTAATGCTCCTTGATGTGGATAAATTACTGAAACTGGAAGAATTGGTTGATCAGGATGAAAGCTAATGATTTCCAAGTGTCCAGTATGGGTAAATGTATTTCGCATGGTTTGTTGAGAGGTAACATAGCGTGAAGATTAATATGCCGATAACTAATAATGAGATCATTCTGAAAAAGGGCACCATCCTGGTATCAAGAACTGATTTGATGGGTCGTATTACTTACGTTAATGATGCATTTGTTGAAACCAGCGGTTTCACCCGTGATGAGCTAATTGGCGCAGAGCATAATATTGTGCGCCATCCTGATATGCCGGCGGCGGCTTATGAGGATTTATGGATGACTTTAAAACAACTTAGACCTTGGCAAGGCTTGGTTAAAAACAGGTGTAAAAATGGAGACCATTACTGGGTTGAAGCGAATGCCATGCCGTTATTTAAAGATGGAAAGGTTTATGAGTATCTCTCTGTTCGTCATCCTCCAAAACGCGATGCGATTCCTGCCGCTGAGCTTTTATATAAGAAAATAAATGCCGGCGAAGTCAAAATAAGACCAGCGGGTCTAGCCGCTATGTTTAAATCTATCGGCGAAATTGCAATCGTAAAAAAGAATGCTTTCATAGTATCGGCTTTTTTACTGCCTATCTTTTTCTTGATGTATCGATTGTTCTTGACTCAAGAATATGCCTTATTAGCTGGCGTTACGTTGTTGGCTACAATGGCATCGGTACTCAGTATTAATATGACAAAGGTAATAACTGATACATTGGAAACAGCAGTTACTATTTGCTATCGGTTGAGTAGTGGAAGCTTCGGAAACAAAGTGAACTTAAAGCGGGAAGACCAACTGGGCGATTTTTTACGTGGTTTGTATTGTATGGAGGTCAAGTTGGGTGTGGATTTGGCCGATTACAAACAAGGTCTAGCAGATTCTAAACGGATTACTCAGGCGTTGGATAATGTTCAATCACCCGTTATGGTAGCGAATAAGAATTTTGAAATTATCTATATGAACGATAGTGTTCAAAGAATGTTCAAGACAGCAGAAAGTGATATCCGAACTCAATTACCTAATTTTTCCGCTGATAAATTACTAGGGTCAAATGTCAATCAATATCACGCTACTATTAAAAGTGGGGCTCTGGAGAAATCACAAGAACCACTTAGGGCTCAGCTCGTTATTGGGGGGCGTCATATGAATATTATCGTTAGCCCCGTTAACGGCGAAGGCGGGGAGCGCATTGGCTACGTTGCTGAATGGCAAGATAGAACTCATGAAGTTTTAATTGAGCAGGAAATCGATCAATTGGTACAAGGTGTTAAAGCCGGTGATTTAAGTGCACGTATAAATTTAGCTGACAAACAGGGATTTACCAAAGTTCTTTCCGCTGGTATTAATGAATTAACGGATGTTATTGAAAGTGTATTTGATGATGTTAACACAGTAATGGAAAATATGGCCGAAGGGGATTTAACCTCAGCCATTACGAATGAATATGAAGGTGTCTATGCGGAATGTAAAAATAATATTAATAGCACCTTGGCTAAGCTTAGCGAATTTATAATTCAGATCAGAGATGCCGCTGATTTTATAGACAGTTCCTCGCAAGAAATGGCTAGTGGCAACAATAATTTATCTCATCGTGCTGAACAGCAGGCTGCCAGTCTTGAAGAAACTGCCGCGAGTATGGAAGAACTCGCCAGTACAGTTAAAAATAATGCGCAGAATACGGTTCAGGCGACTGAAGTGGTTAATTTAGCAAGCCAATTAGCTCAAAAAGGTGGCGGGGTAGTTCAGTCAGCCATTGCTGCAATGCAGGAAATTAATGAAAGCAGTAATAAAATTGCTGAAATTATCGGTGTAATTGATGAAATTGCGTTTCAAACCAATTTGTTAGCCTTGAATGCATCTGTAGAAGCTGCCAGAGCCGGCGAGCAGGGGCGCGGATTTTCAGTTGTTGCGACAGAGGTTCGTAATCTGGCCCAACGAAGCGCAACTGCCGCACAGCAAAGCAATGAGCTAATCCAGAACAGCGTACAGAAAGTCCGTGCTGGAACCGCATTCGTTAATGAAACAGGTGCAGCATTAACTGAAATTGTCGAAAGCGTTGCAAAAGTTGGTGATATTGTGGCTCATATTGCCAGTGCCAGTTCAGAACAGTCAGCAGGTATTGAGCAAGTAAATCAAGCGGTCTCTCAAATGGATGACATTACTCAGCAAAATGCAGCCTTAGCAGAGCAGGCCGCAGCCGGCAGTATTGCCATGAGTGAGCAGTCTACTAATATGACACAGTTGCTTAGCTTTTTTAGAGTTAATTCAAAGAGCGCTTCTACCGCCAGGCCAGTTGCACGTAACAAGGCGTCCCAAGCCCAAGTAAGAAAAGTCGCAGCTTCTCCGATATTATTATCAAATAAGTCAAAAAGCGACAGCAGTGATGAGTGGGAGGAGTTTTAATAATGTTAAAGGCTGTAAACTATATAACTGATAGGAAGCTATAACAATGACAACAGATGTGCAGTCAAATAATAGCAGGGTAGAGCAATTTCTCACCTTTCAACTCGCAGATGAAGCGTATGGAGTTGAGATTTTGAAAGTACAAGAAATTCGTGGTTGGGAAGCAGTTCGTATAATACCGAACACACCTGCTTTTGTTAAAGGTGTGTTGAATTTACGTGGCTCCGTTGTTCCTATTATAGACTTAAGGGAGCGGTTTTCTCTTGAGCATTGTGAATACTCTCCGAAAACGGTAGTTATTGTGCTCTGTGTCGAACACGGCCCAAACCAGTTTGTTATGGGTATCGTGGCTGATGCGGTTTCCGATGTGCTAGATATTAACTTGGCAGACATCAAAAAATCGCCAAACTTTGGCTCAAAAATCGATACGCGTTACATGCGTGGTATGCATGTGTACAAGAAAAAAATGATTATGCTGTTAGACGTTGACAAATTGCTCAATCCCGACGAGGTTGAGGGTATTGAAAGTTTGGTGTGACAGTGAGAATTGTTGCAATAATCAATCAGAAAGGTGGTGTTGGCAAAACGACTACTACTGCAAATTTATGTCATGCTATTGCAGAATTGGGGGCAAAAGTTACCGCCATAGACCTTGATCCTCAAGGCCATTTAGCGGTTTCTTTAGGTGTTACAGAACGAGGGATTGGCGGTATTGACGAGGCAATGTTGAAAATGAAAAAAGCCTGTCAGCAGCTTATTCCAGTTAGAGACAATTTACAATTAATCACTTCAGGGTCAAAACTTAAGGATATTGAGCAGCTAACTGCCAGCAGTTCGCCTCGTGGTGTGCTATTAAAGGACGCTTTGCAGGGGAATCTTGACGATCAGGATTTTATCTTTATTGATTGCCCACCATCTTCGGGATTGTTAGTTGCTAATGCATTGATTGCAGCTGACGAAATTTTAATTCCTATGGCCAGTGACTTCCTTGCTTTGCAAGGGTTATCGCATCTGATGGCTACAATTAAGAGGTTTGAAAAAGCTTTACAGCGTAAATATAAAACTTTATTGGTAATGTCGCGATATTCACCTAATAGAAGAATATCGAGTCAGGTACTAAATGTTTTACTTACACATTTCCCTGAGCAAATATTAGCAACGGTCGTTAGAGAAACAGCATTGCTCGCAGAGTGTCCTAGCTTTGGCAAAACAATTTTAGAATATAGTCCGAAAAGTCGTTCGGCAAGGGATTTTCGTAGCCTTGCTCATGATTTTCTTGAAGGCAAGGTGATGTATGGCAACAAGTGAAGAAAATAGTTTAATCGGATACGATCCTTTAGCGTGGATGGATGATGACACTGAAAAGAATGAAGATCATTTCTTAGCGGATGATTTGGCAGATAATATTGATGAAATCGTAAGCCCGAATATTAGTGAAGAGGATGAGTTGGGTACGATTGAAGCTGAAAATTCTGGTTATGATGGGCTAGTAGAAGAAGCAAGCCCCTCTATTGATTCACACGATATCGAAGAAGAAGCAGATGACGAAGGTTGGGCGTCAGAAGAGGAAAGTTCACAGATTGATTTAGACGCTACGTTGTCTATTCAAAATGTCGTCAAGTTACACGAAAAACTGAAGAATTTATTGGCAGTGCATGATGAAATCGAAATAAATGCCTCCGATGTTTCGTCAATAGATACTGCTACGTTGCAACTTCTTGTTTCATTGAAAAAAGATTCAGTTAAGTTACAAAAGAAAGTTACCATTATTTATCCATCTCCACGTTTTGTTGAGTCTACTCGGCTGTTGGGTTTATTGGACGTGCTTGAAGTGCAAGATATGTAACTTTTGATGGACAGGAAATAGCTTAAAGATGGCCATTGTTGAAAAGGATCGCGAATTTAAATTCACTGCTGATGACTTTAATTTTTTAAGGAAATTATCCAATGAGCATTCAGGCATTCAAGTTCCTGATGAAAGATTTGATATGTTTTATTCCAGATTGTCCAAACGGGTGAGAAAACTTGGACTAACAAATTTTAAGGAATATTGTCAATATCTTAAAGATCATCCAGAGCATGAGTTTACCGAATTTATTAACGCGATAACGACTAATCTAACCGCGTTTTTTAGGGAAATGCACCATTTTGATTATATTCGTGATGTTGTTATTCCAGAAATTCTAGTTAGAAACAAAGCTTCCAAGCAAATTAGGGTATGGTCTGCGGGGTGTTCCACAGGCGAAGAACCTTATTCTATAGCAATTACCTTACTGGAGAACGTTCCTAGTGATTGGGATATTAAGATATTGGCAACTGATCTAGACACTAACGTTTTGCAGACCGCTTCTGAAGGTATTTATACGGAAGATCGTGTTAGTGAGTTACCTGAGAGTGTGCTTAAGCAGTGGTTTATGCGTGGTAAAGCATCCCAATCCGGTCAAGTAAAAGTAAGGCCGCAATTACAACAAATTATTCAGTTTAAGAAATTGAATTTGATACAAGATTGGCCGATGAAATGTCATTTTGATTTTATCTTTTGTCGCAATGTTCTGATCTATTTTGATCGCGAGACTAAGACAGCGCTTGCCAAAAGATATGCTCAAATGTTATCTAGTCGATCATGGCTATTTATTGGACACTCGGAATCATTAAATCAACTTTCAAATGAGTTTGAGTTGGTGGCATGTACCAGTTACAGGAAAAATACATAAATACTAATGAGCGTTAGCAATGATATTGGTTTACCCTCCATTGATGGTTTTGAGCACATTAATAGGTACTTGGATAAAGAGCGCGGCCTGATTGCCGCAAAGATTCTGCCAGGTGAATATTATGTAACTCACGATGATGAATTGATTACTACTGTATTGGGATCTTGTATATCGGCTTGTATCAGAGATAAAGTCATAGGCCTAGGAGGAATGAATCATTTTATGTTGCCGGAAACTACGGCCGATAAACTCAAGCAGGGCAATGAAGCAGTAGTCGGTAATGCGACCCGTTACGGAAATTATGCCATGGAACATTTAATCAATACTATTTTGATGAATGGCGGCAAAAGAAAGAATTTAGAGGTTAAGGTATTCGGCGGAGGTAAAATTATTCCAACACTAACTGATGTTGGACTTAAAAATATTGAGTTTATATTAGACTATATCGACACAGAAGGATTGCTATTATTATCTCAGGACTTGGGCGATATCTATCCCAGAAAAATAATTTACTTCCCTAGAACAGGAAAAGTAGGGATGAAAAAGATCGAGCATTTGCATAACGATACAATTGTAAGAAGGGAGAGACAGTATTTTAACAATATTAAAAATGCGCCTGTTGAAGGTGATGTTGAGCTTTTTTAAGAGTATGCAATGAATAAAATACGTGTATTGATTGTTGATGATTCATTGTTAATCAGAGAGGTTTTAACTGAAATATTGAGCTCATCAGAAGATATTGAGGTAGTTGGGGCCGCAGAAGACCCTTATGTTGCCAGAGAAATGATTAAGGCACTGAATCCGGATGTATTGACGCTGGATATTGAAATGCCGCGTATGGATGGGATAACTTTTTTACGTAACTTGATGCGGCTCCGGCCTATGCCTGTGGTGATGATTTCCGCTCTCACAGAAAGTAATGCCGAAGTTACTTTAACAGCGCTGGAGTTGGGTGCGGTGGACTTTATCGCTAAACCAGTTATCGATGTAGAAAATGCATTAAACGAGTATGCTGAGGATATAATTGCCAAGGTAAAAATGGCCTCAAAAGCTAATATTAGAAGACTCCAATAATCAAGCCTAAAATAAGGAATTCTGGTGCAGACGCGACAGAAGTTAGATAGAGAGTAAGTATCAGTATGAAAAGATTTATAAATTTTTGCCAATGATGTAATTACTTAAACAGTAAGGTAGTGTTAACAATATTGAAAATACACCTAGTTTATGGTGGCGATGGATTTCTTTTAGAGTGGATTTATGGGTAAGATACGAGTATTGGTTATTGATGATTCGGCGTTAATTAGGAAAATCCTGACTGAGGTTTTAAGTTCGTCACCCGATATTGAGGTTGTTGGCGCAGCAGCTGATCCTCTTATTGCCAGGGAAATGATTAAACAATTGAATCCGGATGTGTTGACGCTGGATATTGAAATGCCACACATGGATGGAATAACCTTCTTAAGCAACTTGATGCGTTTAAGACCGACTCCGGTTGTGATGATTTCAACGCTAACTGAACATGGGGCGGAAGCTACTTTAAACGCTTTATCATTGGGTGCTGTCGATTTTATTGCCAAACCGAAAGTTGACGTTGTCAATACATTAAATGAATATGCTGACGAAATTATTTCCAAGGTTATTGTTGCGGCACAAGCAAAGGTAGGCAACGTTTACAATAGAGTAGCTAAACCTAAAACTCCGGCAGCTCCACCAGTAACCGAAATTTCAGAAAAGCACTCGGTCGATGTGATTCTGAAAGCGGCTCCAGTAAAAACTCATATTAGTCCAACCAATAAAATAATTGCTTTAGGCGCTTCAACCGGTGGAACAGAAGCGATTAAAACAGTTGTTAAAGGCTTTCCAGCAGATACCCCGCCTATCTTAATAACGCAGCATTTACCTGCTGCATTTAGTGAGTCATTCGTAAGACATATCGACCTTGCCACAGAAATGTCAGCTTGTATTCCCAAACATGGGCAGACGGTTGAATCAGGTCACATCTATCTGTCACCGGGAGATAAGCATATGCTGGTGATTAGGGAAGGCGGTAAATATATTATTCAATTGAGTGACGGCTTACCTGTCAATCGCCATAAGCCGGCTGTCGATGTGTTGTTCCGTTCAGTCGCTCAGTGCGCAGGAGGAAATGCCGTTGGCGTATTATTAACAGGTATGGGGGCTGATGGGGCAATGGGCATGAAAGAAATGCATGATGCCGGTGCTAAAACAGTTATTCAGGATGAGCAATCCAGTGTGGTTTGGGGAATGCCGGGAGCAGCATTCAAGTTAGGATGCACTGATTATGTGGTATCGTTAGACGAGGTTTCACATAAAGTTTTAAGCTTGGTTAAGCCGGGCAGTACTAGTAAGGTAATTTAATATCTTAGCAGTCTTTTTCGAATGTAATTGGCAGCGTTTCTTATGCGGGTATTACATATAACAGCTTATCATCTAGGATAAGTGCCGCGTATTATGCCAGATGCAGAATTTTAAAAACGTTACATTTCATGCCGTGTAATTCAATATGACCAATCAGACTAAATCACAATTTATTGCAGTAGCTTCAATTACCTCGGAGTTAAGCGCAGTCATGGTGGTGGCTAAGGAAATATCATTAGCTGCAGCCAATGCAAAGGCTATTGCATTTAGAGCTGGGGATAAAGCAAAAGGATTTCAGCCAATTACTGACTTTATTAATGAGCTGGCCAAAGAAACCATTGAGCTGGTTACTAATATCAACATTTACGCGTTAGTGTTATATCGATTAACAGTCGATGAGTTCCAAAAAACAGCCGCCTATAATAAGTTTGAGTTAGCCACAAAAATGGCTGGAGATGCTACTTATGCCAAATCCATGCAGGAGCCTGTGAATCAAGCAAAACTTTCAATGCAAGATTGCCAAAGGCAGTTTAAGCGGGATGTTTCGCAGTTATTGGGTCAACTGGAAGCGGTAATGCATCATGCACGCGCCGCACGAGTTATCGCTGCAAACTCAAGAATTGAAGCATCACAGGCAGGTGAATATTTGCAAAGCCTGCAGGCAGTTGCCGAAAGTGTGGATAAAGCTGCACATACTATTCATGATAATGTGCAACGTTGCAGGATCGCATTATCCATTTATCGCAATAGCTGAATAGCTGCTAACCTTAGGAGGCTAGTTTTTTCATGAAAATGACCAAAATATACGAAGGATCGCATCAATGGATTATGTTTGGAAGGGATGAAGGTAAACCTAATAATATAATCGACACTAATCAATATGTAGTACGCACACCGAATCGCTGTTTGCTTTTGGATCCAGGCGGTGCCGAGCTGTTTGCTCCAATGATGGCCGCAGTGTTGCACCATGCCCCGGTGGATCAAATAACCGATTTATTTGCTTCGCATCAGGATCCGGATGTGATTTCGTCATTAGGTTTATGGGATCAGGCTTTAACTAATGCCAAGCTTCATGCGCCGGCTATTTGGGAAGGTTTCTTGCGGCATTACAGTTGTGAATCCATAGAATATGTACCCATTCCGGATAATGGTGGAACGATTAAGTTAGAATCTGTAGAGCTACAGCTTATTCCTGCCCATTATTTACACTCGTCAGGAAACTTTCATGTCTATGATCCTCAAGCTAAAATTCTGATGACAGGTGATGTCGGTGCCGCTATCGAAGGGCCTGATACCCCAGTGTTTGTAGACAATTTCGCCGCACATGTTGAAAAAATGCGTTTTTGGCATCAACGGTGGATGCCCTCAAATCAAGCGAAACGAGTCTGGATTGAGCGTGTAAGAAATCTAGATATTGATATTTTGGCTCCACAGCATGGGCGAATGTTTAAAGGCGATGACGTCAAACGGTTTTTAGATTGGTTTGATGCCTTACAAGTAGGTATCGCTGTTTAGTCTATTTTAAAGACGTGACCAGTTATATTTTACATTTAAAGAAGACGTGATATTTATAGACGTTCTTAATTTTGTATTAAAAACTGGTTACGGCATAAATTGAGTAAAGTTTTGAGGTGATATCTTTATATATGCAAATTAAGTACCTTGCCAAGGGAGTATTTTTATTGCGGTTGGCATGATACAAATCATCAATTCAAGGTCGAAGTTGACTTCTTAAAAGCAAAATTTCTTGCCTTATTTCTTCCTGCTATCTTGGAAATAACGGCAAAATTCCAATCGTAATCGAGATCATTTAGCCGCAAAATTTAGTAAGTCACCGATATAAATGTGTTTTGCCTGGTTTGTTGGGCTTAGGTGAGGTTAAAAGCTGAATTAAGCCGAATTAAGTTAAACACTTTATGGCTTTCTGAATGTTATTATTTATACACAGATTGGCTTAATTGTGATAAACGATGAGTCCCAGTTTGAGAAGATTATCCTATTAGTCTCTTGTAACGGTAACGCGCTGATATTAATGAAATAAGGACTTGTATAAAAATACTCCAATTTGACTGAGAGACAAGTTTTATCGAGTCTAAATGATGTTATAGATAGCTTATGCACAGAGTTATGCACAGGAACTGTGGAGAAATTGCAAGTGCTTGATTGTCGAATTAGAGTCCGGGTCTAGCCAAAAAACCAAGACGGCAGTCTAAAAATAACCAACAGTTTTTAACCGCTAGGTCACTCGTTGTTCGTTCTTTAATGAGTCAATGCCGAGATTAGCCAATTCATCGGCCCTATCATTGTTTATATCGCCTGAATGGCCTTTTATCCATGTCCATTCGATAGTGTGTCGTTGAATCGCAGTGTCCAGCCGGCGCCATAAGTCTTCATTTTTAACCGGCATTTTGGAAGCTGTTTTCCAACCGCGTTTTTTCCAGTTAATCATCCATTCGGTAATGCCTTGCAGTACGTATTTTGAATCGACGTTCATCCGCACAGAGCAAGGTTTGGTTAAGGCTTCCAATGCTTGAATGGCTGCCATCAATTCCATGCGGTTGTTGGTTGTCTCTAGATCACCGCCGTATAGTTCCTTAACATTGCCTTTATAGCTCAGTATCGCTCCCCAGCCGCCTGGTCCGGGGTTGCCTCTGCAGGCGCCATCGGTATAAATAATAACGGCATCATTCATGTTCGTTTAGCTGTGTAGTGGGTGAGTTAAGCGAGTTTGTCAGAATCAATCGAGGATTCAGTGCGTTTACCGGTGTCAACGGAATCAGATTATAACGGCGCTTGATCGCTTTAATGGCATAAGCTGTCGATGTAAACGATTGACCACGGGTTATGAATTTTCCATGAGTCGATTTTACTGTATCCAGATAAAACTCCGACGATGTGGTTACTTCAAAATTTAATAACTTTAGCCAATCTAAAATCCTTGAGCGGGAAATAAAGTGGCCTCCCCATGAATCGGCCATTTTTTTATCCCAGAAGTATTGGTATCTAACCCATAAACTCCAAGGATTAAAGTTCAGCACAACAAATACGCCTTCCGGTTTTAGAACACGTTCCACTTCTCGCATAGTTTGAAAGCGAAAGGCGTCAAACTCCAATAAATGCGGAATTATAATCATATCTACAGAGTTGCTTTGTAACGGTAAGCTGTATGCTTTAGCTTGTATTTTTCTTGCATTGGGGCAACCCAAGCTTTTTGCATCAAGAATAGTAAAGTTTTTATATAAAGAGCAATCGATAAATTCACTTTCCCAGCCTAAGCCACCGACTTGCAAAATAGTCTGTTTGCAACTGACGGTAATAGAGCGTTGCAAATAGTCGGCCTCAAGCTGTTGCAGCAGCTTGCCTCTAGGTGTTTGATACCAGGCAAATAGGAAATTACGCTTCATATCCGGATTCTACACAATCTTATTGTAATGATTTTCAATAAAAACAAGCTATAATGATAACATCTTAATAATAAACTTCATTCTTAAAAGGCTTAGATGATGGATGTTAACTTTAACAGATCAATTAAATTTTTATTAGTATTGATCTTTTTAATCGCAACAGGCTGCTCTACAACCTCAAAAGACTCTTTTAACGATAGACCACCCGCCAGCTCAGAAACGGATAACAGCTATGTGAGACATGCTCTTCATCCGTTCGGTAAACAAAAATATACTGTATCGACAAAATACAAGAATACGGTTTGGGAACGGTTAATATCTTTATATTCGTTACCTGAAATTGAAAATGAACGAATTAACCGCGAACTGAACTGGTATTTACGTCATCCGGGCTATCTTGCCAGAGTTCAGCAACGCGCAGAACCTTACTTGCATCTTATCTTAGACGAAATCGAAGCCAAAAATATTCCGGGCGAACTGGCATTATTACCTATTGTTGAGAGCGCTTTTCTGCCCGAAGCCTATTCAAAAAGCGATGCCTCAGGACTTTGGCAATTTATACCGGCTACCGGCCGTTTGTATGGTCTTCAACAGAACGAGTGGTACGATGGCCGCCGTGATGTTTATACCTCAACCAAAGCAGCAACTTCATTTCTGAAACATCTGGGAGAGACTTTCGACGGAGATTGGCATCTTGCCTTGGCCTCCTATAATTACGGCAAAGGTAATGTAAGGAAAGCTATCGAAAAAAATGAAAATCTCAATCTGCCAACCGACTACTGGTCGTTAGACCTTCCTAAAGAAACGGCCGACTATGTGCCGCGCTTGCTGGCAGTTGCTAGAATATTTGCCAACGCTGACAAATACAATATTGATTTACAATATATTCCCAACAAACCTTATTGCGAACTTGTTGACGCAAAATCCCAACTCGATTTAAACAAAGCTGCCGAGTTAGCTAATACCCCGCTTAACGAATTTTTAAAATTAAATCCCGGCTTTAATCACTCAAGTACCGCGCCGCAAGGGCCGCATCACTTGTTGATCCCTGTCGACAAGGCGCAAACGTTCAAAGAAAACTTGGCACAATTGCCTTATGATGAGCGGGTTGATTTCAAGCGTTATCAAGCCGAAATCATGGAGCATATGCGCCATGACGAGATCCAGACCGCACGTGCCAACCAACATAAAGTTAAGGCTGGCGAGAGTCTCGCATCTATTGCGGAGAAGAATAATACAACTCCGCAATCAATCCGTCAGGCTAATCATTTAACCAGTAATTCCATCCATTCGGGCATGCTGTTAAAAATGCCTGCTGCAGCACAAAAATCGCCGGATGTTCAATTGACGGCCAAAGTTGCCAACAAACCTGGAAATGCGCAAGTTTACGTCGTAAAACAGGGCGACACATTCTGGAATGTCGCGCAAAAATTTTCGGTTAGCGTTAATGACATCCGAACTTGGAACAAAATTCCTGCCCAAGCGGCATTGGTTTTAGGCCAGAAGTTGACGATTAAAGCAGCCAATCAACAGGCCGCAGCTTCATCAACAACCGGGATCCGCTCGATTAGTTATACGGTTAAGCAAGGCGACTCACTTGCGCAAATTTCCCGTAAGTTTAATGTCTCAATCGCCGATCTGCGTAAATGGAATTCGCCCGCAGTCAGCAATTCGCTTACGCCAGGTAAAAAACTGAAAGTTATTCTTAACACTTGATTGGGGCTGAACAATAACATGATGCCTACTAGGAAAACTCTTAAGTTTATAAAGCTGAGTTGAGCGGCTCGTGCTCAAACGAAACTTATGCCCTTTGGGTATAAGAAGACATAAGGACGTGTCGGGCAAGTAATTTTCTTGTTACTAAAGTGTTTGTATAACTGTCATCCCGGCGAGCGTTATCGGGATGACAGTACGGGATCAGCTTAGAAAAATACTCTCTCAACGTCCGATTAATGCCGTGCTCAACGTATTGACCAATGCGTCGTTACCTTGAGCTCTAACATAATCAATTACCACCGGAACAAATTGTTGAATCATCGCTGGCGACATGCCTTGCTGTTCGAAAGCGGAAGCTGCCGAAATCAAGTTTCCCACGGTTCCGCCCGAAGCGCCGGCTATTGATGACAAACGGCCTGCCAAACCACCGGTCGGTTGCGATAGTACCGGCGCAGCTCCAAGCATCCCTTGCATACCAGGCACCGACCGTTCCAGTTGGGCAAACGCATCGGCCTGCATTTTTGTTTTCGCGATTTGAAATAGAGCGCCAGCGCCTCCCATTGCCTGGGCTTGCGTCACACCTGTTCGCTGCATTAATAAGTCAGTCAGGCTACCGGCTTGCAGTGGCTGGGCCTTATTAACAGTTTGCTGGCCTTGCTGCAGCAAAGCTTGGCCGGTGTTATTCGGCTGACCATTAACACTGCTATTCACAGCATTAAGCACCTCTTTCCAATTTGCGGCATCGGCATCGTTGATAAGCGTTGCTGAAATGGCCAGCGACGCACAGAGCGTTAAAATCGTTTTTTGCTGCATGTTTTTTTCTCTCCGTTGAGTTAGCATTGTTTTAAAGTTGATAGTATCGAGCAAAGCTTATATTCCGATTAAGCATTATCGTGAACGGCCGCTCATCGAACCGAGGCATAACTGCCGGACACAGTATTTTAGATAAAATGATTTACCGGAGCTGATTCTCACGTGACCGAAACACGCTCGTACAAGACATTAAAATACTTCCACATCCTATAAAAACGGTCGTCATGGCTGCCGACCACCTTGTCTCTAACCGGCATTAAAGCTATTAGGGTAATTCACGTCAAGTCATAGAGCTAGTGCACTAAATCTGCACATCCGCCGTCGTTATTTTTCATATTCCCTTTGCCATATCTGCATAATAGCTGCGTACAGTATACCGTGACCATAAACCAAGGGAGTCACGTATCATGAAACAAAGTTTTTATATCAAGCTGGGCATTATTTTTTTCCTGATTTTATGTTTGATGCTGCCGCAGTCTTTTATGCTGGGTTTGGTAAGCGAACGTGTAAGTTGGCGGCAGCAAGCCTACCAAAGTATCGAACAAAGCTGGCCGGGTAGCCAAACTGTTGCCGGGCCGGTGCTTTCGATTCCTTATTATTTTACTTACAACGCCAAAGAAAAAATTATCGGCACAGACAAAAAAGAAACGGAAATTATCAAGGAAATGACGGTACGTGACGTTTTGTACATCATTCCGAAGCAATTGAACATCAATAGCAAACTGGAAAGCTCACTGCGCTACCGCGGGATTTACGGCGTACCGGTTTATACCAATACAGTGCAGATGAGCGGCGAGTTCAGCACGCAGCCCTTGCTCGATCTGATCGCCAAGAATAAGGACTATAAAATCCGCTGGGAAAAACCGCAAATATCGGTATTGGTATGCGATCAACGCGGCATAGCAACGCCGCCAATCCTGACCTGGAGCGGAGAAAAACTCACTTTTCAACCGGGCGGCAATTTACCGGGAACGGTTGCCGGAATGCACGTCGCCGTACCGGACTTATCGCAGCAACACGAAAGCAAAATACCGTTTTCTTTCGATATGGAATTACATGGTATGCGTTCGATAAACTTTGCATTGTTGTCGAATAATACCGATGTTCGGTTGGCGGCTAACTGGCCTCATCCGAGCTTTACCGGCGACTTGCTTCCCGAACAGCGCAACATCACCGATCAGGGCTTTACTGCGGAGTGGCGGGCCTCGTCGTTTTCTTATGACGTGAGCAATGCGATGGAACGCTGCCATAAGGGCGAGTGTTCCAGTCTAATGGAACGCACTGTCGGTTTTGAGTTGATCCAGCCGGTGGATGTTTACCAGCAGTCCGAACGCAGCATCAAATACGCCGAGCTGTTCATTATTTTGACTTTTGTAGCGTTAATTCTGTTTGAATTACTGAAAAAAGTGCGCGTTCATCCGATTCAGTACACGCTTGTCGGCATGGCACTGTTGGTATTTTATCTGTTGCTGATTTCACTTTCGGAACATATTCAATTTCTGTTGGCTTACGGAGTTGCAGCGTTTTGCAGCACGGCTTTGCTGACATTTTATTTCGGCGCGATTTTGTGCAGTCGCAAGTTGGGATTGATTCTTGGAGCCGGTTTATCGATATTGTATGTATCGTTGTACGTTATTCTTCAAGCTGAAGAAAGCGCGCTACTAATGGGCAGTTTATTGTTATTTATCGTACTTGCCGGATTGATGCTGGCGACACGCCATTTTGACTGGTATGAGCTGACAGGGCAGGGAGATATGTCGGCGGAAGTGCAAAAATGAAAGTCAAAGTTATGAAAAAATTAGTATTTCTCTTATTAGTCGTTAGCGTTGGATATTTGATTCCGGCGAATCATACCATTCCGGTTGCAGGTGCAAGCGCCGCCGATTGGAATCCGGCGTCTTTTTGGTACTCGCCCTGGGGACGTTCCGGGACACACAAAGGTATCGATATTTTCGCCAAGGAAGGCGCGGACGTTTTGGCGGCAACGAATGGCCTGGTGGTTTATGCCCGTTTTAACGACATGGGCGGTAACAGCGTAGTGGTGTTGGGGCCGAAATGGCGTTTTTATTATTATGCGCATTTGCAAAGGATAGATACCCGCGTTTTACGGCAGGTCAGCATGGGTGATATTATCGGGACGGTCGGCAACACCGGCAATGCCAAAGGGAAGCCGCCGCATCTGCACTTTTCCGTTCGCAGTTTGTTGCCGTTGTTTTGGCAATACGATGCCGGCAAAGCTCAGGCCTGGAATAAAATCTTTTATCTTGATCCCGGTGCGCTGTTAACCTGATAGTTACACCCAGAGGGCATAAGTTTCGTTTGAGCGGACGAGCCACTCAACAGCTTTATCCGTCCGCCTGTTGAGAGCATTGCGGGCTAGACCTTCCAGGTTTCTGAAACCTGGAAGGTCTCTGCGTGACATTTGTAAGTAACAAAAATAATTGCAGCACCAAATAATCACTAAACCATGAGCAAACATATCCTGATAGTCGATGACGACGCCCACATTCGCGAGGTCATCAACTTCGCATTGGAAAAAGCGGGAATGATAGTCACACTGGCAGAAGACGGGCGCCAGGCTTTGCAACAATTTAACGCAGCGGCTGTAGACCTGATCGTGTTGGACATCAACATGCCGGAGTTTGACGGCTTGGAAGTGTGCCGGGAAATCCGCAAAACCTCCGAGGTGCCGATTTTGTTCCTGTCTTCGCGCGACGATGAAATCGACCGGATATTGGGACTGGAAATCGGCGGCGATGATTACGTCACCAAGCCTTTCAGTCCGCGTGAACTGGTCGCTCGGATCAACGTCATACTCAAGCGCACCCATGCCCCGCTAAAACCGATTATCGAAACCGGCAGTTTGCGGCACGGCAAACTGCTTATCCAGGTTGAACAACACCTTATCAGCTGGGACGATCAGCTTATCAATCTTACAGCCACAGAGTTCGCGATGTTGCTACTGATGATGCGCCAACCCAACCGGGTTTTTAGTCGCGATACGATTATGAACAGCGCCTACGCAAATCATGTCTACGTTAGCGATCGCACCATCGACAGCCATATCCGCCACATCCGCCAGAAACTCAATGATGCAGGTTGCGAGGCGGTAATAGAAACCGTTCACGGCGTCGGTTACAAGCTCGCCTCATGCCAATAAACGCCCAGTTGCCGGTTTTGAACCGCCGCCTGTTCCGGCTCAGGAATATTTTGCTGATTGTGATGCTGATGGTATTGGGTTTGCCGCTCGGAGGCCTGTATTTCTTCCGGATTTATGAAAACGAACTGGTGCAGCAAACCGAGCGGGAATTAATCTCGCAATCCGCGGTGCTGTCCGCGAGTTTTCGCCAACATGTGCGCAACTTTGATCATCAAAATAACACCTACGGCAAGATGCTGCCCTCGTTGCCGTTGCCGGAATCCAGTAGTTACGAACCCGTCATGCCGGTATTGAACTTGATCAACCAGCTTGAGCCGCCGCGTCCGGAGGCTCAAGCTGCGCAGATTCCGGCCGACGAGGTGGCTCAACAAGTCGGCGCATTGATGCATCAAGTGATGTTGGATAGCCAACACGTCACGCTGTCCGGTATCCGTCTGCTGGATATGAACGGCACGGTCATCGCCGGGCGCAATGAAGTGGGTTTGTCGTTGGCGGGTATCCCGGAAGTCCGGCGCGCCTTGGAAGGTCATTATGCGGGGGCGATTCGGCAGCGTATTTCCGATGAGCCGCCGCCCCCTCTGTATTCAATGAGCCGGGGAACCAATATTCGCGTTTTTGTCGCTTTTCCGGTGCTTGAAAACCGGCACCTGCAAGGCGTTATTTATCTTTCGCGCACGCCGGATAATATTCTCAAGCATTTGTTTGCAGTCAGGAAAAAAGTCTTCGTTGCTTTTATCTGCCTGCTGGGTTTGGTTGTGGCGCTGGTGCTGTTGGTGTCGGCCACAATTTCGCGCCCGATCCGCGAACTGATCGAGCAAACGGAACGCGTCAAGCAAGGCGAGCAAAAATTGCTTGAACCGCTGAGCAACCCAGTTACCTATGAAATCGCCCAGCTTTCGGAAAGTTTCGCCGGCATGTCGCAAGCTTTAGCCGAACGTAGCGATTATATCCGGCGTTTTGCCGGCCATGTTTCGCATGAGTTCAAAACTCCGCTCACCTCGATGCAGGGCGCTCTGGAATTGTTGCAGGATCATTTGGACACCATGCCCGTCGAGCAGCGCCAGCGCTTTATCGGGAATATCCTGGCCGATACCCAACGTCTCAGGCAATTGGTTAATCGGCTGCTGGAACTGGCCCGTGCCGATGCGTTGGAGCCCAGCCGCCTGCACAGCGATCTGCATGCTGTGCTTGATGGGTTAGCAAATCGTTATTTAGAACGCGGCTTGCAACTGCATTTCACTGGTCTACCCGATACAACGTTGGCGATTGCGCCGGATGCGCTGGAAATGGTGCTTATCAACCTGTTCGAAAACAGCTTGCAACATGCGGCAACTCAACTCGAAATTAGCGCCGGTTTTTACGAAAACACTTTGCAGCTTAACTTACATGACAATGGCGCCGGGGTTTCTGCCGCTAATCGTAACAAAATATTCACCCCATTTTTTACCACGCGCAGAAATGCCGGCGGTACAGGTTTGGGCTTGGAAATTACGCTGTCATTATTAAAAGCCTACGGCGGCAAAATTGAACTGGCGGAAAGCCGGCAGGGTGCTTTGTTCGTGTTGAGTTTGCCGCTCAGCCGCTTAAAAAATCAATCAACAGCTTGAAAAAACCAAGGATGAGCCGCTTAAGTTTTTCGACATGCTCAGGATGAAGGGTTAGTTACCGATTCCATTCATGGCGAGCTGTGAGCCTGTCGAACAGCCGAGCCATGAGCGGAATCGAGTTGTGCAGCGCCTGCAAAGGTATTGGGGTATTAGATAATGCCTCCCCCGTAGTCACCCGTAAAAAATAATGATCAGCGATAGCTAAACTCATTGAATATAATGACTTGCGGTTGGTAGAGATGAGCTCTTTACGGCGAACCGGTCATTGATACCCTGGTAGCCCCATACCACATCAGCATCTGATTTTTGACCGAATGAGCTTCCTCTTCGCTGATTTCGCCGCCAAGATCATGTTGTTCAAGTGGGTCTTGTTCCAAATCAAAAACCTCCATAGGCGCCGAATCAAAATTATATACGTACTTTCGCGAGCCTTTGCGCATCCCGATGCTTACCTCGTCCAGAGCGCTGCCGTAGTAAATTTCACGGTCTTTCGGATTATCCCTGAGTAGCGAGATTCCGGGCAGGGAGTGATCTCTTATTGAAAATCCAAGCATGTCCGCAATCGTCGGCAGAATATCGACCTGTTGCCGTGGGCCAACTATCGATTCTCCATCGCTGAATAGAGACGGGGCGAAAATTATCATCGGAATATGCAACGCTTCTTCATACATCGACAGCGCGCGTAACTTGGTGCCGTGCTCGCCAAATGAGTCGCCATGATCGCCCAAAATAAAAAATATCGTATTTTGGAATAAGCCGCGGCGTTGAAACTCATTAAATAGCCTCTTAAGAAAATCATCTATATAAGCAATGCAATTTAGATAATTGCTGTACTCCTCATTATTACTGTCGGTAAATTTCTGCCGGTTCCATGTTGATGGAATCTTGTAGTTTTGGTGACCAACGTTGGTCATCACAGTCAGCAGGAATGGGCTATTAGCCTCTTGTTGGCTATCAACCCAAGACAAAATGGGGTTGATCATAGCTCTATCTTCAAAACCCCACTCACTGACATGTTCGTAGAGCGTGCCGTTGTAGTTTTTTTCAGAGGCAATTTTGTCGAAGCCTATGTTGGAGAGCAACTGCGCCTCGTTTTCGTAGGCGAGATGTGTCGGAGTAAAAAACGCCGATTGATACCCAGACTTACGCAGCAACCGAGGAAGGCTCGCAAAAGTGGGGTGTTTAGACTCCTGATTGGACCAATACATCAGTGCGGAGTTGGTTCCGGGATAGGCGCCATTCAAGACACTGACCCATGCCGAAGATGTCCTTGGCGTAACGGCATACATTTGGTCGGCAACCAAGGATTTTTTACTTAAGTCATTCATGAACGGGGTATTTCGAAGCGATGGATTATAAACGCTCGTTGCATTGGCGCGCACAGACTCCAGCATCACGATCACAACATTCAAGCGCCGCGTATTGGCAGTCGGAATAAACTCAAGGTTTATTGCAGCTTGTCTTAGAGCTTCCCCTTTTTCAAACGTACCAATTGGGTCGGTAGGCCGAAACAGCAGGTCCAGACCAATGTTAAGGTTTATGTTTCCCCTAAGGCGGGCATATTCCTGAGAGATAGTCTTCTGTTGATCGATGCGGTGAGGTACGAGAATAAGTAAGAGTAATATCGGCCAAACCAGTTTTCCCGCATCGAATAATGTCAGGTCTTGTTGCCTGCTGATCCAAACATCTTTCACGGTCAAGCGAACGAAAACCGGACTCAGCACTATTAAAGAAGGCGGGATAGCAATAACGGCAATAGTTTTCCAATTGAATTCGCTGCCCATCATGGACCACATATCGCCCGCGTTCTTGATAAAATACAATAACATCGAAGCAGTGCCGTTCAGGCCTGTCTTTAAATAGTGGGCAAGCTCCAAGCCTGCAACTGCCAAAATAATTACACTTAAACCAATAAACAGCGAGTGCATTAACCGTCGCCAGCGATTAGGTGTGATACTAACCGCAAGCGTAGCAAACAGCGCATATCCGATCAGGAAAGAAATGTCGTCCCGGTACATCACAAACAGGAATTGTATGTTTGTTAGCGCATCCCAATATACATGGACCACTTGGTGCGTCCAGGTCGATTCAATTCCCGTTAATTGCTCCCTGTCCATGCCGAGCCAAAACCAAAGTCCTTTAAACAAAGGTAAAGCAATTAACGGCAATAAAAACAACAGCGCCCAGTTCAACCAGTGCCGATAAATAAATCGTCCCCACAAAAAGAAATACACGGCCAAGCAAGCGCCAATATAAAACGCCAGCGGCGACACCAGAACAATACGCATGCCGCCGAAAAGAGTGGGCGGTTCCCAACCTAATGTTGACCGGGTCACAGGCCAGAGCGCGAAAATAATTTTGTAGGTTTTAATTCCGATAATCCCTATCGCAGTAGGGATAACGATTGCACCGATCATGCCGAGTGTGTAGTTGGAAACCTGCAGTTTCGCTATTATCAAGATGAAATTTTTCAATGTGTTGAAAAACGATTGGTAGATCAAGGCCATGCCTTGTTTTTTTGACAGTGTTGTGTTTGGTCTCATAGCCCTCGGCCGGTTTATCCTTGTTGAATTGGAATCGGAGTCAGCCTAATCCGGAGCGCTACTGCAAATTAAACCAGCTCCCAAGCGAATGGGTTTAGCTCAAGCTATTCTCTAGTTTTATGAAACCAAACAAGGCGGGCGGCTACAATAGGTAGTGTTGCTTAGATGTGGCGGGGAAATGTGGCGTCACCGTCTGTGAAGCGGTAGCGGGTGGGAGCTTTGGGGGAGTTAGAGCATGATCGCATCAATACAGCAAGCCGACCTTGCCTTGCTTTTCTAATTTTGGTTGAAAAACCGCTTCCAATGGCTCGACCAAGCTTCAAGGCAATAGCGTGTTAGGGCATGGGATACCGCGTTGTTTACGTGATAGATGACCAAATGTGTTGGGCTGAGGTTCGAAGCTCAACACATTTCGGGCACCGTTCCGTTGGGCTTACTTGTGTCAGAGCAACGTCGTACTGATCATTTTAATCCACGCCCGGCGGTTAGCATGAAGTTTTCGGAATCTGGGGGCCTCAGAGTCTTGGATTACACTACGTTTTATTGCGGCGAATTTACATTGCAGAGTTAATCGAAGCTATTAATACGCTTCAGAAATGGGTTAACTGTAGAACCGGTCGGTTCGCCGGCGCACCATAATATTTCATAGACCTCACCAGGTCCGCGAGCACCGATAAAGTCTTGTTTGACAGCGGCAGTGAAAACTTTATGAATAAACCTCCTCCACCACCAACGTCAAATCAATCGATTCTAACGTAACGCTCTGTTTCTCGCTGAAACTTTCACGTTGCCATCCGCTTCGGCGGCGGTAAATTTCCAGGTAGATACCGTCTTAAAAGTCAACGCTGAGGCACATAATCAGGTTGATAAGGCTGACGCGTTTTCAAAACGCCAAAGCACAAGTGAACCA
>NZ_RYFG02000100.1 GCF_003994235.2 Candidatus Methylobacter oryzae
GGAGCCGCTCCCGGCAGCTCCAGCACTTCTGACCTCCATGGATGGAGGAAATGCCGAGGACTGCCGGGAGCAGTCTCGGTCGCCATCCATGACAGTCGTAAAATCTGGAAGGTCTGCCTATCGGAGTATTGCCCGCGTAGCAAGACCAAATCAACCCTGCCCATTCTCCTGCAACGCCATCCGAATCACTTCCGCACTATGCAAACCATGCTGGCCGGTCAATTGCGCGATTTGCTCGCGGCAGCTGTAGCCGTCGGCGACTATCAGCGTATCGGGCGTTGCGGCACGTAGCGCCGGTAATAAAACCAGTTCGCCGATTTGCCGCGATATTTCGTATTTATCTTTTTCAAATCCGAATGAACCTGCCATGCCGCAGCAGCCCGAATCCAAATATTGCAAATCCAGGCCGAGCTTTCCGAGCACGATTTGATCGTCATCGGTTTTGATAATCGCTTTTTGATGACAATGGCCGTGCAGTATGGCCTTGCGCTGAAGAGCCGGAAACCGGAAATCCGGCGCTTTCTTCAATAAAAATTCGTTAAAAAAATAGGTTTGCCGGCTCAACTGTTGCGCGGCTTCATCGTTTGGAAAAAGGTTGACCAATTCGTCGCGAAATACCGTCACACAAGCCGGTTCAAGTCCGACTACAGGAATACCGCTGTGAATTGCCTGCCGTAAATCGCTAACAATCCGCTGCAATTGACGCTTGGCCTGATCGAGCATGCCGAAATCGTATAAAGGCCGGCCGCAACAAATACGGCGTTCCGGAAGACGCACCTGAAACCCCGCCGCTTCCAGCACTTCGACCGCGGCTATCGCGGTTTCAGGATGGAAATAGTTGTTGAACGTATCCGGCCACAGAATGACTTGCTGACTTTGTTTGCCGGGTTCGCGGTGTTTAAACCAGTGTATAAATGTTTCCGGCGCAAATTGCGGAATGCTGCGCTGCGGCGCGATGCCGCCCGCGTTTTTGATCAACCGACTAAAGCCCGGCGCTTGCGACAGCCAATTAACAGCTCCCGGCGCGTACGAAGCCAGCGCCGCCCAGCGGTTAATCCAGCCGAACGCATAAACCTCGCGCGGACGCCGTTTACGCTGGTAATAGTGCGACAGAAACTCGGCCTTGTAAGTCGCCATATCGACATTGACCGGACAATCGCCCTTGCAGCCTTTGCAAGCCAGGCACAGGTTCAGCGCATCTTTCATTTCCTCGCTTTGCCAAAGGTCCTTGATCACTTCACCGCGCATCGTTTCGAACAACAAGCGCGCCCTGCCCCGTGTGGAATGCTTTTCTTCGCGGGTGACTTTATAACTCGGGCACATGGTTTGGGAGTGATGCTGGCGGCAATTGCCGATGCCGACGCAACGCAAAATAACCCTGTCGAATCGGCCTTTGTCTTTCGGATACTGAAAATGCGTATCCCACTGTACCGGCTCGTAACCGGCGCCCAACCGCAGATTCTCGGTCGGCAGGTAAGCGTCGACGATCTTGCCGGGATTCATTTTGCCGTCCGGGTCCCAAATCGTTTTAAACTCCCGGAATGCCTGCACCAGCTCGTCGCCGAACATAAGCGGCAGGAATTCGGCTTTCGATTGACCGTCGCCGTGCTCGCCGGACAGCGAGCCGCCGTAGCCGACGACCAGATTAGCCGCTTCGTTTAAAAATGAATGGAAGCTTCGTATGCCCTCCTCCGTTTCCAGGTCGAAATCGATCCGGGTATGGATGCAGCCATCGCCGAAGTGGCCGTACAGGTCGCAAGCGTAGCCGAACTTTTCCAGCAGTTTGCGAAAATCGCGCAGATAGTTTCCGACTTTATCGGGCGGCACCGCCGCATCCTCCCAGCCTTCCCAGGTAATCTTCTTGTTCGGTACATGAGCCGTTGCACCTAAACCGGACTCGCGCACTTTCCAGATCATTTTTTCTTCTTTCGGATTGTCGAACAGTTTCATCGTTGGCGGATTGCCCGCTTGCTTTAGCGCGTCCATGCAGGCAGTTGCCCGCGCGTCGGACTCGCTTTTATTGTTGCCGCCGAATTCGGCCAGCAGCCAACCGCCGCCGTCCGGCAATAACTGGACATCTTCGGGATGCAGGTTGATGGCTTTCATGTCCGCGACCAGATGATCGTCGATACCTTCAAGGCCGATCGGCTTGTGCTTGAGAACTTCCGGAACATGGTCGCCGGCGCTGAATACATCCGGGTAACCGAGCACCAGCAGCGAACGCGACGGCGGACTATCGACCAGCCGCAACGTGGCTTCCAAAATAACGACGCAAGAGCCTTCGCTGCCAACCAGCACGCGGGCGACATTAAAGCCGTTTTCCGGCAACAGTTCGTCGAGATTGTAGCCGGAAACGCGGCGGGGAATTTTCGGGTAGCGGTTTCGGATTCGGCCGGCTTGCCGGTCGCATAACGCTTTCAGTCGCGTGTAGATTTCGCCGCGCCGGCCGCCTTCGGCGACAATTCGTTCGAACTCCCGTATATCGGTCTTGCCGACTTTCAACCGGGTGCCGTCGTAAAGCAACACGTCCAGCTCTAGCACATTATCGACGGTCTTGCCGCCCATGACCGAATGCACGCCGCAGGAATTATTGCCGATCATGCCGCCGAGCGTGTTATGCGTATGCGTCGACGGATCGGGCGCGAAAGTTAAATGATGTTTTTCGGCCGCATCGCGCAGCTCGTCCAGCACGCAGCCGGGCTCGACCCTGGCGGTTTTTTGACTGGGATTTAGATCGAGGATGCGGTTCAGGTATTTGGACATATCGATCACGACCGCCACATTACAGCACTGCCCGGCCAAACTGGTGCCGCCGCCGCGCGAGACAATCGGCGCGCCGTATTTATTGCAAGCCGCGACTGTCGCGATGACGTCATCGACCGATTTTGGGATGACCACGCCGATAGGTACTTGCCGGTAATTCGACGCATCGGTCGCATAGAGCGCGCGGCTGCTATTATCGAAGCGCACCTCGCCTTGAATGCTTCGGTTCAGTTCGTCGATCAGGGCGACTGTATCGATCATGGTGGGTGCCATAACTTATGTCTCCGTGGAATCGTTAGCAGACAGCATGTGAAAAGGTAGGGTACGCATCGCGTACCTTTTTGAGCTTTAATCCTGTTGAAAATGGTACGCAATGCGTACCCTACCGAATGAAGCAATATCCTCACACCGCATACCGCACCGCATCCGCATGCTTAAACTCCAGCCCTAACCCCGGCCGTGAAAGATCGGGAATCAACTCGCCATTGACCGGTTCAAGCGCACCGTCGAACAGCATTTTTTCTATCCGGACATGATCGTAAAAATATTCCAGATGCCGTAGCGGTTGCGCTGCACAACACGGATGAACATGTATCGACGGCGCACAATGGCTGGACAGCGGTAAGTTAAAGGCCTGACAAAGCACGGCCGCTTGCATGAAGCCGGTAATGCCGGCGCAACGGGTGGCGTCGGCCTGCAACACGTCGACCGCGCCGGCTTGCAGCATGCGCCGGAAGTAAAAACTGTCATAGCCGTATTCGCCGGCGCTGATGTCGATGCCCGGCGGCGCACTGTCGCGTATCAAGCGCAAGCCTTCCAGGTCGTCGCTGGATACAGGCTCCTCGAACCACGACACGCCCGCATCGGCAAAAGCTTGCGCCATCGCCAGCGCCTGCTTGCGCGAATATGCGCCATTCGCATCGACGAACAACTCGTTGTTCAGCCCGATTGCATCTCGCGCTGCGGCGACCCTGCTGACATCGTGCCCCGGCTCGCTGCCGACTTTCATTTTGACACGGGTTATGCCGCTACCGGTCCAATCCGCAAGCTGTTCTTGCAAAGCCTCGACCGAATAGCAAGTAAAGCCTCCGCTGCCGTAAACCGGAACTCTTGTGCGCACCTGGCCCAACAACGATACCAGCGGTAGATCGAGCAGCTTCGCTTTTAAATCCCATA
The DNA here is from genome assembly GCF_003994235.2 of Candidatus Methylobacter oryzae. Taxonomy (GTDB): domain Bacteria; phylum Pseudomonadota; class Gammaproteobacteria; order Methylococcales; family Methylomonadaceae; genus Methylobacter_A; species Methylobacter_A oryzae. The sequence continues at coordinate 3,940 of NZ_RYFG02000100.1, forward strand.
GCGCGTTATCGACCGCCGAAATCGCCATTGAACAAATGCCCGGCCGGCCCAAATTGCGGATTCTTGCAATCATCGCCTGCCGGCAATAGCCGACAGCCAGCGCGTCGCAACCGGCAACCGCCTCGGCAAGACTATCGTTAATCAACTTTGCGGTGGCGGTATCGGCATAGCTGAAACCGATGCCGGTCTTGCCGTCTGCGTCGGCCTCGACCAATACCAGCGTGGTCGACGTCCAAGCCAGCGTGCCGTCCGCTTCCGGCGTGGCGGTCGGGATGCAATAAGCCGAACTTCGTACCCCGGAGATAGGCGGACCGTTGAAATTGATGCGGCTGCTTCGGTCCATCGCGTCTCCGGCTTAAGAAAAGATTTGTTTAACCGAAGCCTTGATAATACCGGCCGAGTCCGGGTCGCCCTGCAAAATCGCCGAACTATAGGCTTTCGCCTGCTTGAAGGTGATATGCGGCGGCAACGGCGGCACGTCGGGATCGGCAAAAACTTCAAGCACGACCGGGCGGTCGGCGCTCAGTGCGCGGTCCCAGGCATCGGCCAATTGTTCCGGTTGGTCGACGCGGATGCCCATCAGGCCGATCAACTCCGCGTAATGCGCATACGGAAAATTCGGCAAATCCTGAGAAGCCTTGAATTTAGGATCGCCTTCCATCGCGCGTTGCTCCCAGGTGACTTGGTTCAAATCGCGATTATTCAAGACCATGATGACCAGGCGCGGATCGCTCCAACGCTGCCAATATTTGCCGATCGTGATCAGTTCGTTCATGCCGTTCATTTGCATCGCACCGTCGCCGATCAGCGCAATCGCGACGCGGTCGGGATGGGCAAACTTGGCCGCAATCGCATAAGGCACGCCCGGTCCCATTGTCGCCAGCCCGCCGGACAACGAAGCCATCATGCCTTGGCGGATTTTCAGGTCGCGAGCGTACCAGTTCGCGGCGGAGCCGGAATCGCAGCTGATAATGCAGTTATCCGGCAGCCGAGGGGACAATTCCCAGAACACGCGCTGCGGGTTGATCGGATCGGCCGACTCCATCGCCCGGCTCTCCATCGTGTCCCACCACCGCCGGATATGCCGTTCGATACGGTGACGCCAACTGCGGTCTTCTTTCCGCTTCAACAACGGCGTCAGCAGCCTGAGCGTTTCGGCGCTGTCGCCGATCAGGTTGACTTCCATCGGGTAGCGAATGCCGATCATGCGGCCGTTAATATCGATTTGCACACCCCGCGCCTGGCCTTCTTCCGGTAAAAACTCGGAATACGGAAAGCTCGAACCGATCATCAGCAGTGTGTCGCATTCCATCATCATGTCGTAGCTGGGCTTGGTGCCCAGCAAGCCGATAGAACCGGTCACATAAGGAAGGTCGTCGGGCAGCGCGGCTTTGCCGAGCAAGGCTTTGGCAACGCCGGCCCCGAGCAGGTCGGCGACTTCCATGATCTCGTCGGTCGCATGCAGCGCGCCGGCGCCGACCAATATCGCGACTTTTTCTCCGGCGTTCAGCACGTCGGCGGCATGTTGCAATTCCCTGGCGTGCGGCACGGTCAAAGGCGCTTCGTAGCCGAGGCCTGAAGGTACGCTGCCATGTTCGTGCGGCGGCTTTTCGGCCTCCATTTCCTGCACGTCGTTAGGCACGATGATGCAGCAGACGTTGCGTTCGTTCTGGGCAATGCGCATCGCACGGTCGATAATATGGCGCATTTGCGAAGGCGTGGTGACCATATGCACGTATTCGTGAGCGACATCCTTGAACAAGGACATCAGGTCGACTTCCTGCTGGTAATTTCCGCCCAAGGCCATGCGTTTTTGCTGGCCGACAATTGCGACGACAGGCTGATGATCGAGCTTGGCGTCGTACAAGCCGTTTAGCAAATGAATCGCGCCGGGACCGGACGTCGCCAGACAAACGCCGACTTCGCCGGTAAACTTGGCGTGCGCGCAAGCCATGAATGCAGCCATTTCTTCATGCCGGACTTGCACGAAATCAAGCTTGTCGGAACCGCGGTTCAGTGCGCCCATGATGCCGTTAATGCCGTCGCCCGGATAGCCGAAAACGCGTTTGACGCCCCAGTCGGATAAGCGACTTACCAAGAAATCGCTGACGTTTCCAGTCATAAGCTGCCTCCCTTTGCTTCAGGCATGCAGTCCGAATGTCCGCAATTACATGCTTCATCGTCCGGCTGTTCCTCGCAGCCGGTGCTGCAATATGCCTGTCCAGGCTCTACTTTGCAGGCGCAGCCGGGACGAGCGCAACGGGTTATGTCGTCTTCTTGATCTGTCGGGTTGTTTGTTACTGTTGCCATAATCTTCTCCTGGGAAAATTTTTAACAATTAAAAATTTCCGAACCTGAAAATTGGCGGAAACTTGTCCTAGATTTTTATGACCTGTCTTTTTGAAACTCCGGCAGGGTTTACCGGCACTGCGAACAAATAATTCTTTGCAAAAGTTTATACGCGAAAATTTTTCAGCCTTATGTACGTTAAATAACGCTGAATTAAAATAATTTTGCGGTAGTTGGATACTATTGCAATAAGCCGTCTGTTAACGCTCAGAACCTCGTAACGGTTCCGAACCGTTACGAGAATAGATGACTTTGTTGTTGCCGTCAGGCATAGGTAGGAAGCGTTGAAGCAACGCCAACCAAACTCAAGGGCGTCGCGGTTTGAGTAATATCGGCAACGACTTGATCCGCTATTTGGTTAATGCTGTAATCGGGATGAAGATTTTTGACAGCCTGCTCGACTACGGCCGCTTCGGCAGCGGTCAAGGGCGTTGCCATCGAAGTGCCCGATTCGGTTACGACCTGCCCTATCGCATTGTAGCCTTGTAGTTTGACGCCTGGCGCGTCGACATAATTATAAGCAGTCGAACTTCCCGCCCGATTGCTAAAACCGGCCAACGTCATTGCTGAGCCCGATTGCTGCGTAGCGCCAACCACGACCACGTCGTTTACATTTTGCGCATAGGCTCCCGGATAATCGGGCGATCTGGCACCGCTGTTACCGGCTGCAATTGCAACGACTACGCCATGGCTGGAGGCATATTGCAGTGCCGATTGCAAAGTCGAATCCGGCGACGATAATCCGCCCAACGACATATTGATGACATTCGCTCCGTGGTCCACCGCATAGGTCACCGCGGCGGCAATGTCGTTATTGCTCCCCTTCCCCGAAGCATCCAAGGCTTTCAAGACCATCAGTTGCGCATCGTAAGCTCCGCCGATCACGCCGTTATTGTTAGAACTCGCCGCCGCTACCAGTTCGCTTGCAGTAAACGACCCGTGTCCGTTATCGTCCTGAACATTATTGTTGTTATCGATGAAATTCCAATTGTACCGGCTCAGGTTATGCGTTAACGCACTATTATGCAGGTCAACGCCGGTGTCGATGTCGGCGATGACTATGTTTTTCCCGGTGTAGCCCGCCGCCCAGGCATCCTGGAATTTTACCGAATTAATGCCCCATTCCTCGGCTATAGGCGGAGCAATATCGGGAAGCGCTACACCTGTCGCCAAATCCAAGGCCTTCACAACGCTAATTTCTCCCAAACCGCTACTGCTGCTCCATGAATGGGTATTGGATGGTTCGGAAACAGGAGTTGTGGTTGTCGGCACGGACGTTGGCGTTGGAAACGTAACGTTACGAAGATGATTGTTCAAATAATGGTCGACTTCCGTCACCACGCCGGCAGCATTGGTATGGGTAACGGTATTTAGTTGGTTATTCGTATAGGAAAATGTATCGGTCTCGAATATTCCTTGAGCATTAGCGCGTGTTTCGGTAGCGAGCTGGTGCTGAGCGTTGTAGCTGAACGAGTCGGTTTCGGTAACAGTCCGGCCATCCGCCGCATATCGCGTTTTCGAGAGCAGTGTATTGTCGGCATCGAACACGCTGACCGTATTCAATATGCCGCCGACATAATCGCTCTCGGTAGTGCCGCCTTGCGCATTCGGCAACAATTTAGCGACGTACCCGAATCCATGGACATCCTGTTCCAGTAAAGTCCCCGAAATGTTGTATATGTTCTCAACCAATAGCCCGCTACCGGTAAAGCCCGTCAATTCGTAACCCTGAATACTGCCATCCGCAGCGTAGATAGCGGATTTATTGAAAAAATAGCCGTTTAGCATAGTATTTGTTGCTCCTGATTAATGAATTCCACCACCAACATATCCTTGCCAATTTAAGGCATTGATCCCGGCAGTGATTTTTAAGCGGCAAATACTGGAAAGCGCTTCGCTATGCATTATTCGACAGCCAAGACTTTCGTGTTTACCGTTAAATACGATTAAAAACCAACGGCAGGTTTCTAAGTTTGAGTCTCAAACCGGCCTTCCGTTTTGTTGAGCGTAAAAGCTACTTTCATGCCACAATTTATCAACCGGCATAACATCAAGAAAACCAAATAACATTGCTGAATATGAACACTGACTGGAACGAGCAAGAGGTTGAAAAAAACCGAAGTCAAAGGTTTTTTTCAACCTCTCTACGTCTACTTACTGAAAATCCCTTGCCAGCCCCCTGAAATGAGCCGGGTGATGACCATCAGGATAAAAGGCACCGATAAGCCCGCCGGCGCAGCCAGATAACGGGGTTGCCAATGCGGCGCAAATTTCGCTTTATAGTCGTACAGACCTTCAAAGTTATAAAACTGGTCGCCCATATCGAAAACGGTTGTGCCGATTTTGTGCCAAAGCGGCGCCAGAGGACGCCGTTTAAGGCCTGCCAACGGCGCCATGCCTAGCGAAAACCCTTGGTAATTCTCCTCTTTACCCCACAACATCAGTTCCGCAAATAAAAAGTCCATAATGCCTTTCGGACTGTCCGGGTCGTAACGCATCAGGTCGATGGACAGCTCTTGCCGCTTAGCGGTTTGCCAAAGATTGGCAAAAGCCCTGATTTGTCCCGATTCGTCTTTTATTACCGCAACGTCGGTGCGGCGTAAATAATCTTCATTGAAAAAGCCCAGCGAGAAACCTTTTTCCCGGGTGTTTTTATTCGACAGCCAGGCATCGGAAATTTGCCGCAATCTCGGCATTACCGCAGCGACAGCAGGGCCTGACAGTATTTCAAAACGATAATTCATTTTATTGAACTTGTTGCGGGCGCTACGTTGCGCGTCGCGCTGCTTGCCTTGCAAACTGAAAATCGACAAATCCACGCGCGCTTCTTCGCCAAGCTTGAATAACGATAAGCCCTGATCGAGATAATACGGCAACAATTCCGGGCCGACTTGATAAAAGACGGCTTTTGCGCCGTAACGGTCAGCCTGTTCCTGAAACCGCCAAAGCAGGTTTTCAAATGCGGATTGCTCGCCGATCGGGTCGCCCATCGCAATCCAGAATTGCGCGGTAACGTCAAACATGATGAAAGCGTTGCGCTCAGTATTCCAAAACAGGTACTTGTCGCCCAACAACGCTAAAAATCCCTGGGTATGCGAACACTGGACCAGCAGGCGTTGCGCTTCGTCAAGCTCGGCGGCTGCCGGTTTATTTAAAAGCCGCGGCGGAGCAACGCTTAACAAGCGCGATAAGCCAAAACAGACGGTGACGACAGCGATCAGCAACAACGCTCTTAAAAAACGAGGCGCATCGCCCTGATAGGAAAACTGCCACCATAATTCATGCGCATATTCGACATCCCGATAAGCGAAAAAGCCCAGCCAGACAGAACCGGCCAACATCATTATCACCGTGACCAGCCAGGGTTTCGAAAAAGACATATGCAGCAACGACGAGCGGCGCTGGAAATAGCTGCGGGTCGGCAGCATCAGCATCAGTATTGTTAATAACACCAAGGCTTCGCGCCAATCAAATCCCTTCAGTAACGAGACAATAATGCCCAAGCCCAGCAAGAACAGGCTGCCGTACCAGGCGGCATCGATTTTCAGACGGATTCCCCGCGCCAAAAACAACAACAGCAAACCGGTCAGGCTGCCCGTCAAATGCGACAGCTCAATGACAGGCAAAGGCAGCAGCTCGCTTAACCAGTCCAACACCTCCGAGTTGGCCGGAATCGAACCGGAAATCAACAGCACGCCGCCGGCCAACAGCAATAACAGCGAGTACAATTGCGGCACAATGGCGGATAGCGTCCGGCTCAACGCACTGTCGGCCAGTAACTCCCGGCGGCTGTAGATTTCGTAACTGAGCAATCCCGCTCCGGCCAGCAGCAACGGCAAAAAATAGTAAACGACCCGATACAGCAGCAAAGCGCCAATCAAAGTCAAATGTTGATCCGTGACGTCAATATCCGACATCAGCCACAAAAACGCGCTTTCAAACACGCCGATACCGCCCGGCACCTGGCTGATAACGCCGACAACCTGCGCAACCACAAAAACCACGACGAAGGCGCCGAAATCGACGTCGACTTTGCCGAGCAGCAGAACCCACAGCACCAGCGACGACAACACGATGTCGATGCTCGATACCAGCGTTTGCCAAACGGCGATACGCGGCGACGGCAGGTACAACTCAAAACCTTTAACCGGCAACGGTTTGCGCCATAATAAAACGGCGGCCCAATAAACCAGCAAAGACGCCGCGCAAATCAGGCTAACCCAATGGATCGCAGGCGGTTCTTGGACAGCGTTGGCTAAATAGTGCGGCAATAACAAGCTGCCGACCAAACCCAAACTGAGCGCGCCCAATAGGTAAGTGATCGTTTGGAACAACGAAATCTTTACAATATCCCAACCCGGCACACCCCATTTCGAATAGAAGCGGTAGCGGATGGAACCGCCGGCAACCCAGGCATGGCCGGTGTTGTTGCTGATCGCATAGCCCAGCAAGGCGGCCGCGGTCATTTTTGACAGCGGAATTTTTGTATAGCCTGCAAAACGCAACGCCAGCCAGTCATAACCGGCCAGGATCAGATAGTTAATCACCGTCAACAGAAAAGCCGCGAACAGTGTCCGCATCGGCATTTCATGTAACGATGCCAGGATGTCGCTCAGATCGTGTACTTTGATCTCGTTATGAACGATGTACAGCGCGCAGGCAAACAAAGCCAACGGCAACAGATGCGTGATTTTCTGAGTCAATCGGCTTAGCGTTTCGCTGGTCATAATGCTTATTCTTTCTGTGGGATAAAATCAATTAATGCCGTGCTGCCGGTATACGTCCAGAATTTGCCGGGTCAGTTTCGGATAATCCTGGTCGAAATGGTGGCCGCCCGGCAATTCCAGAATTTTGGCTTCGCTATCCGATAGCCCGGTGCAAGCCGTTTCGGCTTTTTCTTCCTTACCGTAAATACATAAAATCTTGTTTTTGGGTATCCGGGCCAGTTCCGGCGCCACAGGATGTCCGCTCGAATTTTGGCCTAACCAGCCTGAAACATGGATTTCAAAATCGGCGCTATCCGCCAACGCGATCAACGCCAGCAATGCAACGCTGTCTTTATCTTGCGGAGGCAGGCGATTGTAAATAGCCGGCAAAATGTCGGCCCCGAACGAATAGCCGGCTAAGACAAACGACTTTATCCCCCAGTTTTTCCGGTAATAGGCCATCGTTGCCGACAGGTCGGCGGCCGCTTGTTCGGGCGATTTTCGCTCCCAAAAATAACGCAACACATCCACGCCGACCACCGGATAATTCATCGCCGCCATTTCCCCGGCTACAGTCCTGTCCAGGTCGCGCCAACCGCCGTCGCCCGAATAAAAAACCGTTACCTTATCCGCTGACTTTGCAGCTGGCACCTCGACGACCGGCATCGCCGGCGGCGATTGGCCGCTATTCCCGAGCGCCATTTTAACTTCATCAACCAGCAATTGATCGAGCGGCGTATCGTAAGCCGCAATCCGGGTATCGACATTTCCCAGTGACCTGATAAAAACGGCGGTCTCGGCCGGAGGCTGGTCGGACCAGACCGAACGCCAACTACCTTCCAAATCCGGAGATGAAACCAAAACATGCTGCCCGTTCCGGTAGTGGCTGAACAAGGGTGGGCACAGGACCAGTTGGTCGGGCAATACGACCGAAAAACCGATAGAAAGATTAGTCGCCTGACTTGTCGAATCCGATTGGGCATTAACAAACGGAACCAACGCGCCATCGGCGATTCCGGCAATAATCAGCTGCCCTGCCGAAGAGGTAGGCATTTTTTTTACCAGCGCTTCTATCGATGTCTCGACCCACTGGTCATCAAGACATTGACCGCTTTCGGCATTAAAGCCTGTTAAGAATGGCCCCGAATCCACGACGGCCGCAGTCACTCCCGCGCCCGCCAAATGCGCCCCCAGAACGTTTGCCGGGAATTTTTTTGTATCGGCGAAAACCAGCGCTTGCCCCTGAGAGCCCCATAACGGTTCCGTGATGACCATATCGCCAAAATTTTCAGTGGTTATCGACTCTTGCAAAATGGGCGGATGGCCGTGCTTTACCCAAACAACGCCAAGCGCAACGGCAATTAACGGCAAGCAAACAAGAAGAACTTTTTTTATTTTCATCGGCTGGGCCACTTTCAAGGAACGGTGTGAATTACATCGGCGGTTCGATATTCAAAAACGATGCGCTTAACCGGTTAACCTGCCGGCCATGAGTCACAGGAGCGGCATGTCCGGCATCCGCGACAATTTCAATTCTGCCGCTCGCCAACATCTGCGCCAATTCGCTGTTCACCGCGCCCATAGGCGGCGTAATGGATATGAGCGCCGCGATGAACAAGCCGCCCAACCGAGATGAAACAATCTTTTCATGATGGTAACGGGCCCATTGATGCATTAACTTTTACTTTCCTACGATCTACTTGATTTTTAGACTGGCAGATTTTTTCAACCATAGACCGGATTTTCCGGACAGCCACGATTGCGCAAACTTGTCGGACTTGCTGATACTGTCTAAAAATGCGGTCGAGATGCTAAATACGGCGGCGATATGCTTGGCGTCCTGTTTGCCGTCTTGCCGACCGTCATGCTGCGGCCTGCCCATGCCAGTCCAAGGCCCGGCAGCCATACCGCCGCTTCTTCGCCCGCCGCCGCCTCGAACGGAATTACTCATACCAAAACGCCGCATAGACTCGCTGGGGCCGTTTTTTTCCGCATACTCCTGCATTGAAGAATCGGCCTGATGGCGATGCGATAAGTTAGAGCCTGCCAATAAGCGATGATCGGCTTTATTCAATAATAACAAATATTTATTGCCGGGCGGCGCATATTCCCAAATTGCGGTGCGGACATAGGCGGAACTGATCCCGTAGGGATCGTCATCGTCGCTGCCGGTCACTACCAGCAAAGGCATGGAAATATTTTTGTAGCGGTTTGCTAAATTGCCGAGCGCCATATCGACGGACGGACTGAATAAAATCGCGGCAAGCGGATGAATGTCCTGAGCTGCCGGAAGATTGGCTTCGAATTTCTCGCCGATCATTTCTTCAACTGTCTGCGCGCCGAGGTCATAACCGGCAATGATCACTCGCGACAAATCCGCCGATTTAAATAAGGCTTGTCCGGCTGTTGCCCGCTGTTTGAGTTGCGCGTAAGCCCAGAGCAGATGGTCAACACGCTTTTTCAGGGAAGCTTGCGAGAAATACTGATGCCCCAGATAGTGCAGCTCGTTGTTCCTGACGGCCCTCGACGGCCTGGATTTATCGCTGTCGGATGAATCTTCCTCGTTATCTTGATCATCGCCCGGCTTTCCGAACATCGGCGCCAATTCTTTAAGCGCAGCGCTAATCTCTGCCGGTTGTACGCTAAAAACCGCAAATCCTGCCTTGGCCCAGGTTTCGCGCCAAAGCCGTCCGCCCTCGGCAGACTCGCCTAAGCCAGGCAGATAGATAATTAACGGATAAACGCCAACAGTTTTCGGAGCAAGCATTGAGACTTCAACGGTTTGCCCGTCATGCCGCCAAGTTTCATGTATCGAATCGATCCGGTAGTTACGTGAAGCGGAATAACCGCCTTCAGTAATAAACTGTTCGATCTTTTCAGACTGCTCTTCCGGTGTCGGCAAAGACGGCCCCCAAGAACAGCCCGTCAGTAAAGCTGCGAAAAAGGCAACAGCCAGAGTCTGGGTAAGATTCGGCAAAATTGACAAACTGATCCATGATTTATCATTCATATTTTTCTGCCCGTAATAAAAATTAACGAAATATCTGTTTTCAATGGCAATACCCGTTCTTCAGCGTGGTTTTCCATATTACTGCTCTCGACTGCAACCGGATTAACTTTTCGAATAAGAACATAGCGCCAAGCTATTTTTATGCCAAATTAATAGCCGAAATAACATCAGCCCTATCAATCCTAACAGTTAACCTACGGCTGAGCCAAAGGTTCAAATAAGCCGTAAATAAGGTTCTTTTCCACTACTTAGACCTCTACCTATCGCTCAACATTGGGAAAAATCCGGATAATCCTGCGGTTGAAAAGCCGTCATATTTGTCTATTTAGAGCATGCGTTTTTAAGGTTAATTTGAGAGAACCGGTTATAATTGTCGGGATTTTCGTTCACTGTAAATTAATAAAAATTAAGTTCTATGGCTAACATACGTACCCATTACGACAACCTAAAAGTTACAAGAGACGCCCCGGTAAGCGTGATCAGAGCCGCCTATAAAGCGCTTTGCCAAACTTATCACCCCGATAAATTCCAAGGCAACCCCGAAGAAGCCGAAAGAGTCATTAAGCTGGTAAACTCTTCCTATGCCGTATTAATAGACCCGGTTAAGCGGGCCGGACATAACGCCTGGATCAAGGAACAAGAAGCTAAACAGCAAGGTGCGGATACACAGGGCAAAGAAAACGACGAGACCAACGAAGCACCTGAGCCAGCTGATCAAGAGCAGGATAAACCGCAACCATCCAATGCCAATAGCGAGGCCATGTTTCAACATGCTTATGATTTGAACGACCGCGGCCGGCATGAAGAAGCCTTTTCGATTTATCAACAATTGGCAGAGCAAGGCCATGCAAAAGCTCAATTCAATTTAGGCGTTATGTACGACCGGGGCCAACATGTCGCACAGGACTATGCTCAAGCCGTATCTTGGTACCAAAAAGCCGCGGAACAAGGCAATTCGAATGCGCAATATAATTTAGCGCTTAAATATCAAACCGGCCAAGGCGTCATGAAGGATGAAACAAAGGCGGCTTATTGGTACCGGAAAGCGGCTGAATAAGACCGCTACGTTTTTAAGTTAAACTACCCCTCATTACTTTAAAAGAGATTCCCCAAATACCCGTGACCACTTTATTCCCCATTCCTGAAAATCATCCGCAACGATTTGTACTTCACAACGAAGTTCACGCCCGGGCTCCCGTTGTTTTGAATTTGCCGGTCAGGGCAAGTCATCTTGCCTTATTGCTGTCCAGTGACGAAAAAATGCAGGAACGTCAGCATTTGGCAAAGCTCTGCGAGAGATTCGGCGTTACGCCGCCTGAGAAAGACGCGGATCACTTTAGCGCAACCTTTAATTCCTTTCAAATACGTTGGGAGCAGCACGGCGAGTTCAGCACTTACAGTTTTTACGTACAGGACACGCCTAGGGACCCTTTTACCGATCCGGCTTTAAAAAAGGTCCCGGTGGACTGGATGTCGCAATTAAGAGGACAGGTCATTGTTGCGGCTCATGCAAGCATCGTCTCGGCCGCCGATATTGATTACGACGAAAGTGCCGACTTGGGGACGCTGTCGGCTTATTTTGCCGACAATCCGGTCGTCGGCTCCAAAGTAACCGGCGGCGCGGCCTCGGTCTTTACGGATTTTCGCGTTCACGTTGACGGTTTCAGCCGTTTTTTGATTATTAATCATGGCTTAAGAACGGCACAGGCAGGACGCTTATTGCAACGGCTGTTCGAAATTGAAGTGTATCGCGTGATGGCCTTGCTGGCTTTCCCTATCGCCCGCAAACTGTACCCGGCATTGAATAAGTCCGACCGGCAGCTTTATACGATCACCAATGCAATGACATTGCCCGATAATAACGACGGCAAATTACTGGATGAGTTGACCACGCTAGCCGCTGAAGTTGAGAACTACATTTCCAGCAATCACTTTCGCTTTGCGGCCGCCAGCGCCTATTATCAATTGGTCGAGCAACGCGTCAACGATTTACGCGAAGTGCGGATTCAAGGTATCCAGACGCTGGGCGAATTCATCAAACGGCGCTTGGAACCGGCGGTTAATACCTGCGAATCGGTTTCGCGCCGCTTTACCCAGCTTTCCGAGCGGGTCAGCAACGCCAGCCAGTTGCTGCGCACACGCGTTGACAGCCTGATTGAACGGCAAAACCAGGCCTTACTGTCGTCAATGGCTTTACGGGCAAAAATGCAGCTGCGGATGCAGCAAATGGTTGAAGGCATCTCGATGGTCGCTATTACCTATTATGCCGCCAGCCTGACCGGGAAAATAGCCGAAGCGCTTCATGCGGTTGGCTGGAAAGTGAATCCGGAAATCGTCGAAGGCGTTTCGATTCCGTTTATATTGATCATCATCGCAATCGGCATTAAACGGATTCATAAAATCATCGCCAGTACGACCGATCATCATTGAAATGCGTTCGGTAAAATGTGGAGGAACTGGGACTGTACCTGCGACACATCTCTATCTGTAACTGAAGAATGGAACTCGGCAATTGCTCCTGCATTGCTCTACCTCCTGCATCCATGCAGTCGACGGATGACACGGATAGGGCGGACTTACACGGATTTTTAAGCCCAAGCCAAGTTTAAATCCGTGTTTATCCGTCTAATCCGCAGCATCCGTGTTCTATATGAGAATACGCTGAGTAGTTACCTGTATCTTAAATAACATTGGACGCCAGAAACTCCGCCAATTGCGCACTGGTAAGCCTGAGCCGTTGGCTCAGCGCACGGGAAATATTCCAAATGATTTTAAACGCCAAGGCAGGATGCTGATCGGCCAGGATCATCATGCTGTTTCTGTCCATTGACAAAAAGACAGTGTCCTTTTCCGCACGCGCAGTCGCCGACCGGGGTTGCGTATCGATAACCGACATTTCGCCAAAAGTACGGCCAACCCGCAACGTCGATATCAATTTATCGTTTTTATAAACGCCAATGGCTCCTTTGGCGATAACGCCCATAGAAGAGCCGGGCTCGCCTTCCTTATAAATGACGGTACCTTTAGGCGCGCCGTAAGGCTTGAAATAATAACTGACAGTCTGTAACTGCTCCCAGGTAAAATCTTCTCCCCAGTGAGAAGAATCCAATATTTGCGCATTGGACTCTAGCGTACTTTCAATGCTTATTAACTTTGGAACGTTGGCTTCAATCATGATAACGGGGTTTGACGGATTACATTTTGTGCAAAATGATAGCATTTAAGCCTGTAAACTTTGTAACAATATCCAGGCTGGAACATTTTGTTTTCAGTTGGAAACATAGCCCGGATTGTTAAAATCATTGAAACACTCATTGGCGTGGAACTGATCCATGATCCGGCCGATAATCCGCCAGGAGCTTGATGTTCAACGGCCTTGTGCAGTAGAAAGTTCAATCTTCCCGATTGATGCTGTGAAAATTTGACGGCAACCGGCAAGATAGAGTAAAAACAAAAAACTCTTCATCATTACACTCCGATGAAGTCGCGATGCTTGCTAAAATCCCCATGTTTGGGATTTAGACAATAATCGATCGGCGCTCGGCAACGGGTATCGAATCGGCAAGTAAAAAACTTAAATTCATAAAATTGCTTCTATCCGCAGGCTTTGTTAAACGGCTACTGTTTTTAAAAGGAGTAAATAATGAAAGCAATGCTATCGGCAATACTGATGATGATTTGCTGCTTGTATAGCGGTGTTAATTGGGCTCGTTCGAATTTCGGTTTTTATTTTGGCGCACCGCTTTACCCTTATCCTTACTACCGCGATCCTTTTTATTATCCCTATTATCCGCCGAACGTTATCACGATACCGGCGGCACCACCTGTCTACATTCAACAACCTCCTCCCACGATCCAACAATATCCGCACGGCTACTGGTATTACTGCCGCCCCCTCGAAGGTTATTATCCTTATATCAAAGAATGCCCGGGCGGTTGGCAACAAGTGGAGCCGATACCACCCTCACCTCGTTAAGGAGTCCATTATGTCGCGTTTTTATAGACTATTTTCGATCACGGCCATACTGGCAGTCAGCGGTTGCGCCAGCTTGCCTACGGGTCCCAGCGTTATGGTCCTGCCCGGTTCCGGCGTATCTTTTGAACAGTTTCGTAACGACGATGTTATCTGTCAGCAATACGCTTATTCTGAAGTTGGCGGCACTACCGCTAATCAAGCGGGGGTAAGCAGCGGCATCACTAGCGCCGCAATCGGTACGGCCTTAGGCGCGGCCGCCGGAGCCGCTATCGGTGGCGGACGCGGAGCCGCTATCGGCGCCGGCAGCGGTCTGCTGGGCGGCAGCCTGGTCGGGACGGATACCGCCGCCAGTTCGATGTCCGCAGCACAGCAACATTATAATATGGCCTATATTCAGTGCATGTATACCAAAGGTCACCAAGTTCCTGTATCGGGACAATTTTCTAACGAAACCTATCGTCAAGCGCCGCCCGCTTCGCATATTCCCCCGCCGCCTCCCGGCTCTCCGCCACCGGCCCCTAAAAAATAACTTCAATGCCGAACCAAACAATGTGAAAGCTGCCGCATTGTTTAGCTCGGCTGATTTGCTTTATTAATTCCTGAACTGAACCGAATTTCAAAATCTCTATTTGATAACGGCTCGAAAAACATAGTCGAAGCCAAGGCTCAAGCCAAGTTCGCGGAATTGGAGATTGAGAGGCGAATGAAACTGCCGCAAAATTTAATGCAATTGCATCAGCAGATTGGTAAGGAAAAAGTAAGACAAGAAGTTAAAAACAGCCTGAAAGGTTTGACGGAATCTAAAGCAACCGGTTACATATCTTGTCTTCGTTTGCCTTTAGAGAAGACGAAAGCATTTAGTGTTCGCACAGCCGAGCCCCCATCGTTACGCAGTTTATCCTTGCATCGACATTGCCCGGATATAGGGGCGGATAAAAAAAGAAGTCACCGCCCCGTTTAACACCGACTATCCTTATGCGTCAAACCTGCCCGGCTGGTTTTTTGGGTACCGCTTTGACTGCTTTATTATCGGCTTTATCGGTCACTTCAGCCCCTGCCGCATCGTTGCTGGCTGCCGAAACCGCATTCGCTTGCACACTGTCGTCATCTTCGGGCGGCCGGGGTTCTTTACCGGCCATCAA
This sequence comes from Candidatus Methylobacter oryzae, assembly GCF_003994235.2. GTDB lineage: Bacteria > Pseudomonadota > Gammaproteobacteria > Methylococcales > Methylomonadaceae > Methylobacter_A > Methylobacter_A oryzae. The sequence goes on from NZ_RYFG02000100.1 coordinate 19,123, forward strand.
GTCCTCGATTTGCACACGATCTATAGTTTCCCACTTCATCAATGCATCGGCCATTTTATGCAGAATGTCGATATTTTCTTTCAAGATGGTTTCCGCGCGTTGGTAATTGCGATCTATCACCGCGCGAATTTCTTCATCGATAAGGTGGGCGACATTATCGGACACCGAACTGCCTTGCGCGCCCGGATAGCCCATGAACGGTTGACCGCTTTCTTCGCCGTAAACCAGCGGTCCCAATTTGTCGGATAAGCCCCAACGCTTAACCATGTTGCGAGCCAGTTCCGTGGCTCTTTCAATATCGTTCGATGCGCCGGTAGTCACCCGGTCGCCGCCGTAAATCATCAGCTCGGCAATCCTGCCGCCGAATAAACTGGCGATCTGGCTTTCCAGCTTGCGCTTGCTGGCGCTGTATTGATCGCGATCAGGCAGGAACATGGTAATACCCAGCGCCCTGCCTCTGGGCATAATGCTGACTTTATAAACGGAATCATGCTCCGGAGACATCTGCCCGACGATACAATGCCCTGCTTCATGATAAGCGGTTAACAACTTATCTTCTTCAGTCATGACCATGGTGTGCCGTTCGGCGCCCATCAGGATTTTATCCTTGGCTTTCTCAAGATCGGCCATGCCGACTTCCTGTTTGTTGGAACGAGCGGCAAAAAGCGCGGCCTCATTAACCACATTGGCAAGATCGGCGCCGGAAAAACCGGGCGTCCCCCTGGCGATGTATTTCAATTCGACATCGGCAGCCGCAGGCACTTTTTTGATATGCACATTCAGGATTTGCTCGCGGCCGCGCACGTCGGGCAAGCCGACGTTGACCTGACGATCGAAACGGCCCGGTCTTAGCAAGGCTTTATCGAGCACATCGGCACGGTTGGTCGCGGCAATCACGATCACGCCTTCGTTGCCGTTAAAACCGTCCATTTCGACCAACAACTGGTTCAGGGTTTGCTCCCGTTCGTCGTTGCCGCCGCCAAAGCCCGGACCGCCGCGCTGGCGGCCGACCGCATCGATTTCGTCGATAAATATGATGCAAGGAGCGTGTTCCTTGGCTTGGGCGAACATATCCCTAACCCTGGACGCACCGACACCGACGAACATTTCAACGAAGTCCGAACCGGAAATGGTAAAGAACTTGACCCCGGCTTCTCCGGCAATAGCTCTGGCAATCAATGTTTTACCGGTGCCGGGAGGACCGACCATCAAGATACCGCGCGGGATTTGCCCGCCCAGTTTTTGGAATTTTTGCGGATCGCGCAAAAAATCGACCAACTCGGCCACTTCTTCTTTGGCTTCCTCGCAGCCGGCCACATCGCTGAAAGTGACGGTCATTTTATCTTCTTCAAGCAATTTGGCCTTGCTCTTGCCAAAACCGCCCCCGCCCATGCCGCCTTGCATTCTGCGCATGTAAATGATCAGCACCAAGATCATTAACAGCATCGGGAACCAGGAGATAAAGACTCTCATCAGGAAAGTTTCCTGCTCAGGAGGCACTGTTCTTATCTGAACGCCGGCACTCAGAAGATCGTCAATTAAATGGCCGTCACCGGGATTGAATGTCTGGTAGTTTTGCCCGTCTGAAGTTCGAACGCCAAGTTGCTGACCGGAAACTTCCACACGCTCAACCTGTCCGTGCTTTACCTTGCTGATAAAATCGGAATAAGCCAAGGTATTTTCTACCGGAGGCGTGGAATGTAGGCGGTCGTAGATCAAATAGCCGCCGGCAATGACGACGCAGATGATCAGAATATTAAACAAATGTTTTTTCATGTGTATCTCCTGGTTACAACTGCCATGGATAAAGAAGCTCCGCGCAGGATTAAGGAATCGATGCGACTGCTTGCTAACGAGTTAATCATAAAAAACTCACTAATTGCTTACCATAGCTCAGTTTCATTTTATTGAGCGCCTTGACCTGAATCTGCCTAACCCTCTCTCTGGTTAAGTTAAGTTCCGCGCCAATTTCCTGCAATGTCATTTCATTATCGGTATTAACGCCGAAATGGCAACAAATAACCTTTAATTCTCTCGGATTCAGGGTATTTATTGCTTTGCCGATCCAAGCCTTAAGATCCGATTGTTCTATTTTTTTAAATGGATTCGCAAAAACCCGCTGCTCCAAAACATCAATGGGTGCTAATGATTCATCGTCATCTTCATCCGAATTCTCCAACGATATTGCCGTTTGCGAAATAGATAAAATAACATTAATTTGATCATCGGGTATTTTTGAATATTCGCTTAATTCTTTAATGGAAGGCTCTCTACCCATTTTCGAAAGCAATTCACTTTTAGCCCTCAGCACTTTATGAATATTCGCCACCTGCTCGCAAGGCACGCGCACGACCCTTTCGTTACGCGACAAGGCGCGGGAAATAGCCTGCTTGATCCAGTATGCCGCGTAAGTTGAAAATTGAAAGCCCAAATGATGATCAAATTTATCAATAGCCTTTAATAAGCCGGTTTGACCTTCTTGAACCAAGTCGTCAAAGTCTAAAAATCCGCATTTGTACTGGTTGGCTATAAATGAAACCAGCCCGGAATTTGCCTCTGCCAATGCCCGTCTTGAATTTAACCAAAGACGTTCGGCAAAAATCATATCCGTCACGTATTGCCGCATATCGGTCCCGGATAAAAAGAGAAACTGCTGATCAAATTGACTGCTGCACATGTTTTCAATTATATCAGGCAAATTTAACTTATAACGCCTGCTTGACCCTTCCAATCGTTTGGAAATCCAATCGGAATGACTTTTGACATTCCGATTGGCCGATTGATCACAATCATCGCGGGCCGTGAACGCATAAATAATGAATTCAGTCAGCATCGACAGATCTTCAGTAGAAAAAGGAAACGCTTGCAGTGTCTCGGTTAAACGCTGTTTTTCATCCGATTCAGCCTCACGATTAAAACCTCTTCCTGAAAACGACAGGCTTGCCAGCAAATAATGATGCTTGACTTGAGCTAAAGCGGCCGACATCGCCTCGGCAGCCTGCTCAGGCTTAGGGCTGTCCGTTTCGTATTTATGAAACAGCCATAATGCTGTAGCCGGAAATTGAGACAGCACCTTAATCAGCCGCGCTTTACCGTCTTCCAAGTTACTCGCCATTTGAAAATTCCAATGCTCAGCGCTTTCTTCAGCTTCATTGGCACTATTAACAATCGACGCTTCCGGTCTTGATAAAGGTTTATTCAAACTCATCGTAACCTCCACATTGTGCCGGCACTCTTTTTTAAAGCGTACTCAATCGAGCCCTGCTATCAAAATAGTGCAGTCAATAGAATTTATTTCTTTAACATATGATAATCCTGATTTTCTTGAAAAAAAATCTTACTAAATTAAAGGTTTCTTATGGACGGCTTTCTTTATTTGATGCGGAGAAATAACTCAAACGAAAGACTTGTCCCTGCAACAACTAACGTTTGAATCCTTTATCAAGCGGATGGCTTTCTTTATACTGTTTCGCGGAAGATTCAAGTTCCCTCCTCCCCGTCAACCCGACAACGAGCGATTTTCCGCCATGACTACTCTCTCGCCGCCTTTTGCACAAGCCCACTCTATTTTTGAAAAACTTTTGCGCAATTTAGAACAAGTGATGTTCGGGCAGCAGCGCACGTTGCACTGGTTGTTGGCGGCATTCAGTACCGGCGGGCATGTGTTGCTGGAAGATGTTCCGGGCACCGGCAAAACCACGCTGGCTAAAGCCTTGGCGGTTTCCTGCGACGCCGAGTTTCAACGCATTCAATTTACGCCCGATTTGCTGCCGTCCGATATTCTGGGCATCTCGATTTTCGACCCGCAAAAGCAAAGCTTTCGTTTCGATCAAGGGCCGGTTTTTTGCCATATCTTGCTGGCCGACGAAATCAACCGCGCATCGCCCAGAACCCAGTCGGCATTACTGGAAGCGATGGCGGAAAACCAGGTCAGTATAGACCGGCAAGTCAGGCCGTTGCCGTCGCCTTTTTTTGTGGTCGCGACCCAAAACCCGGTTGAATTCCACGGCACCTATCCATTGCCTGAAGCGCAACTGGACCGTTTTGCGCTAAAGTTCAGCTTGGGTTATGTTTCGACCGCCCAGGAAGTCGCCATTTTAAACTCGCAAGGCCAACAACATCCGTTAAGTACATTAAATTCCTGCATCACGCTGGAGGAGATGAAATTCTTGCAGGCCCAGGTCAAACAAATACGGATCAGCGAAGAACTTAAACATTATATTGTCGCCATTGTCGCGGCGACCCGGAATAAGCCGGAAATCAAGCTCGGCGCCAGCCCCAGAGCTTCATTAACATTAATGAAAACAGCCCAGGCCTTGGCATTGCTGGACGGTTTTGAGTTTGTCACCCCGGATGCGATTAAGGAACTCGCTATCCCGGTGATCTCGCACCGGCTTAATGTGGATTCGCAAAGCAAATTCTCCGGCATTGATGCGGCAACATTGATGCAGGAAATCGTCGATAGCCTCCCGATACCGGGCTAAACGATGCTGCAAAGCTTTTTGCTCAGGCAATATCGCAGGGTTTACCGTTTCGACAACTGGATGCGGCGGCACTTTACGTTTACCGGCCATCTGGTCATCGCCTTTACGATCGCCGCCGCGGTTTTCGGCGTGAATACCAAACAAAGCACCACTTACCAACTGTTTGTATTTTTATTGGTATTGCTGGTTTTATCGATATTGAACAGCTCTTTTAATCGCCTCAAAGTCACCTTAAACCGCCGCCTGCCCCGTTACGGCATGGTTGGCGAACCGCTACGCTACACCGTCACGCTGACCAATTTAACGCCCCGGACATACGGCCGCCTGGCACTATGCGAACAGTTGGCCGAGATTCAACCCAGCGCGACGCAATTACTTAAATTTTATCAATTGCACCAATCCCCGTGGTTTAAGCAGGTCGTCAACTTCCGGCGCTGGCTACGCTATCTGGCTTATCAACGCGGCGGCGTAATCGCCGAAACCGCTTTACCCGATTTTGCGCAAGCGCCGCTTCAGGTACAGATCAGCTTTACCCCGACCCGGCGCGGCACTATCACTTTTACCGACAGTTACCTGGCCAAACCGGATTTGCTGGGGCTGTTCAGGCGCTTGATCGTGCTGAAAGCCCGGCAAAGCTGCCTGATACTGCCCAAGCATTACCCGATCAAACCGTTAACACTGGCCGGAAAACGCAAATACCAGGCAGGCGGCGTGTCGCTGGCCAATTCGGTCGGCAATTCCAGCGAATTCATGTCGCTACGCGATTATCAACGCGGCGACCCGCTAAACAGCATTCATTGGAAAAGCTTCGCCAAACACGGCAAGCTGATTGTTAAAGAATACCAGGACGAGTATTTTGTCCGGCGCGCATTATTGCTGGATACTTTTGCCGGCGATGCGGCGACCGAGCAATTCGAAGCGGCGGTCTCGGTCGCCGCTTCGATTGCAGTCAATGAGCGCCAGAACGAGGCCTTGCTGGACTTAATGTTTGTCGGTTTGCAGACGTATTGTTTCACGGCCGGGCGCGGCGTTGACCAGTTGCCGCATTTACAGGAAATTCTGGCTGCGGTGCAGCCCGGCGAACAAGACTCCTTTGCCCAATTACGGCAAGCCGTACTGGCCAGAATCGGACTGTGCAGCAGCCTGGTTTGCGTGCTGATGCATTGGGACCAGGTCCGGCAGGATTTCATCAAGCAATTGCTATCGCACGATTTGCCGGTTGCGGTTTTTTTGTTGCATGACGGCTCGCTGGGCGAGCAGCAATGTGCCAATAAGCCGGAACATTTTTATTTGCTGGATTATCGCCGTCTGGCCGAACAACTGGCGGCGCTATGAGCTTAGAAGCTGTGTTTTGTATTTATCCACGAAAAACACGAAAGGCACAAAATATATCTGCACGTTATATTGATGCAACCGTAGGGCGCGCCTTGGGAGCTAAGATGCGCACGGCGCTCCCTACTAAAAATCACAGCCCCGTTTTACTCCGCTCGAATACTTTCGTGCTTTTCGTGCCTTTCGTGGACAACATAGTTTTTTCATGATGAACAAAGACCTGCTGTTTCTAAGCTTCAGTTTATTGTCATGGGGCTGGTTATCGGAAACCTGGCCGGCCGCTTTCGGGCTGCTATTTGCAATCGTTGCCGGCAAATACAGCGCGTGGCGTTGGCAGATCAGCTCAACCCAGTTTTACCGTTGCGGCGATCTATCGGCATTGCTGGTGATACTGCTATTAATCGACGTCTATATTTTACAACCCACCGAACGGCCTATTTTTGTGCTGTTAAAGTGGCTGCCGGTCCTGTTTGCGCCGGCGTTATTTGCGCAATTATTCAGCAGTGCCCAGAGCTTGCCGTTAGCGACGCTGTTTTATTCATTGCGTAAACAGAATCCCGAACTAGCTGATTTTAAATTGCCCTACACTTCACTCTATAACAGGGAGTCCGGCGTTATACGGCTATTCAGGGAGATTGATTTTATCCAGCCTTACGCGGCATTGACGGTATTAAGCGCCGGGGCCGCCAATGTGCAATCGCCGCTTTACTTTATTATTGCGACAGCGCTGTTTACCGGCATTCTTTGGACTATCCGGCCTAAACATTCCTCGGTGCCGCTGTGGTTGCTATCTATCGTCTTGGCAATCGGCGTCAGCTATTTCGGTTATCAGGGCTTAAGACAGTTACACACTTTAGTCGAAGAAAAGTCGATTGCATGGCTCAGCAATTGGCAAAGCGATCCGTTTAAAGGACAAACCTCTATCGGCGATGTCGGCGAGTTAAAGTTATCCGACAAAATCGAATTCCGCCTGAAAGCCGACGGCCCGTTATTGCTGCACCAAGCCAGCTACGACCTTTATCTCGGCCATAGCTGGCTGGCTTCAAAGCATCTGTTCATGCCTGAAAATCCGTTCAAGCCAAGCGAAAACGGGCCGCTGAAACAACTGGAAATCCTGCAACAGCTTAACCGGCAGTCAGTGTTGGCGCTGCCGGACGGCACGGTGAAAATAACAGGACTCGATGACGCTTATCTGCAATATACCGAACTGGGCGCGGTGAAAGCGAACTTGTCGCCAAGATTCGCCCGCTACCAGGCTTTCTATACCGACAGAAGAACCGGCGCTCCAAGCAAATACGACCTGCTAGTCCCCAAACAACACCTCGATTGGTTGCAACAGATTGCCGATGAATTAAAGTTGGCCGGGCAGCGCCCCGAAACCATCGTCGAGCTGATCAAAAGCCATTTCCAACATAATTTTTTTTACAGCCTTTACTTGGGCAATCAAGCAAATGCCGATCTGGCTTTAAGGGACTTCATGCTCAAACGCAAGGCCGGCCATTGCGAATATTTTGCCGCCGCAACGGTATTATTACTCAGGCAAGCCGGAATACCGGCGCGCTTAGCAAACGGCTATTCGGTCGGCGAATACGACAATCGGCAGGATTTATATATTGTCCGCAGCCGTCATGCCCATGCCTGGGCGATTGCTTATATAGACGGTCTTTGGCGGGCTGTCGATTCCACGCCCTCGCAATGGCTGGCCATGGAATCCGAGCACGCAAGCCTGTGGCAACCGGTAGCAGACTGGTGGTCGAATTGCCTGTTCCATTTTAGGGAATGGCAGCTTCAACAAAGCCGACAACAAAACGCTAAACTGGAGTTAATTGCCGCACTACTGCTAACGATTTATCTGGCATGGCGGCTTTATTCCGCAAAACAAAAATTAAGCAGGAAGACGCAAAATAAACAATCGGCAATGCTTAAACCTTGTTGCCAAGGGCTCGATTCCGAGTTTTACCTGATCGAGCAAGGCTTACAAAATACCGACCGAGCCCGGCTACATAACGAAAGCATCCAAGAATGGGTCGAGCGCTTGCAAGCGCCTGAGCTGAGCCGGCTTTATAAACTTCATTATCAATTACGATTCGACCCGCTGGGACTTTCAGACGAGCAAAGACAGCTGTTACGGCAGCAAGCAAATGCATGGCTCGAGCATTTCCGCAACGAAGCGGCCAGGCATTAACATGGCGAGGCGCGCATCGGGTATGATGTCGACAATTTTAAAGCTGAGTTGGGCAGAGCTTGCCTGCTCAAACGAAGCTTAGCCTCTCTGGGTATAAAATGATGCTATCCATCGACTACGTGTTGAATCGCTTATGACCTCTGTCCCATTATTACTTACCGCTCCGCATCCTTGCAGTTACTTGGAAGACAAGCCGGCGCAAACCGCATTCGTTCATCCTTCATTTGAACTTGACACGGCTGTTTATTCTCAATTGATTGCTAACGGTTTCAGACGTAGCGGCGACGATGTTTACCGTCCCCGATGCGCAGAATGCTCGCAATGCGTTCCGGTGCGCTTGCCCGTTGCGCAATTTAAACCCACTCGCAAGCAAAAGCGCTGTTTGCAAAAAAACCGGCAAACCACCGCAATCATCAAGCCCGCGGCTTTCGAGCAAGCGCATTACGATCTTTATCTGCGTTACCAGAATCAACGTCATACCGAAGGCAGCATGGCCAACTCCAGCCCCGATGACTACCTGCATTTTTTAGGCAGCTCATGGTGCGATACCGTATTTGTAGAATTTTCTTATGCCGGTGAACTTGCCGCCGTGGCCGTTGTAGATCGTCTCGATAATGCCCTGTCCGCCGTTTATACCTTCTTTGAGCCAAGGTTTTCCAACCTTAGCCTCGGCGTTTATGCAGTGTTATGGCAGATTCAACATGCGCAGGAACAAGGCTTGGATTGGCTGTATTTGGGATATTGGATTGCCGGTTGCCGAAAAATGAATTACAAAGTTCAATACCAACCGCTGCAAGGCTTTATTAATCAACAGTGGAACTTTTTAAACATCGTTACCCCGGAGGAAAGCATCAATGGCCAAATTAAAGAATGAACCTCTGCTTTTGAAAAAAGCGGTAGAGGTTGCCGAAAATTATGCAAAGAACCGTGGCTACTCAGGATTTTCTTCAACCGATGCGGCAAAAGACAAGGTCGAATGCCTTTATCGCCTGCTGGTCCATGACCGCTTGATTCAGCCCTTGGCTATCGACCAGGAAAACGGGGTCAATATGAAACACAAATTAGCATTATGGATTGCACGTCAATTACCCAAAGATCACCCTCTCTTAAAATAATCGAACCCATACATTAAAGGTAATCCGATGAATAATAAAACCAAATTGCGCTGGGGCATTTTAGGCGCGGCACGCATCAACGAACGTCTAATGCCGGCTATCGTTGAAGCCGCCAATGCCGAACTGGTTGCGATAGCCAGCCGCCGCCCCGGAGCCGCCGCGCAAACCCTGGCTCAGTACGCGCCGCAACAGCAGCAGGTTCGGGCTTACGATGACCTCAACACATTGCTTGACGATCCGGAAGTCGATGCGGTGTATCTGCCGTTGTCTAATCGCGAACATGCCGAATGGACCTTGCTTGCTATCGAGCACGGCAAACATGTGCTATGCGAAAAGCCTATGGCGCTGACTGTGAGCGACATAGCGGCGATTCAAGCCGCGGCGCTGAAGCATAAAGTCACCGTTATGGAAGGCTTCATGTACCGTTTCCATCCGCAACATGCCAGGGTGCGGGAATTGATTGATTCGGGAATCATTGGCGAAGTCAGGTCGGTGCGCTCCAGCTATTCTTTCATGATGCGGCCTGCCCGCTTGTACCGACTGGCTGAAAATGTCGAAAACGGCGGCGGGGCGATGTGGGACATCGGTTGTTATGCGATCCATTCGGCAAGGATGTTCTTCGATCAACCTGCTGTCTCGGTAACGGCTATAGCGAAATATATTGAAAGTGGTGCTGACACAGCGGCTAGCGGTATCGTCGATTTCGGCGACGGTAAATATGCGCATTTCGATTTCAGCTTTGAGCGCGCAAGGCGTTGCGAATATGAACTGATCGGTACTAAAGGCGGCATTAAATGCCACAATGTCTGGGCTATGCCCGGCGACGTGCCGGTGGTGTCATGGTGGACCGAAGCAGGCGAACAAGGCGAAGAGCGGTTAGCTGCGGCTAATCATTTCCGGCTGGAAATCGAGCATTTTAGCGATTGCGCGTTAAACGGCAATGCTCCCGCCCTGTCACTGGACGATGCGAAAGCCAATTGCCAAATCATCGTTGGCGCATTGCAATCGGCGGCTACCGGGCAACGAGTCAAACTGGGTTAGGACCTGTTTTTCACATGTTCGGAGAGCTTGGCGTTCCGGACGAATTATGAAGAGATTAAAAATGAAGTTAAAAATTATATTCTTATCCGCGATAGCCTTTATCTTGCAAGGCTGCGTATTAACCAAAGTGGCTTCCGTACCGATGCGTTTAGGCGGAGCGGTCGTATCCATCGTACCGGGCGTTGGCAACAGCGCTCATGATGCAATCGATAGCGCGGCTGACAGCGTGGATGATATTCCTATCTAAGGTGAGTTATGGCTTCAAAATAGATTTTAGTTCCGGGTTAGCCAGCAGTGTCCGGCAAGAAATTAAACCTATGTTTTGGCCTTTGAAAGGATAGTGATAACTGATCAATGACTCAGGCAGAGATTCTGAGTGTTTATAGATCACGATGATGTAACCGCTCTGATGATGCCCGGCCCAAGCGTATAGATCGGTTATATCCGGCACGACGGTAATCGGCTGCTTAAGGCGCCCGGAAAAATGATATTGCCCGTGATACTTACTGCCGTAAAAAGCAATATCGCTATTCTGATCCATTAATGCGGCAATCGTTTGAGCGGCAGGCTTTGTATCGTAACGCTCGAATTGGGCATCGAAAAATCCGCCGCTCACGGTGATTAATGTGGCAAGGGAAGCCACACAAACGGATAGCACTGAATCCTGTGCAGTTTTTGCGTTGCTTATTCCAAAAATTATCGCACAAACGACCAGCAGGCTTCCCCACAGCGGCGATATTAACGATAACTCGGCTCGCCAATGGTAAATTTCATTTAACCGGGGTAACAATATTAATAGTATGCCCAGCAATCCGAAAATCGCCATCGCAACACGGTGAGCCCGTTCCCAGCGCCCAGGTTCCGTTACCTGGTCCGCTGCCCGCGCCAATATCAAGGCCATCGCTGGAACTAAAGGTAATAAATAATGAAGGCGCTTGCCGCTGATTAAGCAGAACGCGGTAAAAACCGGCATCGCCCAAGCCAAACAAAATCTGACGCCCCAATCCTGAGACGTAAGTTGGCGCAATCCGCTCCATAAAGGCTTCAACAGCAGCCACGGCAATAACAGCAATGGCAAAATTTCCAAGTACCACCACCATGGCAGCTTATGCGCAAAGGATTCGACCAAGCGCCCGCTCGTCTGCCCCAGGAAAATCGCCTTTCTATAATCCTCTCCTCCGGCAATTCCAGCCGGTATTGCCCAGCATAACGCGATCATGGCTCCGATTAGGACTGCGGCAATCACCCCAAGATACCAATGCTTCCAGCGGAAGCCGGGGATTTTCAACCACCAGGGAGCCAACAACGCAACAGGCAAAATATGCAACAAGATTACCGGACCTTTGCTTAGAACACCGCCGCCGATCGCTAGCCCTAATAGCAGCCAATATTTTAAAGATAAGCCCGAATCAATGAGTTTTAGAAGACTGTAGATGCCCAATAATGCAAAAAACGCCAGCATCATATCGAACATCGTCAATGTGCCGTAGATTGCCCAAAAAGACAGTCCCAGCAATATCAGCGGAGTAAGCGCCTCAGTCCGTTCACGATCAGGCCATAAACTGCGCGCTACCGCACCGGATAAAAATAAGGCTGCCAACGAAAAAAGCGGTGAAATCAGGCGTAGCGACCAATCGTTAATACCGAACAACCACCAACTTAACTGCATTAGCCAAAATAACAACGGCGGTTTGTGGCTGTAAGTTTCTGCGTTTAAATAAGGGACGAGGAAGTCATTCCTAAGCCACATTTCCCATGCAACGGCGGCATAACGGGTTTCATCGATCGGAAATAATGGCCGAATGTACAGGTTGGCAATAGTTACAATACACCAAAGCAGAACAATCCAAAGCCTGACAGACAGCAATCGATACATGGCGATTATTCGATGCCTAAATTTTTACGCTCGTGAACCACGAAATACAGGTTGCGGAAATAGATAAACAGGCCGGTCAGTTGCCCGACAATGAAAACCGGATCTTCACGATAAACGGCATAGGCTAGCAACGTGACACCGCCGCCAATGCTGAAATACCAAAAAGCGATAGGAAATACGCTTTTCTTCTCGCGTTCGCTTTTAAGCCATTGCACTATAAACCGGGCTGAAAATAGCGCTTGCCCGACAAAACCTATAATCAGCCAAATAGTTTCTTTATCCACGTTCAACTTCGTGTGCCTCCGGCAGTTTTGCACGCTTTTGCAGCCATATAACGCCTAATATATCGGTAATTCCCACCCAAAGCCGGTCTAATGTGCCGTACTTCGAATAACCATGAACCCTGGCCCTGTGATTTACCGGCTCAGAGATAACCTGTCCTCCGGCTCTTAAAATCAACGCGGGCAAGAAACGATGCATATGATCAAAATACGGCAATACTAAAAACTCATCTCTTAGAAAGAGCTTTAAACCGCAACCGGTATCCGGCGTATTATCGCCTAATAAACGCGAACGAATGGCATTAGCTACTTTCGATGAAAAAAGCCTCCAAGCGGAATCATGGCGTTTGTTTCTCCACCCGGCGACCATCAACAAATTACTTGTTATTTTCCTCTGCCGCATCAATACCTCATACAAACGGGGAATATCGGCAGGATCATTTTGCCCATCGCCGTCCAAGGTTGCGATGCAGGGATACGTTGCCGCTTTTACTCCGGTAAAAATGGCGGTGCTTTGTCCGCAACTTTGCTGGTGGCGAATTACCCGTAACGTTTTGATGTCTTGTTGTATCTGCTTTAGAACTGCCGCTGTATTATCATTACTGCCGTCATCGACATAAATAATTTCATAAGCCTTTGCTTGGCTCATTGCTGCAACGATCTCTGCGATCAAAGCGCCAATATTATCGGCTTCATTATAAACAGGAACAACAACCGAAACTTCCACAGCCCTTACCTCCTCTAAATCTCCATAAAAAAGGGCCGCATCCTTACGAATGCAGCCCTTTCTATCCCCACATGCGTAACGGAGTTACCACATAGTGAAATAATTGATTAACGTTTCGAGTACTGAGGACGTTTTCTGGCTTTGTGCAAACCAACTTTTTTACGTTCTACAACGCGTGAATCGCGAGTAACAAAACCCGCTTTTCTAAGCGCCGGGCGCAAAGTTTCATCGTACGCCATCAATGCGCGTGTCAAACCGTGACGAATAGCGCCAGCTTGGCCAGATGGACCACCGCCTTTAACGATTACATTAATATCGAGTTTACCTTCCAGATCAACACATCCCAACGGTTGACGGGAAACCATCTGGTCGGTTTTACGACCAAAATATTGTTCGATAGCTTTTGTGTTAATAGTGATTTTTCCGGTACCTGTTGTTGCGTAAACACGTGCGATTGCACATTTACGACGACCTGTTCCGTAGTACTGAGCTGCTGCCATGATCTACCCGCTTATAATTCTAGTACTTGTGGCTGTTGAGCCTGATGATCGTGTTCAGGACCTGCATAAACTTTCAATTTCTTGAACATTGCACGACCCAATGGATTGTTAGGTAACATTCCTTTAACTGCTGTAGTAAGAATACGATCAGGGAAAGTTTTTCTCAATTTCCCCAATGTAACAGTCTTAAGATTACCAATGTAACCTGTATGACGCTGATACAATTTATCATTTTCTTTATTGCCTGTAACGCCTATTTTCTCTGCATTTACTACAATAATGTAATCACCGGTATCAACATGCGGTGTGTATTCTGGTTTATGTTTACCGCGAAGGCGTAGAGCAATTTCAGAAGCGAGACGACCAAGTGTCTTTCCTTCTGCATCGATCACGTACCAATCACGCTTAACTTCTGCTGGCTTTGCACTAAATGTTTTCATCGTTACTTAGGCTTTCGGTTAAAGGCAATATGAAAAAAGCCAAATTGTACTAAGAATTGACTCATCTTTCAAGCTTATTTGTTTTTTAATGAAAAGAACTATTCATTTAGTGCTTTATTATAACTTAATGTTTAATGAATGTAACTTGCGGTAAAGATGAGTCCGCTCCATACCGACAGCGGCTGACAATTTGGCAACACTGCCGCCTGTTCTCTCAAAATGGTATTCCAGATAAGCTTTCTCAAAATGATCCCTAGCCTCTTTTAACGGTAAATTAAAAAATTCAGGCACTGAATGTGAGGTAACATTATCGCCAATGACCGAGCCTAGAGCCGCCTTGACTTCATCCATCTCAATATCTTCACCAACCCCCAAAATCATCAATCGCTGCACCAGATTTTTCAATTCCCGGACATTGCCGCGCCAACTGTAATTACGCAAGAAGTTTTGCGCCGCCATCGAAAATTTCCGGAACGGCAATCTGTCCTGGCTGACGAAATAGTCGACATAAAAGCTCAGCAATGCCGGTACATCCTCGCTGTGCTCCCGAAGCGGCGGAATATCGAGCGAGACTTCATTAAGCAGATAGTACAAATCTTGCCGGAAACGCCCGGCTTTGACCTCCTCATCCAAGATGATACGAGTTGACGCTACCACGCGAACATCGACGCGTACCGCCTCGCTACCGCCTACCCGCAAGAAAGAGCTGGACTCCAATGCCCCAAGCAATCTTAATTGGGTTTCCTTGTCCATACCGCAAATCTCGCCTAAAAATAGCGTACCCTTATGCGCTCTTTCCAATAAACCCGGATAAATCTTACCTGCATCTTCCTTGCCGAAAAATTCCACCGCCGAATTTTCCGGCGATATGCTGCTTACGGCTACATCCACGAAAGGGCCGTCCCGATGCGCACTGTTATTGTGCAGATAACGGGCGTACATTTCCTTACCAGCGCCGGCCTCACCAACAAACAATACCCGGGCATCATGCTGGGCCAAGCGTTTTAATTGATCCTTTAGTCTCGCGACAGTAGCGCTCTTACCAACCGGATCAATATCCGTATGCAGCTGTTGCTTCAGCCCCGCATTTTCTATTTGCAGGCTACTGGCTTCCAAGGCTCTTTCTACAATCAATAATAATCTTGCCAAAGACAGCGGCTTCTCAAGAAAGTCGTAAGCTCCCAACCGTGTTGCTTCAACAGCCGCTTCAACGGATCCATGTCCCGACATCATAACGACGGGACAAAGCATGGCCTCTTCCGCAACCCATTCTTTCAATAAAGTAATGCCGTCAGTATCCGGCATCCAAATATCAAGCAGAATCAAATCGGGCGCCTTAGAGCATTTTAACTCCCTGGCAGCACTAGCGCTCTCAGCCGCTGCAACTTGGTAACCCTCGTCTTCAAGAATCTCGCAGACCAGTCGGCGAATGTCCGGCTCATCATCTATAACCAATATACGTGGTGTTTGTGCACTCATATTTTTTTACAGCACCTCAAGAATTACACGCCGGAAGCTGAATGATAAATCCCGCTCCCATTTTTTCGCATCGACTTCCCACCAATTGCGACTCATCCGACATCCCTGACGGTCGACGACTGGTGTCGACCCATATCGCACCGCCATGCTCTTCAATTATTTTCTTAACTATTGCCAGACCTAGGCCCGTGCCTTTCGCTTTGGTGGTCACATAAGGCTCAAAGATTTGCTCAATTTGCTCGTCCTTAATGCCCGGTCCGTCATCATAAAGCGCTATTTCAATAAAATCGGTATTATTTTTTTGCACCCGGTGCAGGTTTATCTCGATCAAGCCTTTATCGCCTATCGCTTCCAGTGCATTTTTTATCAGATTATGCAGTACCTGCCTGATGCTAACCGGGTCACCCTTAATCATCAATACGCCGGCTTCATAATCGACCTTAAATTTGACCCCCGATTTTAAAACATAAAGCGCCAATACTTCTTGAACTAAAGCGGGTAAATCGATATCCACTGTCTGTTTTTTCGAAGGTTTCGCATATTCCGAAAAATCGTCGACCATCTCCTTCATCGCCTCAACCTGCTGCACGATGGTGGTGGTCGAGCGCTGCAACATATCCGCATCGCCGTCGGCCAACTTGCCGGTCAGCTTGTGCTGCAGGCGTTCCGCCGACAATTGTATCGGCGTTAACGGATTCTTGATTTCGTGCGCCAAGCGCCTGGCGACTTCTCCCCAAGCCGCATTTTTCTGCGCTTGAATCAAATCGGTCACATCATCAAAAACCACTACCGCGCCGACACGGAGACCTTCCTGGGAAAACAGCGGAGTACCTCTACATAGCAATTCCTGGCGACCATTAGGACCTAAAAAAGCAATCCGCTGCTGCCATATATCGTCAGCCTGTTCCAATAAGCGCTGAATGGACTTCAAGGGCTCAGCCAGCTCCGCATAATCCTGGATCAATTCCAGTAAAGTTCGCCCGACAAACTGATTAACATGAATGCGAAAAATCCTGTAGGCGGCCTGGTTCGCCGTGCGTATCTTATGCTCCGAATCGAAACTGATAACTCCGGCCGTTAAATTCGCCAGTATCGTTTCCAGGTAAGCACGCTGATTTTCCACCTCAATACCGGCCATTCTGGTCTCATTGCTGGCTCTGGCGATACGATGCGTCATTTCGTTAAACGACTCAACCAGAAAACCTAAATCGTCAGGAGCCATAACCGGCAGTTCCTGGTCATAATGCCCGGAAGCAACTGCCTGCGTGCCTTTAACCAGCGCCTTTACCGGCGCGACAATATTACGGATGCTGATGAAAGCCACCCAAATCGCCGCCAGTAAGCTCATTAATAAAACCAACGACAAAGCCAGGGAAAAACTCAGTTTCAATGAATGCCTTAAAAAGTGCATCTCTTGATAACGCACAAACGCAAATTCCACAGAATCGGCCAAATCGGCAATCCTGACCGGCACCGGATATAAAGCCTGCAAATATCGCGGCTCTTTGGATTTGACCGTAACAACAACCCGGATCATTAATTCGTCTTCGCGAACCGGCGCCAGCGCGACGTATTCAGCATTCTGCCGCAACTGTAGCCAAGTATGCTCATCCGGCAAACTCGGCAAAATATCGCCTGGGTTAATGCTGCTCGAGGCAATAATCCTGCCCTGCCGCGAGAATAAAGTCATTTCGGACGCTCCTGCAAGCGCGCGTAAATTTTCCATTTCCAGCGTTGCCAACGATTCCGACGATTCCGCCAACTTCGAGGTCAATTGCTGCGTCTGCCGCAAATGCCAGCGCATTCGCTGGTCCAACGAAGCCTGGCTAAGTTCCAACGCATCTTCCATCGCCCGGTCTATTTCGACATTAAACCAGCTATCGATCCCCTGGTGCAGGAACTGCATCGAAAAATAAAATACGATAGCCGCAGGCGCCAAGGCCAGTACGACAAACAACGACACCATCCGCGTGGTTAACCTCGAACCGGCCTCGCGTTTTTTTAACTGCCGCGCCAGGGAATAAATATTGGCGCCGACCAATCCCAGCAACACAACCGACCCCAGCGCATTGACCAACAGCAGCCATGAATACATCGCGCTTAGCTCTGAAGATTCCTGCGTTGCCGTGCTCATCAACTGCAACAACAGCAAAATCAGGCCAAACAGGATCAATATCGATAAACTGATAGGGGGTTTTATTTTGTCAAAGGCCATAAGGTCCAATCGCTGGATAAATACCATTGAGGATTCGTATAAGCAATCGGACGTAGCGGCAAAGGCAGCGCATCCCGATCTAATGTTACTTTTATCCCGACCGCATAGCGTTCTCCGGGCTCAGCGACTGTTTTATCCAGCACACGAAAATCACGTATCGCCGACATCAAATCCAGTGCCGCGGACAACGTAGAGAAATTATACAACTCGCCGTTACTCTCGTTCCTGACCCGGTACATGTTTAACAGCGCGTGATACTGGATGCGGTAACGGATACTGGCACTAGCCAAGGTTTTATCCCAAAAATAATCGCGGTGCTGAAAAGTTTTGATATTTATATTCCAAAATAAAGGCACACCGTTTTGCAGCGCCTCTTTTGCCCTTGCACTGAGCTGATAATCCATATCCGCGGACAACAGATAACTATTGTCTTGCAACGTAATCTCGGCATTTTTTACCTCAACGCCAAACGCATCGGCATAGCTGAAAGCGGGCGTCAGCCATATCAGCAAACAATACAGTAATGAGTAATAAAGCGATGATTTATTGCTTGCCGATGCACGCATAATAAAACCCGTCCATCGCCGATTCACCGGTGAGAATCTGGCGCCCGCATACTCCGGCAACTCCCCAGTCGGCATTTATGGGCAATTCGACAGCATTGCTGTGCTCAGCGAGAAAAGCTTGAACCTGCCGCTCATTTTCCTGTTTTAAAACGGAACAGGTTGCATATACTAATAGCCCGCCGGGAACCAACAGCGGCCAGACGGCTTTCATGATGGCTTTTTGCAAAGCCTGCAACTGCCCAATATCCTCGACTCGGCGCAATAATTTAATATCGGGGTGACGGCGGATGACGCCTAAAGCAGAACAAGGCGCGTCCAATAGAATCCGGTCGAACGGTTTGCCGTCCCACCAGCTTGACGGATTTGCCGCATCGCCAACGACCAGCTTGGCTTGCAAATTCAAGCGCCGGCAATTTTCGCCGACCCGCAGCATTCTGGATTCATCTATATCGACAGCAACCAGCTCTTGCAGTTGCGGCTGGCTTTCAAGAATATGCGCGGCTTTGCCGCCCGGTGCGGCACACACATCCAGCACTCGCTGCCCCGGCTGAACATTCAGCAATCCGGCCGCCAACTGCGCGGCGGTATCCTGAACCGACACCAACCCATCGGCGAAACCTGGCAGCAAGTCTACCGGCACCGGCTTGTCCAGTCTAATCGCCGACGGGCAAAAGCCGACTGTTTCCGCGGCAATGCCCTGTTCGGTTAATTTTTGTAGATAATTTTCGCGGCCGATTTTGGCCAGATTAACCCGCAACACCATTGGCGGTTGCAAATTATTCTCCGACAAAATAGTTAGCGCCTGCTCAGGCCAATCCTGTTCGATTTGCTTGATTAGCCAGTCAGGATGGCTCAAGGCGGCGACCTGAAATTGGTCGGCCTTATGCTCCAGTCCGTCCTGCTCCCTGAGGTAGGTTCTGAGCACCGCATTGATCAGCGACTTTGCCCACGGTTTTTTGCGCGCAGCCAGCACCGTCTCCGATACTGCAGCATGAGGCTTTACCCGCATGAACTTGAGCTGGTACAGGCCCACCAAAGCCAGCGACTTAACGTCTATATCTTTTAGCGGTTTATCCAGCAATTGACTTAAGATGAAATCCAAGCGGTGAAATTGCCTGCAAACGCCGAAGCAAAGTGCTTGAATGAAGGCCTTGTCTTTAGCCGATTCTACGGTTAGAAACGCACTGTCCAAGGCGGCGGTTAAAGACTGCCCGTCTTGCAAAACCCGCGACAATACACGAGCCGCAACTAATCTTGTATTCACCGAGTATTCAACCTAATTTGGCTCCATTAACATCATGAGCACTGAGAAAAGCCTGAACAGGCATGCGTTTTCCGCCGGGCAACTGCACTTCCAGCAGCCTTAAAAAACCTGAGCCGGTTGCGACATCCATGTTTTTATCGGCGCAACGCACGACACCAGGCTCCAGTTGTAGAGAGTTATCGTCATGCACTGCCACAGCCTGCCAGATGCGCAACACGTTGCCCTGATAAAGTGTTTGAGCAACCGGCCATGCGTTTAATCCTCTTACTTTTCGAGTAATGGCTTCCGCCGGTTGAGTCCAATCGATAACAGCTTCGCTTTTTTCGAGTTTTTCCGCATAAGTGACTAAAGCTTCATCCTGGGATTCCGCATGGACGGTACCGGCTTCAATTTGAGCCAGCACTTTAGCTAAACCTATCGGGCCCAATGCGGCCAATTTGTCATGCAAATCGCTGGCCGTATCGGTTTCGTCTATCGTGCATTCTTCCTTGTGCAACATATCGCCGGCATCCAGTTTGCGCACGATCCGCATGATAGTCACTCCGGATTTTTGATCGCCTGCCATCAACGCACGCTGGATTGGCGCAGCCCCTCGCCAGCGCGGCAACAATGAAGCATGTACATTGATACAGCCCAATTTGGGCACGTCCAGCACTGCTTGCGTCAAAATCATGCCGTAAGCGACAACCACCATTAAATCGGCATTAAACGCGCTGATCTGCTGCAAATCCTCATCGGTTTTCATGGTCAGCGGCTGAAAAACAGGAATCCCGGCAGTCAAGGCAAGTTCCTTGACAGGACTCGGCTGAAGCTTCCGCCCCCTGCCTGCCGGACGATCGGGCTGGGTGTAAACGGCACACACCTCGTGCCCCGAATCCAGCAGCATCTGCAAACAAGGCACGGCGAATTCAGGGGTACCGGCAAAAATGATTTTCATGCTCAACTCGCTTCCATTTTATGGATTTTTTCCAATTTTTTCTTAATCCGTTGACGCTTTAACGGCGAAATGTAATCCACAAACAATTTTCCATCCAAATGGTCCAGTTCGTGCTGAACGCATACGCACAGCAAATCCCGGGCACTTAACTCAAAAGGCCGGCCCTCTCTATCGAGCGCTTTGACAATGATATGCTCGGCCCTGTTTACTTTTTCAAAAAAGCCCGGCACCGACAGGCAACCTTCTTCAGACTCCTTGACACCATCTTTTTCGATGATTTCAGGATTAATCAAACATATCGGAGCATCCTTTTCCTCACTGACATCGATAACAACAATGCGCTGATGCACATTAACCTGAGTAGCGGCCAAACCTACGCCGCGCGATTCGTACATGGTTTCAAGCATATCATCGACTAATTTCCTGACTTTATCATCGACCTTTTGCACGGGTACGGCTTTCTTGCGTAATCTCTCATCCGGAAACTCGAGAATAGATAGAATACTCAACAAACTCTCCACTATAATAATTGAATAGCGAAATTCTATCTGAATTCAAACGAAACTTAAACGCCCGCTATAAATACCGGACCGAGAGAATCGAGCCAAACAATTGGCCGTTGGTATCGCAAATCTACCTCAACACCATAAAAACAAAATAGACACGCGCCGGCTATCGTTCAAAAATCATCGCAAGCTATTTCGCCGACAGCGACAGTTTAAAATCGCGCATAAAATTAATTATGACCAACGAAATTGAGGTAAAACCATGACAGTATCATTCAATGAACTAACCAATCAGGCATGGCTTTTGTACCGTCAAATATCCAGTATTAAACAAGACCCTGGACTTTCAACAGGACAGATAAAGAAGTTATGCCGCATAATAGAAAAGACACATAGCCGCTATCTACGGCGACTGCACAAAGAACATTCCATGGAATGGCATTAACACCAACAGGTTTTGAGCCCCGAGTATGAGGAAATCCAAGAAAAAAAACATCAACCAAACCGATTTATTCGAGTTAATCGCACATTTGGAACAATTGGAACAAATAAGTTCGGAATTAGAGATGGTTTCCTCTCTGGGCCAGTTGGAGTTAATCACTATTGTTGAGAAACAAATTGATTGGGTGGAATTGGAACAGAACTGAACAACGCGCATATAATGCCGTAAAACAAAAAATAGGGGACGCAGCCCCTAGGACTGCTACGGCAACGAACAATAATTTATAGAAACATACAGCACAGAATTGAGGACAAAATGAATTTAGTCACAGAATTACCTAAGTTTTCGCAAGTTGAGATAGTGTCAGGACCGGCAGATGGTTTTTATCTTAAATCCGTAGCCAATGGCGATATATTAAATAAACCCTTCGAAAGCATTAAAGCAGCAGTGCAATATAGTGTCGGGGCATTTTTGATTGTTAAATTTGCTCCTGGACAAATTAGAGACTAAAGCTGAGTTGAGCAGCTCGTCTGCGCAAACGAAACTTATGCCCTTTGGCTATGAGCAACCGGTATAACTTAGCCGTCTAGCGGAAACTTTTCACCAACTCCCATTGAGGGCCGGCATGTAAAAAGCTTCACTGCAAATCCGACTATATTCAAAGGCCTTTGGGACTAGAAAAACCGCTTGGCCGATTATGCGCCAAATCCGGGCAGCCAAAATGCAGTAGCCGTATTTAGCGAATTGATCAATATTTGTACGTTTTAACTTACACACTTGTTTTAACTGATCGAAATAATACGATTCGCAAATAATCAACATAGTTATCCACAGATTTTGTGAATAAGTGATTCTACTTATCGCCGCGGAAAAAGGCCGGTTAAACGCTTCATAACGGGAAACATTGCCCAGATAATACACAGCCCCAAACTGCTAAAATGCTCCTGAAAAGATGACGCAGAACACCAACCTTTCAATGCCTGCTTGTTATTCTGGCGACAAATGCTATCTTTAAATAAACAAAGCACTAACACAGCAGCATCAACTTTCCGCCAGCACATCACCGGTGGGTTATTTTCCTAATTTATAATCAACAACTTAAGTTTCACCACGATTTCTATCTGCACACTGCATCGGATAACACAAAAAGACTCGACAGGAATCCCAAATGGCTTTTCGAATACTCGCCGGCTTGATCACTTCATTCTTTATCAGCTTAGCTGCATGGGCCGAAGACATACAAATCAACCCGTCACATCCTAACCAATATACCGTCGTCAAAGGCGATACTTTATGGGACATTTCCAGCAAGTTCTTAACGCATCCTTGGCAGTGGCCTGATTTATGGAGTCGGAACACTCAGGTTAAGAATCCGCACCTGATCTATCCCGGCGATACACTTTATTTTTCGATGGTCAACGGCAAACCTCAGCTTAGCCTTTCCAGAAGCGAGCAGCCGCAACCCCAGGACACTTCCGACTCGCCCTGTATACTTAAAGAAGAAGATTACAAGAAGGGCCGCAACAGCTTTCCTGTTTCCAAAGAAGGAAAATTACTGCCTTGTATCCGGGAATCCAGCTTAAAACAGGCCGTAAAACTAATCCCTACCGAAAACATAGCAAACTATCTGGCATCGCCCAAAGTAGTTGATGCAGACGAAATCAGCAGAGCGCCTTATGTGGTTGGCTTTGCCGGCGAACATATTATTGTCGGTGCCGGCGACCGCGTTTACGTACGTGCAATAAATGAACCGGCAAGTCTGTCATACACAATTTATCGGCCGGGAAACGCTTATATCAGCCCTGAAAACGGAGAAAACCTGGGCTATGAAGCGCAATTCATTGCCGATGCAACATTGCAACAGCCTGGCGACCCGGCAACGTTAGCGATAACTAAATCGGTCCTTGAAATTCGCACCGGCGACCGGATCATGCCTAATACTGAAGAAGATATTGCTTTAAATTTTTTCCCGCGTCCTCCCGAACAAAGCATTAAAGGCAACATTATCAGCGTACTGGGCGGCGTTTCTCAAATCGGACGGTTTAACGTGGTGGTGATAGACAAAGGTACTGCGGACGGCCTTTCCGTCGGACACGAGCTAAATATCTATAAAGCCGGCAAGATCGTCAGGGATGCTTACAGCCCGGTTAAGAACGATGCAGTTCATCTTCCCGATGAAATTGCCGGCACGCTGATGGTTTTCCGTCCGTTTGCGCGCGTCAGTTACGCATTGGTCATGAACGCAACCGAAGCCCTTCATGTATTAGACAAAGTTAGAACCCCCTGAACATTACCTCACAACAAATCGACGAAGACGTCAAATACTGGCTTGCGCTATTGCGCACGCCAGGCGTCGGCTGTAGGACATTTCTCCGCTTGCTCGAAAGCCACACCCCGGCCCAGCTGTTTGCGGAATCATCGTCGGCGCTTAGCGCTTTAGGTTTAAAAAGCACCATCGTCAATGCGATCAGAAATCCTGACTGGACGCTTATCGACTACGACCTGTCTTGGCTGAGTCAAGACAATAACAGCGTCATCACGCTTAATGATGCAGACTATCCTTCATTGTTAAAAGAAATCGCCGATCCTCCACCCCTCTTGTTTGTGCGCGGCAACCCCGAACTGTTATCGCTGCCGCAGATTGCTATTGTAGGTAGCCGCAATCCCTCGACTTCCGGCTTGGAAATCGCCTTTAATTTTGCCAAGACACTTAGCCATTGCGGCTTCGTGGTTACCAGCGGCTTGGCTTTAGGCATTGATGCCGCCAGTCATCGAGGGGCATTAAAAGCCAACGGTTATACCATTGCGGTAGCCGGTACCGGGCTGGATCGCGTCTATCCGGCAAAACATAAAGATCTGGCGACTGAAATTGTCAACACCGGAGCGATGATCTCGGAGTTTCCGCCCGGCACTACGGCCAAAGCCAACCACTTCCCCAGGCGGAACCGTATTATCAGCGGCTTGTGCCAGGGATTGTTAGTCGTTGAGGCGGCCAAACAAAGCGGCTCGTTAATTACTGCCCGCATGGCGCTTGAACAAAACCGCGAAGTTTTCGCAATCCCCGGTTCCATCCACAACCCGCTGGCCCGCGGTTGCAACGCGCTAATTCGTGAAGGAGCAAAACTTGTCGAAACAACGCAAGATATTCTCGAAGAACTAAGTCAATATAATCAACAACATGAAGCCGACCAACTACCAACAGTGCAATCAACGCTTGACCTGGAGCAGCAAACATTATTGAATCTTGTCATGTTTAGCCCAACTTCTATCGATACCTTGGTTGAAAATGCCAACGAATCCGTCGAAGTTATTTCGTCAATGCTACTGATTCTGGAACTGCAAGGATACGTAGAAGCAACTGCCGGCGGTTGCTACACTCGAATTAAATAAATAGATAAAACTTATGAAAGAAAATATCTTTGATGTCCTGATGTACTTGTTTGAAAACTATATGGACAATGAAATTGAAATACTTCCGGATAGCGACATCGTCAGAACAGAATTACTGGAGGCCGGCTTCGAGCAGATCGAAGTCAGCAAAGCGTTCGATTGGCTAGAATCGCTTAGCCTGCAACGGGCAATAAAAACCTCGGCATCACCTGCGTTCCGCATCTTCTGCACTCAGGAAAAAGCCAGACTGGATATTGAATGCCGCAATTTCCTGATGTTCCTTGAGCATAGCAACATCTTGAACTCAGCCAACCGGGAAATTGTCATCGACCGCGCCATGGCCCTGGAAAATGAGGAAATATCCATCGAAAAACTTAAATGGATAGTGCTGATGGTGTTGCTCAGCCAGCCGGATGAAGAAATTGCTTTCTCCAGGATGGAAGATATTGTCTATGACCTTATTCCAACTTATTTGCACTGAGGTACAAGGAACAAAGTCCAAGGTTCAAGGTTAAAAAGTACGCGCCTTGAACCTTTTACCTTGAACCTTTCACCTTATTTACCTTTCACCGAACCTTAAATGAGCAAAAACCTCGTCATTGTAGAATCGCCTGCAAAAGCAAAAACCATAGAAAAATATTTAGGTAAAGACTTTCAGGTTTTAGCCTCTTACGGACACGTGCGCGACTTGATCCCCAAAGAGGGCGCAGTCGATCCAAACAACGATTTCGCGATGAAATATGAAGTCATCGATCGCAACCAGAAACACGTTCAAGCCATCAGTAAAGCCCTTAAAGCCTCGGACGCCTTATACCTTGCAACCGACCCCGATAGAGAGGGGGAAGCTATTTCCTGGCACTTGCTTGAGTTGCTGAAAGAAAAAAAACTGTTGAAAGACAAGCCGGTCCATCGCGTAGTCTTCCATGAAATCACCAAGAAAGCCGTCACCGAAGCCATTGCCAACCCGGAAGAAGTGGCTATCAGCTTGGTTAATGCTCAACAAGCGCGCCGCGCTTTGGATTACCTGGTCGGTTTTAACCTGTCGCCGTTACTATGGAAAAAAATCCGTCGCGGCTTATCCGCAGGCCGCGTGCAAAGCCCTGCCCTGCGCATGATTGTCGAGCGCGAGCTGGAAATCGAGGCTTTTAAATCCCGCGAATATTGGACGATTGACGCAGCATTGACTGCGCAGGACCAAGCCTTTAAAGCCAAACTGACGCAATTTGACGGCGAAAAAGTCACGCAATTCAGCATTACCGATCAAGAGCTGGCCGAGAAAACCAGGCAAACCTTGCTGGATGCGGCCGACGGCCAATTAATGGTCGCCAAGCTGGAGAAGAAACAGCAAAAACGCAATCCTGCCCCGCCTTTTATCACCTCGACTTTGCAACAAGAGGCTTCGCGCAAACTGGGCTTCACCACCAAACGCACGATGATCGTTGCCCAGCAGCTTTACGAAGGTATCGATATAGGCGGCGAAACTGCCGGCTTAATCACTTACATGCGTACCGACTCGGTAAACCTGTCGGTCGATGCAGTCGAAGAAATCCGTGCCTTGATTGCCGAAAACTATGGCGCGGAAAACGTGCCTAAAGAACCGCGAATCTTTAAGACCAAATCGAAAAACGCCCAGGAAGCGCACGAAGCGATACGCCCGACTTATCCAAGATATTTACCGAGCCAGTTAAAAGACCACCTAAGCATCGAGCAATTCAAACTCTACGAACTGATCTGGAAGCGCACGATTGCCTGCCAAATGATCCATGCGACGCTGAATATGGTTTCGGTCGACTTGACCTGCGGCGACGGCAAGCACGTATTCAGGGCCACTGGCTCCACGATAGCCCATCCCGGCTTCATGGCCGCCTACCTGGAAGGCAAGGACGACAGCAATGAAAGCGACGACAAGGAAAGCTTCCTGCCGTCGATGGAAGAAGGCCGTCCCGTCAAGCTTAACGACATCAATGCCGCACAACATTTCACTGAGCCGCCGCCGCGCTACGGCGAAGCCAGCTTGGTAAAATCGCTTGAAGAACACGGAATCGGACGACCTTCGACTTATGCGTCGATCATTTCGACCCTGCAAAACCGCGAATATGTCACGCTGGACGGCAAACGCTTCTACCCGACCGACGTCGGCAGGATCGTCAACAAATTCCTGACCGAACATTTCACCAAATACGTCGATTACGGTTTTACCGCCAATCTGGAAGATGAACTGGATGCGGTTTCTCGAGGAGAAAAAGATTGGGTTCCATTGATGCACGACTTCTGGTCACCGTTCAATACCCTGATTCATGAAAAAGAAGAAAGCGTTCAACGCAAGGATGTTACCCAGGAAGCTATCGACGAAAAATGCCCCGATTGCGGCAGCCCGCTATCCATTCGCCTGGGCCGTAATGGCCGGTTTATAGGCTGCACTAACTACCCTGACTGCTCGTATACCAGAAACCTGAACGACGATGGCGGTGCCAGCGATGAACCCGAAGTTGTCGAAGGACGTTCCTGCCCTAAATGCGAATCGCCTTTAGTGATTAAGAGCGGGCGCTACGGCAAATTTATCGGTTGCAGCGCTTATCCCAAATGCAAGCATATCGAACCGCTGGAAAAACCTTCGGATACCGGCGTCGAATGCCCGAAATGTAAAAAAGGCAATATTCTTAAGCGTAAGTCCCGGAACAGCAAAATATTCTATTCCTGCTCGGAATATCCGAAATGCGATTACGCATTATGGAACGCGCCGATCCATGAAAGCTGCCCGGAATGCGAGTGGCCTATCTTGACCGTCAAAGAAACCAAACGGCGCGGCGTGGAAAAAGTTTGCCCGCAAAAAGAATGTAAATATGCGACGCCGTATGAAGGCGATCCCGCCGACGTACAGGGGCCTAAATAGCTTAAGGCTTTAATTCGCCACGAAGACGCGGAGTTGTCCGAGTCTTCGTAGTAAAGCTTAAAAATCGACTCGAATGCCCTACCGCTCCCCGTTCAAAATAAGAAACGCCGTCCGCCATATCAAAACCGGGGCGGTAATCGCTTACCCCACCGAAGCCGTCTACGGGCTAGGCTGCGATCCACTCAACGAAGCCGCAGTAATGGAACTGCTCAGGATCAAGCAACGTCCGGTAGAAAAGGGCCTGATTCTTATCGCCTCGTCCCTGGAACAACTTCGTCCTTATCTTGCGTTAAACCAAGCCATCATCGAACGAATCACTCCGACTTGGCCCGGCCCTGTCACCTGGGTGATTCCGGCACAACCGTGGGTGCCGAAATGGCTGACCGGCAAACATGACTCCCTGGCCGTCAGAGTAAGCAATCACCCGATAGCCCACGATTTATGCGCCCAATTCGGCAGCCCGCTCGTCTCCACCAGCGCCAATCCGGCAACACGGCCTGCCGTTAGAGAGTCAAGAAAACTGCTAAAGACTTTTGCTAATGACGATATTTTTATCGTTCCCGGCAA
Organism: Candidatus Methylobacter oryzae; assembly: GCF_003994235.2. Taxonomy (GTDB): domain Bacteria; phylum Pseudomonadota; class Gammaproteobacteria; order Methylococcales; family Methylomonadaceae; genus Methylobacter_A; species Methylobacter_A oryzae. Next base: position 47,363 of record NZ_RYFG02000100.1, read on the forward strand.
AGTCGGCGAACTGGCTCTGGAAACCGCTATTTATGATGCGGTCAGCGGAAAACGACTGCGTTAATCTCCGCTACATTTGTTTTCAATAAAATCTTTTACGATCAGATTTTTTTGCAACACCTATGACCTTTTGTAAAATTAGCCGCTTTTTTACAAAACCATAACTTTAAGAGTAACTGATCATGCAAACTGATTTCACTATCCGGCAAAATCTAATTATCGTTTGTGTAGGTTTACTGCTTGGCGGCTGCGCTTCCGATCCTGTTCCCGCCCCGGCACCAACGCTTTCCGGCGAACAAATGCTGAGTGAGAGCCAAGGCTTGGCAAATCTGGGCGACAGATGGCAGAAAGGTAAACAACTGGTGGATCGCGGCAATGTTTTAGTTCACGAAGGCCAAAATAAAATCGCGGAAGGTAATCGATTGATCGAAGAAGGCGAAAGAATCAAAGCAGAAAGCGAAGAAAGCTATAAAAATATAAAGAGATAGCAACAGCATCTGCTATTGCCGCATTCATCGGCAAGTCCGATAACCTGCCTAAAGCTAACCGGTTTTTTTAGAACAGCCCTATAGTGCGCAAAATACTATTGCACACTATGGGTTGTTTACATAGCGTGTCAGCCAATCACTTCCAAACCGCCCATATAAGGACGCAACGCTTCAGGAATATGAATGCGTCCTTCCGCATCCTGATAATTTTCCATCACCGCAATCAGCGTTCTGCCTGCCGCCAGACCTGAGCCGTTCAGTGTATGCGCCAATTCGGGCTTGCCGGTTTCAGGATTGCGCCAACGCGCTTGCAAGCGGCGCGCCTGGAAGTCTTTGAAATTGCTGCATGACGATATTTCTCGATAAGTGCCCTGCCCCGGCAGCCACACTTCCAAGTCGTAAGTTTTGCTCGATGAAAAACCGGTGTCGCCGGCACATAACAACATTCTGCGATAAGGCAGATTCAGTTTTTTCAATACGGCTTCCGCATGATTGGTCAACTCTTCATGCGCTCTGGGGGAATCTTCAGGTTTGACGATTTGTACGATCTCGACTTTTTCGAATTGATGCTGGCGAATCATGCCCCTTACATCGCGTCCGTAGGCACCTGCCTCGCTACGGAAACAAGGACTGTGGCAGACGAACTTAAGCGGCAGGTCTTTGGCTTCGATAATCACGTCCCGGACAATATTGGTGACCGGCACTTCGGCGGTCGGAATCAGGTATAAAGCTGGATCGTCGTTAGCCTTGAACAGGTCGGCTTCAAACTTGGGCAATTGGCCGGTGCCGCGCAAGCTGTCGGCATTGACTAAAAAAGGCACGTAAGTTTCGCTATAGCCGTGTTCGGAGGTATGTGTATCAAGCATCAGCTGGATAATGGCTCGTTGCAAGCGAGCAAGCGGCCCATTTAAAACAACAAATCGTGCGCTGGCAATTTTTGCGCCCAACTCAAAATCCATACCTATTTTTGCGCCTAAATCGACATGGTCTTTCGGCTCGAAATCGAAGCTCGGGATCTCACCCCAACGGCTGATTTCGAGATTGTCGTCTTCATTTTTGCCGTTCGGCACGGACTCATCAAGAATGTTGGGGATACCTTCCATCAAGGCGGTCATTTTGGCCTGAATATCGGACAGTTCGCTTTCCGCAGCTTTCAGCTCATCGCCCAAATGCTGAACCTGATCCAACAACGGTTGCACATCTTCGCCTTTGGCTTTGGCTTGTCCTATCGCTTTTGAACGGCTGTTGCGCTCGTTCTGTAATTCCTGGGTTTTAATCTGGATATCTTTGCGCCGGGCTTCCAGCTCGGAGTAATACTCAGGGTTAAAATCGAATGAACGTCTGTTTAATTGTTCCTTAACAAAATCAAGCTCGGTTCTGAATAAGCGGGGATCTAACATGATTGCGTTGTTACCTATAAATTAAAAATATATATGAGGGGCAAGATTCAAGATCAAAAAAAGCATTTCCCTTGAACCTCTCTTAAATCTGCCTACCGATTAGCAGGCCCATCCAAATCACGAAAATACAAATCAGGCTGTTAGCAACGAATGTGCCCAACATTAAATTCAAGTTGGCTTCGAACGAGTGCCCGTGCTCCACCAAATACAGCATTAAATACAAACCGGACAAGGTCAAAAAACACCTATCGTAATCACTGTCAGTACGACACGGTATTCGACGGATATCGCCACTTTCTGCAATAGGATAGTCGCTAACATGCTGATGAAAAAGAGCCAGTATCGCGTTAATTATAGTCAACGCATAAGGAATGACGCCGCCAGACCATTGGATAGCGCCGTCCGAAAAATAAAACAAGCCCCTGCCGCACAGCAAACCGATCCAAATAGCAAGTATGCAAGCCGTAACACTGATGAGAATATTCAACATCGCTTTGGTTAAATTGCCCTGCTCTATCAGGTAAAAAGTTTCCAGCGAAAATGTGGAAAAGGTTGTAAATGCGCCGATAAAACCGACCAAAATGGCCGCTCTGTATGCGAAAGTGACGGTGATGCGGCAGCATCAGCGACTCGGTCACGAACCGATCACGCTGACGACTAACGTTCCGTAAGGAAAGCCGCGCCCCAACCACTGGTAAATACCCGACGAGACCAAGAACCGGATCACTGCGCCGAACGCCCCGCCCAGCGCAACGGCAATAATTTGATTCATCGGCTAAAACCTGATGAAGTGCTCACGGTAATAACGCAGCTCTTCGATAGATTCGATAATATCGTCCAGTGCCTGATGCGACGATTGTTTTTTAAAACCTTCCTTGATATGCGGCGCCCATCTGGCGGCCAGCTCTTTCAACGTTGAAACATCGATATTACGGTAATGGAAATATGCTTCCAGTTTGGGCATATAGCGGTACAAAAAACGCCTGTCCTGGCCGATGCTGTTTCCGCAAATCGGCGAGACTCTTTCCGGCACCCATCGCTTTATAAATTCAAGCGTTTGCCGTTCGGCTTCCGCATCGTCAATAGTAGACGTTTTGACGCGCTCGATTAAGCCGGATTGCCCGTGGTGGTGCTGGTTCCAATCGTCCATTGCCGTTAATGCCGCATCGGACTGATGCACGGCCAGCACCGGACCTTGAGCCAGAATATTCAAATTTTTGTCGGTGACAATCGTAGCAATCTCGATGATCAAATCGTTGTCCGGATCGAGCCCGGTCATTTCAAGGTCTATCCAGATAAGATGCGATGGGTCCTGCGCCATTTGTCGATTCCATTGTATATAAGAGGGCGGTTAGTGTAGCATTGGCTAATGTATACGTCTAACTCTTAAAACTTTGAAGAATCGCGCTTATGAATAGTTTTACTATCATCTTTTTAATCGCTCTAACCCTGTCTTTTTCAGTCCAGTTTTGGCTGGCTAAACGCCATGCCGATCATATAGCAAAGCATCGCTCTGCCGTGCCCGAAGCTTTTAAAAACTCCGTCTCGCTGGAAGCTCATCAAAAAGCGGCCGATTACTCACTGGAAAAAATCGGGCTGGGTCACATAGACAGTATCATCAGCGTTATCGTACTGTTAATACTGACCATCGGTGGCGGCATTAATTGGGCTTTCGAGTTTTGGGCGGCGACAGTGCAATCTCCTTTAATTGCAGGCTTGGCCGCATTAGCGACAATTTTTCTAATCATGACCGCAACGGAGATTCCGACTAGCGTCTACCAAACGTTTGTAATTGAAGAACAATACGGCTTCAACAAAAGCACCCCGCAGCAGTTTATTAAAGATCAACTACTACAACTGACTTTAGTTGCCGTTATCGGCATGCCTTTGTTAGCCCTAATCCTGTGGGTCATGGACAGCATCGGCTCGCTGTGGTGGTTGTGGGCTTGGGCCATACTGATGAGCTTTTCATTACTGATGAGCTGGCTTTACCCAACCTTGATTGCACCGTTATTCAATAAATTTACGCCGATGGAAGAAGGTTCATTAAAAACCCGGATTCAAGGCTTGCTTGGCCGTTGCGGCTTCAGCAGCAACGGCATCTTCATTATGGATGGTTCCAAGCGTTCAGGCCACGGCAACGCCTACTTCACAGGCCTTGGCAACAACAAGCGCATCGTGTTTTTCGACACTTTAGTGAACTCTTTGGATGACGAAGAACTGGAAGCGATACTGGCCCACGAACTGGGACACTTCAAATGCAAACACACGATTAAGATGCTGATTGCCAACTCCATTATGACGCTGATCAGTTTCGCTGTTCTAGGCTGGCTGATAGATCAGCAATGGTTTTACAACGGCCTGGGCGTAGAACAACCGTCGCCTGCCGCCGCCCTGTTGCTGTTCATGCTGGTGTCTTCGTCGTTTACCTTTTTCATCCAACCAATCATTGCTTACTTTCAACGCAAATTCGAGTTTGAAGCCGATAATTTCGCGTCAAACAATGCGAAAGCAGAAAAGCTGATCAGCGCATTGGTTAAGCTGTTTGAAGAAAACGCCAGCACGTTAACGCCGGACCCACTGTATTCCGCGTTCCATTATAGCCATCCGCCTGCGGCTATTCGCATCGCCAATTTAGAGTCGCAAATACGTCCCGCTTGATGAGTAATTTGATTGAAGGCTTGGTTATCTCCCATTTAGGCCAGGGCATTGCGGTCGAATATGACGATAAGATTGTACTTTGCCAAACACTGCGACGGCTTGAAACCGTCGCAGTCGGCGACCGGGTACTATGGACGCAATCCTCGCCCGACCAAGGACGCATAGAAGAAATCCTGCCCCGGCGCTCATTACTGATGCGCCCGTCCAGAAACGGTAAAATCCGCCCGGTTGCAGCGAATATCGATACCGTCTTTGTCGTTTTTGCGGTCGAACCTTATTGCGATTTTTTGCTGATAGACCAGTATCTGGCTATTTGCGAAAATCGCAATATAGACGCGGCGCTAGTGCTGAATAAAACCGACTTGGCGCAGTCGGACGCTATTGAACAAGAACTGCTCGATTACACCAACCTGGGCTATGCGCTGCACCGGGTCAGCGCCACTGATACTTCAGGCCTGGACGAACTCAAACAAGCCTTAAAAAATCAGGTCAGCATTCTAACCGGGCAATCCGGCGTCGGTAAGTCATCGTTAACCAATGCAATCATTCCCGATAAAACGCTCAGAACCAACACCATCTCGGAAACCACCAAACACGGCCGTCACACCACCACCGCAGCAACGCTTTATCATATGACTCAAGGCGGCGATTTAATCGACAGCCCCGGCGTTGCGATTTTCGGGCTTGCCGGCCTATCCGAGCAACAATTGGCTTACGGCTATCGTGAATTTCAACCGCTGATCGATCAATGTCAATTCAAGGACTGCCGTCATCTGCTTGATAAAGGCTGCGCAGTGCGCGCCGCAGCGGAAATCGGCGACATCTCAATGACGAGGTATCAACGCTTTTTAAAGCTTAGAGAGAAGATGCCGACGGCGTAAGTTTAATAAAACTTACCGAGAAGAATTACTTAGCGATCGGGCACATGCCTCAATTTGCCATTTAACAACGATTATTTATAGCAAACAAAGTCATATCTCCTTACAATACACGGTTAATTTTAGTTTTTTCGGCAACCTTTTAAGCACATATAAAAGTGCATTTTTATGCGTTTTATATGTATAAATGAACTATTCAATCACGAGAACTATGGAACAACACAATCTTGCCTTAGGTATCCCCGGCTTTAACTACTCCGATTTATACGATTCTGCGCGTCTGAAGGACTTGTTGGATGTGTTCGACGCATCGGTCGAACACCATGACTCGCAACTGCACGATGAGTTTAAAGCTTACCGCCAGAATCAAGGTGTAGGATTATCGGCCGAGGCTGTTTCCGACCTGTTGGTACGCATGGGACCTTATGTCGGGCAGTTTGTCGCCAAACTTTTCGATATTTCCGAACAGCACCAGGCACAGAGCGTAAAAATCAAAGACGAGATGGACACCATCTTTACTTATAAGAATGAAATAGTCGACAAACTGGCTTTCTTCTTTAAAGGCGAAGATACCAGCGATTGGGCTATTCCTGCGATCCTGAACCGTTTTGACCTGCTGGTCGAGGCCGGCTTTCCTGAAGCCAACCAGGATGACGATCCCGAACACCGCGTTGCGCGAGTCGGAGCGGCCATCGGCTTGCTATACAGCCATTACAAACTGGTTGCAAAAGGTAAAGACAGCGATTACGAAAATGCCGATTTAGTCGTAGAGGCTTTACGCGCTAAGCTGGCTGCCCATCAAGAAGCAGCGGCTGAATTTAGCGACATCATCGGTCAGCAGGACCCTGCCGAGTTTGTCAACGCCTTGATGGATATCGTGCTGCGCTGGAGCTTTGTCGCTCAACAAGATAACGATGTGGTTGCGACCTGGCCAAGTTTTAAACTTCCGCAAAAACGCGATTTCGACCATTTGGTCGAGCACGAACTGGTTGATCGCGGCGAATTTAAAACCTGGATGGGCGAGCAGGAACATCGCCGCCGCCGGGATGGCTTTAAATTAACCGACCCGCGTTTTAATCAACGCCAGGCATTGTCCGAAGTCAACCATTGCATTTACTGCCACGAGCGCGACACCGATTCCTGCTCCAAAGGCATGCGCAACAAGAAAAACAACACTTTCAAAATCGATCCGCTGGGCGTCACCACTATCGGCTGTCCGCTGGATGAAAAAATCTCGGAAATGAATCTGCTTAAACGCGGCGGCGACAATATTGGTGCGCTGGCGATTGTGATTATCGACAATCCGATGTGCCCCGGCACCGGCCACCGTATTTGCAACGAGTGCATGAAAGGCTGTATTTACCAAAAAACCGATCCGGTCGATATTCCGCAAATTGAAACCAGCGTACTGACCGACGTATTATTCATGCCCTACGGCTTTGAAATATACAGCCTGTTGACGCGTTGGAACCCGCTGAACGTCAAACGCCCGTATATGCTGCCTTACAACGGCAAAAACGCGTTGGTGGTCGGTCTAGGTCCCGCCGGTTATACGATGAGCCATTACCTGTTAAATGAAGGCTTCGGCGTTGCCGGCATCGACGGCTTAAAACTGGAACCACTGCCAGTCGAGTTGACCGGCGACAGCGAAAATCTGCCCGCCCCTATCGTCAATTTCCAAGATCTTTATGAAGACCTGGATAAACGCATCCTGGCCGGTTTTGGCGGCGTGGCCGAATACGGCATTACCGTACGCTGGGACAAGAACTTCCTGAAAGTCATCTACCTGACCCTGCAACGGCGTCAAGCGTTCCGCTCTTACGGCGGCGTGCGTTTTGGCGGCACTATTACGATAGAAGACGCCTGGAGCATGGGCTTCGACCATATCTGTATCGCGTCCGGCGCCGGACAGCCGACCATTATCGGTTTGAAAAACAACTTGATGCGCGGCATCCGCAAAGCTTCCGACTTTTTGATGGCGTTGCAATTAACCGGCGCAGCCAAACTGTCTTCGCTGGCGAACCTGCAAGTGCGCCTGCCGGCCGGCGTTATCGGCGGCGGCTTGACCGCTATGGATACCGCCACCGAATTGCTGGCGTATTATCCGATTCAGGTCGAAAAAGTCCTGCACCGCTACGAAACACTGGTTAACACGTACGGAGAACAGGCCGTGCGCAGCCGTTACGACCAGGAGGAAATTACCATTCTTGACGAGTTCCTGGAGCACGGCAAAGCGATTGTTGCCGAACGCCAACGCGCGGAAGCGGAAGGCGAGCTGCCGGATTTCCAACCATTGGTAGAAGCATGGGGCGGCGTAACGCTGTTCTACCGCAAAGGCATCTTCGATGCCCCGGCCTATCGTCAAAACCACGAAGAAATCGTCAAAGCCCTGGAAGAAGGCATCGCTTTGGCCGAGGGCATGAGTCCGCTCGCCGCGCAAGCCGACGGATACGGCCATTTAAATGCAGTGGAGTTTGAAAAACTGACGCTAGAAGACGGCCGCTGGAACAGTTCAGGCCGAAACATTACCGTTCCGTTGCGCAGCTTATACGTTGCCGCAGGCACATCGCCGAACACGATTTATCAAAGCGAATACCCAGACACATTTGTGATGGATAAATGGTTCTTCCAGCGTTATCAACCTGAGTGGAACAATGATTCAGTCGATTTAGTACCAATGAGCGATGAAGCCCTCCCAAAACTGGGCAAACCTGCACCACTGACGTCATATCAAAAAGACGGCAAATTCATCAGCTTTTACGGCGACAATCATCCGGTTTACGCCGGCAACGTGGTCAAGGCGATGGCCAGCGCGAAAAACGGCTATCCCTATATCGTCAAACTGTTCGAGAAAGAATTGGCGGCCTTGAATCCTGCGGAGCAGCCGGACCGGGATGCCGCATTAAAAGCCTTGTTCGCACAGTTAGACAGCGCATTTAAAGCCACTATTGTTGCAATCAACCGATTGACACCGACAATTATCGAAGTCGTCGTAAAAGCGCCGATGGCAGCGGAAAAATTCCACCCGGGACAATTCTATCGCGTGCAAAACTACGAAGCGTTCGCTCCAGTCGTCGAAGGCACCGTACTGGCTGCCGAAGGCATCGCGCTGACCGGTGCGGAAGTTGACAAGGAAAACGGCACGATTTCGCTGATCGCATTGGAAATGGGGTCCTCAACAAGGTTGTGCGCCACCTGGAAAGTCGGCGATCCTCTTGTAATTATGGGCGTCACCGGCACCCCGACCGAAATACCAACCGGAGAAACCGTATTGTTGCTCGGCGGCGGCTTGGGTAATGCAGTATTGTTCTCGATCGGCAAGGCGTTAAGAGCTGCCGGCAACCGCGTTATTTATTTTGCCGGATACAAATACGCGCAAGACCGCTTCAAAGTCGAGGATGTTGAAGCTGCTGCGGATATTATCGTATGGTCGGTCGATAAAGGCGAAGGCGTCACTGCTATTACCCCAACTCGTCCGCAGGATAAAACGTTTGTCGGCAATATCTTGGAGTGCATGTTGGCTTATGCGCAAGGCGATCTAGGCGAACAACCTATTTCACTGGCCGATGTCGACCACCTGATCGTGATCGGTTCGGATCGGATGATGGCTGCAGTAAAAAGCGCCCGCTTCGATGTATTGAAGCCTTATTTAAACAAGGCGCACCATGCAATCGGCTCGATCAACTCGCCGATGCAGTGCATGATGAAAGGCATTTGCGCGCAATGCTTGTGCAAGCATGTCGATCCGGAAACCGGCAAGGAATGCTTCGTATACTCCTGCTACAACCAAGACCAGGATTTGGACAAAGTCGACTTTCCGCATTTGAACGCCAGATTGCGGCAAAATACCGTGCAGGAAAAGCTGTCTAACCTTTGGTTGGATTATTTGCTGGAGAAACAGCAGCAAACAGCAATTTAATAGTTGCGCAATAAAAATCAGTAGGTATAATAGCGGGCTCGAAGTTAGACAACTTCAGGCGCGTAGCTCAGTTGGTTAGAGCACCACCTTGACATGGTGGGGGTCGGTGGTTCGAGTCCACTCGTGCCTACCAAATTCAAAAGCACTGCTACGCAGTGCTTTTTTTATTGTAGACACTAGACTATAGATAAAAAAAATGCCTGTAATTACCCTTCCTGATGGTTCAAAGCGCGAGTATGATCAAGCCGTAACGGTAATGGACGTTGCATCATCCATCGGCTCAGGCTTAGCTAAAGCGACTTTGGCAGGCAAGGTTAACGGCAATCTGGTTGACGCCAGCACACTGATCGATCAGAATGCAAACCTGCAACTGATTACCGCAAAAGATGAAGACGGTATCAGCGTTATCCGCCACTCAACAGCACATCTATTGGCCCAGGCCGTCAAGCAGTTATTCCCCTCAGCACAAGTCACTATCGGCCCGGTTATCGAAAACGGCTTCTATTACGACTTCTCGTATGAAAGACCTTTCACACCGGAAGACCTGAACGCCATCGAAAAAAAGATGGAACAACTGGCAGCCGAAGATTATCCCGTTCGCCGCTCCGTATTATCGCGAGATGAAGCGGTTAAGTTTTTCCGGGACCTAGGCGAAGCCTATAAAGCGGAGATTATCGAATCCATCCCTGCCAACGAAGATTTATCCCTATACGAGCAAGGCGGATTTACCGACCTGTGCCGCGGCCCTCATGTACCCAGCACCGGCAAATTAAAAGTTTTCAAACTAATGAAGATTGCCGGAGCCTATTGGCGCGGGAATTCCGAAAACGAAATGCTGCAACGCATTTACGGTACGGCATGGGGCGATAAAAAGGATCTACAAGCTTATCTCCATCGCTTGGAAGAGGCGGAAAAGCGCGATCACCGCAAACTAGCGAAAATCCTGGATTTGTTTCATTCTCAAGAAGAAGCTCCCGGCATGGTATTCTGGCACGAGAAAGGCTGGGCTATCTACCAACAAGTCGAGCAATACATTCGTGAAAAATTAAGAGTTAACGGGTACGGCGAAGTCAGGACACCACAGGTTGTGGATCGCTCCTTATGGGAGAAATCCGGACACTGGGAAAAATTCGGCGACATGATTTTTACCACGCATTCCGAGAATCGTGATTACGCGATCAAGCCAATGAATTGCCCTTGCCATGTGCAGATTTATAATCAGGGCCTGAAAAGCTACCGTGACCTGCCTATCCGTTTGGCGGAGTTCGGCTCTTGCCATCGCAACGAACCATCAGGTACTTTACATGGATTAATGCGAGTCAGGAATTTTGTTCAGGATGACGCACACATTTTCTGTACTGAAGGCCAAATTCAGAACGAAGTATCGACCTTTATCGACATGCTGTTCGATGTTTACAAAGATTTCGGCTTCGAAGAAGTTATTATTAAATTGTCCACCCGCCCTGAAAATCGGGTTGGTGACGACTCTGTTTGGGATAAAGCGGAAAATGCTCTGGAACTGGCGCTCAACACGAAAGGATTAAAGTGGGACCTGCAACCAGGTGAAGGCGCTTTTTATGGTCCTAAAATTGAATTCTCTTTAAAAGACTGTATCGGTCGCATCTGGCAATGCGGAACAATTCAAGTAGATTTTTCGATGCCCGGCCGCCTGAATGCCACTTATATTGCCGAAGACGGATCCAGACAAGTGCCAGTCATGCTACACAGAGCGATATTGGGTTCGCTAGAACGTTTCATTGGGATATTGATCGAGCAGCATGCCGGAACTTTCCCGCTATGGCTGTCTCCAGTACAAGTAGTCATACTTAACATTACCGACCGACACGCCGAATACGCATCCAAGATCATGCTAGACCTTGAAAAACAAGGTATTCGGGTAAAAATTGACTTGAGAAATGAGAAGATCGGGTTTAAAATCCGCGAGCATTCTATGCAGCGCGTACCGTATCTTGTCATTATTGGCGACAAAGAATTAGAACAACAAAGCATCACGGTACGTACGCAGAAAGGTGATGACTTAGGTAGCCTGTCAATCCATGAATTTACCGAACGGTTAAAGCAAGAGATAGCAGGCAGAAAATGAATAATTTTGGAGGATTAGGATATCGCTGCTAAAAAAGATGAAACGCGCCTGAACGACTCAATTACCGCCAGACGAGTGCGGGTAACGGGTCCTGACGGAGAAGCGTTAGGAATTATCTCGTTAGATGAAGCCAAACAAATTGCGTACGCCGCAGACCTTGACCTAGTAGAAATATCGCCGAATGCGGATCCTCCGGTTTGCAAGGTGATGAACTACGGCAAATACCAGTTTGAACAAAACAAAAAACTGGCCATCGCCAAAAAGAAACAAAAACAGGTTCAGGTCAAGGAAATCAAGTTCAGACCTGGTACTGACGAAGGAGATTATCAAGTTAAACTGAGAAGTCTAACTAAATTCCTCAATGACGGTGATAAAACCAAAATAACCTTGCGTTATCGTGGTCGCGAGATGGCTCACAGGGAAATCGGCGCTGATTTGCTGAAACGGATAGAAACTGATTTGGAAGAAATAGCCATAGTCGAACAATTTCCTAAAATGGAAGGTCGTCAAATGGTTATGGTTATGGCACCGAAAAAGAAGAAATAATAACAAACGCCTACAACCTTTACGGCAGCACAGGATGAGCTGCTGGGCAGCGTTCTTATTGGATGATGCCAGTAATTCTTCAGGGCCATGCATTTTGCCTTGCTGGGTTGCGACTCAGGGATTTATTTTAATTAATTGGAGCAAACAAATGCCAAAAATCAAAACAAACCGTGGAGCTGCCAAGCGTTTCAGACGTACAGGCAACGGCGGTTTTAAATGTGGTCAGTCCCACAAACGTCATATCCTGACTAAAAAATCGACTAAAAGAAAAAGACAGTTACGCTCGCCGGCAACCATTCACCCGTCAGACGTGCGCATGGCCGTACGCATGATGCCATACAGCTAAATCAGGGAGTAGATAATGCCTAGAGTTAAACGCGGCGTAACAGCCAGAGCAAGACATAAAAAAGTATTAAAGCAGGCGAAAGGTTATTACGGCGCACGAAGCCGGATTTATCGCGTTGCCAAACAAGCGGTAATCAAAGCAGGTCAATATGCATACCGCGACCGCAAACAGAAAAAGCGTCAATTTCGCGCTTTGTGGATCGTCCGCATCAATGCAGCAGCACGCTTAAGCGGAATATCATACAGCCGTCTTATCAATGGCTTGACTAAAGCCAATGTTAAGATTGACCGTAAAGTTCTGGCTGACATTGCTGTTCGCGACATTAACGCATTTGCAGAAATCGCGAAAATCGCAAAGGAACATCAAAGCAAGCCTTAAGGAAGACTTGGTTTTAGTTACTAAAGTTACACTATACCGCCCCCCCCTCTCTGGCAGGGGCGGAATTAGCGTTTTAAGCCTTATCCCCTAATAATAAACATCCACACAGCGAGCTAAACCGTGTCGGCTACCCTAGAAGAAATTCTCGCGCAGGCATTACAGCAGCTTCGCGACGCACAAGATCTGAACCAACTCGATCTGGTTCGTATTCACTACCTTGGCAAAAAGGGTTTATTTACCCTGCAAATGAAAGAACTGGGTGCTCTTGATCCCGATCAACGACGCGCTGCCGGGCAAGTCATCAACCAAGCCAAAGACCAATTTCAAGAGCAGTTGGAAGCCAAAAAAGTTGACTTAGAAAGCGCAGCTTTAGAAGCAAGACTAGCCAGTGAGAGCATTGACGTCACCCAGCCGGGAAGAGGCCAAACTGTCGCAGGTCTACATCCGGTAACTACTACATTGCGCCGAATCTCCAAGATTTTTGCCAGCGTCGGCTTTCAAGTCGTTGAAGGCCCTGAAATCGAAGACGATTATCATAATTTTGAAGCACTGAATATTCCTGCCCATCACCCGGCTAGGGCGATGCACGATACCTTTTATTTTGATGCCCACACCGTATTAAGAACCCATACCTCGCCGGTACAAATCCGCGTTATGGAATCGGAAAAACCACCGTTAAAAGTCATTGCGCCAGGACGTGTATATCGTTGCGATTCGGATATCACCCACACGCCGATGTTCCATCAAGTGGAAGGTTTTCTGGTTGATACCGACGTCAGTTTTGCCGACCTAAAAGGCGTCGTTTACGAATTTTTGCGCGCTTTCTTTGAAAAAGACATTCAGGTTCGCTTTAGGCCGTCTTACTTTCCGTTTACCGAACCATCCGCCGAAGTCGACATTGAATGCGTAATGTGCGGCGGCGAAGGTTGCCGGGTATGCAGCCATACCGGCTGGCTGGAAGTCATGGGCTGCGGCATGATACACCCTGAAGTTTTTAAGGCGGTGAATATCGACAGCGAAACTTACAGCGGCTTTGCGTTCGGCATGGGCGTTGAGCGTCTTGCAATGTTGCGTTATGGCATTAATGATTTGAGATTGTTTTTTGAGAACGATCTTAAGTTTTTAGAACAATTTAATTAAACAGGCGCCGCGCCTGCTCCTGTCAGGCCTGCGGCATATACCCCATCCCTGTAGATAAAGTTTGAGTTATGCAAATTAGTGAAGCCTGGCTAAGAGAATATGTCAATCCAGCAATAAGTACGGAACAATTGGTCGAGCAATTGACCATGGCTGGCCTTGAAGTCGATTCGATAACCCCTGCTGCAGCGCAATTTAGCGGTGTAGTCGTCGGTGAAGTTCTTGCGATGGAACAACATCCTGATGCCGACCGCCTGAGAGTCTGCCAAGTTGCAGTAGGCGAGGCGGAACCCTTGCAAATCGTCTGTGGCGCCAGCAATGTTCGTGTCGGTTTGAGGATTCCTGCTGCACTGATTGGCGCAGTGTTGCCAGGCGACTTTAAAATCAAGAAATCCAAACTCCGTGGCGTAGAATCTTTTGGCATGCTATGTTCTGAAAAAGAACTCGGCTTGGCCGCCGAGGCGAACGGTTTAATGGAACTGGCCGCCGATGCTCCGGTAGGCATTGATATACGCGAATATCTGTCGCTCAACGATAACATCATCGAAGTCGACTTAACCCCGAACAGAGCCGATTGCCTTAGCGTTGAAGGCATCGCACGCGAAGTGGCTGTACTGAATAAAATGGACTGGTCGGCTACTCAAGTTGAGAAAGCCGCAGTCGCTCATACCGGCACACTGACCGTCTCCGTCAAGGCAACAGATGCTTGTCCACGTTATTTGGGCCGATTGATCAAAGGCGTAAACCCTAAAGCCGAAACTCCATTATGGATGCAGGAGCGCTTGCGTCGCTCTGGCGTAAGAAGCTTGAGCGCAATCGTCGATGTTACCAATTATGTGTTGATCGAATTAGGCCAACCGCTACACGCTTTCGATGCCGCAAAATTATCCGGTAATATCAATGTGCGCTATGCTCAAAATGGAGAAAGCGTTGCATTGCTAAACGGTCAAACGATTAAACTGGACAGCGAAACTCTGGTTATCGCCGATGATAAACAAGCGCTGGCATTAGCTGGCGTAATGGGTGGCAGCGAGTCTGCAGTTAGCGACAACACTCAGGATGTCTTTTTGGAATGCGCCTTTTTCAGCCCACGAAGCATTGCCGGCAAAGCGCGAAACTACGGATTACACACCGATTCATCGCATCGCTTCGAGCGCGGCGTAGATCCTACCTTACAGGAACGGGCGATAGAACGCGCCACACAACTGATTATCGAGATTGCCGGAGGCAGTGCCGGAGCAATCACCGACGTAACAACAGCATCAACCCTGCCGCAACGCACAGCCGTAATACTTAGAAAGCAACGCCTGGAAAAAACCTTAGGCATTGCCTTCATGGATGATCAAGTAGTCGATATTTTTCAACGCTTGGGAATGTCGGCACAAACTCAGCAGGACGGCTGGTCGGTCACTCCGCCGGGATGCCGATTCGATATTGCCATTGAAGCGGACCTGATCGAGGAAATAGCCCGCATTGTTGGCTACAATAATCTGCCAAACAGCAGCCTGCTGATGCGTTCCGAGCTTGGCAAAGCCACTGAAGCCGTGCTGGAGCTGGACCGCGCCAAAGACTTATTGGTTGACCGCGGCTATCAAGAAGCGATTACTTACAGTTTTGTCGATGAAGAAATACAACAAGCAGTCGCGCCTGACGATGAGCTTGTCCGGTTAAAAAACCCGATTTCTGCCGATTTATCGATTATGCGCTCTACTCTCTGGTGTGGCTTATTAAAAGCAGCGCTACATAACACCAATCGCCAACAAAACAGGGTTCGTTTTTTTGAAAGTGGATTGCGCTTTATTAATAAAGACGGCAGTATGCAGCAGCAAAAAATGCTGTCCGGTTTGGCCTTGGGCAGCGCTTACTCCGAACAATGGGGCATATCAACCCGGAAAGCCGACTTTTTCGATATTAAAGCCGATCTAGAGTCCCTGTTTGCATTGACCGGTTGTAATGTGCAATTTGTCCCTGGCAAACATTCCGCATTGCATCCCGGACAAACCGCTGAAATTTTATCTCCGCAAGATGAAAAGATAGGCTGGTTAGGCATGTTGCATCCAACATTGGAAAAACAGTTAGGCTTTGATACTCAGGTATTCCTTTTTGAACTAGATCAGGATCTATTGTTGAATAAACAAATTCCTAAATTTAAGCAGCTATCAAAATATCCTTCTGTACGCCGCGACTTAGCCTTGATTGTTAAGGAAGAAGTTGCCGTCAGCGAGATAATAAACTGTATTAAAAGTTGTGCAGAACCGACTTTACAAGATATAGTGATATTCGATATTTACCGTGGGAAAGGTGTTGAAGAGGGCAATAAAAGCGTTGCTTTAAGTATAATCATACAAGATTTTTCACAAACCCTAACAGATTCTGAAATAGATGCTATATTTAACCGGCTGTTAGAAACATTGACCACAAAAATAAGTGCAAAGCTGAGGGATTAACGATGGCATTAACTAAAGCCGATTTTGCCGAAAGGCTATTTGACGAGCTTGGCTTAAACAAGCGTGAAGCAAAAGATATGGTCGAAATGTTTTTTGAGGAAATCAAAGATTCTCTGGAGCACGGTGAGCAAGTAAAAATTTCCGGCTTTGGAAAATTCGAACTGCGCGATAAAAGCAGCCGTCCCGGCCGAAATCCGAAAACAGGAGAAGAAATCCCCATAACCGCCCGTCGAGTGGTCACATTCAGATCAGGCCAAAAACTAAAAGCTAGAGTGGAAGCGTATGCTGGAGCCGAGTAATAATAATGAATTGCCGGTTATACCGGCAAAACGGTATTTCACAATAGGTGAAGTCAGTGAGCTATGCGGAGTAAAACCTCATGTGCTTCGCTACTGGGAGCAAGAATTTATCGAGCTTAGTCCTATAAAAAGACGCGGCAATCGTCGTTATTATCAGCGTCATGATGTACTGATGATACGGCAAATAAGATCCCTACTGTATGAACAAGGTTACACTATTGGCGGAGCCAGAGCGCACTTAAGCAGTGACGATGCCAAAGAGGATTCAACTCGTACTAAGCAGTTGATTCATCAAATGGTAAGTGAACTAGAAGAAATTCTCGAACTACTCAAGTAGATTTTCTCATCCAATGCAGTTAAATATAGTATAATCTGCTGCATTGGATTATTGAGGATTGTGTTCACAATCCTCTCAGTTTCAAACTCTCTATTTCAGTATCGGGGCGTAGCGCAGCTTGGTAGCGCACTTGTCTGGGGGACAAGTGGTCGCAGGTTCAAATCCTGTCGTCCCGACCAATAAAAACAAAGACTTATCTTATTTTTTATTATGCTAAATTTTTATACTGTAGTAAATTTGTCACATTCGGCGCTATTTTTGAATTGCCGGCGTGACGTTTTAAGCGGTCGCTCGATAAGTGCGCGTACTTCAAAACAGTATCATAATCTGCCCATGCTCCCAGCTCTTTCAGCACGTTTAGCGGTGTGCCATTCATGACATGCCAGCTTGCCCAGGTGTGTCTTAAATCATGCCAAGTAAAATCAGCTATGCCTGCGCGAGATAATGCGTTCCTCCACGCTTTACCGCCCGCTTTTTTTACTGGTTCGCCTTTGTAGGAAAAGACATACTGACTATGCTGGCCACGTTGTTTATCTAAAACTTCCAGGGCTTCACGATTCAGCGATACCGCAATCGCTTTCCCCGCTTTAGCTTGTTCCGGATGTATCCATGCACATTCCCTGCCCCGGTCTATCTGCGACCACATCAGGCCGGTAACGTTCGCCTCGCGTAGTCCTGTTGCTAACGCAAATCTTGCCATTGCTTCAAGATGCGATGGCAGCTCAGCCAGTAATTTTTGCGCTTCCTCCGCCGTCAACCATCTCACTCGGCTATTCGGCTCCGGCAGCATTCGCACGTTTGGTACATTGTCAATCCACTCCCATTCATTCTTTGCTCGATTGAGGATGGCTCGTATAATTGACATGACTCTATTCACGGTGGCATTGCTAACGCCGGTCGCTTTTTTCCCGGTTTTTATCTGTTCAAGGATAGTTTTATTGATGTCGTCCAACATCAATTGGCCTAGATGTTGATCAAGCCATATCAAATGCACTTTGTCTGTCTCAATGCTTTTTTTATGGCTGATGTGTCAACACTTTCCCGGACACACGGTTAAGCGGCTTTTTGCTGCAATTCGTAGTCTACGGGCGACAAATAGCCATTGGCGGAATG
>NZ_RYFG02000101.1 GCF_003994235.2 Candidatus Methylobacter oryzae
AGGTTATCGCCACGTTCATCACCGGCTTTATGCCGGGCAAAGACCAGCTCAATCCACAATATTAACCAGCGGTCAATGCGTAACTTCTATAATGCGTTTTATCTAATACAATTACTCGTCCACAACCCTGGAGGCATTCATGAAAAAGCAATACTTAATAGCAACTGTGTTAGTTACCTTGCCAATCATTGTTAATCAAACAAGTGCAGGCGGAAAAGAGCTGGCTAAAAGCCAAGTACCCAAAGCGGTTATAGATGCGTTCGAAAAGGCGTATCCGAATGCCAAGTCCTCGGAGTTTGAAACGGAAACTTTTGAAGGCAAAGCCGTCTATGAAGTGGAATATAAGGAAAACGGCAAAGAATACGAGTTGCTGTATAGCGCCGACGGCATTCTGGTACAGAAAGAAGAGGAAATCGACGTTAAATCGCTGCCTGAGCCTGTCGCCAAGGCGATTAACGAAGCTTATCCGAAAGCCACCGTCAAGGAAGCGGAAAAATTGATGAAGCCCGACGGGACGCTGACCGGCTATGAGGTGGAAATTAAAACCGAGGGTAACAAGATTGAGCTTGTGCTGGATGTTAACGGAAAGATTCTAAGGACAGAGAAGGAGTAATTACACTGTATTTACCGCATAAAAGCGCTATAAGCTGAGTTGAGCAGCTTGCCTGCTCAATCGAAACTTACGCCGTTTGAGCATAAACAGCGCTGTTATGCGGTATTTTATTTTGAATGACGCCTGCTGAAACCGATGCAAAAAAACTGAAAGCAACTGTTGCGCAAGCAAGATAAGAGAAGCGGCAACAGCGTCAAACGCCGCAGGCGGATAATTCCAGACTTTCAGGAAAACTTTCGTTAGCGGATTTCAAGCACTTACGGGCGCAACTGGTACAAAGACCGCAATCAACACTTACTTTCAAATCGCGGCGTAAATCGCTGAGCGTTTTTGCGCCGTTTCTGGCGGCTTGATGAATATCGAACTCCGTCACTGCCTGACAAACACATATATACATAGAATAAGCTCCTCTATAATGCAGCAATATACATTTATTAAGAAACATTCTCATTTAGTTTAAAGTGTCTGTCAAGGCCAATTAGAAAGTAAAACAAAAAACGCGTCATTCCTCGCAAACATTCAGTATATGAAGCATTGCGATACTACATGTGCGATTGCAGATAATTAGGCAAGCTGACATCTTTCATCAGGCTTTGCTGGCATTCCAGCCAATCGATGGCTTGCTCGCAGTGCTCTAACAGTTCTTCCAGCAAATCGCGGCTGACGTAATCCTGTAGTTCTTCGCATAAACGCACGGCTTCTATCAACTGCGGACGTTGAACGTTTTTTTCATACTCCAGATCGCCGTTTAAGCATTCAACGACATTTTCGCCGATCAGCAGCTTGCCAAGATTTTGCAGATTGGGAAGACCTTCCAAGAAGAGGATTCGCTCAATCAGTTCATCGGCTTCCTTCATGACGCGGATCGATTGCTTATAGTGGTAATCGTTAAGTTTTTCCAAGCCCCAATGACGAAACATGCGGGCGTGCAGGAAATACTGGTTGATCGACGTCAGCTCGTTTTTAAGTACTTTATTGAGGGTTTCAATAATTTTTTTATCGCCTTTCATGTCTCCTCCTCGCTCTAGTTAAATACTTGGTTTCATTTGACTTTGTTGGTAGTTCTCAAGGCCGACAAGATTAATCAGCTTCAATTGTTGCTCCAGCCAATACGCATGATCCATTTCCGTATCTTCCAATTGCACCGTCAACATGTCGCGCGTCACATAATCCGAGGCTTCCTCGCAAGAGGCGATGGCTTTTTTCAATTCGCCAACCACATGATATTCGACTTCCAAATCGGCTTTTAGCATTTCCGGCACTGTGCTGCCGATATTCAAGGCCGCACGTTTAACCAGATTGGGAGTGCCTTCCAAGAACAGAATGCGCTGAATCAAGGCTCGGGCATGCAAGCGTTCATGCTCGGACTCGTGCAGGCTTTTTTCTGCGAGATGGTTCAATCCGGAATCGGCATACATCTCGCCATGAATCAGGTATTGATCGGAGGCGCTCAGCTCTCCGGCAAGCAGATCGTTGAGAATTTCCAGAATTTTATTGTCGCCTTTCATAATAGCCTCTTAAAGTGAGTCGGACGGAATCCTATCAGCGAGCTGATAAGTACTTGAATAGCGATTCTATCCTGCTGAAATCTACGGTCAAATTAATTCTTCCGGAACGACTCATCCAGCCATTCCGTTTGAAAGCTAGAGCTCTACTATCAAAGTACCCAATCCGGAAATTGGGGACGGGCGGACAGTGCAATCTTAGTTTTTATGAAGATTCAGCTCATTAGCGGCAACCAGCAACTCGTCGATAAAATGCTGCGTATACAACGGCAGGTAGTTGTTTTTCAAATACGCGATCTTGGTTTTCGAGCAGGGAATCAGGTGCGACAGGTCCCGTGCCGCCAAATCCTGATCCATTGCCGGGTCATAGGCCATGCCGGCGATAATGCCGGCGCCCATGCCCAAACGTACGTAAGTCTTGATCACGTCGGTATCGGCGGCGGCCAGGATGATGTCCAATTCCATATTGGTGTTTTTAAACGCGCTCTCGATATTCGAGCGCCCGGTAAAACCGAAGCTGTACGTCAATATCGGGTACGAAGCCAGCCGTTCCAGCGAGATATTGCCTTCGCTGAGCGGATGCCGCTGCGGCACGACCGCCGCATGATGCCATTCATAGCAAGGCTTGACGACCAGGTCGGCCACCTCGCCGACTTTCTCCGTGCAAATCGCAATGTCCGCTTGCCGGGTGTGCAGCTTGTTGATCAGCTGCTCCGGCGACGCCTCGATCATGTAAATCCGGACGCCCGGATATTTTTCCCTGAAACGCAAAATCGGTTTCGGCAGGAAATACTTGGCCTGGGTGTGCGTCGTCGCGATATGCAGAACGCCCTGGTTGCTGTCGATATAATCCGCCGCGATGCTCTGGATGTTGGTTTTAGCCAGGTTAATGGCCGCAACTTCTTTCATGATCCGGCGTCCCAACGTGGTTAAGCCAATCAATTTTTTGCCTTGCCGTTCATACAAAGGCGAACCCAATTCCTCCTCAAAAAGCTGCAATTGCCGGCTGACCGCAGATTGCACGACATGCATTTTTTCCGCCGCTTTGGACAAGTTGAAATCGTTTTCCTGAAGTACGCGAAACAGTTCGATCTGGCTTAAGTTCATAGTAATGAGCCGCTATATTATTTAAAAAGTATTAATAGTCAGGGAAATTTTAAAGCTGAGTTGAGCAGTTTGTCCGCTCAACCGAAACTTATGCCCTTTGGGTATAAAGCTGAGTTGAGCGGCTTGTCCGCTCATACGAAACTTATGCCCTTTGGGTATAAGTTACTAAAGGCTATGCCACACCCAATTATCTTATTATTAGAACATATAATCTATTAATATCATTTTATTAAAGACAATTCTGCGATTAAGATGCAATCCAACAGCACTGCCTGCTAAAGCTGAGTTGAGCAGCTTGTCTGCTCAAACGAAACTTATGCCCTTTGGGTATAAGAAGCAATCAAGCAGATCGACGCATATTAGCTCTGTTACGAAAGTTAAGTTTTTGATCACCTCTCATGAAATAAGGATGTTGTTCGGCGGGTTACGGCCCGCCTTTTTTTAGCCGCGAAGGCTGGCAGGTCCGATACAAACTTGGCGATATTGGCTTCGGCGAAATAGCTTAGTATTTTGCAACAGTTAATAATCAAAATCCGCTGGCCCGGTCCGCAATACTGGATGGCTGCAAACCTATTTCTTTATCCGACAACCGTTAATAGCGATTCATTTCCTGATTGCGGCATTTGCTAAAAAATATCTTTCGCTTCAGTTTTAACCGGTTAGCGTTATGACCCAAAGGCAAAAAATATGTCCCCTTATATAATTAACACATTAGAAACAAAAATTGCCCGCTTTGAGCATCTGCTTTCTGCCGCGCCAATCACCATTTATACCCGCAAACCGTTTGCCGATTTTGGTATTACGTTTATTTCGAATAGCGTAAAAGAGCTATTAGGGCATGAGGCCGACGCGTTCATTTTCTTTCCCGATTCATGGCTAAGCCACGTACATCCTGAGGATCACCCGGTCGTACTGGAGAATTTCCATCGTATTCTGCTGGGCGATGCGACGATCATAAAATACCGGTTCAAAATGAAAGACGGGCAATGGAAATGGATACGGGATCGTGCAAAACTGATCACCGACAGTGCAGGACGTGCGTTAGAGATAATCGGCGGCTGGACCGATATGACCGAGCTGATTCAGACCGAAGAAGCGCTGAAGCAAAGCGAGAAGAAACACCGTTTTTTGCTCGAGCAGGTCAACGCCGGCGTTATCGTTCAAACGCCGGATACCCGGGTAGTTTCGTGCAATCGGCAAGCAACGCATTTGCTCGGCTTAACCGAACAGCAATTGCTCGGCAAAT
This sequence comes from Candidatus Methylobacter oryzae, assembly GCF_003994235.2. Classification (GTDB taxonomy): domain Bacteria; phylum Pseudomonadota; class Gammaproteobacteria; order Methylococcales; family Methylomonadaceae; genus Methylobacter_A; species Methylobacter_A oryzae. Next base: position 4,472 of record NZ_RYFG02000101.1, read on the forward strand.
CAGCCGCCGATTTTGAGCACGTTTTTATAAACGAAGACGGCACGCTGACTGCGTTGGATGACTTTCCGGTCAATCAAGTCATCGATACTCACAAAGCGGTAAAAAGCCGCGTACTGGGTATTGAGCGTAGCGACATTGACGAAATTGTCTGGGTAATGGTCAATGCATTTGCCGAATTCGATAACAACGGCGGCATAGGCGTAGTTAACACCACATTAATCGACATCACGCCGCATATTAAATCCCAGGAAAAAATTCATCGCCTCGCCCATTACGATTCGCTGACGCAATTGCCGAACCGGGTTTTAATCAACGAACGCATCGAACAAGCCATACATTACTCTTACCGGGAAAATAAAAGCTTTTCACTGCTGTTCTTGGATTTAGACGACTTTAAAATCGTCAACGATTCGCTCGGCCATCATTACGGCGACGCACTATTGCGGCAAGTTGCCCAACGCCTGGAACACAGTTTGCGCGAAACCGATAGCGCCGGGCGATTAGGCGGCGATGAATTTGTCGTTATTCTGAATAACACTAACGCCGACGGCGCTGCGGCGGCCGCACAAAAAATCATCCATCTTTTTAAAGATCCTTTTGCCGTTGACGGGCAGGTTCTTTCCATTCAAACCAGTATCGGCATCAGCATCTACCCCAAAAACGGCTGCGACAGCAATACCCTGACACGCCATGCCGACATTGCAATGTACCATGCCAAACAGGAGGGGCGAGGACGTTTTTCTTTTTTCGATTTCAAAATGAACACCCGCCTCGAATACCGCCTGGGAATGGAGCGCGAACTACGCCTGGCAATAGAAGAAAATCAATTCCTGGTTTATTACCAACCGCAAATCGATTTGACCAGCGAGCGGATTATCGGCATTGAAGCCTTGATTCGTTGGCGGCACCCACAGCGCGGCATGATTTCGCCGGCCGATTTCATTCCCGTTGCGGAAGACTGCGGCTTAATCAACCCGATAGGCGAATGGGTCTTGCGGCGCGCTTGCGAAGATATGAAAACCTGGCAGGCATCAGGTTTTGCACCGCTTAAAGTCGCGGTAAACCTGTCTTTGCGCCAGTTGCAGGAAGGCACGCTGTTTAACAAAATCAGCAACATTCTTGCCCAGAACGGCATTGCCGGCAGTCAATTGGAATTAGAGCTAACCGAAAGCGTAATGATGGAAAACCACTCTGTCACGCTTAATTTCATGACGCAATGCAAAGATTTGGGCATTCATTTTTCAATCGATGATTTCGGCACAGGCTATTCGTCGCTGAGTTATTTAACGAAGCTTCCGCTGCTGGATAAGTTAAAAATCGATCGTTCTTTTATCCAGGAACTGTTTAAAAACAACGACGCGAATACGATCGTCGGCGCAATCGTCAACATGGCAAAAAGTTTGCGATTGAAGGTCATTGCCGAAGGGGTGGAAACCGAACAGCAACTGGATTATTTAAGAGACTGCGGCTGCGATACGGTGCAGGGATTTTATTTCAGTCCGCCGGTCAGTTATGAGGCATTGACGCAATTGCTTGCGCAAGAGGAATTAATCGCATGAGTAAGCTTAGACCTTCCAGGTTTTGAAAACCTGGAAGGTCTGTTTATCGGCCTATTTTTGCAAACGCAAGCGGTTAAAACCGCCTGGACCAAGCCAGTTGAAGAGACAACTGGTCCATTTCAAGCTTGATATTCTGGCTTGGGCTCAGCGGATTAGCGCCTTTGACGGAATTGGTGGGCGGGCTCCTCTCAATACGCATAGCCCTATTTTTACGAAATAACAGTATTTTTCCGCTAACTTGCGTTTTAGGGAATGTCTGTAATAGGTATGCATAGAATAAGCGGATCATCGGGAAGAGCGACAACCCCATAACGGGCATAGAATGCTGCCAATTCAGTGTTTTTCGCATCGATAAATAGAAAACTGCCGCCAATTAGTTTGGAAGCAATTTTAGCTTTCGCCACGGCGTCGAGTAATAATCGTTCGCCGTGACCTTTCTTTTGTTCGTCAAGCGATACGGCTAAACGGGCAAGGGTTATTGCCGACACATTTGCAGGAAGGGCTTTTTTCATGTTTTGCGGCAAGATGTCTCTCTGCGCCAATCCACGAATAGCAAGCGCGTAATAACCGGTAATGCTGGCAGGGGCGACCTATATAGGCTTGCCGATATTTTTTTCATTTCTCGGAATTTTAATTATGTCACAGCGGTGCCAATATGACACCGCTTTATTACAATCTCGCCTGCCCAGATAAGCTTGGGATTGTTTACGTCACCCGGCTTGCTTAACAACGTTAAGAGCGAAGTGTCGGCGTGCCGTAAGCGGTATATTTCCGCCTCAACTTGAAAACGTACCCAATAGGCAAAGATAGAAATTAACAAAAAAAGAGCAGGGGCTTCTGAGCGTAAGCCTTACTGAGAACTCAACTCGTTAGCCGCGCCCAGCAGCTCGTCGATAAAATGCTGCGTATACAACGGCAGATAGTTGTTTTTCAAATACGCGATCTTGGTTTTCGAACTCGGAATCAGGTGCGACAGGTCCCGTGCCACCAAATCCTGATCCACCGCCGAATCGTAGGCCATGCCGGCGATAATGCCGACGCCCATGCCCAAACGTACGTAAGTCTTGATCACGTCGGTATCGGCGGCAGCCAGGATGATGTCGAGTTCCATCCGCGTGCTTTTAAACGCGCTCTCGATATTCGAGCGCCCGGTAAAACCGAAGCTGTACGTCAATATCGGGCACGAAGCCAACCGCTCCAGCGAAACATCGCCTTCGCTGAGCGGATGCCGCTGCGGCACGACCGCCGCATGATGCCATTCATAGCAAGGCTTGACGACCAGGTCCGCCACTTCGCCGATTTTCTCGGTGCAAATCGCGATGTCCGCTTGCCGGGTGTGCAGTTTATCGATCAGTTGTTCCGGCGAGGCTTCGATCATGTAAATCCGGACGCCCGGATATTTTTCCCTGAAACGCAGGATCGGTTTCGGCAGGAAATACTTGGCCTGGGTGTGCGTCGTCGCAATATGCAGAACGCCCTGGTTGCTGTCGATATAATCCGCCGCAATGCTCTGGATGTTGGTTTTGGCCAGGTTAATGGTCGCGACTTCCTCCATGATGCGGAGCCCCAACGGCGTCAAGCCGACCAGTTTTTTACCCTGACGCTCGTAGACCGGCGAACCCAGCTCCGCTTCGAACAGCTGCAATTGCCGGCTAACCGCCGATTGCACAATATGCATTTTTTCCGCCGCTCTGGACAGGCTGAAATCGTTTTCCTGAAGCACGCGAAGCAGTTCAATTTGGCTTAAATTCATTTATTGAATGTCGTTTAATGATTGAATACGGATGGCACAGATCAATCAATGAAACCAATGCGCGTGCCGTATCCGCAAATCAACTTTATCGCCTTTATTCAACTGCAAACGCCTGAATTGATCGTTCGGCATTTCCGCATAAACGCTGGCGGATTGACCGTTCACGCTGCTTTTGACTAATTCAATACGGATCAAAGAGCCCAAATGCTGCCAGTCTTTCAGGATCACAAACGCATCGTTGTCATCGGTCGATTTGGCGATCACGATGTCGTGCGGCCTGACATGCGCAACGCGGCCTTTCTGGTGCGTGGTCGGCAATCCGGCTGTTTGCAGCCAATCGGCATCGTGTTCTTCCAGATTGAATACGTTAGTCTGGCCGATAAACTTGGATACGAATTCATTGCTCGGATGATCGTAAATATCGCTAGGCGTTCCTTGCTGCTCGATATGGCCGTGATTCAGCACGACAACCTGGCTGGCGACTTCCATCGCTTCTTCCTGGTCGTGAGTCACGAAAATGCTGGTGACGTTCAGATCGTGATGCAAGTTGCGCAGCCACTGGCGCAAATCCTTGCGCACGCCGGCATCCAGGGCGCCGAACGGCTCGTCCAGCAACAGCACCGACGGTTCCACGGCCAACGCGCGGGCCAGTGCGATACGTTGGCGCTGGCCGCCGGAAAGCTGGTCGGGATAGCGGTCATGCAACCAGTCCAACTGCACTAAGTTCAATAAGTCATGCACTTTCTTGCGGATAATCGCTTCGCTCGGCCGCTCGCGGCGTGATTTGACCCGTAAGCCGAACGCTACGTTCTCGAATACGGTCATATGCCGGAACAGCGCGTAATGCTGAAACACAAAGCCGATGCCCCGCTGGCTGACGTCGTGATCGGTTTTGTCCTGTCCGCTGATCAGCACCCGGCCTTCGTCGGCGCTTTCAAGACCGGCAATAATCCGCAGCAGCGTGGTTTTACCGCAACCGGAAGGTCCCAGCAAAGCCACCAGCTCGCCTTCCGGGATTTCCAGGTTAATCTGATCCAGCGCGGCAAACGTGCCGAATTTTTTGCTGATGTTGGAAAGTAAAATACTCATAAAGAAACTCTCAAAAATAAAATCGTTGGCCTGACGATTGGTCCGTGAAAATCATGAAAATCTACGGTAGCGATTGGTCCACGAAAAGCACGAAAGACACGAAAAAATGAATAGCAAAAACCATGCGGTAAAAAATTTTCGTGCTTTTCGTGTGTTTCGTGGACATTGCTGTTATTGACTCTGTTACCGGTTAGCTTGCCGCCATTCCAGCGCCGTTTTTAAAATCAACGTCACGATAGCCAATGCCGCAAGAATCGATGCGCCGGCAAAAGCGCCGACGACGTCATAGTCGTTATAATTGACTTCCACATGCAACGGCAGCGTATTGGTCACGCCCCGGATATGGCCGGAAACCACCGAAACCGCGCCGAACTCGCCCATCGCCCTGGCGTTGCACAGCAGTACGCCGTACAGCAGCGCCCATTTGATATTCGGTATCGTAACGGCCCAAAAAGTCTTCCAGCCGCTGGCGCCCAGCGACAGCGCGGCTTCTTCTTCCTGGTTGCCCATTTCCTGCATCAATGGAATCAATTGCCGGGCCACGAACGGAAACGTGATGAACAGCGTTGCCAGCACGATGCCCGGCACCGCAAAAATGATTTTCACGTCGTGCGCGTTCAACCATTCGCCAAACCAACCTTGCGCGCCGAACAGCAGCACGAAAATAAATCCTGAAATCACCGGCGACACTGAAAACGGCAGATCGATTAACGTCGTCAGCAAGCTTTTTCCGGGAAACTCGAACTGGGTGATCGCCCAGGCTGCGGCAACGCCGAAAACGGTGTTCAACGGCACGGTGATAATCGCGGTCAACAGCGTCAGCTTGATAGCGGCCACCGTATCGTCTTGGGCTAATGCCGACCAATAGGTGGCAATGCCTTTGGAAAAAGCCTGGAAAATCACCAAGCCCAGCGGCAGGCAGATAAACAGGCCGATGAAACTTAAGGCGATAGCAATCAGGCTCCATTTGATCCAGTTCGGGTCTTGCAGCGCCCGCTGTTCGCGAACGAACAATCGCGCGGGATTTACGGGTTGGGTAGCAGCGCTCATATCGGCATCATCCTCATAATTGTCCTGAGCGCTTACGCACCCAGTATTGCAACATATTAATCACCAGCAGCAGCAGAAACGACACCACCAGCATCGTCAGCGCGATTGCGGTGGCGCCTTCGAAATCGAATTGTTCCAGTTTGGTCACAATCAGCAGCGGTACGATTTCCGACACATAGGGAATATTGCCGGCAATAAAAATGACCGAGCCGTATTCGCCGACGCCTCTGGCAAACGCCAGCGCGAAACCGGTCAACAGGGCCGGGAAAACATTCGGGAAAATAATTTTTGTAAACACCTGCAAGCGCGTGGCGCCGAGGCTTAACGCGGCTTCTTCCATCGTCGTTTCGAATTCCAGCAACACCGGCTCGACGGTGCGCACAACAAACGGAATGCTGATAAAAATCAGCGCCATGACGATACCTAGCGGCTTGAAAGCCACCTGGATGCCGAAGGTTTCGGACAACAGCTTGCCGAGAAAACCGCTGGGCTGGAAGATGGTTGCCAGCACGATACCGGCCACGGCTGTCGGCAGTGCGAACGGGAAATCGATCAATGCATGAAAGAAGCGCTTGCCGAAAAACGAATAACGCACCAATACCCAGGCGACGATAAAACCGAAGAAACCGGCGACAAAAGCAGCCACCAGCGAGGTGACGAAGCTGACGCGAAACGAGTGCAGCACTCGTTTGCTGGTGATGATATTGACGTAATCGTCCCAGCTCAGCTGAAAACTTTTAAACACCAAGGTGCTGAGCGGGATTAAAACCACCAGGCTCAGGTAAACCAAAGTGAACCCGATAGCCGGACGGAACCCCGGCATGATACTGCTTTTTGCCATTACCTCTCTCCAGTATTGATTGAATCTTTTATCGTTCCCGCGCTCCGACGCTCGCCGTTATACTCATCTCGACGTAGTAGGAAATACCCATAGGCATAAGTAAACCGATTAGACCTTCCAGGATTTTAAAACCTGGAAGGTCTACCTATGGACTATTTCCCGCATAACGCATCTGTCGCGAACGATACCCGCAAGGGGCTCATCCTATGGTCCTTTTACTTACTTCCCCGACCCGTATATCTGGTCGAAAATCCCGTTATCCGCAAAATGCTTTTTCTGTGCGGCCTCCCAGCCGCCAAGCTGGTCGATGGTGACCAACTCCACCGGCTTGAATTGCTTCGCATATTTGGCCGCAACGTCAGGATCGGTCGGGCGGTAAAAGTTTTTACCGATAATGTCCTGGCCTTCCTTGCTGTACAGGTATTTCAGGTATTCGGTCGCAACCTCGGTCGTACCGTGTTTGCGCGCCACATCTTCAACGACGGCAACCGACGGTTCGGTCAAAATGCTCAATGACGGCGTGACGATTTCAAACTTATCCGCGCCGAATTCGCGCAGTACCAGATAAGCTTCGTTTTCCCAGGTAATCAATACATCGCCGATTTCCCGTTCGACAAACGTAGTGGTTGCTCCACGTGCACCGGAGTCCAGTACCGCAACGTTTTTATATAACTTGCCGACGAACGCAGTCGCGGCCGCTTCGTCATTATTGTTGGCTTTCAGCGCATAAGACCACGCCGCCAGGTAGTTCCAACGCGCACCGCCGCCGGTTTTAGGATTCGGCGTGACGACACTGACGCCTGGCTTGACGATGTCGTTCCAATCTTTAATGTCCAACGGATTGCCTTTGCGTACCAGTAATACAATCGTGGACGTATACGGCGAGCTGTTGTGAGGCAACGATTTTTGCCAATCTTCCGGCAGTAACTTCCGTTTTTGATACAGCTGGTCGATGTCGTTCGACAAAGCCAAAGTCACGACATCGGCTTCCAGGCCTTCCAGCACCGAACGCGCCTGCTTGCCTGAACCGCCGTGAGACTGGTTGACTGTTACGGTATCGCCGGTTTTGTCTTTCCAGTATTTGGCAAAGACGGTGTTGTATTCCTTGTACAATTCGCGGGTCGGATCGTAAGAAACGTTCAGCAGGTTAATGTCTGCTGCGGAGACCGGGCTTACGGCAACTACCGACAACACCGCCGCCACGATAGTCCGGGTAAAGTATGTGTTCATGGATAAATCCTGGTTCAGGTTATTGAGCGATAAAGTCGTAATAAGTGTCTTTTAAACCGAATCCCACTTGCCGATGGGGCAAGCGGGAATTCCAAGTGCGGTTTATTTGCCCGGTCCGTAGACTTGGTCGAACACGCCGCCGTCGGCAAAATGCTTGGCCTGCGCAGCATTCCAGCCGCCGAAAGTATCGATTTTGACCAGCTCCAATGGCTGAAATTGCTTGGCGTACTTGGCGGCAACTTCAGGGTCGGTCGGACGATAAAAGTTCTTGCCGATAATGTCCTGGCCTTCTTTGCTGTACAAATACTTCAGGTATTCGGTCGCGACTTCAGTCGTGCCATGCTTGCGTGCCACATCATCAACCACGGCAACCGGCGGCTCAGCCAGAATACTCAACGATGGAGTCACGATTTCAAACTTATCGGCGCCGAACTCTTTTAACGACAGGTAGGCTTCGTTTTCCCAGGCAATCAACACATCGCCGATTTCGCGCTCAATAAACGTGGTGGTAGAACCGCGAGCCCCTGTATCCAATACGGCTGTGTTTTTGTATAAAGCCGCAATAAAAGCTTGGGCGGCGGCTTCATCATTGTTGTTATGCTTGAGTGCATAAGCCCAGGCCGCCAGATAGTTCCAGCGCGCACCGCCGGAAGTTTTCGGGTTCGGCGTAACGATGCTGATGCCGGGTTTGACGATGTCGTTCCAATCCTTGATTTTCAGCGGATTGCCTTTACGGACCAAGAATACAATCGTCGAGGTATAAGGCGAACTGTTGCCGGGCAGCTGGCTTTGCCAATTTTCCGGAATCAGTTTGCGTTTTTGGTACAACTGATCGACGTCATACGCCAGCGCCAGCGTCACGACATCGGCTTCCAGGCCTTCCAGCACTGAACGCGCCTGTTTGCCGGAACCGGCGTGAGACTGGTTGATCGTCACGGTGTCGCCGGTTTTGGCTTTCCAGTATTTGGCGAAAGCGCCGTTGTATTCTTTATATAATTCGCGGGTCGGGTCATAGGAAACGTTCAGCAGGTTGATCTCCGCCGCGCGTACTTCACTGGCTGCCGCTACGGCTAATACGGCCGCAAAGACAATATTGGTAAATTTGTTTTTCATCGGTAAAACCTCTTGCTCAGGTTGTTTAAAACGCTAATTGGAAGCGTGTTGCAAAGACTTGTTCGTTGGCTAGATCGCGGCCTCTGGCAGCACCGCCATCAAAAGATACATTTTCATAATCCGCCCGGATGACCGCATTGCTGTTCAAGTACCAGTTGGCTCCTACGGTCCAGGCTTTGGCTTTTGAAGCCGATTGGTTCGGATCAATAATCTTGAAAGTCGCGTCGTCGACATCCAGTTCGCTGTAGCGGGCAGCGAGCTGCAATGCGCCCCAGTTACCTTTCAATGGATCGAAGTTCCTGATCGGTTTAACGCCGGCGAAACTATTGTCTTCGCCAGTAAGTACATAAGAAGCCAGAATCTGCCAAGCGGTATTCTTTTGCTGAATGTCCGTTTTGCCGCTAACCAAGTGCTGGGACGAAACAACATATTCGCCAATCGCGCCGAATGGGCCGGCAAACCAGTAAGCCTGCGGGTAAATACGGTAAGTAGCGCCGTCCGATGTCGGTGCGGCAAATCCGGTATTAACCTTGGTATAGTCAAGATAGGTAGATCTGCCCAGCGGCGTAGCCTGAGCTTTAAGAGCCTGTTTATCGGGATTGCCGAAAGAGCCCGCGACACCCAGCCCCAAGCCTTCCAACCAGGAATAACCGGTATGATGGAACGGATGAGCAAACAAACGGCCGTTTACTTCTTTATTATCATCTGTATCCGGCGAATCATTGTTAGGACTGCCGTCGTCCCCGGAACCATTGGTAACACCGATCTGGTAGGTAAACGTATTTTTGGTATCGATAGGGCCTGCGACGGTCTCTGCCTTAAAACCAGGCTTTGCGAACGCGCCATGGATTTGTATACCCACGTCGCGGTTACTTGCTAAATAAGTAGGAAAGGCGCGTTCAAGGAAAGTACCGTCCGAGTCACCCTGTAAACGTTCAAGACTGATTGACGGCTTGAATTTACCAACCAACAGGTTGACTGCCGGATGATAGGCATAATCAAGATAAGCGTCCGGCAAAATATTGCTGCCGGCGGCAAAGTCGGGCATGATTTTGTAATAAATATCTTTAAAAAAGTAACCTTCTATCCATATCCGCGCTTGTTTGAGCTGGAATTTATCGGTTCCCTTAAAACCGTTATCTTCGACATAGAAGCGCCCGTCGGTTTGCGCCGCGCCGCGTATCCGCACTTGATGTTTCTTATCCGAAGAAGTGATCTTGAATCCGTCCGCGCCGGCGTCGAATACCGGCAATTTTTGCAGCGCACCGGTCGTCACTTCATCCTGAAGTTCCAATTTACGCTCAAGGGTATTAACTTTTCGGCTCAGTTTTTCTACTTCAGGAGCCGCGGCCGCAGGTTTGGCGGATAACGCGCCGGCCCGGTCCAGTTTTTCCAAGCGGCTTTCCAGTTCACGAATGCGACGCTCCAAGGCTTCGGTATCGGCATGGGCATCGGGGATACCGAATAAGGCAAGGTTAATTACACTGGCTAAAGCAGTGCGCTTAAAATGTTTCATAGTTTGAACCCTTAAATAAATCCGTACCATCCGGCGATCCGGTCAGGTCGCTATCTCTCATGTAGTATTTTTTAATCGCCGTTTTTTTACGGTAGAAATGGATAATTACTTTTTAGTATCAAAACGTAGTTTCTCTTTACGCTCGATTTGCACGACTTTGCTTTCGTGAATGATGATCTCAACCGAACCAAACTTGATCTCTTGCAAAATACCGGCAATCTGATTTGCGATTTCAGCCGTTTGGGATTCTCTATGTGTCTTTTCCAATTTAAGCGCCATGAAAATGCTCCTGAAAAGCTATTACTGTTGAAAGTTAAAGCTGTCGTTTACGTTGGCGGGAAGTTTAAAGAGGATTTAATATTTAATAAAACGACATTATTAGATGGATATATCTAATTAAAAGATAATAGAGCCCATATTATCCCTGTTACCCTTGCGGCAGCTTATGTACGGGAAATAGCACGAAAATCGAATTGAAACTTCGTATTTTCTCGATCCGCTCTGTTAACTTGATAGGCATCAGGTAAAAACCTTGCCGCTTGAACTTGCGATAACCGATACTCACCAACAGTCTGCAGGTACGACTATCTAATCGCCAGCCGGTTTGAATTCCGGTCCGGAGCAATGCTGCCCCCTGCATTTCTAATGCCTTTTCTTGCAATTCAGCTTATTATATTGATCATTGTTACCATGAAACTCATGCTTACCAACGATCATTTACGATAATGCTCAATGAAATCTTATAAATTACTAGTGCTTTTGTTGCTGAATCCGCTCATCGTAGGTTGCGGACAGCCCGGCCCGCTTTATTTGCCGGGGCAAGCGGCACCGATTCATGTCGAACCGGAGCCCGTAGCAAAACCAGACCCCCAATCCGACAAGAATAAATAACCATGGATTACTTTAATTACCAAAACGACGAGCTTTTCGCTGAAGACGTTGCTGTCCAGGATATCGTCTATAAATACGGCAGCCCTTGCTACATCTATTCAAGAGCGACCCTGGAACGGCACTGGAAAGCTTTCGACCAAGCGTTCGGCGAGCAAGCGCATTTGATTTGTTACGCCGTCAAAGCGAATTCCAATATTGCAATACTCAACTTGCTGGCGCGTTTAGGTTCGGGCTTTGATATTGTTTCTCTGGGCGAGTTGGAACGGGTCATTACCGCCGGCGGCGACCCTAAAAAAATCGTGTTTTCCGGTGTCGGCAAGCGTGAAGACGAAATTCTGGCCGCGTTAAAAATCGGCATACGCTGTTTTAATGTTGAAGTCAGCGGCGAATTGGACCGGATTAACCAGTTGGCCGGTCAGTTGGGCGTTATCGCGCCGGTATCTTTTCGGGTCAATCCCGATGTCGACGCCAAAACCCACCCTTATATTTCCACCGGTTTAAAAGAAAATAAGTTCGGTATCGATATTCAGCAGGCTATGGTTGAATACCGTCGGGCGGCAGCGATGCCGCATATCGACGTGATCGGCATCGATTGCCATATCGGCTCGCAACTGACCGAAACCCGGCCTTTCCTGGATGCGCTGGATAAGATTCTGGACCTGGTTGCCGCGCTTGAAGCCGAAGGAATCAAGCTGCACCATCTGGATTTGGGCGGCGGCTTGGGCATTTGTTATAAGGATGAACTGCCGCCCGAACCTGCCGAATATATTAAGGCTGTTTTAGCGCGGCTGGGCAAAACGGATTTTGAGATATTAATGGAGCCGGGCCGTGCTATCGTCGGCAATGCAGGTATTTTAGTCACTCAGGTTGAATATCTTAAACCGACCGCCAACAAAAACTTTGCCGTCGTCGATGCCGCGATGAATGATCTGGTTCGCCCTTCGCTGTACAGCGCCTGGCAAAACATTATTCCGGTCAACTTGCAAAGCAACGAAGCTGAAACAACATGGGACATAGTTGGACCGGTCTGCGAAACCGGCGACTTTTTAGGTAAGAACCGTCCGCTGAAAATTGCCCAGGGCGACTTATTGGCGGTACGGTCATCCGGCGCCTACGGTTTTACGATGAGCTCAAACTATAATTCCAGGCCGCGCTTGGCTGAGCTGATTGTTGACGGCAGCGACCTGCATGTAATCAGGGAAAGAGAAACGATTGCGCAACTTTGGGCCGGCGAGCATTTATTACCCTAACATATAAATATTCACCACGAAGACACGAAGAACGCAAAGAAATAATAAAGCTTCGCGTTCTTCGTGTCTTCGTGGTGAACTTAAGTCCAGATATTGAAAATGATCAACTTCACTAAAATGCACGGCCTCGGCAATGATTTTGTCGTCATTGACGCGATCAACCAACAAATAGCCTTAACGCCTGAACAAATCCGGCAGCTGTCCGACCGGCACTTTGGCATCGGCTTTGACCAGCTGTTACTGGTCGAAAAAGCGGTCAATGCCAATGCCGATTTCAAATACCGGATTTTCAACGCGGACGGTAGCGAAGTCGCGCAATGCGGCAACGGCGCACGCTGCTTTGCCCGCTTTGTACGCGATAAAAAACTGTCGGACAAAGACGAAGTCTGCGTGGATACAGACTCGGGCCAATTAATACTGCGCTTTGACGACAACAACCTGATCACGGTTAATATGGGCATTCCTAAGCATGCGCCTTCTGAAATCCCGTTGCTGGCGGATGAAGAGTCGCGATTTTATACGGTAGTCGTCAACGACATTGAAAAAGCCTTTGGCGCCGTCTCGATGGGCAATCCGCATGCGGTTATTCAAGTGACGGATATTAAGACAGCTCCGGTCGCTGAATTAGGAAAAGCCTTGGAAAACCATGCCTTTTTCCCGGAACGCGTTAATGTCGGCTTCATGCAGGTCGTAGACCGCCAACATATCAAGCTGCGCGTGTTTGAGCGCGGCGCGGCTGAAACGCTGGCTTGCGGCAGCGGCGCTTGCGCAGCCGTCGTTATCGGCATTGAACACAATCTGTTGGATCATACGGTCAGAGTCGACCTGCCCGGCGGAACGCTAACCATCAACTGGCCGGGCCGCGGCGAGCCTGTTTTAATGACGGGGCCTGCCATCTCTGTTTTTGAAGGACAAATAACACTATGAACGAACAACCTCCGGTAATCTCGCCTGCTGTTGACGCTCTAACTGCCGATCCGACCGCTACTGACAACGGAAGCGCCGCCCTGCCCTCGTCCGAAATCACTTCAGCCCAAGTTGAAAACTACTTACGCAAACATCCCGAATTCTTCCACGAACACTTGAGTTTGCTGGAACATATGAGCATCCCTCATCCTACCGGCAATGCGGTTTCCCTAATCTCTAAACAACTGGAGCTGTTCAGGAGCCGGCACCATGACATGGAAAACCAGCTGACTGCGCTGATAGAAATAGCCAGGGATAACGACACCTCTCTGAACCGTATGCACAAACTGACGCTGGCGCTGTTGGACTCGACGTCGCTGGAAGAAGCCGTTGCCAACCTTGAAGTCGTGCTGTCGGAATACTTCCTGATCGACTTTGTTGCGGTACGCATCATCAAACACAACCCGACGCCGGAAACCGCGATTACCAATCTATTTATCGAACCGGACAGCAAAGACCTGGAACCTTTTGCCAACGAGCTGGCCGGCCACCAGCCCAAATGCGGCCGTCCGACTATCGCTCAGGCAAGAGTTTTATTCGGCGAGTTAGCGTTTGAAGTTAAATCCTGCGCTATCATTCCGCTGGCTTTCACTGAACTGGAAGGTATCTTAGCTATAGGCAGCAGGGAAGAAGGCCGGTTCCATTACAGTATGGGCAATCTGTTTTTAAACCAGATGAGTGAGATCATAGCCACCCGGCTTATCACCTTGTTGCAGCAACGTTAATAACATGCATGCCGATGCCGAACTTATTCTGGCTGACTTTTTTAAACAGCTCGCCGTTCAAGTTCGCGCCTCGGAACATACCGTAAAAAACTACCGGCGAGACCTTGAGCATCTGTCTCGCTACTGTACCGGCAAAAACATAAACCACTGGGCCGACCTGAAACACACGGATATCCGTGCCTATATAGCCGGCCGGCATCGCCGGGGGCTAAGCAGTAAAAGCCTGCAACGCGAGCTGTCCGCTATCCGCAGCTTCTACAACTACTTGTTAAAAACAGGCCGAAGCCTTACTAATCCCGCCCAACATATTCAAGCCCCCAAACAAGCCCGGAAGCTCCCTAAAACGTTGGATGTCGATCAGTTATCCGGCTTGCTGGAGGCGGGGACCAGTTCATTGCTCGAAATACGTGACTTGGCCATGTTTGAATTATTCTATTCATCCGGCCTTCGTTTGAGTGAATTGTCGGCTCTTAATTTAACCGACCTTGATTTGCCGGACAGTTCGCTGGTTGTCCGTATCGGTAAAGGCGGCAAATCCAGAGTATTGCCGATAGGCAGCAAAGCCGTTGCGGCTATTGAAAACTGGCTCAGGCAGCGAGCCGTAAAAATCCCCGCTATCGACTCCGCGTTATTCGTTTCAATGCGCGGCACCCGGCTCGGCCAGCGCAGCATTGAGTTAAGGTTGGAACAGTGGTGCATCAAAAAAGGCATAGCCGAACATATCCATCCGCATATGCTGAGGCACTCTTTCGCCAGCCATTTGCTTGAATCCAGCCAAGACCTGAGAGCCGTGCAGGAACTGCTCGGACACAGCAATATCAGCACTACCCAAATATACACTCACCTTGACTTTCAGCATCTGGCTGAAATCTATGATAAAGCGCACCCAAGAGCCAAAAAAAAACCATTATGACAACGTGCGCCATAAGCAAATAACCAAAAAACCTGCTACCATGTAGCCAATTTTTATATAAAGCTGAGTTGAGCGGCTTGTCTGCTCAAACGAAACTTATGCCCTTTGGGTATGAAAAAGCGGTAGGATGAAATATTTTTAGATCCTACAAAAAACCTCTTTACGGGATTTCAAAAATGGCGGCAAACGATACACTCAACGATATAAAATCTAAAGGAATACTCTGGGGCTTTGGCGTTTTTACTCTCATTGTAGTTGCCATTCTGGTTTTCCTGGGAGCCTGGTGGGGCAGAGAGCCGGACCAATTTAATGTGCTGGACGAAGCTGTAAAACGTGCCGAAGAAACCCATTCCACTGAAAGCATGCCTGTCGGCTACGTCTATACCAACACCTTGGCGCATATCGCCGAAACCTTGCTGCACAAAAGCGGCGGCTATATTACTAACGACGTCGCGCCTCCCGGCGTGCTGCTGGACAACATTTCCAATTGGGAATACGGCGCGCTGGTTATGCTGCGCGACGCCACATCGGCATTAAGAAACCACTTTGCAAGAGATCAGTCGCAATCGGCCGAAGACCCGGATCTGGCGATTGCCGAGCCTTATTTCTATTACGAAAACGACTCATGGGCCCTGCCGTCAACGGAAGCCGAGTATCAAAAAGGCATTGAGTCTCTGCATAAGTATATGGAGCGCCTGCAAAAATACGGCGGCCCGATAAAAAAAGCACAATTTTATTCCCGCGCCGACAATCTTTGGCAATACACCGAGGTTGTGATCAAACGTCTGGGCGGGCTTTCCACGCGCTTGACCGCAAACAGCGCCGGCGGCAACTACGGCCCCGGATTAACCGAACTTGAGAAAGAAGCAGCCGATGAAAAAGGCACCACCGTCGCCAAAGTGGGCTGGCTGGAAATCGACGACGTGTTCTACGAAGCACGCGGGGCAAGCTGGGCGTTGTTGCACATCCTTAGAGCCGTCAAGCATGACTTTGAAGATATTTTGCTGGACAAACGCGCGATGCGTACCGTCGATATTATGATTAAGGCGCTGGAAAACGCCTTAACCCCGATTTTAAGCCCGATGATCTTAAACGGTAGCGGCTACGGTCTTTTCGCGAACTACTCCTTATCGATGGCAAACTACATAGCGCGTTGCAATGCAGCAGCCCTTGACTTACGCGACATTATGAACCGAGGTTAATGACGATGGATGAACAGATCAACTACAACCTGACCCAAGCGAGCACCTGGAAAAGAATTTTCTTCATGCTGATTTTTGCCGCGATAGGCGGCTTGGTCAGAATGCTGCTTTGGGCCGTTATTATCTTGCAGGTCGCATCCACGTTATTAACCGGAAAAGCTAACGTCAACATCCTTAATTTTGGACGCAGCCTTTCCACTTACACTTACCATATTTTGCTGTTCCTGACTTTTAATACGGAAACACTGCCTTTTCCTTTCTCCGACTGGAATGTGACCGCGGAACTGCAACTGCCGGAAACGAAAAATCCTGAAAAATAATGTCTAATGAGCTCTATCCGCAAAATCATTCATATCGATATGGATGCGTTTTTTGCGGCCGTAGAGCAACGCGATTTTCCTCAATATCGTAACAAGCCGCTGGTCGTCGGCGGCTCGCCGGACTCTCGCGGCGTTGTCGCCACCTGCAGCTATGAAGCCAGGAAATACGGCATCCATTCAGCGATGCCTTCGGCTCATGCTTATCGTTTATGTCCCCATGCTATTTTTGTAAAACCCCGCTTTGAAGCTTACCAACAAGCATCAACCGCCATCCGGAAAATCTTTGCCGACTATACCGATCTTTTTGAGCCGCTTTCGCTGGACGAAGCCTATCTGGACGTCAGCAATGCGGACCTGCATCAAGGCTCCGCGACCTTAATCGCCAAAGCCATCAAGGCCGCGATTACACAGGAGACGCAATTAACCGCTTCGGCCGGCGTTTCTTACAACAAGTTTTTCGCTAAAATCGCTTCGGACATCAATAAACCGGACGGATTTTATTTAATCACTCCGGAGCAAGGCCCGGAGTTTGCCGAACGGCTTCCGGTCGAAAAATTTCACGGCATAGGCAAAGCGACTTTGATCAAGATGCATTCGCTGGGCATCAAAACCGGTAAGGACTTGAAGTCTTTGCCGCTGGAAACGTTACAACACTATTTCGGCAAAGCCGGTTTGCATTATTACAACATTTCAAGAGGCATAGACAACCGCCCCGTCAACAACTACCGCGCCAGGAAATCGCTGGGCGTGGAAATTACTTTTCAACAAGACGTTAAGCTCAAGCAAGACGTGATCGTACATTTGCAAAGCCTGCTGGAAAAAGCCTTGAGCAAAGCCGCCGAAAAGCAACTGAACGCCCGCACCCTGACTATAAAAATCAAATACCACGATTTCGTACAAATCACCCGTAGCCGGACACTGCCTTATATCATCACTGCCGCATCAACGCCGGTCGACGTTCTCGACGACTTATTGAGAAATACCGATGTCGGCAGCCGCAACGTCCGTTTGCTGGGAGTGGCGTTATCGTCACTGGATAACAACCCCAGCCAGACTCACTACCGGCAACTGGACTTATTCAACGATTGTTAGGCGTTAGAACTAGCTATTAATCATCATCCTGTTCATCATCAGTCGCAACGTCATCATCCAGCTCATTTTCAAAATCAAATAACTGTTTCAGTTGGCGATATAACAAACGCGATGATTTAGGCGGCTTACCTGCTTCGGCTTCTTTTTGTGCATTGCGCAATAACTGTCTCAATAGTTGCCGGTCGGCATGAGGCTGCTCATCAAGCAGTTCCGTCAACGCATCGTTGCCCTCGGCAATCAGCCGGTCCCGCCAACGCTCGACAATATGATGCTCCCTGACTGCATGAGCGCTTTTGTTTTTGATGCGCGCCAATTTTTCTAAAATCGGCGCGGTATCTATTTTATGAAGCTGGCCGGCAATAAACTTCAGCAGCCGTTTTCTTGCGCCTGTATGGGCCATTCCCGATACTTCCACCACAGCGTTATGAATAACCTCGGGAAGCTCAAGCGTTTTTAACTGTGCTGCCGATAACTCGGACATATCTTCGCTTACTGCAAAAAGAGCCGCCATGTCTCTCTTTATTTGGGTTTTGTTCGGTCGAACTGCGTAATATTCAACCTCTTCGTCATCGTATTCGTAGTATTCTTCATTCATTTCATATCAAACCATAGCGATTAAAAACAAGCTTAACAGCGGCCAATCAATGCTTAACATAACCGAGATTGACCCGTGCATTTGAATCATTCTACAGCATTTTCTAAACGGCCTGTTTGGCCCGGTAATGATTACGTTTATTGCCTATCACTGTTACAGCCGGGCAGGATGCGGGATTTCTCGATAACGGATCAACTCAGCTTTATACCCAAAGGGCATAAGTTTCGTTTGAGCAGGCAAGCTGCTCAACTCAGCTTTATATTGCTCGAGCTGCGGTCAGCTTTTAACGAAAAAGCCGGTAGTCAGACATAGTCAGAGCTACCGGCCGTTTGAAATGCCTACGGAATAATTACTTGGTTTTTTCCGTTATTTTTTATCCGCTTTTTCATCGATCTTTTTATCTGTCTTTTGATCCGCGGCAGCTACGGGATCGCTTAACAGAATGTCACTCTTGATCTTCTCGACGGTTTTCGGGCCGATTCCGTCAACGTTAACCAGATCGTCCACTGTTTTGAACTCGCCTTTGGCTTCCCTATATTTAACAATAGCTTCGGCTTTTTTCAGACCTATACCCGACAATGCTTCCCCTATCGTTTTTGCATCCGCGGTATTGATATTGACTGGAGAGGCAATGACACTAAATGAGCAAAAACCGGCAAATAACACTACAAACAATCTTTTCATCTTTATTTTCCTATTTTGAATAATTACGGATTTACGATTTTTAGAATAGTCTTATATGCCAATCAAATTATTATGAACCATTCGCGGCTTAGTTTAGACGCTTGTCCCACAAATACAACTTTTTTCTTTACCTCCCTATCGCGTAGTATGCCAACCCGCTACGTTTAACCCTATCCGGCTCATACATATTACGGCCGTCAAAAATTACTTTATCATTCAACTGCTGGCTCAATACATCAAAATCAGGGCTGCGAAACTGCTTCCATTCCGTGACTATGACCAACGCGTCGGCTTGCTTTAACGCATCTTTCGGCGAGTTGCAATAGCTTAGCCCCGGCTTATCGCCATAAAGCCGCCGCGCCTCCCGTAGCGCTTCCGGATCAAAAGCTTGAACCGTCGCGCCGGCGTCAATCAAGGCTTCCAACACAACCCGGCTTGGCGCATCGCGCATATCGTCGGTATTGGGTTTAAACGACAGTCCCCACAAAGCGAACACCTTGCCTGCTAAATTAGCTTGATAATGCTGGTTAATTTTTTCAAACAACCGATGTTTTTGCCGATTGTTGACGTTTTCCACGGCATTGAGCAATTCGGCATGATAACCCTGCTCTTTTGCGGTTCTTTCCAATGCTTTTACGTCTTTTGGAAAACAGGAACCGCCGTAACCGCAACCGGGATAAATAAAGCTGTAACCGATACGGCTATCGGAGCCTATGCCTTGCCTGACATGTTCAATATCCGCTCCCAGATGTTCGGCCAGATTTGCCAACTCATTCATAAAGCTGATTTTAGTCGCCAACATCGCATTCGCTGCGTACTTGGTTAATTCAGCCGAGCGTATATCCATGATGATGACCCGTTCAACACTGCGGTTAAACGGTGCATAAAGCGCCTTCAGCAGTTCCGCCGTTCTGGGATTATCGGTACCGATAACGATACGGTCCGGCTTCATAAAATCATCCAGCGCCGCGCCTTCTTTCAGGAATTCGGGATTCGATACCACATCGAACTCCAGCTCTTTACCGCGGCTTGCCAACACTTGCTGTATGACAGCTTTGACTTTATCCGCAGTCCCTACCGGCACAGTCGATTTATCGATAATAACCCGGTACTCGTTCATATTCTCGGCAATGCTCTTCGCAACCGCCAATACATACTGTAAATCCGCAGAGCCGTCGTCATCGGGCGGTGTGCCGACCGCTATAAATTGAAATACGCCATGATCTACGGCCGTCTTAATATCGGTAGTAAATCTTAATCGCCCTTCCGATTGATTTTCTTTAATCATGGCTTCCAACCCGGGCTCAAATATCGGAACAATGCCCTGTTGCAGCTTAGCGATTTTATCCGCATCAATATCGACGCAGATAACATCATTGCCGACTTCCGCAAGACAAGTGCCTGTCACCAAACCTACATAACCACTTCCAAATATTGTAATTTTCATTTATTTACTTTAATTTTTTATAAAATATAATTCTGCCGCTATAGCCATAGAGCTACCGTTAGCCGCCAGATCATCACGTTCTATCTCATCGCATTTTAATTAAAACGAATATTTTTGAGCTCCATCTCTAAAGTGCATGCTCCGGCCAAAAGCCTTCGTTACTTATATTCATAGGACAATGATTGCTTGTTACCTTTGCCGGCATTGACCTATCATAACCATTAGCTTCGCAAATTATTGACTATCGTTTGATGCAAAGAAATACCGAGACCAATAAACAACTTTTTAACGGGTTTTCTGCTCCCGATAACGAACAGATCAATCGAGCGCTCGCAATTATCGCGCAAATTCCTGACGACCCTCACTATTTTCGTCCTAAAGGAATTGAAGTAGCGGCAATTTTAATGGACTTTAATGTCGACCTGAAAACTATCCTTGCCGCAATATTAAGCGATCCGCGTCTGGCCCACCTAAATCCTTCGCCCAACATTAAAGAACAATTCGGCGAAACGGTTGCGACCCTGGTTAACGATGTGAACTGGCTGAATAAGTTAACCGTTTATTCGCTGGAAATGACTGATCAACCGAGCCAAGCGGAAACCCTGCGTCGGATGCTGCTGTCGATGACCCAGGATGTCCGCGCCGTTTTGATAAAACTGGCTTACCGGATACAACGGCTTAAGATTTTACCCAAAGAATCTTACGAACTCAGACGCTTTATTGCCCAAGAGACGCTGGATATTTACGCGCCGATCGCCAATCGCATGGGTATTCATCAGTTAAAATGGGAACTGGAAGACATGGCCTTCCGCTATCTAAAGCCCCAGTCCTATCGCCGCATTGCCAAGTCGCTATCCGATAACCGTATACAGCGGGAAAACTGTATTAATAAATTTATTGGCCTGTTGCAGCAAAAACTCGCCGAAGAAGGCATTACCGCGGAAATCTACGGTCGGCCTAAACATATTTACAGCATCTGGAAGAAGATGCAGCGCAAGCAATTGGACATAGACGAACTTTACGACCTGTTGGCAGTGCGCGTTATTGTCGATAACCTGACTAACTGCTATGCCGCCCTGGGCGTTGTGCATAGCCTCTGGCAAATCATTCCGAAAGAATTCGACGATTATATCGCCAACCCCAAAGAAAACGGTTACCAGTCTTTGCATACGGTCATTCTCGATCCTGAAGGCAATCGTATCGAGGTGCAAATCCGTACCCAGCAGATGCATGACTTTGCCGAACTCGGGGTCGCTGCGCACTGGTCTTATAAAGAAGGCGGCAAACACGACACGGCCATAGAAAAAAACATCGCGTCTTTACGTAAATTGCTGGAAGAAACCAGTCCTGAGCGTAACCGCAAGGAAGACAGCGACGAAGTACTGTCGCAAAATTTCCGTAGCGAATTATTCAACGACCGCGTCTATGTCTTAACACCGGCCGGTAAAATCATCGACTTGGTTAAAGGTTCCACGCCACTGGATTTTGCTTATGCCATCCATACGGAAATAGGCCACCGCTGCCGGGGTGCAAAAATCAATGGCCGCATTGCACCGCTCACGTACACGTTAAAGTCCGGCGACCAGGTAAAAATCCTGACCGCGAAGGATGGCGGCCCGAACCACAACTGGATCGACCCTAACCTGGGCTATCTGAAAACATCGGCCGCGATCAGCAAAGTCAAAAGCTGGTTTAAAAACCAGCAACAAGCTCAAAACATGGCTGCCGGCAAGGCTATTCTGGACAAGGAAAGCCAACGGCTGGGCTTGAAGACGATCAACTTGGCGGAGTTGGCTAAACATTTTCATCAACCGGACACCGACAAGCTGCTCGAAGCCATAGGCCGAAGCGATATTACTAGCCGGCAATTGGCAGCATTTTTTAAGATTCCCGAATTGGAAACGCCACCGGCAGCCGCCCAGCGCAAAAAAAGCGAAGCCAAGTCGGCAATTTCCGTGGAAGGCATCGATAACGTGCTAACCACGCTTGCTCACTGCTGCTCGCCGATTCAGGGCAACGATATTATCGGCTATGTTTCGCATAAAAAAGGCATTACCATTCATCGCAAGGACTGCGAGAACATTCTGCATCTCAGTCCCGAAAAACAGGCCCAACTTATTTCGGTTAACTGGGGCGCCAAAAGAGCCAGCTATGCGGTGCCTATCGTTGTCCATGCCTTTAACTCCCAAAATGTGCTCAGCGATGTAACCCAAATTCTGGCCCAGGCTAAAATTCATATTTCCAATGCCGCGTTGGAGACCCATCCCGATCTTTCCGCGCAACTGAACTTAACGATTCAAATTGAAAATACCGATCAATTAAGCCAAGTGCTTAATAAAATCAGTCAATTGCCTAATATTGTGGATGCCAAGCGCAAAACTTGACGCCTCGCACCTTTTAACCTTGCACCTAAAATTCTATGTCCGAACAAACACAAACTTGTCCTGAGCAAAACCCAAGGGAACGCCTGATTCTGGTTGACGGTTCGTCTTTTTTATTCCGCGCTTATCATGCCATTCCGCCGCTAACCAACGCGAACGGCGAGCCTACCAATGCGATTTACGGCGTCAGCAACATGCTGCGCAAGCTGATAGCCGACTATCATGCCGACCATATCTCCGTAATCTTCGATGCGCCGGGCAAAACATTTCGCAATGACCTTTACGATCAGTACAAAGCTCATCGTCCGCCGATGCCCGACGATTTGCGGATCCAGATTGCCCCGCTACACGAATTGATTCGAGCAATGGGACTACCGTTAATCATTGAGTCCGGCGTGGAAGCCGACGACGTGCTGGGAGTATTAGCCCAACAGGCCGAACGGCAAGGTTACGACGTTATTATTTCCACCGGCGACAAGGATATGGCGCAACTGGTCACCGAGCATATTATCCTGGAAAACACCATGTCCAATACCCGTATGGATATTCAGGGCGTCATCGACAAATTCGGCGTCAAACCGGAACAAATCGTTGACTACCTGGCCTTGATAGGGGACACCGTCGACAATATTCCCGGCGTACCCAAAGTAGGCCCCAAAACGGCTGCAAAATGGCTGGAGCAATATCAAACCTTAGAAAACCTGATGGAGCACGCCGATGAGATCGGCGGCAAAATCGGCGCTTACCTGCGGTCCAGCTTAGATTACTTGCCTTTATCAAAACAACTGACCACCATTAACTGCGACCTTGACTTACCCTACGGCATCGAGGATTTGCTGCAGCAGCCGATGGATACGGCGAAACTGAAAAAATTACTGGCCGAACTGGGTTTTTCGTCCTGGTTGAAAACCCTCGATTCTTCAACAACAGCTAATGCCGAAACAATTGAAATCAAATCGGAACTCGTTGTTCCGGATATAGCTGGAGCGACGACAGATAGCGCAAGTGCGGCAAAACCGCCGAAATATGAAACGCTATTGACCGAACAGCATTTCGATGCCTGGCTTCAGCGATTGAACGAAGCCGAATTATTTGCTTTCGATACCGAAACCACCAGCCTGGATTACAGCAAAGCCCGTATAGTCGGCATCTCCTTTGCCGTAACGCCCGGCTCTGCCGCTTACGTGCCTTTAGACCATGACTATCCAGACGCGCCGGACCAATTGAATCTAACCGAAACACTGGAAAAACTGCGTCCGCTGCTGGAAAACCCGCATAAGCCCAAGCTTGGGCAAAACCTGAAATACGATATGCATGTGCTGGCTAACCACGGCATTATCCTAGCCGGCATTGCGCATGACACGATGCTTGAATCTTATGTATTAAACAGCACCGCAACCCGGCATAACATGGACGATTTAGCCAAGGAATACTTGAACGTCCAAACTATCCATTACGAGGACGTGGCCGGGAAAGGCGCAAAACACATAGGCTTCCAAAAAGTAACGATAGAAGAAGCCACGCCGTATGCGGCGGAAGATGCGGATGTTACCTTGCAACTGCATCGAGTGCTGCACGAAAAACTGGCGCAACAACCGAAATTGCTGGAATTATATAACGATGTGGAAATCCCGCTGATTGGCGTGTTGGCCCGCATTGAAAACAACGGCGTACTCATCGATACCGAAATGCTCGCCCAGCAAAGTCTTGAACTTTCCAGCCAGATCATTTCCCTTGAGCAGCACGCCCACGACCTGGCAGGCCAAACGTTCAACCTGGGCTCGCCGAAACAGATCCAGGATATTCTTTACGATCGGCAAAAACTGCCGGTGCTGAAAAAAACGCCTAAAGGCCAGCCGTCGACCGATGAATCGGTACTACAGGAGTTAGCAGACCGCGGATATCCGTTGCCGAAACTAATCCTGGAACACCGCAGTTTATGCAAACTGAAATCGACTTATATCGACAAACTGCCGCAACAAGTCGATGAGCATACAGGCCGGATTCATACATCTTATCATCAGGCGGTTGCCGCAACAGGACGGCTTTCCTCTTCGGACCCTAATTTGCAAAATATTCCGATACGTAGCAACGAAGGCAGGAAGATCCGGCAAGCTTTTATCGCTCCGGAAAACAGGAAAATAGTCGCGGCCGATTATTCGCAAATCGAATTGCGCATCATGGCGCATTTATCGGCTGATGAAGGCCTGATGAAAGCCTTCAGCAACGGAGAAGACATACACAGGGCCACGGCTGCCGAAGTGTTTGGCGTTACTCCCGAACACGTCACCAACGATTTGCGCCGGTCCGCGAAAGCCATCAATTTCGGACTGATTTACGGCATGTCGTCCTTTGGGCTGGCACAGCAATTGGGCTTATCGCGCAACCAGGCGCAATCGTATATCGACCTTTATTTTGCCCGTTATCCGGGCGTTAAAAACTACATGGATAGCGTCAAGGAGCAAGCCCGGGAACAAGGTTATGTTGAAACGCTATTCGGCAGACGGCTCTATTTACCGGAGATTAATTCACGTAATGCCCAGCGCCGCCAATACGCCGAACGCACGGCAATTAATGCACCGATGCAAGGAACCGCTGCCGACATCATTAAACGCGCGATGATCGCCGCCGACCAATGGTTATACAGCAAAACCCCGGACGCTAAAATGATTATGCAAGTCCATGACGAACTGGTATTTGAAATTGCGCAAGATCAGGTAGACGATTGTGCGGAGACGATCAGATCGATCATGTGCGCTGCTGCCGATCTTGATGTGCCGCTAACTGTCGATATAGGCGTTGGCAATAACTGGGACGAAGCACACTGACTATTAGTTTTTATTTTCGGCATTGTGTCTGTAATGTATTATAGTGAATCAATATTTTGAGGTTTATGTGACCCAAATGATGCTTTCTTGTTGATTATTGCTTAACGATCCAATGCCGAACTCAAAAAACGACCAACTCATCGTCCTCGTTGAAAAAATGCCTGCTTTTCCTAAAAGCGTCCAACAGGTAGTGGAATTAACATCGGACATCAATGCCTCGGCAAAAGATATTGTTCGGGTTATCGAGTGCGATCCGGTCATGACCGTTAAGATACTTAAAGCGCTTAATTCGCCTTTTTACGGCTTACCTCACAAAATTACCTCGGTACAACGAGCGGTCGTACATATCGGCCTTAATACGATTAAAAATATAGCTCTGGGCGTTGCCGCGATGGGCATGCTGAATCCTCATAACAAAGCAAACTTCAACACCTCCGGCTTTCTATTGCATTCTTTAACCACTGCGGCAATCAGTAAATTGCTTGCAGAACGCATTGGCTTGTCTTCGGCTGAGTGCGGCGATTGTTTTGTTGCCGGGTTACTGCATGACTTCGGTAAAGTGGTATTCGCTGAATTTATGCCAGATGAATTTAAACTCGCCCTGGAAAAAAGCCAAGAGCAACAACTGCCCCTACATCAAACCGAACGCGAATTTATAGGTCTTAATCACTCGCAGGCCGGCAAGATGCTAGCCGAAAAATGGGAGTTATCAACCCCATTAATCGATGCCATTGCTTATCATCATGATCTTGCCTCTAGCGAAAATATCTTACGAGACTGTGTTTTTGCCGCCAATCAAATCAGTAAACACATGCAATTCGGTAACGGCGGCAATCCAGTCATAGAAGCTTTCCCGGAGTCCATTGTCACCCGCTTTGGCTCAACCCTCTCTGACATGTGCGATGCTTTGGAGGATTTGGAATCCATCAAAACAGAAGCTCAATCTTTTATTAACTTGTAGTGCTCGGTAACTGCTTACGCATTGCTTTACCGGCATCCATGCAGTCGAAGGACAACGATGAAAATTAAATTTTGGGGCGTTAGAGGATCCATTGCAACACCAGGACCCAATACGGTTAAATACGGCGGCAATACGACCTGTATTGAAATCAGGACCAATGATAATGATTTGATCATTCTTGACGCAGGCACCGGCATACATGCACTTGCGCAAAATCTACTGAAAGAAATGCCTGTCCAGGCTCACATTTTCATTACCCATACCCATTGGGATCATATTCAGGGCCTGCCTTTCTTTATTCCCATTTTCATCCCGAACAATCAAATCAAGATCTACGGCGGAGTCGACCCGGTAACCAATGAAACGATCAACCGGGCCCTTTCCGTGCAATTGCAATACAGCTTCTTTCCGATACGGGAAGCGCAATTAAATGCCCGGATTGAGTACGCTACAGTTAAACCCGGCGTACCGGTCAATGTAGGCAGCGCCACTATTACGCCGATAGTGCTCAGCCACCCGGTGTTGAATTTCGGCTATAGAATCGATTGCGACGGACAATCGGCTTTTTTCACCGGCGATTACGAGCCGCAACAAAACATCTATGATCCTGAAGACGACGAATTTACCGAATTCCAAGCTTTTGTCGATGCAAAATGGAACGAAGTCATACTGGCAATGAAAGATGTCGATGCGTTAATTGTCGACTCATCCTATACCAGCGAAGAATATGCCTCCAAACAAGGTTGGGGACACGGTACTTACGATTCGGGTATAAAGCTGGCTACGGCCGCCAACGCGAAAAAACTGTTTTTTACGCACCATGAACCTACACGTACCGATGAAAGTCTTGATGCCATTTACCAAGACTTGTTGAAAAACAATCCCGCAGTCAACTGTGAGTTATTACTCGCTCAAGAAGGTGTTGAGATATTGCTTTGACCAACAAGGCTTAGTATAGAAGACGTTAGCAGGAGCGAAAGTCAGTCTCGGTAATCGCTCCTGCATGCCTCACAAGAATGCAGAATATGCCCCCGCTCCTCGCTATTGGCTCCCTGCAATCCTTAACGCCCTTACTGCTGGCGATCTTGATCGGCGGGATTGAACAATCGATCTAGCGCCAAATGCATTTCATCGATACCGGTTTTTTTCAACGATGAAAATAGCTGTATTGTCAAAGGAAAACTGGCCTCCTTAAGTTCCTTTTGTACTTGTAACAAGGTATTTTTGGCAGCCCCGTAATTCAATTTATCCGCCTTGGTCAGTAAGATATGCAACGGCAATCCGGTATGCTCACACCACTCCACCATCTGCCAATCAAAATCGGTTAATGGATGACGCACATCCATTACTAAAATAATCGCGCATAATGACTTGCGGCTGGTTAAATAAGTTTCCATCAACTCGTGCCATTTTTTTTTCACGGCTAAAGGAACCTTCGCATAGCCGTAACCCGGTAAATCAACAAACCTTTGCCGTTCATTGATTTCAAAAAAATTAAGCATCTGGGTTCTGCCCGGCGTTTTACTGATCCGGGCCAATGCGTTTTGCCGGGTCAATGTATTTATCGCGCTGGATTTCCCTGCATTTGAACGCCCGGCAAACGCAACTTCCATGCCCTGATCCGCAGGCGTATCCTTGAGATGTGGCGAACTGTTAATAAATTTTGCTTGATGATAAACTGGATTCATCGTTGTCTCGCTTAGAGTTGCTATTTAGAGTAAAATTTAATGATATATAGCCGCCTGAGTAGCTAAAAGACTGGCACAAATGATTAACCATTCCGAAGGGGAATTTGATGAAGAAAAAATTGCAGGTACTTTCAATTTCTCTGGCGCTGGCCAGTGCTACAAGTATTTTACATGCAGAAAGCAATATTAACGCAGGAAAACAAAAAGCGACATCCTGCGCCAGTTGTCATGGAGAAGACGGTAACAGCATGGTAGCAACATTCCCCAAGCTTGCACAGCAGCATTCATCTTATCTTAGTAAACAATTACAGGCATTTAAAGACGGCAGCCGTACCGATCCGATGATGTCGGCTATCGCGCTGACATTATCCGATGACGACATCAAAGATGTTTCCGCCTACTACGCAACCCAAAAAATTTCCGAAAATGCGCTTCCGGACCCAGCGTCTGACGATGACGCCGAAAAGCCCGTAAATGAAAAACAAGATCCTGTCCAGGCCATGATTGCCAAAGGCGCCGACCTTTACCGTAACGGCAACCTGCAAAGCGAAGTCTCCGCCTGTATTGCCTGCCATGGCCCTTTTGGCGAAGGCAATAAGCCCGCATCGTTCCCGGCGTTAAAATCGCAGCACGCCGACTATTTGATCAAAGCGCTTACTGACTTTAAATCCGGCGCACGCAGCAACAACCCGGAAAATATCATGCATATGATTGCAAAGAAAATGACGGATGAAGAAATAAAAGCCGTTTCATACCGTATCTCGATGATGAAATAAGCGTAGTTTCGCGTTGGCAAACCGCCAAGCTTTATGTACAAATAGGCGGTTTACTAGCACGCCCCGACAAAACCTTATAGAGAACATTAGCTATGCTCAAAAAAATCGCTCAAACCAGCTTACTGATTTTATTATTTTCTTTTTCAGCCTTGCTAAAAGCCGAATCATCGACCGGCTATGAAACCCTGTCGCCGGCACAGCCCACCCATAATCCCGACAAAGTCGAAGTCATTGAATTCTTCTGGTATGGCTGCCCGCATTGCTACAGTTTCGAACCGGTACTGGAAAAATGGCTAAAAAACCTGCCTAAAAACGTTGAGTTTATCCGTCAACCCGCCGTATTCAGCGATCTTTGGGGCAAGCATGCCAAAGCTTATTTTACAGCCGAAGCACTCGGGGTCGTCGACAAGGTTCATGCCGACTTTTTCGACGCGATACAAAATAAAAAAGAACATCTTGAAACCGAAGATCAACTGGCCAAGTTCTTTGTTGCTCACGGCGTTAACGAAACCGAATTCCATAACGCTTACAATTCATTCTTAGTCGATTCAAAAATGCGCCAAGCGGCAGCGACTGCCGGCCGTTACGGTGTAACCGGCGTTCCAGCCATTATCGTTAACGGTAAATATAAAACCAACGGCCCTCTGGCCGGCTCTCAAGAAAAGATGATAGACATCGTCAATCAGCTGATTCAAAAAGAAAGCGCTGTAAAATAATTGTACATCACTAATGGCGTATCGCTTTTTAAAGTGATCATAATGATGCGGCGGCGCTCAAAGCCGCCCATTCCATGAATCATTTAGTTTTTTCATTCATCGCTACCAAGGTCTTTTATGAGTTTTTTTAATAAGGCAGATGGCCAAGATAAATGGAAAGAGAAATACTTAGACCTGCTTGACGAGCAGGAACGATCTGCTGAATCCACTAAAGAAAAAGAAGAACTGCTTTGCAAGACAATAGTACGCCTGACTATTGCTACGGCCGGCCTGGACCCGCTGCTCGACCCCCATCTGCTGCGCGTCCGCGACCAACTGAAAAGCGGAATAGATAGCCAGATACTTAAAAACGAGCTTGAAAAATTCACCGACTCCGTTGCCCAAATCAAGCATACGCCGAGACAATCGGTAGAAATCGAGCCGTTATTTAATTTCCTGCTACAGCACTACACAACCGAAAAACAACAAGAATTATTAAAACTGCTGAAAAATAAAGCGGAGACGGCAAAATTCGAGACGTCCACGCAATTATTCATCGCGATACTTGAAGCCGTTGAGCCTGACGCCGCGCCTCCGTCAAGCGGCATCCTTGCCAACCACATCGATATAGGAATTGTCAGCCGGCAATTATTGTTTTTCCTGGAGCGTATTGAAATACCTAGCGTTTTCGACCAACAGGCACAAACCGCAAAACAACTGCTTGCCGCCGGCAATCAGACCACAATGGCTTTTGAATCCATCCTGGACAAATCCTTCAAACTGCTGCTTAAAATTAAGCAACATAATCAGTCCGAACAACAAGATATCGATCAATTTCTCTCCCATATTACCGAACAATTGGCGGTGCTGGACGTCAGCATTATGGGAGCCAGCACCGCGGCTCAACAATCGGCCGAAAACAGAAACAAACTCGATCAATCCGTTTCCGAGCAAATGCAGCAATTGCAATTAAGCTCGACCAATGCCACCAACCTGGAACCGCTGAAAGCGATCATTAACAGTCGGCTGGCTAGTATTACTAAAGAAATCCAGGAACACGGCAAAAAAGAAGCTGTTGAACGCCAAAAAACACAGCAACAGCTCGACAACTTGGTCAATAAAATAAAAGAAATGGAATCGGAATCCAGCGAACTCAAATCAAAGCTAAAAATTGCCAATACCCAAGCATTACGCGACACATTGACAAGCCTGCCCAATCGTCAAGCCTACAATGAGCGCATGGAAACCGAACTGGCCCGCTGGAAACGCTACCGTACGCCATTAAGCATTATTATCTGGGATATTGATCATTTTAAGAGCATTAACGATAACTACGGCCATAAAGCCGGCGATAAAGTGCTGCAGTTAATCGCCAAACAATTGTCCGACCATTCCCGTGCAACCGACTTCCTCTCCCGCTTCGGTGGCGAAGAATTTACTATGCTGCTACCGAATACTGACGGCCCATCGGCTTTAATTCTTGCTAACCAACTGCGGCAAACGGTTGAAAGAACAGGCTTTAACGCCAGCGGCGCATCCGTTGCCATTACCATTTCGTGCGGCGTCACCCAGTTTCTTTTCGACGACACCGATGAAACAGCGTTTGAACGCGCGGATCAAGCGCTGTATCAAGCCAAACAAGAAGGCCGCAACCGATGCTGCATTTTTTAAAATGTCTAAGCCACCAGGTCGCCGCAGACAATCCGAAGCATCGTTAATTCCCGAAAGAACTGGGCAGTGGCTGTTAACACTGGCGCCCTGAATAGTTAACCTGAAAAACCTGCTTATGCATCAACTATATGATGAAGAGCAAACTCGCTACCAGATCAAATCATCCGGAACTTGATACGCTGCATAGGGATCATCCGCAACATTATCGGCCGCTTTATTGGGCTCGTTAAACACAATCACGCTAGCTGCATCGCGCGATTGTATTTTTTTTGCCGCCTCGGTGCCGACCACTTCATAATTTCCCCCCAGCTTTACAATCGCCAATCGCCCTGCGGCAATCTGATCGCGCATTGTCTCGGAAACATACAGCCGTTTGACTTTGTTGTTGTCGGTAAAATTGTAAGCTAGGCCGTCAGGATCGGTAGGCAGCCGGTTCAGCTCAATGATCTGTTTGATCTGAGCCGCCAACTGTTTTTGCTCTTCCTGCTGTTGACGCAGTTGGTTAAGTTCCTTATCCCGCTCGATTTTTTCAGCCTGTGCTTTTTGAGCAAGCTCTTTAGCTTCATCGACAACCTCAATTCCATTTTTTCGCTGCTGCTGGACCTGTTTACGTTTCTCGCTCTTAACGCTTTTGGCTTTGGAGGCGCTTACTAAACCTGATTTTAATAACTGTTCTTGTAGTGAAAGTTTCATTTTGAAATTTACTTAATCCCGTATGCCATCATTGAATGAATAAAAACCTCTGCTGAGGTTTAGCCCTGGCTTTTTCCGCTCATTATCGCGAGCCCAGAATGTGGAAATAAAATATCACACCGTCATTATCATTGGTTCGGAAAAATAAAACACTCAACGGAACCCATTAATAAAGACTTCTTTGAAGAGTCTATCTATATTTTTCCAACGATGTCCATGATTTTTTAAATGATCATTTATATTAACCTCAGTTCGGTTTAAGCATTTACAAGAAAAGGCAGTAAATCCGCGTCCCTCAAGTCAAGAGCGGGCTTTTTTTCCTGGTACGAGTAAGCGACCAAACACGCCACGACATTCGCCAAGTAATTGTACAAAGAGCGGTGACGGGAATGCTCAAGATCGAAAATGTTTTTTAACTGGTCATTGATGGTTTCAATGATGCTGCGTTTGCGCAGCATCAATTTATCAAATGCGTCAATATGTTGATTTTTCATATTTTTCTTCAATGTCGTCACCAGCTTGATATTGCGCTCCGCCAATTGTTTACCCAGCTTTTTGGAAATATAACCCCGGTCGCCAAACAGTTTGCCGATCAAGGACTTGACCAGTTTCGGCACGGGTTTCCGGTCATCGACATTGCCCGGCGTTATACAAAAAGACAGGATTTCGCCCCGGTCGTTGACAACGAGGTGTAGCTTGAAACCATAAAACCAGCCCGTGGAGGACTTTCCACGCCCGGCCTGTTCCTTGAAGGTTTTGTGGCGCGGGATACGGATATTTTTACAGACCGCAAGCGGCGTGGAATCAATGAAGGCGATACCCTGCGAGTTGCCGCAGCGGCTGAGCATAAAGGCCGTCAGCGGCACCAGCAGCCTTGGCAGAAGCTCGATAAAGCGATTGTAACTCAGCAACTTAGGGAACGCCTCCCGCCAGGATACTTGCACAAGTCTTTGATAAAACCACTTGAAAGTTCGATAGCCCGATTCCTGGTAGTACACCAAAATACTGAGCATTTCGCTGTAGCTCATGCGCGGTGCGCGCTGACGTTTCTTGTCTCCTTGGATGAGCTGTAGCTTTTGCCATTCGGGGATAAATGTCCGGCAAAAATCGTCTACGTCGCAGTAAATTTGTGTTATTTTCATGGCTGGCAGGTTTTTGGAAAGAAAAATGGTGTTAAAACTGCATTTTTCCCTATTTTTTCAAAAACCTGCCAGTTTTCTTATCCCGAACTCAGGTTATATTAATAAATTGAGACTTTGTTCCAGTTAAACGGGTTAAGAGTTGATACGACTGCATTGAGGGAGAAGCTGGCGCCGATCCTAGTTAGACGTAGAGACATCAATAATGGCGGACGCGAATGATCTTAAGAGGGCACGGATGCGACGGATTCTTACAGGGTTAACTTCTTAAGTAATCTGGCCAAATTTTGGAGTGCAAGCTCTGCTTGCAAAGCAGGCGGAGCCTGCACTCCGGCTTTGAACGAGTGTTGGAAACTTAGTTTCAGGGACTTATCCGTGTCATCCATGTTCTCTTTTTTAGAGGCATATCAATGTTGTTAATGAATCACGGCACCTATGCTGCAACGTATTTTCCAAACCGCGGCACATGGCCGCAGTTTGTGAAGACGTAAGCAATCAGGACTAACATCCCGCCGAAGCGAACCAAGTGGATAAAGGACCTACGTCCAGCAACCGGCCATTCGGCCCGACATAGTAAACATGACTATCGTTGGAAGAAATGCCGAGGTATGAATTCGTAGCCGGGTAGTAGCGATAAATATAAGGCGACAGCGTTTGCGATGCGGAACCTTTAGGAGAAAATAATTGCGAGTAGTTGTTTTCCGCCCAATTAAAAAAGCAATCGTTGCGCGAAACTTGGGCAGTCGCGGTTATTGTCTCCGATAGTATGCCGTGCCCTCCTTCCATCGGAAATACCGGCTTATGCCAGGATAAGTGGTACATGCAAGTCTGCCCCATCAGGCCGCCCGCAGAACAGTCCATGTAGGCCAATTGCGCCTGATCCGTGGCGCCGAGCGTGGGATCCGCGGCATTAAAATTAATGATGACGGCAACGTTGTTGTTGACGGGCGGATTAGTGCCGATTGCCGTTGTATTTAAGGCATAAACCCTGGCATTGATGCCGCCTTTCCCGTCGCTCTCGTAGCCCAGTTGATAATTGAGGATTTCCTTGTTGCCCATCAAGACATCGTCCAGTATGCCGTGCAGGTTGCTGACTTTTTGAGTCGCGGCATCGTAATCGAACGATCCGGTGAAGACAGTATCGTCCAGAAAGGTCACCGAGACTTCATAATGCCTGGTATCGGCCAGCGCGCTGTCGATGTTGGCAGCCATAATGAATAATGCGGTAAACAATATCAGTGGTTTCATTGTAATTTTCCTTAGCGGTTTTATTTCGCAGATGATCATAAGCCTCAAATTCTCAGTAGGTCAGCGTCATACCGACATAGACCGATCTTCCCAGACCGGGTAGATTGTTGGTATTGGCTCGGGACGAATTCAGCGTCATCGCATTTTGATCGCCAATATAGACGCCGGACAACGGATAGTAATATTGCTTGTCGAGAATATTGTCCAGGCCGACGTCGATGGCGAGGTGTTTCCATTGATAGCCGGTTTTAGCGTTTAACAGAACGTAAGCAGGCGTACGCAGCTCGTTTCTAATCGCCTGTACATCGCCTTTGGCATCGACGAATTGCATTTCCAAACCGTTCTTCCACCCTTCCCGTTCATGATCCAAACCCAGTTTAAGATTGAACGGCATCATGTGATAAAGGTTGCCGCCATCCATTCGCCGGCCATTCACGTAGCTCATAATTGAGTGCGTGGAAAATTTTCCGAATGTTTTATCGCTGTACAAATCGGCCCTAGCGCTGACGTCGACACCCCAAAGCCGCGCATCGTGATTAGCCATTTGCAGGTAATAGAAACCATTGTTGGGCTGGCGGCATTTGCTGCAGCGGTCGGCGTCGATAAAGTTTTCAACATAGCTAAAATAAGGCGTGACCTTTAAGCCCCAAGCATCTTTCTTAGGATCGTTAAAATCCGCGGTAAAGCTGATGTTGTGCGCTGTTTCCGGCTTCAGGTTCATATTGCCGACATAGCCGTTGCCGTCGCCGAACCAACCGACCATCGTCATCTGCATCGGGCTCGTGTTCCACGGGTACAGCTCGTGCAACGACGGGGCACGGTTTTTGCGCGCGTAACCGAACATATATTGTCCCCAATCATTCGGCGTAAACTGCATTAACGCGGTCAAATCAAAAGTATCGTAAGTCCGTTGATGGTCCAACGCATTGAATGCCAGCGCCTGGTTATAATCGGCAGTAACATTGTTGTAAGCCTGGACATTGCCGGTATCGGTCATCGTATGATCGTACCTGAGCCCCAACATGCTTTTCCATTGCGCAGTCCACTCCGACTCCCACTCGGCAAAGGTGCCGACACGGTCGCGCGTGGCGTTGTTCAGGTTAAAGAAGGTATTGGGCCCCATCATGCTCGGCAATGGCGAAGTAGCCGGCCAAAAGTCGTTGATCAAGCTGCTGTGGAATTCGTTGCCGAAACGAAATGTTTGCTGTTCGCCGAACGGTATTTCGGCTTGCAGCTTATAGCCGTGGTTCCTGCCGCGCGTTTCCATCGGCATCGGTTCCGGCGCGCGTCTGTCGCCCTCATAATCCATGGTATGGCTGGTATTCTCCAGGTACAGCTTAGCGTCCAGGTTACCCCAATCGAACATGCCCTTATAATGAACATTGCCGAAAATACTGTCGTTATTGGTCAAGTCCATCCGTGCGGTCGGGAAGCCTTGATAAGGAATATGCTGTTGCCCGCCTTTGATCTCCAGCAAGTGGTCATCGAATTTGAACGACAGCGCGGCCGCGTGGTTTTGATTTTCATAAGCGCTGGAATGCACGACGTTGCCGTTACCATCCTTGTAATTGCGGCTTTGCGTATCCGAGCCGGTGTAATCCAGCCTGACGTGCTCGTTCGCAATCCCGGCCGCGATGCTGCCGCCGAACGAATCGCCATTGCTGCGGTAAAACGACGACATTTTGCCGCTCAGCAGAATATTCTTGCCCGGCTCGGCAAATTCCGGCCTAGCCGATTCGACAGAAATCGTTCCGGCAATACTGTCCCCGCCCATGCTGACCGGGGTAACGCCCTGTAAAACCGTGATATTGCCGACGTTGGTACGGTCGATATAAGACAGCGCCGGATTCATATGATTCGGACATATCGAATGCACGGTCATGCCGTTAACGTCGATTTTGATCCGGTTATCGTTTAAGCCGTGAATGATCGGCAATGAAGACACCCCGCCGCCGGCTTGAAAACTGAGCCCCGGAACGTCCTCCAATAATTTTGCGGTATCGGCGACTTGAGCTTGTTTTGCGGCAATGTCGTCTGCCGACATTTCCTGTTTGTCCGACATCGCCGAGGAAGAGGCTTTACCGGTAACAATGATGTCTTCAAGAAAGGTGATGCTATCGTCGGCGTAAGCGGCCGGACAAACCGTCAACGCTAACAGGCTTAAAGTAAATAATGGACTTTTGTTCATACGCTATTGTTATTGTCTAGGGCGCCAAATAATCGGCGAAGGGTTGCAGCGGAACCGCCGTACCGCTTGCACCGACGGCAGGAATCGCCAAGAACTGGTCTTTCGCCTGGTTCGGGTACGACGCGTAGGGCACCGTAAAGGCTTGGTCGCCTTCATGCCCATGCGGAATAAAAATCTCGGGATGATCGAAAGGCGCTTGCTCGTAACGAACGCGATCGTCGGTTAATGTTTTCAGGAACGCGATCAAATCCGCGCGGTTTTGCTCCGAGAATTGCAAGTTATGCAATTGAAAGACGCGGGTCACTTGTTTCGCATCGTTGTTAAAATTACCGCCTCGGGTATAAAACTCGAGCACTTGTTCCAAGGTCGCCATACTGCCGTTATGCATATAAGGCCCGGTCAGCTCGACGTTACGCAATGACGGCGTTTTGAAAGAGGCATTTACCTCGGCGGCCATTTTTGTTGTATCGGCATTGTTCAACTCGCTGAGCGCCGCTTTAGCGGTCGGAAGAAACGCATGGCTTGCCGCCGATAAATAGCAGTTTTCCGTACTCTGCGGCTGGGGTTTAATGCCGTCGCCGGGAGTAAATAAGCTGTCGGCCTGATAAGGCGGCTGGAAATTTAGCGCAAATTCTTCCTGAAAATCGCAGGCACGTACCTTGCTGACGTCGGCATCCGTTACTTTATCGGTATTTCCGGCTAAATGTTGCAGGTATTGCAGACTGAAAGATAAGGGATTGCCGAAATCGTCGACGCCGCCGAGCCCTATGTCCGCCGATTGTTTCGCAACGCCAGTAGACGCGAAACCGGTATCGTAAAACGCGGTAACCGCTTTATTACGAACGAACAGCGGAATGCGGTCGACCACATTCGTTGTCGTACTGATATAAAACGTCGGTTGGCCGAAAACTTCGGGGTGGATCTGAGCTAAAGCCGCATTCGCGTTGACCGAGGCGGCAGTGAAATTCGGCCCCAAATGGCAGAGGGCGCACATGTTCACCCGGAATTGTTCCAAGCCGTTCAACTCGGAAGCCGTCAAGTCTATCGGTTGATTGTTCGCATCGCGCCGGCTGTTATCGAACGGAGCTTGGTCGGAAATCAGCGTGCTTTCATAAAGCTGAATCGCCAAACCGAAAAACATCCCAAAATTGGCTTCCATCTGGTTGTAAGGCGAACCGCCGCTTGGACTGCCGAATTCTCCCGTTCCTGTGTAGGACCAGTATTTTTGATCGAAAGCCTGCCTGATCAACTCCCCGTAAGTTATGTTAAGTCCGGGTTTTAAATTTCCCGGACTGCTGAAACTCAAACTTGCCAACACACTGTCGGCCCAGTGCACCCGTTGATGCTCCAGCGGCCGGCGCGACACTAATTTTCTGCCGATGTCTTTCAGCGTCCGTTTTTTACAAGTCATTTCCGTCGCATTTAAAGGAGGGCCCATAGCCAGCGAGGCCAGCGAGGAATTGATCAAGTGCAGGCGTTCCTTGCCGACCTTTCCGGCATTATCCTTGACCCACACGCCGGCATCGGAATCGCGTTCGCCCCAAGGGCTGCTGCCGTTAAACACATTGTTCGCGCGGCCGTCCCAAAAACTGCGATGGTTGAAAATCGCGTTGATCACGCTTGGCGCATTACGTGGTGTAACCTGCCGGGTGCCGGTATTTCCGGCATGAAACAAGGCATCGGCGTCGCGCTTGCAATCGTCGACCATGTCGGTACGGCTCACCGTCCTGAACTCGCCGCCGAAAGTGCCTGCCGATCCGACAACGTTGTCGATATCGAAAATAATTGGAGAAAACTCTTGCAGGGGATTCTGCCGTTGATGCAACGGAAAGTCGCTTAATCTCAGCGTTTGATTGGCTCCCAACAAGTCATTGACTGCGGAAACAGCAAATTGCCGGCTGTTTGACGGTGTCGATTGACCGCCGGGAGCAATCTGGTTTTTTATCCGGCGATCCGCGCCGCCGTGGAAGTGGCAAGAAGCGCAGGCCATGCCGTCGCTGCCGACATTGATATCCCAAAACAGCGCCTTGCCCAACGCAATAGCGGCCGTCTTATTGACTACGATAGGACTGGAGCCGTCCACCAAGCCGGGTACTTCCGGTACCGGCAAATATTTCAGGCTAATCGGCATAGGGCCAAGCGCCAATGCTTCAGCGCTGCATTGAGGCAGCCAGACCCATGATAGAAATATGGCCACTAGGCCATGACGAAAAACGGCCATGGCTCTTCTCCAAAATAATCGTTTCAGAGGCGTTATCAAGCAATCCAAAACGCACTCAAACATATATAACCATATGAAAATAAAGCACAACCAGTTTTTAACAATAAAATTCCGGGCAATACCGCCGCACTGCCTGGAATCTTGATCTCCGAAAAAACCAAAATCCGCCGCTTTGCTGGATCATGGCATTGCCGAGCACGATCCATACGCCCGGCAATGGCGGTTAATCTTATTTACATCCTGCGGCCATCATCAAGCCGGCAGCAGCTCCTTGATCTTGCATCTTGCCGTCGGTCCCAACGTAATACAGATGGTTGTCGGTAGAAGATATGCCTAAATAGGAATTAGTTCTTGAGTAACCGCGATAATAGTAAGTCGTCACCGATTGAGACGGCGCGCCTGTCGCAGGCAACAAATCCGGATGTGCCTTTTCTTGCGCATTTAATAAACAGTCGGAAGCCGGTGTCCCTAACGCGGAAACCTTAACATCTATCGGCGTACTGCCAGCCGTATCATTGGTGTTGGTGCCGCCCAAAAAGATCGTGTAATAACCCGGCGCCAAATTAACCAGTGTTAAATTAGCGTAGTTTGTGTTGCCTTCGGTAGCAATGTTGCCGAAAACGCCGTTTTCATAAAGATTGTCGATACTGGTGTCGTTAGCGCCGGCTTTGATAACTCCGCCAAAACCATTGATATATTCAATTCCGGAACCGTTAACATAACCCAGCGTTTCAACAATACCGTTAACCGTCGTATTACCTGTCAGAGAACCGGTAACCGAATCGTCGGTTGCCCAAACAACACCTGCCGTTCCGGCTTGTCCGACTTGGTTGAAGCTATGAATGGCATCCTTAGTGTCGGCCGGCGTACCGGTACCGGTACCGGTAAAACTGCCATCCGTTCTGTAAACGGTAAAACCCGGCGCGTTGGTCGTTGGCGACGTTAACGTAACAAGCACGGTAGATCGGGTTGGCACATTAAAACTCAGCCATGCTCCCTGCATGCCCCATGCGTTGTTTTTTAAAGCCGGGTTGCTGGTGTAGCTGTTTTTATTAGAGTTTGCTGCAATGGCCTGAATAGTGGTGCCGGGTTCGACTATGCTATCGCCGTTAAACCATTTACTACTGGTGGATGCGGACATATCCATCCCAGCCGCGGATGCCCCCATCGCAACCGTTAAGCCGGCCGCGATTAATGTAGTTTTAAAAATAGGCTGAATAGCGTTATTCATTGCGTAGTTCTCCAAATAGTTACAGGTAGACAAGCTTTGTTTCAAAAAGAGTCGTTTCAGAGGAAAACCAAATTATCGGTATCTATAAATTGAAAAATTACAGAACACGATCCTTCGGACATCACTCCTTTCAAACGAAGTTCAAGAACTTCAGCAATAATTACGCCAATAAACGCAAATCCTCTACCGGCGCGGGCTCGGACGGTTATTATTAAGTTATTGGGGAAAATAATTTATGGCATATCACCGATCCTACATAATATAACTATGTTATATAACGCAGTCCGGCACTAAGTAAGCAGATGTTAGGAATTCGCCCATACTGGGTAATTGGCTCAATTTCGTATTTATCGTCGGAAAGAAGAACAATGTTTTTATTGAAGACTAACGAGAAGCCTATGGTCTGTAATGGTTTGAAAAACCGGAGTTCATGATCTGCGGCTTACTTTGGAAGCTTGTATATTCAATCCCTGCCTCGTCGGCTAACGCGCTGGTATCTCTAAGGATAAAAGAAGCTATTCAGGGATGGAGTATACAATAAATTTATGCCCTGCGGCGCTGGCTTTTTGCAGGGCTTTGACGGATGAACTTAGGAAGGCAGGGTTGTAGCACGAATTACTTGTTCTTAACCGGATCGCCATCATTATCACCGACGAGAGTAAACAGCGGTATATCTAACACTGCGCCGTCAGCTTCAATAGCTTTGGAGATACCGAAGAAAGAATTGACTCTCGGCTCGTAGCCGAAGGTACCAGTCTTGACGGTTTGCCCATTGAACTTAAGTTCAAACAGTTTGAAGTCAGGCTGTATTTAGCTATTGACCAGGCCGCTAAGAAATGGGCCATGCCGATCCACAACTGGAAGTCCGCTCTAAAATCAATTTATGATACTCTACGAGAACCGGTTTTCAGGAGATTTTTAATTGCAGTGACACGGATATTCTTACATTTTCCTTTCCTAGTCCGCTTAATTAGTCAACTTGAACCCCTATTTAGCTTGCAGATAAGAATGCAAATTTATGGTTAACATCTCTATATCCTTAATCTCACATTCCCAAATAACTAAAACCTCCCAGCCTAATTTTTTAAGTTCTCTAATATTTCTATTATCTCTGCTCGCGTTATCCGCGAGTTTCTTCTGCCAGAACTCAAAGTTCTTGCTTGGCATAGATTTTCCTTTCCTACAGTCGTGCCTGTGCCAAAAACAGCCATGTATGAATATAACCTTTCTTTTGCCGGGAAAAACCAAATCCGGTTTTCCGGGTAGATTGGCGTAATGCAGGCGGTAGCGATAACCTAGGCTATATAGCAATTTCCTGACTATCAACTCGGGTTTGGTATTTTTCCCGGAAATAGATGCCATGCAACGTTGGCGTTGCTCGGGAGTCAATATATCCATCGCTAACAAAGTAAAAGCTTATTTCGACATTAACCTAAGCCATTCTGATTCCGTTAAGCCGACTCTGGATAAATTGCTAGAAAACTGTTCGGCTGCTCTTTGGGCGTGCTCAGGTTTAAGTTGGGCTATCCATTTATAACTCTGCCCGTCTGTTTTACAAATAAAACTTAAGTTATCATTTTCCGCCATCACTTTTTTAGTTTCAGGACTCGGAGAAAATTCAAGAGTGACACAATTATAAGAATTCGGTGAGTATAAGAGCTCTTTATACGCCTTCTCATCCTCAATAATATGACTTGTTTTTTCTTTAGTTGAATTATCTTTATTCATGACATTCAACGTACAAAACACAAAACGACGTTCTTCAGATAATCTAACTGTATCGCATGAAGGGAGTAAACAAAGAAGATATTCCGGATTGTCTATAGTCCCTCTACGAATAATAGTTCCTAAAGTCAGTGATTTCTCTTTATTGTCATAAAAAGTGCGATGACTCATTAACATTGCAAATTTATGGCTTGATTTAGACTCATCATTTATATCTATTAAATTTGACAACTTACGAAGACTTTCTCTATCTTCGCTGCTACTTCCTTTCCAGCCCCTCTTATCAATTATTTTTTTTACAAAGTTCGAAGCAAAAGTATTAGGTTGATATTTTTCCTTGATCTTTTCACCATTGATACAAAAATATTCAACAAATTCCTTAGCATTTTGATCATTACTAAATAATTGACGAGCCGTATTCGTTGGACTCCAATGGTCAGAAACCCAATTTTTTATAACATTGTTGGTAATAGTTTGACCTGACAAACAATCTTGCAAAATTGATTGAATCTCAGCAACTAAAAGGGGATGAACGTGCTCACAGGCCTCTTCATGAGGCAATGACATTGCTCTATTACTAATAAAAAATGATTTATCACCACTATCTAACTTAATTTGTTTTTCGCCTTGTATATCTTTCAACCAAAAAATAGCGTTGTCGATAATATTGACGAATACCGGATAAAGCGTTGATGGAAAACCATGAACAACCATATCTGTAAAATTTTCTGTAGCGTTTAATTTAACGTCATGTCGTTTTAGTCGAACATCAAACAGGGTTTTTACATAATGAAGGATGTCACTCCCTTTGATTTCAATCGGTTTCCGATATAGACGACGCTGTAATGGAGTAAATAAATTTAAATGTCCATCCAAATGATCAAAATTATTACGAATTTCCTGATAAAGCGGTGCCAAATTACTATTTAAATTCGCCCAAGGACGTAGCTCTCGTAGGGATCGACGCACACCTTTGATGGCGGCCTCAAATTCATGATTAATTACCGCCACCGCTAACCCTAATTGAACCAAGTCCGCATCCGTATCGACTTGTTCCCTCAGAGTTTCCAGTTCTTCATCCATGGCTTCCATCATATCGATCTGAGTAATATCGGGATCGGTTGTCATGTTTTCCGCAACCGAGGTCAGCACATCTCGTATCCGGCTAAGTGATTCAGTGTTTTTCTTACTGACACTCTCGATACGCGTCTCAAATTCCTTGCGCACTTGTTCCGTTTGCTCAGGCGATAACCCGCTAAAGTCTTTACTGGCAAATTCCGCTTCAACCTTAGATATGGTGTTTTGAAGCTCGTGGATCGCATCTCTGGCGACTTTGGTAGCCGCTTTGCGAGTATCCTCGGCGGTATTATTCAATTTTCCCGCTTCACTCCTGACCGATTTCTTTTCATTCTCCGCTAATTCGTTAATCAGTGATTGGAGGCGCTTGCGTTGGTCGATATAGATTCTGGCTTGAGTTGCTATATTGCCCAGCTGCTGAGTAATTTCCTCGGCATAAGGCCGAAATACCTCGCTTTCCAGGCGTTGCACTTCTGTCGCGTAAGCATCCCAGTCGCGCTGCAATTGGCGGGAGAGTCCCACCCCGCGAGGTTTGGCAATTCGATAGCTCTCCTGTAATTCCGACAATCTTCGGTTTGCTTCTTTCTCCGCATCCAGTAAGGCAATTGCGGCCTCATCAGGATCAGCTATTTTTGCAGCGCTATCCATGCGATGCTTTACGTGGCTTCTAATACTTTCGATTTCAAGTTTAGGTTCGCCACGTTGTGTTCGTACAAAGAATTTATCAAGTAAACCGGTCAGATTTTTGCGTTTTGTTGAAACTTGTTTTTCACGTTTCCTTCGCGCAAATTCTAGCTTTTCCAGCTCTTTCTTACGTACTTCAAAATATTCACCACGTTCCGCTCCATCACGGAAAAAATCTATGGCAAGCCGGATAAAAATATTTTCAAGAATATTTTTTAATTCTCGATATGCTTTGTCTTGTTGGAAACCTTCGCGTCCAGCCTTTTCCTGTAATCCGCTATTGTCATTTCGGTTTAAAATTACAGCTCCAAAGCACCGTCGATATGAGAAAAAATAATATCCCGCACCTCTATTTCTTCTTAGTTCAATATTTAACCAATCAACATCTGAATTTCCATAGGGCAATATACGAATACGATCTCTAAAAACGTATATTCCTCCTAATTGTGCTAATTTTGAATTCAATCGACTCCATTCATCTGGTACCAGTCGACTTTCTCTTTGATTGCCATGGATATAGCCAAATTCTATATTAAATGGCCCACAAATAGTTTTTCTGCCACCTTCTTGTTGCCATGGGATAACGTAGTCGTCAGTAACTTCCTCATAAACTCTGACGCTTCCCCGAAACTGACCAAACTCGTCAATTTTTCCAGAAATTCTGTGATCAGCACTGTCTAGCTCATCTTTTGTAAAAAATTCACGATCAGAAATTAAATCTTCATTATCAGTATCGGAGGGCCAATAACGAAAAGCAGTCTGTATGGGAGGAGGCGGCTCTTCAAGAAATGTAGAGTTACAGAATCCAAGCAGGAACTTCGAAAACTCTT
The DNA here is from genome assembly GCF_003994235.2 of Candidatus Methylobacter oryzae. Lineage (GTDB taxonomy): Bacteria > Pseudomonadota > Gammaproteobacteria > Methylococcales > Methylomonadaceae > Methylobacter_A > Methylobacter_A oryzae. Next base: position 48,744 of record NZ_RYFG02000101.1, read on the forward strand.
TTTCATTTTTGGTTTTTTCCTGCTCAATATCAGCTTGTATTGTACGATTCGCGGGCGCTATATAAAAATGTGTGCCGGATGACTCAATCAGTGAAATACCGCCAAGGAAGTTTTGTAAGTTTTCCGGGTCAACTTGAAAGTCGTCTAAAGCTTTTAAAATTTTACTAAAGTCATAATCAATATTTTTACCTTCCAATAATTCGACGTTTTTCTTAAACTCCTTAACAAGACTGCCAACTTCAATATCGGATGGTATTTTATTGTCCGTAATGATGTGAATCGGAATTTCAATTTCATCCAGATTAATAGCCGGAACCTCAAAAAGCCCCCAATGGATAAAACACATTACCAAGTCATGTAAGCCATTTTTACGCCGTGCACGCGTTAACACTAAAACTTGTTCGCCAAGCAAGCCGATGGCTAATCGCCCAATGCCTTTTTCTCCCATGACTGCCCGTTCGATTTTGTCGAATGGACGGTACGTCTCGATGAGGCGATTTTGAACGGCATATTTACTTTCGGTCCCTAAAACCAACCATCGATTTTCGAAGTCGTTTTTCGTCATCCCTATCCCGTCATCACGAATGACTAATAAATTATCTGAGCGAAAATAATCCACTTCGGTATGATCAGCATAGGCATCGTGGGCATTTTTAAACAATTCGCTGATCGCGGTGGATACGTTGGCAATTTGCTGACGGCCAAGCATATCAACTGCTCTGGCCCTGGTTTTGAATTTAGCCATTTTTAGCAATATCGATAATATGAGCGCCTATGCGTCTGGCGATTTCCGGCGGAACCGCGTTGCCGATTTGCCTTGCTAAACTAGCCATATTGCCACCTTTAAAAACAAATTTTTTGGGGAAGGTTTGTAAGGTGGCTCCTTCGCGTATGGAAATAGCCCTGTCTTCTTCAGGATGTCCGAAACGGCCGTTTGAAAAGCTATTAAATCGTGTAGTAATGGTTGGTGCCGGGCGGTCCCAATACATACGAGCATATACATCGCGAAAGATATCGTCCTTTCCTTGATAAGCAGGAATTTGGAGTGTTTTATTATTTTTCCAGCAGGATCTATCACCACCTGATTTAGGGGTCAACTGAATTCGCTGTAAATTTTCCTTCGAAAGCTTGGCTGACCAATGCTGGAAATTGGATTCGTCTTTATGACCGGCTACAATTTTATTAAATCCATTAGCAACGCCAATATAATTTTTAACTATAAGATTAGGATTGTGTTCTGGAGTAGGTAAGCTTATTTTACTCGTAAGTCTTGAGGCAATAAGCAGATAACGTTTCCTTTTCTGAGGAACCCCGAAATCGATAGCATTGATTACGCCATCATTATAAACGTAACCTTCTTTGTCTAAGAAACTGATAAAATCCGGCAGAATGGTATGTGTTTTATTTGATGCTAATCCAGGAACATTTTCAACTATTACAAAGCCAGGCCTAAAATAGGAGATAAAGCGCTCGAAGTTTTTAAGTAAAAATGCACTCTTTAGGCTTTTTGTTTTATTGGTTCTAACTTTGCTCCAGTATTGGCATGGGCTGCAACCGGCAAAGATAAGGTTATTATCATTTTTATTGATTTTTAAGATATTAGCTAATTCGAGAGTATCCAAATCGCTTATATCATGGTGAATAAATTTTGCATCTACAATATTGGCTTCATATGTTTCTTTGCATGAATAGTCATTATCAAGCCCTGCCAAAATTTTAATTCCGGCAGCTTGCAAACCGTAACTCATACCGCCGGCTCCGCAAAAAAAATCAATTGCTTTTAAACCTGACATTACTAATTCTTTCATTCAAAATATTATATACCATAGCCGAGAAGCATAATTTGGGCAATACAAATCAATAGACCAGCTTCTTGGCCTTATCAACTACCTCGACTCCATTCTTGCTCTGCGGCTGAGTTTGTTTACGTGTTTCGAATTTAATACTTTTGGCTTTAGCGGCGCTGACTAAACCAAACTTTAACAATTGTTCTTGCTGTAGAAGAGTATTTCTTTATTACTCACCCACACTTGCTGTAGGAGAGTACTTTATTACTCACCCACACTTGTGTGGGTGAGTAATAAAGTTTCATACTAAACCACGCTTGAAGCCACATTCTACCATTGCAAAAATTAACTTCTGGAAAATAAAGCATCATACTGATTCAGCATAATAACCCATCGCTCACGAAAAATAGAGTAATAAAGTTTCATACTGAAAGAGGTCAACCATATTGCAAGGAATGTTCAATAATACTCACTTCGTCAGATCAAACGTATAGCAAAACCTCAACCACTTCCGATAGAATTGTTCCACCAACACGACTTTCGGACTTCGATCCTACAAGTCCTCGCCGCGCAGAGAGCGTCTCCTAGTCAAGAACTTTAAGGCGTCTCTGCCAAGCTGCATATTCCATCCCAAATCAGCCATCAACTCCAATCAAAAACAGCCAACCATTCTAATCTAAAGTCGGCCACTGATTTCAATTGAAAAGCCACCATCATTTTCGTTAGGAGTTTTCTACTGTGTAAGCAGCTAGCCGAAGCCGCCTAGCAAATCATACAAATAGTTAGAGTATCGCGCACATGGATAACGACTGGCGCAAAGTGCAGCTCCCGACTGGTTCCATTTTTGGTGTCACCTAAATAGCCGATATTATCTTTAAAGTTCACATCACACCAACGCAAGTTCATCAGCTCGCCCTTACCGGCTTGTAAAAACAGCTCAGCGCCGCCCATGCGCTCAATTTCTTGCGGTGATAGTTGCAGTAGCTCTTTTTTGCTTAGCGCATTGATAGCCTCTAATTGAGCTTGATTACGAAGAGAAAACAAATCAACACCCAACTGCTTGAATAAATCCTCACCGCCCATGCTATCAATATCGGTCTCAGATAGTGCCAGCAGTTGAGTTTGATCCATATATGGAATGGTTTTAATGCTTTGTTCGATTTTTTCCGCCCAAGCTTGGGCAATTGATTCGGAAGAGAAGGTTTTGTTTTTAACAATTCCTTTCATGCGGACATCGGCGCGGAAGTTTCCGTTTGCTAAAGGGCGAATATACCTGATCGATAAAAACCGAGGGCAGTCTGTTTTAAAGCCCCAAGTTTTCGATTGAAGTAGAGTTTTGGAAACATGTTAGATGGCGCAATCAGTATTGAGCGTTACTAAAAGCAACGGCATTAATATTGACTCTTGAATTTTAATCGTACTATCTCTTTGCAGATACTTACTTAAGAGATCGTATTGAACTGCGTGGTTTGATGGTCTGGCTTTAAAACCATTTTTACGCAGTTGCAAATCTTACAATATCATCTTGACAATTAATATCTACCATCTCGATACCCTCAGCTTCAATTTGCCCTTTAATTTCATTAAAAGCATTAAATAGGTTGCATTGATTAGCTTCCGGTGCATCGTAGGCAAACAAAATTTCATCTGGCCGAATAAAGCGATATTTTTCCAATTGTTGGATTTTTGCAAGCCAAGAAAGTCCGTGGTCAATCAGCAGACTAGGTTTCTCATGCTTAAAGTGAATCGGCTTGATAACCGTTTGCTTTGTATTTTTGTAAACGAAAGGGAATCTAACCTCATACTTATCCGCCTCCCCAATTATGCCTTCCTTATATTTTTCGCCAAGATTGTAATGGCTAAGCAAGTCACGCACCTGCTTTTTCATTTTTTCTTCATGTACAGGTTCGTGGATAAAGCTACGATGAATATAATGCTCAAACAATTTATCGACAGTTGCCACTGGATCAACGCAGAATAAAACTCGGCTATCACTGAAACGAATAATATCTTCTCGACAACGGATTAATTCCGCATACAGATCAACCTCGACATTCACAGTCTCATCTAAAAATTTCTTAACCCGCTCAATTTCCGCCCGAATTATTTTGCTTGTTTGCACAAAAACATCTTTACACATGGGATGATCAAAAAAATGAGTAATCCGCGCATGTTGTTTGCCATCCAGCAGCTTGAACTCCAGGCGCTTAGACGCAGAGGCATAAAGCACAATACCAATATTGGCAAACTCCTCCGTTTCAGGGTAAGGCTGAAAACGAATAATGCTGTACTTACAAATTTGCTTATTCATGGCAATTTTAACCAGATGTCTCCTTTTGCTTCATTGCTAAGGCGTTGTAGATGTTTTCCAGGATCAAAACACTGTGTGTCATCGTTTAATTCGATCCATTCTTCGGGTATGTTATCCCACGCTGATTGCCAACAGGCAAGCGCTTTATTCATTCTTGCTTCGAAATCTAATTTTTCAACAGCATCGTATTGTTTATTAATAAATACGGATTTAAAAACATGGGTAGTCCAAAAATCTGTTCTATTAAACTCATCATCAAAAATCAAATTGTGATCAATAACATACAATCCTGCCGATTCGTCCGTTTTCCAAAGTAAATTAGGATTTCCGCCTTTCTCTGTTAAAGTCCGGTCTAAGTTTTCAACCCAAAGATCAAACATCAATACATTTAATTGTAGTAGAGTATTAATTTTCTTTAGCGTTTCAAACTTTAATTCGGTTGCTGAAGCTACTTTTTTAGAAGCAAAGACATGACCACCTTTAAGCTCCGAAGCAGCTAGACCGCCATAGTTAGCAGCAAGCCTATCATCCAATAACGCTATTTTGAACGGTGGCACTGGTAACCCAAAAGCCTGCGCTAAATTTGCGCCCATCCATTCCTTAATCAATCCGGCAACTGAAGCCGCATAGCCTTTAACATAGTAAGCCTTGCCATCGGATGCATTGCATAGAAAAGGAGTGGTTCTTCCCTGGTGGGCTGGTCTGATAATTTCTTCGATTTCCAGCATTGAGGAGTTATATAAATAAGAAGAGCGTGAAAAAGCGGAATTTTATAATAAAAATGCTCTAAAATTTACCATGTGTCGATTTTGGCCTTATCCTTCTTTATGCTACCAAATTCTATTAGTTTGGATATGCCGTAACCAGTGCCGTTACCTAAACCGTCTTGCCACCATAATAAAGCAGCTAAAATGATACGGCCCGTAGCAGTCGCTGCCGGTTTAGTGCAATTGTTGTTTGCAGCAGTTTGATCGCATTAAGGTCCGGCATTACTAGAAAATTGCAAATGTTACCGGATAAACGTAGCGGCCACTATTAGGCAGCGTGCCATGGATTGCTGAAGCGTCTATCCCCCCATCCTTAGGCTAATTCTTCTTTGTCTTCAATGCAGTTGGATACGTGGGACTTGATTATAGGGTTTATCGTCTTTTTTATTCTAAGGACAATAACATCGATAGCCCTATCGCTTCAGGCACAAAACCTCTCCGACGGTTATTCTTCCTCACTATCTTTTGGCGTATTCTTACTGGTGATTGGCTTGGTTAGTGGCTTCACTTCGATTTTGCGCTTTTTAGACCAGACATTGTCTAAATAATCGAGTAAGCGCCTCAGGTAACAATTAGTAAATTTTGCGTGCCGCCAAAAGATCCATTGTATTGGGTTAATGTAGCCAATGAAGCTATTTTTCCGAATTCGGAAAATACAGCAAATGTCTTATACCGGAGTAATAACACGAGACGATAAATGCTAAATCAGCGTTAAAAGAAAATGCTTCGTATTGGTTTATGCTTCCAATTTCTGGTGTTTACGGTCCAAAGCAACGATCTTCATCCCAATCCCTTATATGGGGCCATAAAAATTTTACCGCACCATCGATTGTAACCCGTAAGACCACAAAATGACGCTGCCGAAACCTACTCAAGAGCAACAAACCATTCTGAATAGCAAATGTGCATGCAAGATTGTTGTCGCTGTGCCGGGCTCTGGAAAAAGCACGTTATTGTTTCAAGCGATTCAGCAGTATTACACACAAAAACAGCAGCCTGGGCATTGCTTAATGCTAACGTTTTCCAAAAAGTCCGACAACGACAACAAGAAGAAGGGCAAAACATTATTTTTTGCGCACAGGAAACAGCTTGATATTCGCACTTTTGATTCTTTTTGCTGCCGTATCCTCAAACAGCATTGGCAACTTGCTGGCTACAAAAAGCGTCCCGACTTTGATAACGGTTATAACCAAAAAATTCTGCAAGCCGTATACGACTCCATTGCTTTGCAAAAACACAAAGATAGGCTGCCGTTTGAAGACGTCGAGTCGATTATCAAACAAGTACTTGAAACCCAGGAATCCTCTTTAAAAGCGATTGCCAGTGTCTATAAAAAAGGGCTCTATGCCAATGCCGTTAAGCCCTTCACCAAGATTCTCGCGGAATATCAACACCACAAGAAGAGTAGGGGCATTATTGGCTTTAAAGAGCAGGTTGAAGGCTGTTATCAATTATTTGTACGTCATCCGGAATTATTGCAAACCATTGCTCAGCAGTATGGCCTACTGTTAATCGATGAAACACAAGACTTGTCACCGGTACAACTAAAAATTGCCATTATGCTGGCAGGCGCTATCAAGCAATCCTTTTTTGTTGCCGATGATGCACAAAACATTTATTCATTCCGGGGCGTTAAAGCCACCAATCTGAAGACCTTAGAACAAGCGCTTTCTAAAGCAAAAGTTTTTACGTTAACCCAAAGTCATCGCTGTACAAAACCGGTGGCGCTATTGGCTTCAAAGCTTCGACAAGCAATTCAAGAGGTCCGCAATATCAAGATGTGGTCGGAGAAAGAAGGCGATAAACCGGACTTTTATACTTTTGCCAATAAAAATGCCCAATATCGCTTTGTTACCCAGAAAATTGTAAAGCTTCATCACCAGGGTATGGCATACTCCGATATGGCGATTATTGCTCGCAAGCATGAAAGCTTAGTCAACCTGCAACGGTATCTGCAACTTGAAATGGATGCTTTTCATACCGCGTATGATGATAATCGAACTTTTACCCCGACATTATTGGCTCTCCTTCTTGACTTAATGGTGAACGGTTATCAGGAAAGTCTTGTTGATAAGATCCTACTGTCTCTGGATATTACCTCGACAGAAGAAAACTTTGCTTATGTTAAAGCAGAACTATCCAGTACCAATAAGACCGCCCGAAAAAATTGCAATAAACATTTAAAATTATTCGGCGACTTAATTCGCAAAGGTCTTCATGCCAATACTACAGAAGCGAGAGTACGTTTTATACACGCGTTTTTGGTTAGTTATAGCACGAAAGTCGCTTCCAGCCAGTCCAGTAAAAAATCCGATAAGCACTATTTCAATGCAGAATTGACCGGCGCTACGATGCTTGCTAAACAAGGGATTGACGATGCGCAGATGCTTGAGCATCTTTATGCTCTCGGCAAATCTGATCAAGGCGGTGTTTCATTATTAACCGCGCATGGTGCCAAAGGTTTAGAGTTTAAAGTCGTTTTTGTAATTGATGCCGATAATACACTTTTTCCCTATGTACATTCACACCGTCATCACGATAACGAAAATGATGAACGCAAACTCTTTTATGTCGCGATCACACGTTGCTCGCAAACTTTGATTATGAGCTCAGTTTATAATGAAGCGAGTAATATTAAACCCACGGATTTTATATTAAAGCTAAAAGGTTTTAAGCGTATTATTAATATTACAGATACGACAAGAAACCATTGAAGGGTAATGTATTTGAATGGAAGCTTTGGTTATAAATTAACGAGATAATACCCTATTGAGCCATTAATAACATTGAGTTTGATAGCGTATAATAATAACGTATATTCTATTTGAAAATGTTCGCAAAACGGAATTTGGTATTTATAGGCTAAATAGGCTTTAAATAATACTAGAGCTTTTAAAACACTATACTCAGGACCAATTAATGGCTTGAAATAGGGAAAATATCGAATTATTTATTATTAGGCGTTGATTCATAATACAAGCTAATTAGCCTGATTAAGACTGCTTAACCTTAAATCAAAGCAGAATCGGACGTATAATACGTTCAATAACGATACAACATCATTCTAAAAAGATAGCATTTCGTCTTATTTTAAAAAAGACTGCGCTGAGTATTCAGCGCAATCACAAATACTCGAATAAACAACGGTTATAAATCAGTGTTAAAAGAAACTTGGGTTGCGTTATTGTTTAATTAAAGCCTTCTGCATACTCTCTGTAAATTTTTGGTTTATTTTCCGCGTGACTTTACTTCCATGCAACACCTGTTTTAGAGGGGGTATTTTATAAAGCAGTTTTTGCACGGTTGGATCATTTATTCTGGTCAAGGGATTCTTCATAAAACTGTCATAACGCTTCTCCAGCCCTCTATCGGTAGTAATCACATGATTATTCATCAGTGCAATGGCTCGACCAATATCTCGCTTGATGGGTGTTACATAAAATTTTGTATTTAATTTAAAAAACTCGTCAAAGTTAAAATAAATCAAATCGGAAGGCACACTCAGAAGATGCTGATCGCACATCGCTTTGCCCTGCATTCTATACTCAAAGTGGAAGCAGGGTTTCTGGGCAATTTTTGATATATTGCAATAGCTCACCGGAAAAAAAGTGCATTTGTTCTTCTTTCTCTCTCCCCAGTAATGTGTGTCTTCACACACGTCATAATAGCAAGGCCCTCGTTTTAGATGCACTAGATGCGCATTTACCAAAGTTGCCAGCGCAAGGGGATCAGAACCGATAAAATCATACGTCACTTCGGCGTATCTCACATTAAAATTGATGGGGAGATGTGCACTCCTATCGCAAAAGTATGCTAGGTTGCCAACTGAGGGCTGGAATAACGTTAACAGATAGTAAGGACTTTGAAACTTGATGTCCTTTTTAACGATGGTCGGAGGTCTTTGTTTTGTCGATTTTAGGTTGGTTAGTTTTTTTACATTGAAGATATTAAAGTCAATTTCCATATCAGCCTTTAAGATTACCTTGTCAAAATGCGGATAAACCTTGTCCACAAGCATTTTGGTCTTCGCAATGGTTTCTTTTTTATTCACGTTTAATACCTATTCTGCAATACTTTGAATTACTATAAATTATTAAATATAATTGGGAGTTGTTATCGTTTTACAGTTTTCGAGTAAATACTATATAAAGCGATCTCTCTGTCATGTTAACTATATTTTCTTGTTCATTTTTATGCCGTATGACAAAAGGAATAAATGGCAATCGGCTGGGGCCAAAAACAAATTAGCCAATACCATTACCTAACGGTAAACCGCTAATATCCGATCAAGATCCTATTTTTCCAATTTTTGGAATGTTCGCTGCCTTTAGTAGCAACGACAGCGAACAGTATCCTGTAGTTTGATTTAATTAGACGAAAGACACAGCGCCCATTATCCGATTAAATTAATCGATATATCCTTCATTTAGATTATTAGCTTGAATTTCAGTTACCCAAAAACGGTCGGGATTAGTCATATAAAGGTCCAATTCCGACTTCATCTTTTTAAGATCCGAAAACGATAACTGTTGAATGCCATATGGATCATTTTCTACGCTTTCCATTCGCTCCTTGACTGCGTACAGTATTGCTAAAACTTGCTGCTCATCAGGTTTGTCCGCTATTAACTTTCGTAGCAGCGAGTCATTTTTGCAGCTATGGCTTTGCTTATAATTTTGGTAACTTTTTTCAATAGAGGAAACAGGCGGAACCAAAGATTGCGACTCTTGGACCGAAACATCCCAAATTGATTGCCGGATAGATTTTTTTATTTGACATATTCTGCGCAACGATTTTAGATGCTCATCTGTCGGCGCTATGCGATGCGTCAACGCAAACTCTGCAATTTCGACAAATAAATACAATGAAGACGTGCTGCAACCGTTATTTGTTAAACGATCATTGAAATAGGCTCTCCAGTTTTTATACTTTAAAGCAGCCAGACCTTTTCCTGCTTGAAAATTGAAAAGTGCTCTAATTAATTGGTCAGAAGCATTTTTGTAATAAATGATCTCCGCATCGAGCTCGTCAGCTTTGGTTCTGGCTTCTTCGAAGCTGTACATTGGAGTATCCGTAGTAACATTAGCAAAATCATCACCTAAATCAAGGCGATTGCCCTGATCTAAATGTTGTGAGACTAAAGCTTGACCGGATAACAAACTTGAATCCCGCTGCCGGTTGGCATCCAAACTAATTAATAAATCTGTAGAGCTATGAGCGCTACCATTATCATTAGCGCTTCGAGCATCAGCCAGAACGGTCTTGGTGGCTTCCGTCGCTAGACTTAACGAAGCATCAGAGCAATTGTTCGTTTTAAACTGGAGGGCTTTTGTCATAACAGTCTGTTGTGAAGTTTCACGTTTTTCAACTGATCTGGTAATTGAGGATAAGTTGGAAATTGTTTTTGTGTATTTTTTTTGATTTTTCATCATGTCTATCCTGTCGCGTATTAGTTAAAGCACTGTTTCGCAAAATATAAATTTAAGGCACCAACAGTCGAGCTTGCGCAGTGCTGATTGCGCTACGTCGATTGGCTTCTTCAAGCAGAACGCCTTTGTGATACAACACCCGTCCCCCAAGCTTAACAAAGGGCAGCATAACTTTTCCGCTTGATCTCCAATTGGCTAACGTCTTTACAGAAACATGCAAAAAGTCAGAAGCTTGCTTTGCGTCAAGAAGCTCGTCCGCATATTGTTCTGCGAAAATATTTTGTTTTTTCTTCATCGGTGATCTCCTGCTGGTCAGATTAAAGTTGATAAGGTTTAAAAAGTGAAGATTTGTAAATTTTAGTTTTGACCAGCATAGCGCATCAAAGCCAAAAACGTAAACAATTAATTACAAAAAGTTATAAAAAATTACCTTTACACTGATTTGTAAGTTTTGTTACCCTATCTATCATTCATCCATTAATTACTTTGGCGAAACACCATGCAAACAAAATTACAGCGGGGCAGACCCGCAAAAAAACGAACAGGCAAACTTGGTAAGACTGAAATTCTTCAATTTAGGCTGGACCCCTTATCTCGGTTTGCGATGGAAGTAGCGGCAAGATGCCAAAAACGAACTCTTTCAAATATGTTTGACGTCGCAATCGACAGTTATATTAATCAATGCAAAATTAGCTGGAGTGAAAACAAAAATATTTTTTTTAATCAAGAAGATGAAGAATCGATTCCTTTAATGGGGTTGATTCACAAAGTGTGGGATCAAGATGAAGCGAAAAGGTTTTTAAATTTGGCGCAAACGGCACCAAGCCTACTGTCTTCTGAGGAGAGAGTAATTTGGGATTTTATTAGTAGAGAAAGGGTTTTTTGGAGATCATCAAAAACGGAGAACAAAGAAATAGTTTACATCGAACTTGTTCAAGCTCTTTGGGATGATTTGAAAGATATGGAACCTTGGCACGGATTGGAGTCATTGGAAAACTTCAAAGAACGGCTTCTACAAATCCAGGATCAAAACCAACCTGAAAAAATTGCAGCTCTTCGAAATATGTTAAACGAACTTTTTCCTTACCAATAAAGAGGACTGGATAATGGCAGTAAAGTATTCGATATTGACCCGATCTAGCATGAGAAAGCTTCAGGCAGGTGAAAAGCTTAATGAGCACGGAATATGTTTTACGCGATTAGCGAATACACACGGTTTTAAAAGGCATAAAAAAACCAGTCGCAAATTCATGCTAACTGGTTAATTTATTTAAACTTTGATGGTGGGTCGTGCGCGATTCGAACGCGCGACCATCGCATTAAAAGTGCGGTGCTCTACCGGCTGAGCTAACGACCCAACAAAGACTGCCTATTATAATGATAAAACTAACTATGTCAATTTTTTTTATGGCTTTTTTGATACCGAGTTGGGTCTTCTATTCCGGCCTCTGTAAATCCAATCTTTCTTAAACGACAGGCATCGCATACTTGGCAAGCGCGACCTTGTTTATCGGCAGAATAACAAGAGACGGTACGCTGATAATCGACACCTAGTTCAAGGCCCTGCTTAATAATCTCTGCTTTGCTCAACGCAATTAGCGGAGTATGTATCGTAAAATGCTCACCTTCTACACCAGCCTTAGTAGCAAGGTTTGCCAATTGTTGAAAAGCTTTTATAAATTCAGGCCTACAATCAGGATAACCTGAATAATCGACAGCATTTACCCCAATAAAAATATCCGTTAAATTTAAGACTTCTGCCCAACCCAAGGCAAATGAAAGAAAAATTGTATTTCTTGCCGGCACATAGGTTACCGGTATGCCGTCTTGTGGCGCATGAGGCACTGCGATATGCTCATCGGTTAGCGCCGAACCGCCGATTGAGCTTAAGCCCAATTTGATAATTTTATGTTCTTCGACTTGATAATCTACCGCTATTTGCGCCGCCGCTCGCAGCTCGGCATTGTGCCGCTGACCATAGTCAAAACTTAAAGCGTAGCATTTGAAGCCCTGCTTTTTCGCAAGAGCAAGTACGGTAATTGAATCTAATCCTCCAGATAGGAGGACTATAGCTTTTTTTTGCATGTCGACTTACTTGCCTTGGGCATCATCCCAAAGAATCTTATGTAGTTGAATTTGGAAACGAACAGGCAACCTGTCTTTTAGAATTTTTTCGGCAAGCTCGGTTGGATTTTGCTGCCCCATCACAGGCGAAAACAAGATTTCACAAAGATTAGGTAAATCATATTCCGTTAATATGGATTTTGACCACTCGTAGTCACCGTCATTACCGATTACAAACTTAACTTGGTCTTTTGCATCTAGGTGCTTGATATTTTGATATCGATTTTTGCTTAACTCGCCTGAACTCGGTGTTTTAAAATCCATGACTTTAATGGCGCGCGGGTCGACTTCAGATACGTCAAGCGCTCCGCTGGTTTCAAGCGAAACGACATAGCCTTTATCGAGCAATTTTCTCATTAAGTCCAGACAGCCCGGCTGAGCCAATGGCTCGCCTCCGGTTACGGTAATATACCGGGCTCCATATTGATCAACTTCCGCAATAATCGCGTCAATCTCTATTTTTTTGCCGCCGGTAAAAGCATAAGCTGTATCACAATAGACGCATCTTAACGGACAACCGGTCAGCCTAATGAACACAGTGGGTAGCCCTACCGTATTCGACTCGCCTTGTAACGAATAAAAAATTTCAGTTATACGTAACAAACTCACAACTACTGTTTAACGTCATCAAGCAAGAGTAATTTCTTTGACGCCAACCGGGCAGCCGTCGAACTGGGAAAATCGGTAGTAACACGGGTTAAATATTCGCGCGCTTTGGCTGGATTTTTTTGTTCCACCTCAATGATACCTAACTTTAATAGCGCATCCGGCACTTTCGCGCTACCCGGATAATTTTGAATGACATTGTTAAAAGCTTTGCGCGCTGCATCAATATCCTGATTAACTCTGTAGGCTTCACCTAACCAATATTGGGCATTATTGGCATACTCCCCCTTCGAATTTTTACTCAACAACGCGTTGAACTCGGCAATTGCCTGGGCCGTATGACCATTTCTAAGCGCGTCATAGGCCTGTTGATATTGCTGCTTTTCATCGCCCGGAGAAGCAGAGGCTTGCGCTGCCTCCTGTTTTTGAACGGGCGCCTGCTTAACTTCAGGAGTTGCAGTCGGAGCCGCGCCTTGAGACTCCGTCGCTTTAGCTTCGACACCGACAGTGGTTTCTTCCGCAGGAACATTTTCAGTTGCCGAAGGCTTCGCACTTTCTGATTTCTTCTCAAGTTTCCGTATCCGTTCGTCAAAATCTGAATACATTGAGCCCTGAGACTTTTTCATCTCGGCAATAAGATTTGCCTGCTCTTCTACCTTACCGGTAAGTTGTTGTACTTCGCCTTGCAATTGCTCAAGTCGCGCCATGATTTCATACAGCGCATTAGTCGATGAAGGCTTTGCAGTAGTAACCTCACCTGCCGGATACATTGAATTATCAATAACTGGCGGCAATGGCTCTGCCTGAACAGCGTTACAAACCCACAACAATAGGAGTAGACGAGCTTTCATTTATTTGCCTTGATAAACTAACTCAACGCGACGATTAAGTTCCCAAGATGCTTCGTCATGACCTAACGATGCCGGCTTCTCTTCGCCGTAACTGACGATTTCCAGCTGACCATCGGCAACGCCTTGGACTTTCATCATACTTGCTACGGACTTTGCGCGCTGCTCACCCAGTGCAATATTGTATTCACGAGAACCACGCTCATCGCCATGACCTTCCATTACAACGCGTTGACCGGGATGCGCTACCAAATATTGTGCATGAGCTGCAATGACAGGTACAAAGTCATCCTGCACTTGGCTGCTATCCAACATAAAGTAGATAGTGCTTTTTGACAATGGGTTATTTGGATCGCTGAATTCGGGACCTATGCCTGCATTTGGGTACATTCCCGAAGCATTCATTTCCGATCCTGACAAACCAGATCCATTTCTTAAACCACGGGTTGAAGCATCGTTGATACCGCTCGCAGCATTTTGAGTGCCATCGGTAAGGCTTGCTTCTTTTTCATCTTCACTACACCCCGAGAGGATTGCTGCGCTTATAGCTAATGCCAATACTGTTCTATTCAATTTCATTTTATTTTCCAAAATAATTTACAAAAATCATGCTATGACTAACTGAACTAGGGCGACCACGCCGGTTCGCGGATTTCATTGCTGTCAAATACCAGCTTTTGTTGCATTTTACCATCCAATGATACAGCCGATAAATAACCCGCACTGCCTTTTCGGGAGGCATATAAAATCATACTGCCGTTCGGCGCAAAACTTGGAGACTCGTCTGATCGGCCATCGGTAATGACATTAACCGCCTTAGTTGCCAAATCCATAACGGCAATACGATAATCGCTGCCATTACCATGCACCATTGCTATACTTCTACCGTCCGGTGAAAAGCTGGCCCTGGCATTGTAATTCCCAGAGAATGTCAGCCTCCTTTCGTCACCGCCTTGGCTCGACATAATATACAACTGCGGCTTTCCTCCTCTATCAGAGGTAAAAACGATACTGCTGCCATCGGGGGACCAAGTCGGCTCGGTATCGATTGCAAAGCTTCTAGTCAATTTAGTTAAAGAGCGCGTTACCAAATTCAACACAAAAATATCCGGGTTGCCGTCTTTAGATAAGGTCAACGCCAATTTTGCTCCGTCCGGAGACCAAGAGGGCGCGCCATTGATACCCGGAAATTCGGCAACCCTGACTCTCTCACCGGTAGCCAGAGTCTGGATATAGACTGCTGCTGACTTTTTCTCAAATGAAACGTAAGCTATTTTTCTACCATCAGGCGACCATGCCGGAGACATCAACGGTTCTACGGACGACGCTATAGTTTGCGCATTAAAACCATCCGCATCTGAAACTTGCAGTTTATGAGTGCTTTGTGTCCCTTGCCTGCTGCTGGTAATGTAGGCAATTCGGCCGCTGAAAACGCCTTTTTTACCAGTCAGTTTTTCAAAGATCAGGTCGCTGATGTGGTGGGCCGTTCTGCGCAAGTCTCCAGCGGATGATACCATCCGATAGCCCATGATTTGCTGGCCTTTATAAACATCGAACAACTGGAATTGAACATTGTACTGGCCATGATCTTCGACCACTTGACCAATGACCATGTAATTCTGGCCTAAAGCCTGCCAATCCTTAAACTGGATGGCTTCGGCAGTGCTGGGCTTGGCCGGCATGCTTTGTTTATCCAGCGTTTTAAAATAACCGCTACGGCCTAAATCGGCATCAACGACAAAACTAACGTCAACCGGCACGCCGGATGCGCCTTGCATCGCAAACGGGACTACTGAAATAGGCAACGCACTCTCAATGCCCTCAGTAATTTCAATGGTCATCTCTGCGTAGCTACTTGGCACATAGAAACCAATCAGGCCAATTAACAAAATTCTTTTTAAAAAACTCACTTGTTTACCTCAGTAACTTAACTGAAAAAGATCATTAAATGATTGACTTAATATTCATCAATAACGTCTTGGAGATAATGATACCTTGTTTTCGGTTATCTGGAACGGTCCGGTTCAAACAAAAACTTAAAGGATTTAAATTCCTTAGCTGCCAGTTCCTTATCTTTAGGAACTGGCAGCGGGGATGCTTTATGCACAGCATTTTCCGCTGACCGATCAAAAATCTCATCGCCGCTTGTGGTGACAACGACGGCATCAATTACCGTTCCATCGGGCATCAATCTGACTTGAATTGTACACTTTAGTCCCTCTGAAGAAGAAACCGGCCGGATCCAGCTTCGAGCCACTTTTTGCCGAATGGCTGCCGCTGCAGTTTTTATAGCCAACTGATCTTGCTCTGCATCCATTCGAGCCTGCTCTGCCTCCATCCTTGCCGCTTCAGCTCTGTCTGCTTCAGCCTTTGCTTGGGCTGCCGCTTCGGCTTTGGCTTTTTCGGCCGCTATTTTCGCTTGTTTCTCTGCCTCAGCCTTTGCTTGGGCCGCCGCTTCGGCTTTGGCTTTTTCGGCCGCTATTTTCGCTTGTTTCTCTGCTTCAGCCTTGGCCTGGGCTGCTGCTTCGGCTTTCGCTTTCTCAGCGGCTATTTTCGCTTGTTTCTCTGCTTCAGCCTTGGCCTGCGCCGCCGCTTCGGCTTTGGCTTTCTCGGCGGCCGCCTTAGCTTGCTCTGCGGCTTTCGCTTTAGCCGCTTCAGCCTTGGCCTGTGCCGCCGCTTCGGCTTTGGCTTTCTCGGCGGCCGCCTTAGCTTGCTCTGCGGCTTTCGCTTTAGCCGCTTCCGCCTTCGCTTGCGCGGCAGCTTCCGCTTTCTCCGCTTCAGCCTTGGCCTGCGCCGCCGCTTCGGCTTTGGCTTTCTCGGCAGCCGCCTTAGCTTGCTCTGCGG
>NZ_RYFG02000102.1 GCF_003994235.2 Candidatus Methylobacter oryzae
ATTAAGTTTCATTACAGCTGATGAACCGCCTAGTGCGGACCCGCATGCTAGGTGGTGTGGGGGCTGGGAGCTAGACACTCCCGGCTACCCGGTTAGCTGCTACTTTACAGTTCATGCTTTTCATTGCAGCCAAAATCTAAAGCCACGCATGGTTGATCACCGTTCACCCATGCATCATGACCTGGTGCCAATTCAAAAGCCTCGCCGGGACCAACCACGGACTCCTCGCCGTTGGCGCTTTTCACAATAAAAGAGCCAGATAATATATAGCCGATGTGATTTTCTGATGGTTTTCCCGTTTGCTTGCCTACATGCTCAGACCACCGCCAGCCAGGCCGATATGTGCCTATGCCGACAAATGACGTTCTAAGGTTTACGGCAGATCTCGTACTGCCGTCTAGAAATTCCCATCTCGTATCAGAAGAAGATGGATCTTTGATTATGGGTTCATTATTCAAGTTTCGACCTCAATTATTGGAATGTAGGAGCTACAACAGCTAACAAAGTATTAGAAAGTTTCTTATATCTCCTTCTAACAGATGATATACAGCTATTAATCTTAACAACCGTCTGCTATTGGACTCAAATACGCCGTAATAGAAACTACCCACAAAGCAGTTTCGTACGATCATATTCTCCTAACAGCCGGATTACATTCAATCGGCACGCTACCCACCGCGTACCATTTTCAAATTTTCCCGATAAATTAAACCGGAAACGAAGAAAACTGATCCCCCACAGCCCACCAACGCCCCTCTTCCTTAACCATGAAAAACATATCGCGCCCGGCCGAATTGAAGGTTTGGCCGTTCATATCGAACGCTATGTCGAAATAATAGGCAACCACGGAGGCATCGCCGTAAACGTGAATCACCGGGTCGGTTTCCCGCCAATGGTGGATGCGCGTGGCTTCGGCAAATCCTTTCCAACCGGCAATACAGTCCACGCCGCCTTCGCGGCGCATGCGGTCGGTGGACGTAATCGCCACCATGTTCCGGTGAAAATAGTTAGCCAGATCATCCGGATTGCCTTTTGTCCAGGCATCGTTCAAGGCCCGGATGGTTGTCCAGATTTCCTGTTGTACCGGATCGTCAAAACGGATGATCATTGGCTAATGCGCTGAAAACTAGATGAGGTAAAACACGCACAGCTTATTGCCGTCGAGATCGCGGAAATAAGCTCCGTAAAAACCGTTATCGCCGCGCGGCCCCGGAGCGCCTTCATCGCTTGCGCCGAGTTCCAGCGCTTTTTCGTAAAGCGCATGCACTTTCTCCTGGTTGCCTGCATACAGCGAAACCATGACGCCGTTGCCGACCGTGGCCGGGTTGCCGTCGAACGGCTTGATGACACTCAAAGCCGTCTGTTTGGGACTGGTGCCCCAAGCAATGTATCTTTCGGTATCCCTAACGCGTTGCGCGCCGAATTCGGCCAGCAACGCATCGTAAAAAGACGCGGCGCGCTCTAAGTCATTGGTGCCGAGCGTGATGTATCCGATCATAAAATCTCCTGAAAATAATGGTGTAATAAAACGCTGCGTAGTTTACACGCTTGCACGGCCCGCTAACAGGCGTAATCAGCGTTTAAACTTAGAAACTTGGTTGACGAAGCATGAACGATTTTTCACTCGTTCCTAAAGGGATGGCGAAAAATTGCTGTTTAGCCTGGCAAACCCGCGTTCGGCTTTAAACTTCAAACCGATTAATTCCCCGAAACACATAAGCCGGATTAATGCCGAAAGTCTCGCGGAAGCTGTGGCTGAAATGGGGCGCATCCGCAAACCCGGCATCCAGCGCGGCAATGGTCATGTTATCGGCGGCATTTAAACTATCCATTGCCAAAAACAGGCGCTTCCAAGTCCTGAAACGCCGGTACGGCACGTCGGTATGCTGTTTGAACAAATGCAGAAACCGGGACGGCGAAAGATCGGCCCTGTCGGCCAGGTATTCTTTCGAGAAATTGTAATCCGGTTCACTGCGAATTAAATCGATAGCGGCCTGAACGCGCGGGTCAATGACTAGATTGAGCTCTCCATCGCAACGCAACAAATCGTCCAGACAGTTTTCAATGACGGCTTTATCGGGGTCCGATTCATAAATCCGGCATAATTGCTGAACCAGCTCATCATCTTGAAATAACGACAGCGCTTGTTCGCGATAAGCAAAGCGGCGCTTGAAATACAAAAAGTCGGAACTGTCCCGTTCAATGAATAACTTGCCGTGCACGCCGCCTTCAAAATCAAGCTCATGCGGAGTACCGGGCGGAACGATTGCACAACGACAGCTTTGCCATGCGCCGTTAGCGATTTTTATCCTGAAAGGCCGGTAAATGCCGACATGCAAGGCCACGGTCGCATAGGCGTGCGCAGCTAACTGCACCGACGGGCCGAAATAAAGCGCCCGGCCTCGCCAGATAAATAAACGCATATAAGCAGGATAAAGTTTCAGCATAGCCAATTTATACAAGATTTAATTGCGACGGCCTGATTATAATCCTTGCAACTGATTTTTATGATCTTTCAGCAAGAGGCTCATCATGGACACTATTCAATTCAAGTCGCGCTTTACCGAATTACTGGACAATATTGCCCCAGGCGTTATTGCCGAACACCGTTTTTTTGAACTTCCGTCCGCGCAAAAACCCTGGCTCGATACCGGCCTTGATGTCGAAGCCGGCGATAATTTTAGCTCTTTCGCAACCGGACAAACCCGCTTTAAAGACTTGCCTCTCGTCTTCGAACCTAACTTCCAGTTGTGGTTTCGCATCGATCAAAACGGCAAGATATTCCGCGGTACCCGCGATAGCCATAGTTTTACCGTAGAGCAACCGGGACGGCTTTATCTGGCCAGCTATTTTCCCGGAGAGTGGGCCGACAACACAGGCAATTTGGCAACGCCGGATGAAGTCTACGATAGCGTCGCCGGCAACCTGTCGGTTCTGCTGATCCGCTGGCAGGGCAATACGCTGGACGGCTTAAAAACGCTTGCCGAGAGCGGCGACGTGGATCACCGTATCGCCGTTGAAATCGACCGGCTGGTATCGCCGGTTATATCGCCATCAGGTTGGGATTACTTGTGGTTCGTGGGTCCCGCTGAAATTTATCAATCCTGCGCCGCACCGGCCAAAAAAGAATCGGCTATCTGCTGCCATACCCATAATGACTGCGGCTTGTTGCAAAAACCGGTCGACCTGCCGTTTAAACCGGGTACCCGCTTGCGTTGGTCGTGGAAAATGGATGCCCTACCCTCTAGTGTACGGGAAGACACGCTGCCCACTCACGATTATTTAAGCATCGCGGTCGAGTTCGACAACGGCCAAGACATCACGTATTACTGGAGTGCCGAACTGCCGCCGGAAACGTCGTATCGCTGCCCTATTCCGACCTGGACCCACCGCGAAACCCATGTCGTGATCCGTTCCGGCTCGCAAGGCTTGGGCGAGTGGTTCGACGAAGACCGGGACGTTTATCAGGATTACATTAATGCGATAGGCGGAACCTTGCCGGGCAATATCGTTAAGGTCTGGCTGATTGCGGTCAGCCTATTTCAGCATCAACAAGGCGTCTGCCAATATGCGGACATTAGTTTTCTGAGTGACGGCCGCGTGGTGCCTATCTAGCCTAAAAACCACAAAGAGCAGATGAAAACCGTTCCTGCCGAGTCTTTCAAGCCTGTCATGGCTTGCCGAATCACATGAACGGCTTTCAATCCCGCTATTATCGGTTATTTAAGAGAGCCGCCAACCACGACGCCTCTCGGGCCGTAATTCGAGTTGTAGTAATCGACTCGCATCGTAAATGAACCTGTCGTTGCGCCCGCAGGTATAGGCACGGAAAGCGCAAACGATTTGTTCAGTATTTCCCCTTTCGGCGCTGTGTACGTGTAGGTTTTACTATTTGCCCCTACGGAAACGGTCGCATAAACAACATAATTGAAATCATCGTCCGCAGCCGAAGCCTGTTCCACCCATCCGGTACCGGATATGGAAAGCGTGCTGCCGCTCAGTTTCCCTGAGTAGGTATAAATATCATACCCAAACGGAGCGGTATACTCCGGTGGATCGACAAGATTTGCCCCGCTTATCGTATATTTAAGATGGTACTGCCCCCATTCGGCTGTCCCGCTTTTGCTGGTGCCTCCCGTGCTTGCCGATGTTTTGCAGTAGGTAGGAACCTCGGTAAATGTTGGCGTTGAACTACCGTTGCCTATCAGAGTGGCCACGAAATTTTTGTAACTGCTGCTGTTGCGTCCTGAATCCAAATGGGTTTTCGCCACACTTTGCACGGCGGCGTCGACCGCTGACTTGCTCAAATAAGGTGCGAGCGCATTGCGGCTCTGCTGTTCGATCTCAATATACTTACGGAACAGGTCGACTTCGGTCGCGCTCGCTCCGCCGCTACGCTTTCTGAGATTGTCCATCTGTCCGACCGACAATTGAAGATAGCGAGCATAAATGTCGTTCAACCGCGCTTTTCTTGCCGGAGCCTGTCCTTCCGCCGCTTGCCATTTCTGGTATTGGGCGACGAGTTGCCTGTCCGCCTCATCCGTGCTTATCCCGCGTATCTTGGCGACATGCGACAAAAGCTCGAAAGACCCGGCTCCGGTGTTGGCCACTAGCCCGTCTTGCGCCTTCCATGATTGGTAATGGGTCATGACCAAATCGTCGTTGACCCACTCGTTCACTTTCCTGGCCGATTCGACGTACACGCCTAAACCGCAGCTTGTTAGCGGAAGCACCTCGTTAAAAACACCGGCAACCAGTGTTTTAAGCGCCTGCTTGTAGTCGCCTCCGCATGAAGATCCCAATGCCGGCGCTGTCGCATCGACATATCCGCTTTTCTCCGATATTTTTTGCGCAAGCCGGGTTAATTCCTTCGGATCGCTGACCGACTCGATCAGCGCTTTCCCGATGGCTTTTGAAAACAGCAGCGACGCTTCCGCGGTCTGCCCTTCGGCGAGATTCTCAATCCCTTCCTGAACGACATCCGAGTTCGAGGCAAGCTTGGCGGCGACATTAGCGGCATAAGAATCGAACTCGAGATTCCCGGCTAACTTGCGCCCGCAGTCAAGTAGAGCGGCTTGCAAATCGCTCGACGACGGCAGCGATATTTCCACCTTGGTTTGCTCGTTAATCCATTTATCAATCGCCGAACTAGCCGCACGGCTGATAGGCGCAAAGGCCGTTTGAGTTCCCCAATATTTGTCATAAAAAGCCTTGTTAGCGAGCTTATCGATTGCGCTTACCTTGAAGCCGTTGTTGCTTTGCGAAAAGGCCAGCGTTACCGCATAGTAGTCGCTGCCGACGCGTAACGGAATAATCGATATGCCAAGCGGCGGACCGTACAGATAAGCGCTGCTGCCGGAACTATCGATTCCGGGTAACGGGGATTTCACCAACGGATTGGGATAGCCCGCTGTTATATTGGTTAGATCGAAAGAGTAGCCGGACAATCCGGAACGCAATGTCCAATCCACGGTCATATGCTGAGTTTTACCGGAAATAATATTCTCTATCCTTAGCGTATCGCCTATGAACGACGCCTTGGTATTCAGCAGCGACAAGCCGGAAATTCCAAGCGGTTCCTGGCCCAATATAACCGGGTATAAACCGTCGTCGAAATACTCGGGAAACATTGCCGCCAATTCATCCAACGTGATGGGTTCCGGCGTTGCGGTAGTCGATGCGCTAAACGTAGCAACCGCGCTCTTTTGCTCGGTAACATTGCTAAGCGTGCAAGTCGAAGCCGTTCCCGAGCAATTTCCGCTCCAAGCGGAAAAAGTGTAGCCGCTATTCGCTGTAGCCGTGCAAGTACTGCTGCCGCCCGACGTAACAGGGTTAGGACTGCATGCCACGCTGCCGCCGGCAGTCGGGCTTGCAGCCGTGGAAATCGTATAAGTGGCGGCTATATCGCCTTTGATTATAGTAATGCCGGCATTGCCGGATTGACTGTTGTACGACCAAGTCGATGGCGTTGAGTCGATGACGGTGTAAGTTCCCGCCTTAATAGTCGTCGCCGGATGTACTTCCCAATACAGGTTGTTTCCGGCAGTGCTGACCGCCTGCCATGGCCCATACATCGTTCCGTCGGAATGCTTAAGCCCTATTGTCCCCACCGTGCTGCCGCGACCGCTGTTCCAGTGGTACGTCAGAACATAGGTGATAGTGACAGGATTCGTCACGGTAAACACTGTTGCCGCGGTAGGATTATTATAGACGCCGGCAATATTGCCGTTATCGAAGATCGTGCTTTCCGCGTACGCCGCTTGTCCGCCGCTGCCCAACAAGAAAATCGCCCAAAACATCAAGTAAATAGTCTTCATGACCCGCTCCCTATAAACATACATGAGATGTGGAAGTCATTTCTATTCCAGGTTTTAAGCATTTCATCGACGGAAAATTATCAATCCGATTGCACCGGCATTTGCCGGCCACACAAAAACCATCAACGATGATCATCCACTAAATTCGATTATAACGCTCTATCACTGTATAACAAGATATTGCAGAGCTGTTTAATAATTAAGAACCGATGTTACGCACGGGAACGGTATCCATAACATTTCCCAATATCGGGTGGTGAAAGTCAGATCAGCAATTGCTGTCGCCAGGAGTCTCTGACGGTTGGATTGGCTGCTGAGGAACTCGTCCGGGCGCTAAACGTTTAAGCTTCGGATGTTATAAGAGAAAATGCAGGAAGCCCATCGTTAGGGATTATTGATGGGCTTAAAATTTGATGCAACAACTATTTTGACTTGGCAGGAACACTGTCCCATGATTTCTTGTTAAAGCCTAAAGCCGTTGCGGCCGCCCGTTTTTCCTTGCTTAGTTTATTCCATGCGGCGCCGTCGGATAGAACGCTCCAGAGTTTTTGTTCCTCAGCGGACATATCATCCCAATCGATTGCATCCCAGAATTTATTGACATCTCCGGTAGGTGTACGAACACCTGTTCTTGCTCCATCCTTTGCCGCTTCGGCAACTTTCTCAACAGGCGCGCCAGCTTCGGCGACAGGTGCCGGCTCAGCGTAAACCCAATTAGAAACTACAGCTAACGCCAAGATACAAAATAACTTTTTCATAAAATTCCTATCGGTAAAATTAACTATCGGTAATTGCTAATTAGCATAACAGATTGACGTTTCTTTGATAAGTTTGAGTTTGAGCTTTACGGCCGGGATAGAGTAAAGGACGTTGGGAATTATCTAACTGATGTTACGCACCGTCCACGAAAGGCACGGAAAATATCGGCCGTAGATTGGCCGCTTGCTGGAGATTAGACCTTCCAGGTTTTTACTGGAGCCGCTCCCGGCGGCTCCAGCACTTCTGACCTCCATGGATGGAGGAAATGCCGAGGACTGCCCGGAGCAGTCTCGGCCGCCATCCATGGCAGTCGTAAAACCTGGAAGGTCTGCCTATCGAACTGTTCTCCGCATAACGCCAGTTCCGGTTGCGCGTATTTTTCATCTCCTACACTACTTGACTGTTCCCTCGTGAAACCGCCAAGGATCAATAACAAAGCCGGTTTCTGCCGTCGGCTTTTGCTTGAAACAACTTACCGTCGGCTGCCGCCAGCATGTGTTCAAAGCGATCAAAACTAAGATCGTCATTCAGACCTATGCTCATCGTAACCTGAAGCTCGGGATGTATGGCTGCCCAAGGGAAATTTTCAATCTTTTTACGTAGCCTTTCGCACTGTTCCACTGCTTGCGTCAACGGCGTTTCAGGAAAAATAACGACAAACTCCTCTCCGCCATAACGGGCAACAATATCGCTTGCGCGTATGCTGTCTTTCAATATGCCGGAAACTGCTTTTAGCACTTCATCGCCGATCGCGTGAGAAAACTTGTCATTTACTTGCTTAAAATGATCAATATCGCCAATCATAAAACTCAATGGATGCTTATACCGCTGCATCTGGATAAAAAGCTTATCCGCCTGCTCATTAAAAAAGCGGCGATTATAGAGTTGAGTCAATTCGTCTCGGATGCTCAACTCTTTTAAAAGCAATGCCTGCTCACTGATCGTGCAATTGGACTCCTCCAGTTTCTCATAAGCATGAGCAAGATCGGCACTCATGCGATTAAATGCTTCAGCAAGGACGGCTGTTTCGTCCGTACCGTGCACTGTCACTGTTTGGCGGAGTTCCCCTTGATTCATCGCCCTGATAGCCGTAGTCAGTTCATGAAGCGACTTACTTAAGCGTTTACTGAACAGAAAACCAAGAAAAATCGCCAATGTGCCGGCAATAACAAATGCATAGATCAGTGCTTCCCTGATTATGGCCAGATAATTCCGGTCTATCGCCGATAAATTGGGCTTGCCCTGTGGAACCGCCAATGCCAGTAGCTGATTTTCCAGCATAATGGGAGTCACTCCCGAACGGTCCGACACCGGCACAAATTCTCCATGTTCATATTTTCCACCGCCCAATAACACCTTGCCCTGCGGATCGAGCAATATAAACAGGAACGGCGGAGCCCACTCCGGCTCATCCGGCATCGGCGGCCTTGATCGCGCCCCGGTAGGCTCTATTCGATCTTTCGATCCGGAAAAGATCGGCTCATCAGGATGCGGGCCGGTTAACGTGTGCCTGCGTCTGACGAACTGGCCAAAACGTTCGGCCTTTTGCGCCTCGTCCCAAGACCCGTAAGCGGCAATATAGGCCGTAACGTCCCCTTGGAAATTCTCAAAAGCGCGCTCCATCGCGATTTGGTCGAATCTTGTCGATACCTGCCACTGGGCAATAATACCGACAACAATCACCGCGCTCATGCTGGTGATAATAAGCGCTAATGAAAATTTAAATCTGAGCGACATTGATCCCTATGTTATGCAATTTGGTTTTATCCCTGATTATAACCGATGTTACCCGGCCTTTATTTATTGCAGTTGCGTAGGCGCGTCGACAGCTTTCCGTTGCCCAATCACAGGATGCTGGTTGTTATCATAAAGGTTCCGTCAACAATGAATAATGCGCAAAAGCTTTAACCACTTTTTGCTCTTCATTGAAATGAAACACTTCGGCAGCCAAGCGGCCGCCTGCCCCTCGATAATGGAGCGTGATGCTATTTACGCCAACCAACGTCGTTATCAATTCAAAATGCAAATCCGGAATCAGTTGCAGCGCTTTAGCCCAATAAGCGCCAACCGCAGCCTTGCCGCGAAGTGTGCCGCCGGCTTCGCCGGCAAGCTGGATAATCACCGGCGACGACATTTCAAAATCGTCGTCATAGTGCGATAAGATGCGCGCCAAGTCGTGGCTGTTCCACGCGTCTATCCAATCTTTGGCAAAATGTTCGGCAAACGCATTATTCATAAGTAATCCTTAGGGGTCATAGTAAAAGAGGACAGCCTTTTCGGCGGAACAGTTATAACTTCGGCATCCGGCAAGTTTTCAAAAACTTCCTCTACCGTTTTGTACTGCGTCAATGCTTCTATCACCACCGGCAATGGCTCGGGCAATATTTGCGGAAAGTCTTTTTCCAACGCATCGATAATCGGGAACGCCAGTTTTTCAATAGGCGGACAAAACTCGGCCGCCACGCCTGGCTTATTGCCTCGGGCATCAACGCGATACCAGCCGTGCTTTTCAAGATAAACCGCATTCAAGCCGTGCAGGCAATACGGCGGGCTATCGTTCTGAACCGTCAGCCGCTGGTAGCAAAGCCCGGCCGGAATGCCGTTAGCTCTTAACAGCGCGGCCAGCAAATGGCCCTTCGCATAACAATAACCGGTACCGTGTATTAATACGTCCGACGCTTTGCAGGTCACCGGGTTCTGCCGGTAATCCCAACTGTGCTTAATCGCATCGCGGACGAACTCAAAGCACCGTTTCGCTATCGCTTCATCGGAATCGCAGCCTTCGGCAAGTTCCGCTGCCTTGGCCGCTACCAAAGGATGATCGCAGTCAATGTACTCGCTGCTGTCGAGATAGTTTTCGATATCCAGTTTCATTTTCGCCCCGGTTGCCATTCCGGATAAGCAGGAATGCCTTCATGCTGAAGCCACGGCACATCGTGGGATGTCCAGATATGCAGTTGCGGAGTAACACCGGGATCTTCATCCAGCGTCGCTGCCCGAACAATAACGTTAGGCTGATTGACACGCTCAGCCACCAAATGCGAACCGCATACCGAACAAAAATAACGCAATTTTCCCGGCGAAGATTCAAAAGATGACAGTTTGTCTTCCCCCCTCAACCAGCGAAAATGCTCGCGCATGACTCCGGCCCCGGTGATAAACGGCGCCGCATGCGCTTTTTGGCAAGTCCGGTAATGGCAGTGAGTGACAGGCATATCGATGCTGTCGATTTCGTACTCAATTGCGCCACATAAACAACTACCTTTCATTTTGTCCTCCTTGTTAAATTAAAGCACGCCTAACACTTTAAGACTGGCTTTGCCCAATTCGATACGCTTAGCCGCGTCGCTTGCCTGCTGCATGTCCATGTTTAACGCAAAACTGTATAACTTATCGCCTTTTTGCACCCAGCCGACCCACCAACCGATGTTCGGCTTTACGGCGCTGGCCCAACCGGTCTTGCCGTACAAGATACAATGCTCATTCTGCTCCAATTGAACGATGTCCCGAACTTTGGCTTGAATCTCTTTGGGAAACGGCAGCTCGTCCCGGGCCAAGCGGGTCAGAAACTGTGCTTGTTCCACTGCGCTGATCATCAACGGTCCCTCTAACCAGAATTTATCGACAATGTTGCCTATTTCGCCGTTGCCGTAGTCCATTTCGTCAATACCATCCTGCATCGCCTCAAGACCTATGCGCCGGGCAAGCTCCTGATAGATCGGCACGTTGGATATTTTAATCGCCGCCCGCAAGCCCATATCCTGTTCCCATGTTTTATAAGGTTGCGGTTTGCCGCCATAAGGCAGCACGTCGTCAACATCCTTGACCGCAGCGACGGAAAGACCGATCAGACTATTGGCGATTTTGAACGTGGATGCCGGAATATAGCGGGTTTCGGCCCGGGCAAGATCGTGCCCTATAAAACGGTCCTCGGCAACATCGTAAAGGACAAAGGTACCTTGTACCCCGGCATGACTAAACAACTTTTCAACCTCCGGGCTATCCTGCCAATCTAAGACGTGGACCGGGTTAACGAGCAGCAGCATTACGATTGCGAATAGATATTTCACGTTAAAGTTATCCTGTTTTCTTTGAAAATTTAGGTTCAGTTTCCCATGCTCAGTGCGTAGCGTGACAACCGGAAACAGACCATAGCCGATATGCAGACCTTCCAGGTTTTTAAAACCTGGAAGGTCTAACTCGCAACGTTCTGAAAATACATAAGTATTTTTTTGCTTAAGCCGGCCGTGTGCGAAACGCAAGACGAGGACCGAACAAATTAATACACAACCCCGTAATAACCAATATCGCCGCGTTTATTTTCCAATCGAACAGCGGCTCGCCCAAGACTAACGTTGAAGAGCCAAAGCCGAATATCGGCACCAGCAGCGTAAACGGCGCTACGGTCGCGGCCGGATAGCGGCTAAACAGCCAGCTCCATGCGCCAAAGCCCAGTAAAGTCACCGGATAGACCATATAGCCAATCGCGCCGATAGTCAGCCACGAAATATGCGAAACGACGTCAATATTCCAACTGCTCCGCTCCATTAAAAACGACAACACCAACAGCGGCGGCCAAGCGACAAAACTGCTCCAAACCACCAGCGCCAGCATATCGACTTTGCCGAGCTTCTTGGAAATCAGGCTGCCTACTCCCCAAGTCACGGCTGCGGCGACAATCAGGATCAGGCCGTAAGCCGAAACTTCCCCGCCAATATTCGCTGCGACCAGACCGATTCCGGAAAACGAAACCAAGGCGCCCACGATTTGCCAGACGGATGGCTTTTCAGCCAAAAATATCACCGCCAGCAACACGGTAAAAAACACCTGCAATTGAAGCACTAAGGAGGCCAAACCCGCTGTTGTCCCGGCATGCATGCCGGAAAACAGCAATGCAAACTGTAACGAGAACATCACCAAGCCGAAAGCAACAACCATCCGCAATGGCGCGTCGGGCCGTTTGACGAAAAAGATTGCCGGAAACGCGGCCAGAAAAAACCGGAGCGCGCAAAGCAAAATAGGCGGAATCTCTTTAAGGCCGACTTTAATGACGACAAAATTGAATCCCCAAATGGCAACGATCATTACTGCCAACGCGATATGATGTAAACGCACTGCCGCTCCTGAGACTTGTTATGGTTAATGTAAAAAGGGCCGAGGCGCTTTTGGCACGTTCTGATTAGCCGCAATGTTATGTATTCGTTGACGTAGACGTAGACGTAGACGAATATGGTTGAAAAACTCAATGTTAAGTTGGAAACCGGTAAACACTGGTGTCCCAATAGCTGTTCCGGTGCTTGGCGGGTCCTGCCCAGCCCAAGGCGATAAGCTCTTTGGCAATCAGGCGGTTCATAATGCCGTGTCCAACCAACAAAACCGGGCCTTGCCCGGCAAGAGCAACCAGTTTACGAGCTGCAATCTTCGCGCGAGCTCTCGCAACTTGAATTGACTCGGAACCTCGCGAATAGCCGAAAAACCAAAACAGCCGAAAAAGTGCGGCCCAAACAACAGGCGGTAAGCGAGGAAATCGCCAAACAGCGAACGGCAGTTGCGCCTCGCAGAATACCGCATCGACAACGGATGGCGTATGCCCCAGCGCCTGAACCGACGATAACGCACGGGGAGCAGTGCTTGCGGCGATACAAGTAGAAGCATTGAGCCACGGTAAACCGTCAATCGGCGGCGCGCCGTTGGCTTCCACCTCGGCAAGGTTGTAATGCTCGATCCAGCGTTCCATCTCGACCGGCGTAATCCGGCCCGATTGAGCCAGAACAGGCTTTCCGTGCCGCATCAGGATGATTTTCATTGTAGAAGAACGTACTCTCACTCTATTCGCTCCAAATTACCGTAAGGTTCGCCTAATTGGCGGCATATTTCAGGCGCAGCCCGGTAGAGGCATGAATAATGCGATAGGCCGTTAAAAATTTCACTCGAAACGCAACCGGGAATCGCCGTTGCCAAATATTCCGCCATAGCAACCGGCGACCAGTTGTCCTCTGCGCCATGCCAGATGTATGTCTTGACGCCAATACCGGAAAGCGTGTCTTTCCAGGGCTGGACATAAGCCCTGATGTCTCTGACATACCCTTGAACGCGGCCAGTAAAACAGGATTTCAATATCTTGGCGATGCCGGATTGAAATTCGTGGTCGTCAGACAAGGCTTTGTCATCACCTGCCGCGCCGGAAAACAATAAACGAAATAACGCAACCGGAGAAAGTAAAGCCAATAACTTTTGCCAGTAAGATAACAGAACAAATAAAGCCGGGCATGTCTTTGCTAACTGAAAAACCCGCTTTCCAGCCATGTTTTCAAGAGAAATATCCGCATCCAACGGTGCGGCAGCCGAGATTAAATGCAGACTCCGAACTCCGTCACTCAGATAGCGGCAGCTCTGTAGAGCGATAAACGCACCGATTGAAAAGCCGATCACATCCACTTTTTTCCCGGCGGCTTGTTTTGAAATTTCCTGGGCCAGGAACTGATAATACGCGTCACCGGCTGTCGAATAATCGCAAGAAAAACGGTCGAAACAAATAAACGTCAATCCCTGTTCTTTAGCATAAAGATCGAAAATCGCACATTCTTCCGGTGCGCCGGGCGCGCCGTGAAAGTAGATCACTAATTTTCCATTATCGGCACCGAACCGGCTGAACATCATTGAAAACTCCGTTTAATACTTAACTTAAACAGGTTGCGCGAACGGTTACGAAATATTGCGCTCCGCAGGATGATTAACGCCATCGTTCGTTGGCACCTTCTCGGTTTCAAACGGATTGACGCCTTCCCGGCGCGCTTGACCACAATCTTAGATTGCACGATCAACTACCGTCTTCAAAAAAGCCGTAATTAACGGATGGGGCTTTAAAGAAGTCGGACGCGATTGCGGCACGAACAGCGTCCCGATAAAAAACGGATGCTCGGGATGCTCAATAACGCGAATTTCACCTTCGCCAAAGGAACAATGCAGTTGCGAAATGAACAGGTTTGAAGCGTAGGGATCGTATTCGGCGTGTTGTGCGTCCTTAAAACCTAGGACATTCCGGGCATATTCGATCACCATATGCTGAAACCCGCCGCAGGTGCCTAAACAAGGAATTTTATTTTCCCTGGCATGACGAATCGCCCACAAGGTAAGCTCCATATTTTTATACGGGCTTCCCGGCGCAATCCATAGGCCCGAATAGTGTTCAAACAAATTCGGGCTTATGTCTTCGGTTGAAATCCAGTCGGCCGTTAGCTTCGCATCCAACAGGCTTCGAGCCCGTTCTATGGCTTCGTTTGTCGAAATATGCGGCGGAAAAGCCGGCGTATATTCACCGAGCAAAGCAATTGACTTCATCATGCCGTTAGGATCGCAAAGTGATAAACCAAGAACTGCTCATCGCGCTTCCAGCCGGCCGATTCATAAAGTTTCTGGGCGGCTTCGTTAGTTAT
This sequence comes from Candidatus Methylobacter oryzae, assembly GCF_003994235.2. Classification (GTDB taxonomy): domain Bacteria; phylum Pseudomonadota; class Gammaproteobacteria; order Methylococcales; family Methylomonadaceae; genus Methylobacter_A; species Methylobacter_A oryzae. The sequence goes on from NZ_RYFG02000102.1 coordinate 14,513, forward strand.
CGCCGTTGACAGCGAAATGCGGGCGGCCTCCCCGGACTCCGCGTATTCAACGGCGGCGTTTATCAGTTGCGAGGCCACGCCTTTTCTTCGGGCATGCTCATCGACGAACAGATCGTTAAGCACCAATATCCGAGCCAGCGATACCGATGAAAAGCTCGGATAGAGCTGGGTGAAACCAACGGCTTTAGCGCCTTCATGGGCAATGAACAAAACCGATTCATTATGATTGAAGCGCGCCGATAAAAACGCCGTTGCCGCCGACAAATCGCTTGGCCGGCCGTAAAATTGGCGATAATTGTCAAAAAGCGGCGCAAGCGCCTCAAGGTCCGTCAGGACGGCTTGGCGAATGGTGATGGTATTCATAATTCTCCGGAAACGCGGTTCGAAACCTCGATTAAATTCATGTCCGGGTCGCGCAAATAAACCGACATAATCGGCCCTGTCGCCCCAGTACGTTGTACAGGCCCATCAATCACCGTTACCCCACATAAAAACAAATGCCTTATCACCTCGGCTAACGGAACCGAACTGATAAAGCTGAGTTGAGCGGCTTGTCTGCTCAAACGAAACTTATGCCCTTTGGGTATAAAACACAAATCGGCAGAACCTGGAGTAGGCAACGATGCTTTGGGTTCAAATTCATTTCCGTATTCATGCAAATTAATTTTTTGCGAACCGAATGACAACGCTTTGCGGCCGCTGCCAAAGGTAACGACCTCCATGCCCAAGACTTTCGCGTAGAAAGCTGAGCTAACGTCGATGTTTTTAACCGTTAATACGAGATGGTCAAGGCTGTCTATTTTCATGGGTTTGGGAGTTTAATGTAACCTGCTTGATTGAAGACCATGTCAAGCCTGTTCCTTCACCTCAAGATCGGGATTTACATAATCCCAAGGCTGATGGCTTGCGCCCCAAAAAACTTGCTGCGGCTTAAACACGCCGGGATCTTTCAGCGTCGCGGCATGAAAGAACAACATGCCCGGATAACCGGACGACTTTTTTAAGACCGGGTTTCCGCAAGTCGGACAAAAACCGCTGCTGAGGGTATTGCCATTGTCCGAAGTTAATTCGTAAAACTTGAGTTCTCCGGACACAAGCGTGTCTTTGCCCAATGCGACAAACTCGGCCGAATGCCCCGTACCGGTGATTCTTTGGCATTGCCGGCACTGGCATAAGAAAGATAGCCGAGGCTCGGAGTTCAGCTGATATTTAACCGCTCCGCATATACAGTTGCCTTTAAATAAATTCATTTAATTCCCCTTGATATTCAGCGCGGCCCTGCGCCGGCTTCGCGATAATCGTTCAGCCAAGTCCCGGCATTTCTTGTTATCTCCTCATACACCTCATGGCGCCAGCTTTCCTGAAGCGCGGCGTTATGCCATTCCTGCATGGAAGGCAAGGCCAGCAGCCGTTCGGAATAGGCAAGCGCTTCCGGCGCCATCGCCAATTCATAGGTCTGTACGCGGAACGCGACAGGCGCAAAAAATGCGTCCGTCGCGGTGAACGACTGGCCGGCAAGATACGGGCCGCCGAAACGGTCGAGACTTTGTAACCACAGCTCATCAAGCCGGTCCAGATCCTTTTTCAGTTCCGAAGAATACGAGTCGATTCTCACCCTCGCCCCGCAATTCATCGTACAGAGGCTACGCAATGCCTGAAAACCCGAGTGCATCTCCGCCGCCGCACTACGCGCCCAAGCGCGTGCCGGCCGGTCGGAGGGCCATACTTGGGGTGTTTGCTCCGCCAAGTATTCGGCGATAGCCAATGAATCCCAGACAACGGTATCTCCGTCAAGCAGGCACGGCACTTTCCCGCTGGGCGAGAAATTCCGGAACGCATTCGACTTGATGTTGTCGCTGAAAGGTATTAAATGTTCAACGAACGGAATTTCAAGTTCGCGCATTAGCACCCAAGGTCTGAGTGACCACGACGAGTAGTTTTTGTTGGCAATAAAAAGTTCCAGCATGAATATCTCTGTAAATTGGATTCGGATGTTCAAAAAGCTGCCGGTTAGGCAAGCCGTTCCGCAAAGTGATAACTGACAATGCTCAGATTTTGGTTCAGGTAAAACTTGTGGGCTCGATGACGCTGAACGCCGGAATCGAGATGGAAAGCATTGCACCCATCCGCTATCGCCAGATCGCGAAGCCGGGCCATCATTCGTTTACCATAATCTTTCGACCGTTCAGTCTCTAATGTCGACAAGTCTTCGACATAGAGATGCCTGCCATAGAAGAGATTTTGCGAAATTTTAAACCCGGCGACGCACACAACCTGAGTTTCATCCCTGAGGTATGCGAGCCGGTAACCGTCAGTCATCAGTTCCCGGACAAGAGGAACAAAAGCAGCTTCGTCAAGCTCCGTGCGGAGCTGCTTCATGACTTGGAAGCAATCGGCTATTTCAATATCGTTTTGTGCTAGTTTGATCAAGAATTCACCCTTTAGGTTTTAGTGCGCATAACCTTTCAAACCGAAACGCGACGCGCACAGCGCCAATGGTTTCAATCAACGTTCGATTATCGATTTTTTTGATTACGCCAAGCAGGCGCTGGCTAAATTAGACTGGATTTTGCTATCAGCAACAACTGTTAATACTGACAGGTTCTGCCGCTTTTATTCGAGCATATTCCAAACTCAAGCCTCATAATATAGCCACTAGAAAAACCGGCGACAAACCTCATGAAAACTTGGCAAGAGAATCAACTTCAAGCATTGCAGTCCATTCAATCCGAGCAGCCGCTTTTCCAAATCATCGCTTCGCTTGGCAAGGAACTCGGCTTTGATTATTGCACTTACGGCTTGCGCGCGCCGCTGCCTCTTGCCGCGCCTAAGACCCTAATATTCAGTAATTACCCAACAGCTTGGCAAGCGCAATACAGAGCCAAAAATTATCTGGCGATTGATCCCACCGTACATCACGGTATGCGCTCTCTTCTCCCCATTCTGTGGACGGATAATCTATTCAATCCCGCGCGCGAGCTATGGGAGGAAGCGCAATCATTCGGGTTGCGTCATGGCTGGGCGCAATCCAGCCATGATTTCAATGGCGTTAAAGGCATGTTAACGCTGGCCCGCTCGAATGAGCCGATCTCCGATACGGAACTTGAAGACAAGCGATTCAAAATGGCGTGGCTGACTCAAACCGCGCACTTGGGCATGTCGCGATGCTTGACGCCGAAGTTGATGCCGGAAGCCGATGTGAAATTATCCAACCGCGAGATAGCGGTGCTCCGCTGGACTGCCGACGGTAAAACGTCCGGCGAGATTTCGGACATTCTTAAGATTTCCGAGCGTACCGTTAACTTTCATATTCATAATGCCATTACCAAGCTGAATGCAACCAACAAAACTTCAGCTGCGGTAAAAGCTGCGATGCTTGGATTTTTGTAACGGCACTATCGAATTACCTGATAAATAGTCTCCAAACGGCCAATTTTTTGCGCCTCGCCTACCTAAAACAACCGGATAAGCTTGCGCAAAAATACCGGCTCTCAAACAACGGGAAACGCAGTCTTATCGACGACCCGGCGCAGTACGAAACTTGAATGCACGCCGCTGACGCCTTTAATGCCGGTGATCCGTTTCAGCAGTAATTCCTGGTAAGCCTCCAAATCCTTCACGACCACTTTCAATTGATAATCGGCCGACTGGCCGGTAATTAACAGGCATTCCAGCACTTCCGGAATATCGGCGATGGCGGTTTCGAAATCGTTGAAACGCTCCGGCGTATGTTGATCCATCGAAATGTGGATCAAGGCCGTCAGCGTCAGCCCCAATGCCTTCGCATCCAACAGCGCGCGATAACCGCTTATCAGACCGGATTCTTCCAACGCCCGCACCCGGCGCAAACACGGCGACGGCGAAAGGCCGACGCGGTCCGCCAGTTCCTGATTGCTGATGCGCCCGTCGGCTTGCAGCACCTGTAATATTTGCCGATCAAAACGATCAAGTTCCATAAACCACCAATAAAATCATGACAATTGAAATATACATTAGTATATTCAATAAATCGCGCAATTATCTGCCAATTATTAGCTATTTTTAGAGTATAAACGCAATCACCTGCCGGACTGTTTTGGCTATGCTATTAGCATCGATTACCCAACAGGAGCCCCCTATGATGCTGCAAAACCCTTCCAGTAAATACCGGCCTTTCCCGCCGGTCCAGTTCGCCGAACGGCAATGGCCGAACCGGGTCATCACCGCCCCCCCGATCTGGATGAGTACCGATTTGCGCGACGGCAATCAGGCGCTGTTCGAGCCGATGAACGCGGAACACAAACTGCGCCTGTTCAAGACTCTTTGCGAGATCGGCTTCAAGGAAATCGAAGTCGCTTTTCCGTCTGCGTCGCAAACCGATTTCGATTTCGTGCGCCGGCTGATTGAAGAGCAGCGGATACCGGACGACGTCAGCATCGAAGTGCTTAGCCATGCCCGCGAACCGCTTATCCGCCGTACCGTCGAATCGCTGAAAGGCGCGCGCCGGGCTATCGTGCATATCGTTAACGCGACCTCGAAACCGTTCCGCGAACTGGTATTGGCGATGTCGAAGGCTGAAGTGCTGGAATTGGCGGTTTCCGCTGTGCGCTTGGTCAAGCAACTGGCCGCCGATCATCCTGAGACCGAGTGGGTGCTGGAATATAGCCTGGAAACCTTCACCGCGACCGAGCTCGATTTTGCCGTCGAAATCTGCGACGCGGTCAGCGCCGCCTGGGGCGCGACGCCGGGCAACAAAATTATCCTGAATTTACCGTCGTCGGTTGAAGTCACGACGCCGAACGTCTACGCCGACCAAATCGAGTGGATGCACCGCCATATTGCCCGGCGCGACAGCGTCATCCTCAGCGTACATCCGCATAACGACCGCGGCACCGCTGTCGCCGCGGCCGAGCTGGCGGTGATGGCCGGCGCCGACCGCGTCGAAGGGTGTTTATTCGGTAACGGCGAGCGCACCGGAAACGTCGACATCGTTACGCTGGCGCTAAATCTTTATACCCAGGGCATTGCTCCCGGACTCGATTTCTCGGATATCGATGCGGTCGCGCGTACTTTTGAACAATGCACACAATTGCCTATCCATCCTCGGCATCCTTATGTCGGCGATCTGGTATTTACCGCTTTTTCCGGTTCGCACCAGGATGCGATCAAAAAAGGCTTTGCCGCGCAACAGCCCGACAGCGCTTGGAATGTTCCGTATCTGCCGTTCGACCCGGCCGATCTTGGCCGCAGCTATGATTCGGTCATCCGTATCAACAGCCAGTCCGGCAAAGGCGGCATCGCCCATTTGCTGGAATCGCAATACGGAGTGGTCTTGCCGCGCCGCTTGCAGGTCGAGTTCTCCGGCGTCGTGCAACAACATACCGACAACCACGGCGGGGAAATCAGCGCTGCCGAACTATGGCGATTGTTTTCGCGGACTTATCTCGATACCGTCAATCCAGTGCGCTACGTTGAACATCATCTTTTCGAGCACGGTAGCGGCCAGGGCCTCCGCCTCACACTGGAAATAAACGGCGCGGTCCATCCGCTTGCCGGAGAAGGCAACGGCCCTATCGATGCGGCCGTCCATGCGTTGCAAAGCGTAATCACGAATTTCAAGGTTCGCGATTATCAGGAGCACGCAATGAGCCGTAACGCCGATGCCCGCGCCTGCGCTTTCATCGCAATGACGCAAGCGGACGACCATCGCGAATATTATGGAGTCGGCATCGATACGAATATTGTGACCGCGTCGATCAAAGCGCTGGTTAGCGGCATTAACCGGTTGGCAATTAGTGCGGGATAGTAGGCTCTGTGTCCGCTACGCAGACCTTCCAGGTTTTAGAAACCTGGAAGGTCTATCAAGCAGCCAGAAACACGATGTTTACCGTATCTGCCGGTCGGTGTTTCCTGATAAAATAGCCGCCTAATCGCCGCTAAGGCCCTGTTTTATCCACCTTCCGATTTTTTCCACTTATTCGAAAAATATATGAAATTAGAAAAATCCTCCCGCTTTTCCGCTTGTCCCGGCCCTGTCGTAACCATCGTGCTTGACGGCGTCGGCATTTCTCCTCGCGAAGACGGCGATGCGGTTAAAACCGCGCGCACGCCGATGTTAGATAAACTAATGGCGAATTTCCCGATGACCGCACTGCGCGCGCACGGCACCGCGGTCGGCATGCCCAGCGACGAAGACATGGGCAATAGCGAAGTCGGCCACAACGCGATTGGCGCGGGCCGCGTGTTTGCCCAAGGCGCCAAACTGGTCGCCGAATCCATCGCCAGCGGCAACTTGTGGCAAGGCCAGGCTTGGCAGGAAGTCGTTGCAACCGCGAAACAAGGCGGCACGCTGCATTTTCTCGGCCTGTTCTCGGACGGCAACGTGCATTCCCATATCGACCACCTGCGCGCGATGATCGATCAAGCCAAAAAAGAAGGCGTCTCCAAGGTGCGCCTGCATATCTTGCTGGACGGTCGCGACGTCGGCGAAACTTCCGCATTGGATTATGTCGATCCGTTCGAAGCTTACCTGGACGGCTTGCGTAGCGCCGATTTCGATGTCGCTATTGCGTCCGGCGGCGGCCGCATGACCATCACGATGGACCGTTACGAAGCACACTGGGCCATGGTGCAGCGCGGCTGGGACATCCACGTGCGCGGCGAAGGCCGTCAATTTGCCAGCGCCCACGAAGCAATCGTCACCTACCGTAACGAATCGAACGTCATCGATCAGGATTTGCCCGGCTTCGTGATCTCCAAAGACGGCAAACCGTTGGGACCGATTGTCGACGGCGATGCGGTGGTGCTGTTCAACTTCCGCGGCGACCGCGCTATCGAAATTTCCCGCGCGTTTACCGAAGAAAATTTCACCGCGTTCGCGCGCGGCCCGCTGCCGAAAGTTACCTATGCCGGCATGATGCAATACGACGGCGACACCAAATTGCCGCCGCGCTTTCTGGTGCAGCCGCCGGCAATCGACAGAACGATGGGCGAATATCTGGCTAAAAACGGCATTTCGCAATATGCAATCAGCGAAACGCAAAAATACGGCCACGTGACGTATTTCTGGAACGGTAACCGCTCCGGCAAATTCGACGAAACGCTGGAAACTTATGTCGAAATCCCCAGTGACGTCGTACCGTTCGAACAACGCCCATGGATGAAATGCGCGGAAATCACCGACGCGTTGATCGACGCGGTTCGTAGCGGCAAATACCGCTACCTGCGAGTCAATTACGCGAATGGCGACATGGTCGGCCATACCGGCAACTTCGAAGCGGCAGTTACCGCGATGCAAGGGTTGGACCTGCAATTGGCGCGCTTGATTCCGGTCATTTTGGCAGCGAACGGCACGGCCATTATTACCGCCGACCACGGCAACGCGGACGAAATGTACGAGTTGGACAAGAAAGGCAACGTCACCCGCGACGCGGAAGGCCGCACTAAAGCCAAAACTTCGCACACGCTGAATCCGGTGCCGTTTGTGTTGGTTTCAGGTGAAGACAACCCGGGCTATAAACTGCGCCAGGATTTAGCGGCGGCGGGGTTGTCGAATATTGCGGCGACAGTTCTGAACCTGCTGGGTTATGAAGCGCCGGAAGATTATGATGCTAGTTTGATTGAGTCTGTTTAACGGCAACAAATCTGTATCGCTACGGCATATGACCGTAGTTACGTAGTAGGTTGGGCTGACGTAAGGAAGCCCAACGCATCGGAGCCATAAAGTGTTGGGCTTCGTACCTCAGCCCAACCTTGTATCTTAATCTCTGTCATGGTTAGCTACCCTGGCACAGAGACAGAAAGAGCTTGTGCCCACCCTTAAGGATCAACCTTGTCGCGTAGATCAAGCCTTCTGTCTCGTTTCTGATGCCAGCGAAGACACTGAACGGTAGCCAAGGGCATTGACCCTGTATGCACAAGGCAAGTGGGCTCAGTTGGTTTGTGTTATTCCCCATTCTATAGGATTCAGGTTATGTTATTTGTCGGTATTGATGTCTCTAAAGCCAAGCTCGACTGCAGTCTCTTACTGGATGCCTCTAGCGCTAAACGCCGCGCTAAAACCGTGACGAATTCCAAAGTCGGTGTCAGCGAACTGCTGATGTGGTGCGCCAAATACCAAGCCGAGCCCAACGAGCTCCACGCCATCCTGGAAGGCACCGGCGTTTATCATGAACCAGCCGCTCTGGCCCTGGCCGATGCCGGCGTCACCGTATCGATTGTCAATCCCGCTCAGGTTAAAGATTTTGGCCGCAGTTTGGGTGTCCGTACTAAAACCGATGGCGTCGACAGCTGGGTACTGGCCCGTTACGGCGCCTTGCTCAATCCTAGGCCTTGGACGCCGCCCGCACAGGAAGCCCGCGTCTTGCAAGCGTTATTGTCCCGCCGTGAAGCCATTGCCCAGGACTTGCAACGTGAGCGCAACCGCCTGGAAAAAGCCGAGGCCACCGAGACACCTCTGTTAATTCGGCAATCCCTCCTGGACTCCATCGCTTTTCTGCAACAACAACTGGCCAAGCTCCAGCACGATATTGACGATCACATCAATAAACATCCGGCGTTGAAAGCCGATCGAGAACTCCTCCTCAGCATTCCTGCCGTGGGGCCGCAAGTCAGTAACCACTTATTGGCGGTGATGCATAACCATCGCTTCCAGTCCGCCGAACAACTAGCGGCTTATCTCGGGCTGGTACCGGTCGAGCGGCAATCCGGCTCTTCTATTCTGGGGCGACCACGTCTATCTAAAGCAGGGCCGGCACGTGTTCGTGCCGTACTCTACATGGCCGCTATCGTGGGTACTCAATATAACCCACATATCAAAGCGCTGTACCAACGCCTACAAGAACGAGGTAAAACCAAAATGTCCGCTCTGGGGGCGGCCATGCGTAAGCTGGTGCATTTATGCTTTGGCGTTTTGAAAACTCGTCAACCTTATCAACCCAATTATGGGATTTAATGTTGACTTCCAAGACGGTATCTACTCACTGAACCTGTTGGGTTATGAAGTGCCGGAAGGTTATGATGCTAGTTTGATTGAGTCTATCTAAAAGTATCGCCTCTGCTCGCTGTCGATATGTAATGCATACCGGCAGCTAGCGTATACGATCAAGATAATACGTGTTGAATATACTCGGTTACAACGAACAGAAAGTCTGCGTTTCAGTTTAATCAGATATGTTTAATAACGTCGTAATTTCTTTTACGGTGTATATCCGTAGCGGCGCAGATTAATTTCTAATAAAAAGGAAATATAAAAAACGTGGCAATTCCTGACTATCAAACACTTATGCTACCTGTTTTGAAACTTGCATCGGACAGAAAAGAACATAAATTTAGTCAAGCAGTAGAAGAATTGGCTAACAAGTTTTTATTAACAACAGAAGAAAGAAATGAGCTCCTTCCTAGCGGCGGTCAAGCTGTTTTTAATAATCGTGTTGGATGGGCTCGATCTTATTTGAAACAGGCAGGCTTACTCGTATCTCCAAAACGTGGATTTTTTTCTATTACTGAAAAAGGTATGGAATTACTCGCAAAAAATCCAACACAAATAGACTCATCATTTTTGGAACAGTACCCGGAATTTGTTGAGTTCAAGAACCGTAAAAAGGATAAAAACGAAAGCGGATTAGAACCAGTTTCCACATCTGAATCGGAATCCGCGTTAACACCAGAGGATGCTCTGGCATCGGCTTACAATAAACTCCGTTTATCACTTGAATCTGAAATTCTATGTGCAGTTAAGGAGGTTTCTCCTTCGTTTTTCGAGCGTTTAGTCATCGATCTCCTTGTAAAAATGGGGTATGGAGGAAATCGACAAGACGCTGGAAAAGCTTTGGGTAAGAGTGGAGATGGTGGTATTGATGGCATTATTAATGAAGATCGTCTAGGACTGGACATTATATATATTCAAGCCAAACGATGGGAGGGTGTTGTTGGACGCCCTGAAATTCAAAAGTTTGCTGGCGCTCTTCAGGGGCAACGAGCAAAAAAAGGCGTTTTCATTACGACATCTTCTTTTTCAAAAGAGGCTGGAGAATATGTTTCGGTAATTGAGTCGAAAATTATATTGATAGATGGAGCTCATCTTGCAAAGCTTATGGCCGAACACAATGTTGGAGTCTCTACAGTTGGTCAGTACGAAGTAAAAAAGCTGGATTCGGACTATTTTGATAATGAGTAAAGGCAAAAAGCGGATTACCAAAAGTTAATCCGCCATAGCTTTTCAGTTACCTATGATTCGCGGTTATTTAGCTTAAGTTGAAGGCAGTTTAGGCTTGTTCTAAATTGACAGTTATCCCAATCAGAACAGTTATAATCATTTTGACGATATAGTTGTGTATCACCAATTCCAGAGATCATAAATGTCTGTTTAGAAATAGTGACAGACTTTTCTAAAATCTCGCAGTGAACTTGAACGGTTTCAAAAGTTGTCATGTGATTACTCTCAGATAATATGGAGCTTTCATATTACGGTCACGACATTGCATCGCTTCCACTCTTGTCGTTATACGCATCTTGGCGCAGGCCGGGATAGACCGTCCAAGCGCGTAGCACGAGGTGGCGTTTCCGGCAACAAGCTCTCATAAGGAATATGCAACCCATCATGAAGCCGTTTAATCATTCGCAAGCTCAACGGCCGTTTTCGATTTAATACTTCCGATACACGTCCGCTGCTGCCGATATTAAGCCTCCAGGTCGCGTGCGGTCAGGTTTTGCTGTTCCATGCGAAATTTAATAGCTCCAACCGGATCGGGCGGGGTTATCGGATAGTGTTTGTTTTCGTAGGCTTCGATCAGCGTGACCAACACTTCCATTTCATCGGCTTCCGGAGTACCCGCCTCGGCTTGAAAAACTGTTTCGAGTTGTTGAAACGCGGCTTTTAATTCTTCGTCGTTTCGGATCGGTCTAATAGTCATTGATAGTCTCCACGTCAATCATGTCGTATTGGGCCTGCGGGTCCACGAATTTTAGCTAGGTAAGTGGCATAGCGCCCCTTTTTTTCGATTCCGTCGATATATCGAAATCCGCAAATGGTGCGCAATGCGCACCCTACGATACTCTGAGTCCTATTGCAGCTCCAATTACGCGGTTCGTACCTCATCGGCTTTATAAAGCTAAAAAGATATGTACACATAATCCGCTTCCTGTGTTATTTAAACGCAGCTATTCAAAATCACAAACAAAGTCAGGCCACCATCACGCCTTGATGCCGTTTTAACAGAACATCTCGCCCAACCTAGCCGATAAATATTATGAAACACCCCGAATTCCCGCTAACCGACGAACTAATCTACCTGAACCATGCCGCCGTAGGTCCTTGGCCGAAAAGAACCGGCGAGGCGGTTATTAAGTTTGCCGAGCAAAACACCCGTTACGGCTCGCACTTTTACCCGGACTGGCTGAATAAGGAAGCCGAATTGCGTACGCAGTTACAAGCGTTAATCAACGCGCCTTCCGCTGACGATATTGCCTTGGTTAAAAACACGTCGGAAGCTTTGTCGTTTGTTGCCTACGGTTTACCTTGGCAGGCCGGCGACAATATCGTATCCAGCAATGAAGAATTCCCTTCCAACAGATTGCCTTGGCAGTCTCTGGCCGATCAGGGCGTGGAGTTTCGCCAAGCCGACCTGCACAGCGCCGATACGCCAGAGGATGCTTTATTTGCACTGGTCGACGGCAACACTCGCTTATTGACGATCAGTTCGATACAGTTTGCCTCGGGACTGCGTATGGACCTGGAAAGAATCGGCGCATTCTGCAAGCAGCGCGGCATTTTGTTTTGCATTGACGCGATCCAAAGCCTGGGTGCGGTGCAGTTTGACGTCCAGGCTTATCGAGCGGATTTTGTGATGGCCGACGGCCATAAATGGATGTTCGGGCCTGAAGGTTTGGGCGTTTTTTACACCACGCCGGAAGCCAGAGATAAACTAAAGCTGACCCAGTACGGCTGGCACATGATGAAAGACACTCATAACTATGAAAACCAACCCTGGGAAGTTCATGCCACTGCCCGCCGTTTTGAATGCGGCAGTCCTAATATGCTGGGCATTCATGCGTTTTCGGCCAGTTTGTCATTGTTGCTGGAAACGGGCATGGCGACGGTCGAGGAACTGGTTTTAGAACGCTCCGATTATCTAAAGGATTTAATCGATAAACACGCGCAGTTGGTCTTATTGTCGTCGAAGCAAAATCGGCTGAAATCCGGCATTATTACTTTTAAACATCGGACGGTTCCGAACGAAGCGTTGTACCAACATTTGCAGAAAAACGGCGTGGTTTGCGCCCCGCGTGGCGGCGGCATACGCTTTTCGCCGCATTTTTATAATACTTTCGCAGAAATCGACCGGGCGTTTAAACTGATTGGCTTATTGTAATATTCGCTGATACGTGCCAATACGCAATCGATCCAGCTTGCGCATCGTTGAAACTATCGACATGCTACCGGCTGGAAACCATGCAACAATGCAAAAATGCAAAAACTCAACTTCTAAAGCCAGGTAGCTATGCGAAATCAAACTAAACACTACGTACTCAAAATATTTTTTGCGTTATTACTGGGTTTAATGGCTGTCGGTCAGTCAATAGCCGATGATTTGCAACCGCCCCAGCAAATCATTCAAAGTGTTTCAAACCAATTACAGAAAAAGCTACAGGATAAAGCGTTTACTAAGAATTTTGCCCAAGTAGTTGAGTTTGTTGACGGCGTTATTTCTTTGCATACGGACTTCGGCAAAATCGCACCGTTAGTTCTGGGAAAATATTGGAAAACAGCAACGACTGAAGAACAGCAGCGCTTTAAACGCGAGTTTCAGACACTGATAATAAGAACCTATTCCAGGGCGTTTGTGGAGTATAACGACTGGACCATCCGTTTCGTACCGCTTGAAATGTCGAATGATGTGACGAAAATTGTCGTAAAAACAGAGGTCTTGCAGCCCGGCCTTCAACCTGTTAGCGTTAATTACCGGATGTTCCTGAATCAAGGCGACTGGAAAGTCTACGATATTGTTATTGAGGGTGTCAGCCTGGTGACGAATTACCGCTCAACGTTTAATGAACAAATACAAACCAAAGGTTCATTAAGCGCTGTTATTGACGATCTGGCTAAACGTAACGCCGAAGCGCTTTCAGCAAAAGGTTCCTGATGTCAGCATTTAGCCATCGCGTAAAAAACTTCTTTCATATTTTAGCGCTCTTCATTGGCATGGGCGTTATTTTGTCGTTGGTCGGCTTTGTTTTGGCGGGTGTCGACGGCATTTTATGGGCGGTTTTCTTAGGGATTTTGATATTGGCTATTAGCCCGAATATATCGCCGTCTTTCATCTTGTCCCTGTATAGCGGCAGATTGCTTTCAGCAAGTGATGCGCCCGGCCTTTACCAGGCCACACAAGAACTGGCCTCTCGCGCCCACTTGCCGGCGCCGCCCAAGCTTTATTACTTGCCCAGCCGGCTTATGAACGCTTTCTCTGTCGGCACATCGGCAAATTCGGCGATCGGCCTCAGCGATTCGCTGCTGAATACGCTGACTATGCGGGAAGTTATCGCGGTGCTGGCGCATGAGATTAGTCATATCCAACATAACGACGTACGGGTCATGACTTATGCCGATATTCTGAACCGGATCACCAACACCTTGTCTTTAACCGGCTTTTTGTTGGTTTTTTTAAACTTGCCGCTGTATTTGCTGGGTTTTGTGACGATTTCATGGTTTGCATTGGGCGTATTGATTATCGCGCCGACGCTTATGAGCTTCCTGCAACTGTCATTATCCCGAATGAAGGAATTCGATGCCGACCGCCACGCTATTCTATTAACGGATGATCCGGAAGCCCTGGCAATGGCATTGGCTAAACTGGAAGTTTACGAGTCATCAATTCTAGACATTCTGTTTGGCCGAGGTCACAAAGGATCAATTCCATCTGTTTTTAGAACGCATCCTGACACCGAAGAAAGAATCAAGCGGCTGTTAAATTTAAAAAGTTCAACAAATCGGGAAGCGAAATATCCCGACCATGAACGATTCTTCGTTCCCGTTCACTATCAAAAATCGATCAAAAAACCTCGCAGGCATCTGGGAGGATTTTGGTATTAGATTATTTGGCTGATGTTACGCAAGTGTCCACGAAAAGCACGAAAAAATATCGGCCCGAGGTTTCTTGCCGGCCGTGTTATATCCGGCATTGATGATCATCCGTTCGATAGTTCCCGCCTGTTCGGAACGTTGCCGGTTAAGACCTTCCAGGTTTTCAAAACCTGGAAGGTCTGCCTAGCTCTAGGTTTCTCGCCTAACCTTTGCTCAGGAACGGTTATCATGACGACAGCCCGCACAGAGCGGTCTATAACGATAAACCCAACAGTGAAGGAACGATGTATTTTCACTATTTTCGTGCCTTTCGTGGACTACGCTTTTTGATCATCTACATCAATTATTCAACCATCGTCTAAATGCAATTTTTGCTCTTCTGGTTTGCTGCTAAGCTCTTTCTTAATTTTACTGAACTGCAACAACTGGGCTTCAACTTGGCCGTTAAAGGATTTTGACTGGTAAACGCCCTGCTCGTTAACAAGCCCTGCTTCCATTCCGCTCAGTAATTCAAGCGCCTCGTCGACGGTCGTTACCGCATAAATATAAAATTGGCCGGATTGAACGGCATGAACCACATCCCAGCGCAGCATCAAATGTTTAATGTTGGTTGCCGGAATAATAACGCCTTGAGTGCCGGTTAAGCCTTTTTTGGCGCAAACATCGAAGAAACCTTCAATTTTTTCGTTAACGCCGCCTATCGGCTGGACGTTGCCGAATTGATTGACGGAACCGGTAATCGCCAAGTCCTGGCGTAACGGAACTTGCGCAATCGACGATAAAATAGCGCAAAGCTCGGCAAGCGAAGCGCTGTCTCCTTCAATATGTCCGTAGGATTGCTCAAAGACCAGGCTGGCCGCTACCGAGAACTCCGTTTTTCGGGAGTACCGTGAACCGATAAAACTCGACAATATCAGCACGCCTTTGGAATGGATGGCTCCGCCTAATTTGGTTTCGCGTTCAATATCGACAACCCTACCACCGCCCAAGCGCGTCGTTGCCGTAATCCGGGAAGGCTGCCCAAAGCTGAATTCGCCCAATTGCAAGACCGAGAGCCCGTTTACCTGGCCTACCGTTTTCCCTTCAAGGTCAATTAATACCGTGCCTCTTTCGATATTCTCGTACAGTTTTTCCCTGAGTTTATCCAGCCGGTGCGTTTTGTGGTCGATCGCCTGTTGTACGTCGCTGTTGGTAATATGTTCGTGGCCGTTGCTATCGGCCCAATAGTCGGCTTCCGATAACAGATCCTTGATGCTGCGTAAGTGGGTTAACAACTTTTCCGCATCGCCGACCATTCTGGAGCTGTGTTCTATCACCCTGGCAACCGCATTCCGGCTCAAAGGGCGTAAATTTTCGCTACGCGCGATAGTGCCCAGCAAGCGGGCATAGTCATGGTCATTGCCTTCCCTGGCAACCGAGTTGTCAAAATCCGCGGCGATTTTAAACAGATCGTGAAATTCCGGATCGTATGCGCAGAGCAGATAATAAATTATCGGCTCCCCCATCAGGATCAGCTTTAGATTTAGCGGTATCGGTTCCGGCTCCAGCGATGTCGCGCTGATCAAACTCAGCGTCCGCTCCAAGGATTCGATGCGGATTTTGCCGGACTGCAGGGTTCTTTTCAGCGTATCCCAGGCATAAGGTTGAGTCAGCAACTTTCGGGCATCGATCAGCAGATAACCGCCATTGGCTTTATGCAAGGCGCCGGGTTTGATCATCGTGAAATCGGTAACAAGCGAGCCCATGTAAGCTTGATGATCGGTACGCCCAACCAGATTGCTGTAATTCGGATGATCTTCATAAACAACCGGAGCCGCTTTCTTGTCGCTAAAATCCACAATCAAGTTCACGCCATAGCGTTTAAGCGGATTGGCTTCTTGCGCCAACTCCATAAACGGTAACATTTTTTCGCTTCGCGGCAGAAAGTCCAGCACATGATCGATAATGTCTTTTTGGGCTTCGTTCAAGTAACTCAGCACGGCTTCCTGTTTCGCATATTTTTCGATCAAGTCGTCTATCGAATGGTTGACGGCCTGCTCCGCGACTTCGCGGTTCAACGCTTGCAATTTGCGCTTGGTTTCCTTGCGCCAAATAGGGAAGTTTTTCAACAGTTTTGCCAGGCGTTCCTGTAAGTCGAAAATAGTTTGCTGGATTTCGTGCTGCTTTTCTTTATCGAACTTATTGAACTGCTCGGGACTAATAATTTCGTTGTTTTCATCGGCCGGGGAGAACGCGTAACCGGTCGCAGTTTCGGTAAGAAGAATATGGGAATTCGCAGCATCCTCTCGCAAGCGGCTGAGTTCGCTTATTTCCCGCTGACGCGATTCGCTTTCAAGCTCGCCGGCCCTGGAGCGGTATTCGTCACCGTCGAAAGCCGCAGGAATAGCGACGCTAAGCTCATCAACCAGTTGCGCCATATCGTGCTTGAACACCTTGCCTTGTCCCGGCATCAAGCGAATGGCTTTCGGCTTGGCCGGCTGGCTGAAGTTATTGACATAACACCAGTCCGAAGGAATGGCTTGACGGCCGGCTTCGTGTTCGACCAACTGGCGAATGGTCGTTAACTTGCCGGTGCCGGCAGGCGCCATCGCAAAAATGTTGTAACCGCTTTTATTCATACGGATGCCCAATTTGACGGCATCCACCGCGCGTTGCTGCCCTACGGTAATATCAATATCCTCAAGCTCCTCAGTGGAGTTGAACTTTAATTGTTCAATATTGCAAGGCTTATAAAGTTGTGAGGGGGCCAACGGTGTATTTTTCATAAGTTATGTCTTGTATGGAAAACTTAGTTTATTAATTGGGTAACGTTTAGTATACGCTTCCTGCGTTTTGTGCAGAAACTATACTAATTATGAACGGCTTATGCCCTAAGGGCATAAGTTTCGTTTGAGCGGACAAGCCGCTCAACTCAGCTTTATAGATAATCGTTTAGAGGTTGATAATTAACAACTTTCAATTCAATAATAAAATACGTTTTTAATAATACCCGCTATTTAATCTTATTTCTATACCATTGTCACAGCGGGTATTAGTTACATCCGCACCATCTATTCGCTTCCGATAATTAATATCTTAACAAATACTAATTGCACGGCTAAAAAGAGCATTAATTCTAGCCTGTTTTTATCTTTTCTGTGGAACTAGGTATTTGCACTAATATTTTTATTCATCATTTTTTGTTTCAATAACCGCAACTGGTTTTTGTTCATTAATTAACAAAATCTTATACGAATTTAGTAACGTAGATGTGAGTGAAGTGGAAATGAGTACACCCGTCCAAGACGCCATTTTAAACCCGATAGCGTCTTTTACACCTGTCAACCTCCCCGACTGCTATACAAAAATTGCCGAACTTGCTTTTTATAAAGCGGAAAAAAGAGGTTTTAAAACAGGTCATGATTTTGATGATTGGCTAGAGACGGAACGGGAGTATAAAGAAATGCTTGCTAAAGACATTCTTCACTAGACCGGATTAATTTAAATACTTTAAATTTCTTATACTACTGGAGATGTTATGGCTGATTAACTAAATAATATTCAATAAAAATACTTGGTTAACTATTTAACTGATAGTTTCCATTTACAGCAAACAGAATTAAGTAATATATCCATTACTTAATGAAAACTAAATTTATTCTTTGGGATTTTAATTATGTCGACACAAACAAATACCGGTACAGTAAAATGGTTTAATGCTAGCAAAGGCTTTGGTTTCATCGAACAGGAAAAAGGCCCTGATGTATTTGTGCATTACAGCAATATCAGTACTACAGGATTTAAATCATTGACCGATGGACAAAAAGTAAAATTCAACGTCACACAAGGAAAAAAAGGTCCGCAAGCTGAAGATTTAGTTATTCTCTGATGCTGCAATAACCAACTCATTCCCGTATTTAGCCGAAGGGTGACTGATATGCAAATCCCATTACAAATTACTTTTCGTGGGATACCTCATTCAGATGCCGTAGAGGCTCGAATTCGTGAGAAAGTAAGCAAGCTGGATAGATTTCACTCGCATATTATGAGCTGCAGAGTGGCGGTGGAGTCCGAGCACCACCGCCATCATCAAGGCAACCAGTACCATATCCGCATCGATATTACCACGCCTCGCAGGGAATTGCTCGTCAGCCGCGAGCATCACGACAAGAAGGCCTATGAAGATATTTATGTGGCCATACGCGATGCCTTTAACGTAGCGGCAAGATTACTGGAAGATTATGCACGGATTCAGCACGGTAAAGTTAAAACCCACAACCTGCAAAGCGCCGGAACTGTAATCCGCGTATTGCCGGAAAAAGATCACGGTTTTATCGAGTCTGAAGACGGGCGTGAAATTTATTTCCACCGGAACAGCGTGACAGGAAATGGATTCGATTCGTTACAACCGGGCGACGAAATCCGTTATATCGAGGAAAAAGACGATCTCGGCCCGCAGGCCAGTATTGTTTATTCTTGAAGCGGCCGGCCCGGCCGTTGCAACTCAGGAAAATTAGTAACTACTCAGCGTATGTTTAATAGAACACGGATGACACGGATTAAACAGATAAACACGGATTTAAAGCTGAGTTGAGCGGCCTGTCCGCTCAAACGAAACTTATACCCTTTGTGGGTATAAAAACTCAAACAAACCGAGGTTCAAGCTAAAAATCCGTTTAAATCCGTCCTATCTGTGTCATCCGTGTTCCATTTTTCTATGCGCTGAATAGTTACAAAAATTATTCTATTAACGCTCGCCGAAAACCATTTCTACCTTACCGTCGACCAATTTCAGGTTAGCTTCAAACTCCTCACCTTTGCCGGACTTAAAGCCTTTTAGCATTCCTGTCTCGCCTTTGCTTAATAACTTTTTAGCCATAGCACCAGTAATTTTTTTATGCGCGACGGTTTTCCAGATCGTCATTTTACAGCCATTGCGCCATTCGCTACAGCCGTAGGCTTTTGCTGTCTCAACAATCTTGCCGTTACACAGCGGGCAATCGGCAATCGCTTCCTTTACGGTAGCGCGCTGTACCGGCTCGGCTTTGATATAGCCGGTTTCGCCTTGTTTGTTCAGCGTCAATTGCGCGTTAAACACTTCATCGTCCAGCTTAAGCGCGTAGACATGCAGGGTGCGGTTGCTTTGCAATAACTGGCAGGCCATATCATGGCTAACCGCTACGCCATACACTTGTTTCCACAACACAAATTGGCAACCGGCTTTCCAGGCGCTGCATCCGTAGCCTTTTCTGCCTTCTATGACCGGCTGCCCGCATAACGGGCAATCGCCCAAGCGGCTTTGATCGTAAAGCGGCCGTTCCGATTCGTCTTTAATTTGCTGGGTAAACTGGATGATTTCGGCCATGAAGCGGTCTGGATCGTAATTGTTGTGTTCAATCTTTTTGAGCTTGGCCTCCCATTCGCCGGTCATCGCTGCGGACTTCAAGCGGTCGTCGGCAATGATAGAGATCAGATGCCGCCCCGATTCGGTGCTGGTCAGGGTCTTTTTTTGCCGCTGGATATAGTTGCGCTTGATTAACACCTCGATAATCGAAGCCCTGGTTGCCGGCGTGCCCAGGCCTTTTTCTTTTAACGCTTCCTTGAGTTGCTCGTCGTCGCAGGTTTTACCGGCCGATTCCATGATGCTGAGCAAGCTGGCTTCGTTGTAAGGTTTGGGCGGCGTGGTTTTGCCCTGGTTGATCGACGCTTGCTGCGGGCCGGTTTCGCCTTTTGCAAAATTGGGCAGGATTTTCAGCTCTTTATCGGCTTGCTTTGAACCGTCGTTTTTATACAAAACCTGCCAGCCGGGCGATTCGATAACAGTGCCGGTGGTTTTGAATTTGACTTCGCCAACTTCGGCTTCTGTACCGACACTGCCTAAAACGGTAGTAATCCGTTTGATGCAAGGCGGGTAGAACGCTGCAATAAAGCGCAGGACTATCGCTTCGTAGACTTTGGCTTCATGGCCCGAAAGCCCGCCCGGCACTGCGCTTGTCGGTATGATCGCATGGTGATCGCTGACTTTGGCATCGTTGAATGTGCGGCTGCCTAATGTCAATTTGTCGAGATCCAACGGCTCAATCTGCTGCTCGAATTTAGCCCGTAATTTGTTCAGCAAGGGCTTCACGCCCGGCTTCATATCATTGCTTAGGTAGCGGCTGTCGGTACGCGGATAGGTGATGTGCTTTTTTTCATATAATTGCTGGGCGCAGCTTAAGGTCTGGTCGGCAGTCAGGCCGTAGCGGATGCTCATGTCTTTTTGCAGGTCGGTCAGGTCATACAGTAACGGCGGGCTGACCGTTTCTTTCTTGCCTTTGACTTCGTCGATCCGAAAATCCCGCCCGGCGACTTGATTCAGCAGGGCTTCCGCATCGGCTTTGTTGTCGAAGCGGCCGCCGGTATATTGAAAATCGGCGTCCCGGTACAGGGTGTGCAATTCCCAGAAATCCTTCGGCACGAAGCTGCTGATTTCCGCATCTTTTTGTACGATTAACGCCAACACCGGCGTTTGCACGCGGCCTATCGTCCATAAGCTGCGTTGCTGCCCGAACTTCAGCGTATAAAGCCGCGTCGCATTCAAGCCGACGATCCAATCCGATTCGCTACGGCATTTGGCGGCCCGGTAAAGCCCGTCGTAGGCATGGCCGTCCTGTAACCCGGCAAAGCCTTTGCGTATTGAGTCGTCGGTTAAGGAACTGATCCACAGACGTTTAAACGGTTTTTGCACGCACCCGGCCCAGGACAAAATGTACCTGAAAATCAGCTCCCCTTCCCTTCCGGCATCGGTCGCGCAAATGATTTCATCGGCTGTTTTGAATAAGCGCTTGATAATGTTCAACTGCTTTTGCGCAGAGGCATCGCCCCTGGCTTTCAGGCCGAATTTTTCGGGAATAATCGGCAGCGATTCCAACGACCAGCGTTTCCAGGCCTGGTTATATTCATCCGGTTCTTTCAATTCGACCAGATGACCGAACGCCCAGGTAATTTGATAGCCGTTGCCCTCAAAATAGCCGTCGCGCTTGCCGTTGATATTCAGGCATTTGGCTATGTCGCGTGCGACTGAGGGTTTTTCGGTCAGGATGACTTTCATGATGCTGGTGACGCTCCGGGGCCACGTTTAGAAACATGCCTCTAGTCAGACCTTCCAGGTTTTAAAAACCTGGAAGGTCTGACTGTCGTATTATTAACGAGCGGCAACGCTCTCGTTACTTGATAATCTTATAACACGGCGAATATTTTTTCCCCGGCAACTTCATACGGTGCTGCGCAACGAACGAAGCCAGCAGCGAATCCATCAGCGCCATGATGTCTTCATCGCCATGAATTTCGAAATGTCCGTATTGCTCAATCGCACGTATGCCCTCGTCTTTGACGTTGCCCGCGACAATGCCTGAGAACGCGCGGCGCAGATTAGCGGCAAGCAAATGATTCTCCTGATCTTTATGCAGGGCCAGATTGCTCATGTTGTCATGGGTAGGCGTAAACGGCTGCTGAAACACATGATCAACCTTAAGCAACCAGTTGAAATAATACGCATCTCCGGTTTCTTTGCGGAACTGGCGCACCTGCTGAATACCTTCCTGCATTTGCCGGGCAACCTCGGCCGGGGCGTCGATAATGATTTTGTAACGCTGTTGTGCGGATTCGCCCAAAGTGCCGGCGATAAACCGGTCGATTTCCTCGAAGTAATCGGCCGAACAATCCGGGCCGGAAAATATCAACGGAAACGGCATGTCTTTATTTTCAGGATGCAACAGCACACCCAGTATATAAAGTATTTCTTCCGCCGTGCCGACGCCGCCGGGAAAAACCACGATACCATGCCCGATGCGAACAAAGGCTTCCAAGCGTTTTTCAATATCCGGCAGGATCACCAGATCGTTAACGATGGGATTCGGCGACTCGGCCGCGATGATTCCGGGTTCGGTTATGCCTAAATACTGGCCGTTTTTGATCCGCTGTTTGGCATGACCGATAGTTGCGCCTTTCATCGGGCCTTTCATTGCGCCCGGTCCGCAGCCGGTGCAAATATCCAGACCGCGAAGGCCCATCTCGTGCCCTACGATCTTGCTGTAATCGTATTCCTTGCGGCTGATTGAATGCCCGCCCCAGCACACCACCAAATTCGGATTGGTCATCGGCCGCAGAATTTTGGCATTGCGCAAAATGTGGAATACGGCGCTGCTGATACCCTCCGACGTTTCCAGATCGATTATTGAATTATTGGTAATCTCGTCGCTGATATAGATAATGTCCCGCAGCACCGCGAACAAATGTTCATTGATGCCTTTAATCATTTTACCGTCAACAAAAGCATGGGCCGGAGCGGACTTTACCTCCAGTTTAATACCACGCTGCTCCTGAACTACGCGTATCTCAAAATCGGGATAGCGTTCCAGCAGCTCCTTGCCGTCATCCATCGTGCCGCCGGAATTCAATACCGCGAGCGAGCAATTGCGAAATAACCGGTACAGCCCGCCCTGGCTGGTATCCAGCAATTTGCTTACTTCAGTCTTGGACAGCACGTCCAACCGTCCTTCAGGCGTAATACGCGCGTCAACCACTTGGTATTTCATAAGACTCCTTAATTAGTTATGTCTTGGCGACAAAAAACGAATATTTCCGATTCATCCGGTATTCAGCGATCAACGGCTATTGTTGACACAGATTAATTATCACGGGGTATTTAAAATGAATACGATAATAAAAAAAATGCTGCTCGTCGGTTTTGCACTGCCGGCTACGGCTTGTGCACATTATCCACAGCAATATTCATACTATCCCAGCTACGGCGGTTATAGCAGCGGATATACCATTATGCACAGAAATTATTACGGAGAAAGGTCGGATCGGCATGATTATGGCGGCGCCTATTTTCCATATCATCCCCGGCATGATCAATACAATGCACGGCTCCACTGGGATCACGACGATTCAAGGCGTGATCCGCACGAAAGATATAACGGCCATTCTTTTGACCATGAAAATAATCGTCAGCATAACGATGATGACGACAGCCGTTACCATAACTTCGATCATAGAAACCATCATTAACAGCCTAGCCATTATTTAAATTTTAGAGACGTTATCCCTACGAAGAAACGCTGTCTTTTAAATTATCAATGGCTATACTGGGGATTAGCCTCTATAATGCACCACGCTTAATTAGGCAGCATTCAGCACAAACGTGAGGTTTCTATTTAAGTTTTGCATGTTATTCAGCACTTTTCAGAAATTCCATTCGCTTTTCTCCCTAAAATTGCCCGGCATGATTTGCAATTAAACATTTTCATTGATTTTATAGAGGTAATTTATATGGCGACAGGTACTGTTAAGTGGTTTAACGAAGCAAAAGGTTTTGGTTTTATTGCACCTAGCGATGGCAGCGCGGACGTATTCGTACATTTTTCCGCAATCGCAAGCAACGGCGGTTTCCGCACACTGGCCGAAGGCCAAGCCGTCAATTACGATGTCGAGTCAGGCCCTAAAGGCCTGCAAGCTTCACAAGTAAGCGCAGCTTAAAGCTGAATTGAGCAGCTTGTCCGCTCAAACGAAACTTATGCCCTTTGGGGATAAAAACCCGCTTTACTTTCCAACATTCAACCCCGCCTGGATAATACGCGGGGTTGTGACCTATCCGGTTCATCCGGCCAATCAACTCACCCCTTATATTTAGGACATGTCTTTTGAAACGAATTTTTGTAGGAAACTTACCTAGCGAAGCCACTGAAGAATCGGTACAGGCTTTATTTTCTGAATACGGCAAAGTCCGTTCCATTCAACTTGTTTCCGATATATTTAGCGGAAAATGCCGAGGCTTCGGTTTTATAGGAATGGAAGGGCACGAAGCCAGAGCCGCAATAGCCGCGCTGGACGGCAATCTATACTGCGGAAAACCATTGAAAGTTAAATTTGAAGATACGACTGCCGGTAAGAATGGCAGACGTCATTAACAACTCAAACTCCACTATCTCCTGATTTTCCCCAAAGGGCATAAGTTTCGTTTGAGCGGACGAGCTGCCCAAGTCAGCTTTATCCAACTGTCTTAACCGTATTGCGGTGACAGGTCATTATCACAAGCTGATTATCTAAGTCATTCTATACAACGGGGGATTTAAACGGATTGTCTTCCGTATAAAAGACATCCGTAAAACCGCCGAGCTATTTGGGCGGCCCGAGTATTGGCCGCCCAAAATTTCAGCCTGCAATAACGCTTCTATCAAGAATGTCGTTTTTTGAATGTACTGTATCAAACAGGCAACGCATTCAACCACTTGCATGAATCATCCCGTCTGTCATATTCCTGTAAAAAAAGCTTGACAAGCAATCTCTAGCTCGAGCTTTTCCACAGGCCTGTACAATATACTTTTGTTTCAGCAGCATACCTGCAGAACTTCAGTCCGCAGGTAGAAAACCATCGTTAAAATCATTTTTTATTTCGCTAAGTCATTGATATTTGATGCGATATTAATAGCGAATCGCGCACTGGCTACAATCTGAACGATTTAACAAAAAAGCTTAAGAAGTGAATAGTTAGCTCATCTATTTTCAGTTTATGCACAGAGTTATCCACAGAAAATGTGGATAACTCCAGACTATAAAACAACTACCTTTATTGGCCGGTTTATGTTGCAAAAAACGGCCTAATCAGGTTACCGCAATGCTTTATTCCTGCTTGTCATTTACCAGATCGTAGGTGATGTCAGGATTAAATCCCATTGGCCAATAGATCGCGGCAAACGGCGGCCAGAAAATAGAAACGGTACGGAATTTTGTCCTCAGTTTTCCTTCCTTGACAACCTTACCGCCTTTCTCTAGGCGGTAAGGTATGCCGCCTTCAGGCGGTACACCGGCAGCCGTCCAGAAGAACGGCTTCGTGGTGACCTTGCCGTCAGCCTTGATGTCTACCGGCTCAGGCCTTTTGTAAACGTATAGATCGGTGCCGGGCGGCACTTTAAATGTTCCTGTCGTGGTACAGCCTGTGATCAAAATCAATAAAGCCAACGCTAAACATATTTTTCTTATCATTGTAGTTCTCCAGGGGTTGAACGGGATTTCATTTATCCCAACGCTTAAAAATTAAAGAAGTATTGATACCGCCGAAAGCAAAATTATTACTCATTACATAATCGCAATCGAACTGACGAATATCCTCTTTAATATAGTCCAGCCGGGCGCATCCAGGGTCAATGTTGTCAAGATTGGCCGTGGCATGAAACCAGCCTTCATTCATCATCTTTACCGCCACCCAGGCTTCCAGCGCACCGCAAGCGCCCAGAGTGTGGCCGGTAAAGCTTTTCAACGCGCTGACCGGCGTTTTGTCGCCGAATACCGCCGCGGTCGCATGGCTTTCGGCGATGTCGCCGTGACCGGTTGCGGTGCCGTGCGCGCTGATGTAACCGATTGCGGGCGCTTCCAGCCCGGCATCCTGCAAAGCCAAACGCATCGCAACCTGCATACTGTCGCTGTTAGGTTGGGTCACATGCAGGCCGTCCGAATTGGTGCCAAAACCCACCAATTCGGCATGAATCTCAGCGCCGCGAGCCAAAGCATGCTCCAACTCCTCCAATATCAACGTGCCTGCGCCCTCGCCGATCACCAGACCGTCCCGGTCGCGATCGAAAGGCCGTGGGCTTTTATCCGGTTCATCGTTGCGAAGGCTGGTTGCAAACAAGGTATCGAATACGGCGGACTGAATCGGTGAAAGCTCTTCCGCGCCGCCCGCCACCATCAGTTGTTGCCGGCCGAACTTTATCGCTTCGTACGCATAGCCGATGCCTTGACTGCTGGAAGTACAGGCGCTTGAGGTTGTATAAATCCTGCCGTTGATGCCGAAAAACAGGCTGATATTGACCGGCGCGGTATGGCTCATCATCCTGATATACGAGGTCGCATTCAAGCCCCCTGTGGCATGGTTAAGCAACATATTGCCGAATTCGGCGATAGCATCGGGACTGCCCGACGAACTGCCGTAGGCAACGCCCATCTGCCCGCTTTTAAGGCAATCGTCATCTAGCAAGCCCGCATCGCTCAGCGCCAGCTCGGTTGCATAAGTCGCCATCAACGCGACGCGGCCCATGCCGCGCACTTGCTTGCGCGAATAATGCTCGGGCCGGGTAAAATCGGCCGGCCCTCCGAGACGGGTATTCAAGCCTTGATACTTACTCCAATCCTGCATCACGGCGATACCGGTAGACTTGCTTTTAAGCCGCCCGGCAACTTGCGGCCAGCTATTGCCTATCGGCGAAATCCCGGCCA
Organism: Candidatus Methylobacter oryzae; assembly: GCF_003994235.2. Lineage (GTDB taxonomy): Bacteria > Pseudomonadota > Gammaproteobacteria > Methylococcales > Methylomonadaceae > Methylobacter_A > Methylobacter_A oryzae. The sequence continues at coordinate 40,809 of NZ_RYFG02000102.1, forward strand.
TGCCGGTCACCACCACGCGTTTCAACATAAGCCACCATTAACGGAAATGACCTGCCGGGTCACATAGCCCGCATCCTCGGACATTAAAAAAGCCACGGCTGCCGCCACTTCCTTGGGACTACCGAGCCTTCGCGCCGGAATCATTTTCTTGATTTCATCCAGCGGCAATTCGTCGACCATTTCGGTCTCGATCAACCCCGGAGCGACGCAATTAACGGTAATGTCGCGCTTTGCCATTTCCAACGCCAGTGCCTTGGTCGCGCCGATGATTCCGGCTTTTGCGGCGCTGTAATTGACCTGGCCGCGATTGCCCATCAAGCCCGAAACCGACGATAACGTGACGATGCGTCCCGGTTTGCGGCGCCTGACCATCGGCATTATCACCGGCTGCAAGACGTTGTAAAAACCGTCCAGATTGCTGTGAATCACGCTGTCCCACTGTTCGCCGGTCAGCGACGGAAACGCGTTATCGGCGCTAATGCCGGCATTGCAAACGACGCCGTAATAAGCGCCGTGATTGTCAATATCCTGGGTCAGCCGATCGCTGCATTGTTCGCGGTCGGCGATGTCGAATTGCAAAATCCTGGCTTGCCGTCCCAGCTTTTCTATCTCGGCAACGACCTCCCCGGCCTGTTCAATCCGGCTGCGGCAATGGATGACCAAATCAAAGCCCTGTTTAGCCAGGTATAACGCAATCGCTTTGCCGATGCCTCGGCTGGAACCGGTCACTAAAACAGTTTTATTCATATTTTGCTCATGTGTTGTTTTAATACTTCATCTTGTTGGCAGGAAACATATCAATGTGGTAACTATTCAGCATATTCTCTAATGGAACACGGATGACACGGATTAAACGGATAATCACTGATTTTAAAAGCGTAATCAAACTGGATTTGGACTAAATATCCGTGTAAATCCGTCCTATCCGTGTCATCCGTGTTCCATTTCTTTATGTACTGAATAGTAACTCGCTATGCAGACCATCCAGGTTTTTACTGGAGCCGCTCCCGGCAGCTCCAGCAGTTCTGAGCTCCATGGATTGAGGAAATGCCGAAGACTACCGGGAGCCGTCTCGGCCGCCATCCCTGGCAGTCGGCCGCATCGGTTCCTTTCCGATTGCGGCACTTCCGCCATCCCTGGCAGTCGTAAAACCTGGAAGGTCTAACTCGCGATGTTTTCAATAGGTGCGTTATCCAACGGAGGCTGATAGACATTCAAGTTAGCCGTAACTTCGATATTTTCCCCTTCAATCCGGCAATCGAAAACCCCCAAGCCATCGTCCTGTATAATCTTTTCCACCCGTATCGTTAATGCTGTCCCCGCCTTGAACACGGCGACATTACTGCTGTAACGCCGAGTCCCCAGCAAAAAACCCATCCGTATCGGCTCATTGGCTTGCTTTGCCTTTACGCCGACATACGCGGCGACGGTTTGGGCCATATATTCAATGCCGGCCCAGGCGGGAACGGATTGATCGTCACCAAATAAGCCGTCACTGCGCACGACCAGTTCGGCCGTCAAGCCCTGATCGTCACAGTCAACAATACGATCCAGCAACGCCATGCTGCCGCTGTGCGGAATGAAATCGTTAACATCGTCCAATGCGACGGCCTCTTGCCGTTCCGGACATAAATTCTCCGTCACTGTTAAAACCGCATCAATGCAGTCGTCGGCAATATCGTTCATGCCCGCTCCACCACAATAGACAGGTTATTGCCGCCGAAAGCAAACGAATTGCTTTGGCAAATATCGATCTTGCGTCCCAACGTTTCTCCTTTTTTTACCAAATTTAACGCGGGCAATGTTGCATCCGCTTCGTCATCGTTGATATTCGGAATCAACGCGCCTTGATTATCGTCAGTAGTCAGCAATAGCCAACAAAAAGCCAACTCCAACGCAGCCGCAGCCCCCAATGTATGACCGGTCATGCCCTTGCTGGAGCTGACCGCGACCGTGGAACCGAACAACGCATTAACGGCTTTGCTTTCCATCGCATCGTTCAACTCAGTGGCGGTACCGTGCAGGTTCAGGTAATCGATCTGTGCCGGTATTTTACCGGCATCGTCCAGCGCATGTTGCATGGCTTTAATCACATCGGTTGCGTCCGGGTCCGGCGCGGCAAAATGATAGGCGTCGCTGGTTGCGCCAATGCCTTGCAACAGCACCGGTCCAGGCTCTTTGCTCAACACAAAAAGGCTGGCCGCCTCGCCGATATTGATGCCGTCGCGATGCGCGCCAAACGGCCTGCATAGCCCGGCGCTGATCGATTCCAAAGCTGTAAAGCCGTTAACGGTCAGACCGCATAAGCTGTCTGACCCGCCGACAATAACCGCATCGCAAAAGCCCTGCCGGATTAAGCGCCGCGCCGACGAAAACGCTTTGCCGCTGGAAGAACAGGCGGTAGAAATCGTGTAAGCCGGGCCTTCAATGCCTATAAAATCGGCCAAAAAATCCGCTCCGGCGCCCATTTGCTGCTGCTTGTAATGAAACTCGTCCGGCAATGCGCCGTGTTCAGCCCAATGCGCCAACGCAAATTCGGTATTGCGCACGCCCGAGGTGCTGGTACCCAACACAATGCCGATACGGTCAGAGCCGAATCGGCTGATCGTGTCATGCACCGTTGATTGTATTTGGCTTAACGCTGCCAACAGCAAGCGGTTATTCCGGCAATTGTAAAGACTGTAGCGCTGCGGAATCTCCGGCAGCTCGGCATTAACCGCACCGACGAAGCAGCGCGCGCCGAATTCATCGCTAGCGGCCAATCCCGACCGGTCGCCGACCAGCAAACGCTTTAATACGTCGGCTTTGCCGTTCCCGGCCGCACACAGCAAGCCTAAGTCATTCAGGTATAAGCTCATAACTTATCGTTTTAATATTCAGGCGGTAATTGTACCGAAAATTAACCAGCTCGACGGCTTTAGGCCAATCCGGGTCGGCGGATAAATAGTTCACTTCAACTTGTTTATTATTGCCGGCGGTTAAAATTCTTTTGTTTTGAGCTGCTTCCAAGCGCCAGTCGGCCGGAAGCTTTTTTTGCAATTCGGCAATAGGCCAATAGACCAGTTGCAGGTCGGCAATGATAAATTCCGGGTTGACCGATTCCGGCAATAACGGGCTTTTATCGGACACGACGGTGTTGCCGTCGTAAGTTAAATTGAACAAGCTTAAGCCGTCATTGCTGAGGCCTGACATCGCGATATGGCGCGCATCCAATTCCAGCACGGCCAGCATGGATTCCCGGCGATCCGCCCAGACGGCGTTTATTTGTTGCACGATACGTCTGGCAGGGCCTAAGGGTTGAGCGATTGGCATTGGTTCAGGTTTATCGGTAACTTGTTGCGTTTGTATCAGCGTGCAGCCGGACAATATAAAGCTAAAAAAAATAGAGATTATGGTGGCTTCCAATCTCCACTCAAATCTTCGTCCAACTTCAAGAAACGGGAAGCTTGAGCTTCCCTCACTGAATTCCCAAGCTGGAGCTTGGGAACTAGCGCAACGATGAACACAAGATAAACTTATCGATGGCACGGACTGAATCCCGTTTGCCGCGCCGAGTACCGGAGCTTTCATCGGGATCAGCCCGTTAGGGGCGCTGCAAGGAGGCAGCGCGTTGCCAGAAGGCCAAGGATGGTCCTTCTGGCAACCCTCGATGAAAGCGAGGAACGGAGGAAACAAGCGGCAACCGGGCCGCCTTTCTTTTGGATACTTTTCTTTGGCGGAGCACAAATTCGCCTGGAGCGAATTTGAACGGCCATCGGCTGGCCCGCAGGGCGAAAACCACGGATGGTTTTCGTAGCGAAAAGTATCTCGCCCTCGGGGGCGAGACCCCGATTCAAAAATCGTCGCGGTAGCGACACATTATTCTTATATATCGGCGTAGCGCGCCTTAAACTGCATTCCCATTTATGCCACAGAGGGTACGCAGCGCGTGGGAACGAGACGAACGTTGCAAACCAGACCTTCCAGGTTTTACGACTGCCAGGGATGGCGGAAGTGCCGCAATCGGAAAGGAACCGATGCGGCCGACTGCCATGGATGGCGGCCGAGACTGCTCCCGGCAGTCTTCGGCATTTCCTCCATCCATGGAGGTCAGAAGTGCTGGAGCTGCCGGGAGCGGCTCCAGTAAAAACCTGGAAGGTCTTCATATCGCTACGTTGGAACGAGACAATCAACCTTCCCGACATAACTCAACCAACGTATCCAACCTAGAACGGGAATTTTTGACATAAGGATTATTTTCATCCCAGGCATAACCGGCCAGTATCGAACTGATCATCGCCTTGACTTCTGGTTGTTGTCTCGGGTGAAAAATAACGTCCTGGAAGCGGCCGTCATACCAGGCATCGACAAACACCCGGAAAGTATTGACGCCGCGCTGCAAAGGCTCGGCATAATCCTGCTGCCAGTCGACGGCTTCATTATTAAATTGCCTGGCTAAAATAGCCGCGGCCAGACTGGCCGACTTCATCGCAATCGTCACGCCGGATGAAAATACCGGGTCCAAAAACTCGCCGGCATTGCCGAGCAGCGCATAGCCTTTGCCGTACAGGCTTTTCACATTGGCCGAATAGCCGACGATAGTATTGATTTTCTCATCGAACACCGCATTTCCAAGCAAAGCGGTCAAGCTCGCATCTTGGTTGACAATATCTTGCAAAGCCTGATCGTTATTATCCCAGCCCTGAAAAAATTCAGGTTCCGCGACCACGCCAACGCTGCTGCGGCCGTTGCTGAACGGGATCAGCCAAAACCAGACATCTTTATGGCCGGGATGCACGGTAATCCTGATTTTGTTCCGGTCGAATTGCCCTTCGCCGATCCGGTCTTCAATATGGCCGAACAAAGCTTGCCTGACCGGAAACCCGGACGGCGACTCCAAATCCAGCAATCTGGGCAGAATGCGCCCGAAACCGCTGGCGTCGAGCACAAAATCGGCACGATAAGCCGTGACTTCGCCATGTTGATCGCGCACCGTCAGCTCAGGCCGATCACCGGAAAAATCGGCCGCCAGCACTTCCATTTGCCACTGTATGTCAACGCCCATCCGCACCGCTTCATCGGCAAGCAGTTTGTCGAAACGGCCGCGCTGCACCTGGAACGTAGTGCCGATGCCGGGGCTGAATTTGTCTTCAAACGAAAATTCGGTGTGTTGATCCCGATAGACAAAAGATGCGCCGTTTTTATACTGGAACCCGGCATCGACCAACGCGTCCATCATCCCGGCTTGCTTGATGAACTCCATGCATTGCGGCAGCAAACTTTCGCCGATACTGAAACGCGGAAACAACTGCCGCTCCAGAATCGTTACCTTAAAACCCTGGTTTTGCAGCAATGCCCCGGCGATACTGCCGGACGGTCCGGCGCCGATGATGATGATTTCGCCTGTATTTGTCATGATAATTTGCCGCTATTTAAGTATTAAAAAATAGAACACGGATGGCACCGATCGGACGGATCTACACGGATTTTATTTATTCTTTATTTATCCGTGTTTATCAGTCAAATCCGTGCATCCGTGTTCCATTATAATTTTTGTCCCTTAAGCCCAATCAACGGCGCGCTGAGCAGCGCCGTGACAATACCGCAAGTGACCGTAAAGCCGAACGCATGCACGATCTCGGTCGAACTGACCGCCAGCAATCCGAACGCCAGCAGCGTCGTTAACGCCGACAGCGTCACGCCCAACGAAGTGCTGGCGCGCCTGTCGCCGGCCATGAAAAAAAACAGCCCGTAATCGACGCCGATACCCAACACCAGCAACAATGCAAACAGGTTGAACAGGCTGAACAACTGATTAAACCAGCCTAACATCGCCAACGAAACCGCCAGCGCCAAGACCGGCACCGACATGATCGTCGCGCCGTTGCGCCAGCCGAACTTATAAGCCAAACCCAGCGAAGCCAAGCAAAATGCAATCGCCAACAAGCCGCTGGCCCTGATTCTATATCGCGCAAACAACGACGATACCGATTCGACCTGATCGACCCAGGCCACGCCCGGCAAATCATGTACCGCCGCCAACGCGTTAATATCGTTGATGCCGGTCAGCGTCACCGTGCTTTGACAGCGGCCGGCATCGCAACCTAGCCACAACTGCTGTTTGTTTTGATCGGCAGCCGCCAGCCATTCCGGCAAGGCCAAAGTATTGCCCTCCGCGGCGGCAAATTGCTTAAGTTCAGATTGCACCGCTGCCCGGTCAAAACCCAGATCGGTCATATAGCGCTCCAGTAAACCGGAATCGTACCAACTGTGCTTTAACAGTTGGTAATTTTGCTGCTGTTGATTCGCATCGGGCCAGTAGCGGCTCAAGCCTTCGTAAGCTGCCAGCGCTTTTTGCGATTTTAACGCGTCGAGACGTTCGAGCAGTCTTTGCTCGTTTCGATGCCAGTCGGCTTGATCTTTCCCCGACACCAGGAAAAACTGGCTGTCGGGACTCATCGGAAACAGTTGCCTGATTTTATCGGCGGTACGGAGCAATCCGGCCGGCGGCGATTGCAGCAAGCGCACATCGTCCTGCGGCGTCAACAGCCACAGGCCGCCGCTTGTAAAAACTATCAGCAGTAAACCTAAGCAGCGCCGGTTTTTGCTGACCCACAGCGGCCAATGTTGTTCCCAATAAGTGGTTAATTTAAGGATGCCGGGCCGATGATTAAACGTGAATCCGCTCAGCAGCAACGGAAACAGCAACACCACCGTCAACCAGGCAAACAACAAACCGGCAGCCGAGAACAGCGCCACTTCCTGCAAGCCCGGAAACGGCGAGAATCCCAAGCCGGCATAACTGAGCAGATTGCTTATCAGCCCCAGAGAAAGCCCCGGCAGAATAAACCTCAGGCCTTTGCGCGGACTCCAATCCGTCTCTCCGAAACTGTCGCATAAAAAATGCTGCGCATAGTCATCGGCGACGCCGATCAAGCTGGCGCCGAACACCAACGTCAAAATATGTATCTTGCCGAAAAACAGCACGCAGACAACCAGCGCAGCCAACAGACCGCTGCCGATCGCAAGGCTCGATAACAGCAAAGGCCTGACGCTACGGAAAGTCGCCCACAGCAATACGATAATGCCAAGACTGGAACCGATGCCGACCGTGGAAATTTCCTGTTTAGCCGACTCGGCCCCATGCGCGGTAAACAGCGCCATGCCTGAAACCAGCAATTCGCCGCCGGCCGCTTTGACTTGTTCGGTGGCGCTGTCGACCAAAGCGGACAGGGTTTCCAGCTTATCCAACTGCAAGCGCTCGTCCTGCAAGTCTGTCAACACCAATGCCCAGAACTTATTCTTGTCCGGCAAAACGACGATGCCCTGCTCCAGGTTCAGCTTAACCGGATTTTGCGAATTGAAATAACGGCTGAACAACAACGCCGAATCGCGTTCAAGATCGGCCGCCTGCATCTGCCCAATCGGGCTGTTCAGTATCTCCAGGTTTTGCTTGATTAACCGGTCGGGGTTATTAGCCAGCATGGCTTGGGTTTGCGTATCCAGCAACTGATAGCGATAAGAAAACAGTCGCTGGTACTGCCGGATATATTGCTGCGGCGAAAACTCCAACACGACCTTGCTGAACAGCCTGCTTTGCTCCAGTTGCCGTTTAAGCTTTTGCGCGTGACCGATAGCTTCCTCGGATGTTGTAGCGCCGGCCAGCCAGATCACTTTCCGGTTCGACAGCTCGTTATGCTGCCGCGTGGCTTTGGCGATTTCCGGCTGCTGCTCGTTGGCCGGCAATAGGGCTAAAAAACCGGTTTCGAGCCAGTCCTTAGTCAATGCTTGAGCACCGAGAATACAGATAACCAGCATTCCGGCCAGCCAAAGTGCTGCGGTCAGCTTAGGGTGATAAACGTTCAAAATCGGCTTGTTGCTCGTCGGTTAATTGCGCGGGATGGCTAATGTTATCGAAAGCGATGTCGGTCACGTTGCCGCCCGCTTCGCGTATTTCCAGCTTGCGCAGTTCGGTGTCGCCGGACAGCAGCATCGTGCCGATCACTTTTTTCAGCATGTCGTCCTTCGGCGTCAGTTCCAGTTGCCAGGATGTTTTTTGATCGCTTCCGGTCACGTTAAAGCCGTCGGTCAGCGCCGCCAGATCGCCGCCGAGCATGGCTTTAAAAACCTTGCCGAAAGCCGCCGGCACCGCTTGTTCGCCCTGCCCGGTCAACAGCTTCGACTCATTGACCAGCAGTACTGAAACAACCGGCGTCAGCGTTTTCCAGATAACGCCTTTGTTTTGATCGTAAGTAAACGTGCCGCTGGAAATTAACGGCTTGTGTAGTACCTTCAGGTGTTTTTGCTGGTGAAACTCGCCTTGGGTGATTGGTGTTTTTACCAGTCGAGCGGCAATTCCAGCCAACAAGTCTTCGCTTGCAAACCCTTGTCCGCATAATAATAAAGACAAAAACAACGCTTTTATTAAAATCAAGAAACCTCCATCCCAAGCTTTTCAAACAACACCGGCGGCGACACAAAGCACATTTCTTTAGTCGCCATATCCACCGCCACCTGCACGCTATGTCCTTTAGTCAGCCTTAAGCCGGAGTTTTTATCGGTGATCAGGTAATTTATTTTCAGGCGATTTTCCCATTCGACAATTTGCGCCGTTATCGTAATAGTCTGCCCGAATACGGCCGGCTGCACATAACGGATGTTCAGGTCGATTACCGGCCATGCATAACCGGAATCGCGCATTTGCGGGTAGTTGTAACCGATTTTTTCCAATAACGCGCAACGGGCGATTTCAAAATACTTGGCGTAATGCCCGTGCCAGACGACTTCCATCATGTCGACATCGTGGAAAGGGATTTGCAGATCGATTGAAGTTTGATGAGTCATAGCTGATGCCGGTTGCCAAGATCGGAACTTGGATGCCGGCGTTTTATTTACTTAATGCCAATGCGGCGCGTGGGAGCGGGAAAAATTAGGGCTTACGATAACACTTTCTGTATTCAGGTCAATGGAATTGGCTGAATGAGGCGGGTATTCTATCATCATGCAGACCTTCCAGGTTTTGCGACTGCCAGGGATGCAGGAGGTAGGCAGAAAACCGCTCCTGCATTTTCTGCATTCACCACATCCTTGTGGCTTAGCAACGCAAGAGCAGTTGCCGAGGGAATCGATGCGACCGACTGCCAGGGACGGCGGCCGAGACTGCTCCCGGCAGTCTTCGGCATTTCCTCCATCCATGGCGGTCAGAAGTGCTGGAGCCGCCGGGAGCGGCTCCAGTAAACACCTGGAAGGTCTAACGAACGGATAACGACGAGGAGCGGTCTATCTGATTAGGAGTAAGTCGGCGCAAAAGCCTGCTCAGGGTTTGCAACCGGGCCGTTACCGTCCCAGTACGGCGACAATTTGCGCAAGGTCGCGACAATGCCGGGCATCACTTCCAGAACCTTATCGACTTCCGCCATCGTGTTATAGCGCGAGAACGAAAAGCGTATCGTGCCGTGCGCGGCGGTATACGGAATATCCATAGCCCGCATTACATGCGAAGGCTCCAACGAACCGGAAGTACAGGCCGAACCGCTCGACGCGGCGATACCGGCTTTGTTCAGCAACATCAAAATCGACTCGCCTTCGATATATTCAAAAGCGATGTCGGTCGTATTAGGCAAACGGTTGTACATGTCGCCGGTCACGAAACAATGGCCGATTTGCTCGGTAATGCCTTGTTCCAGACGGTCGCGCATGGCTTTGACTTTGGTATTTTCATATTCAATATACTCCAACGCCAATTCGCAGGCTTTGCCCAAACCGACAATCGACGCGGTATTTTCAGTCCCTGCCCTTCTGCCGCGCTCCTGGTGGCCGCCGCGCAGCAACGGACGATAGCGCGTGCCGCGGCGCAGGTATAAAACGCCGATGCCTTTCGGCGCATGCAATTTGTGGCCGGATAACGACAACATGTCGATTTTGGTGTCCTGCAACATCATCGGAATTTTGCCGACCGCCTGCACCGCATCGGTATGAAACATCACGCCGGCGGCATTCGCCATCTCCGCCATTTCGGCGACCGGGAAAATCGTGCCGGTTTCGTTATTGGCCCACATGACCGACACAATCGCGACCTGGTCTGACAGCAGCCGTTTATACGATTCCAAATTCAAGCGCCCAGCCTTGTCGACCGGCATTCTGTGAATCGTATAGCCTTCTTTTTCCAGGTGTTCGCACAGGTTCAAAATCGCCGGGTGCTCCACCGTGGTAGTGATGATTTCTTTCTTGTTCGGTTGCGCCTTGATTGCAGACAAAATCGCCGTAGAGTTGGATTCGGTGCCGCACGAGGTGAAAATGATTTCGGAATCGTGTTCGGCGCCGATTAAAGCCTGAACCTGCTGGCGGGCCTGCTTGAGTCCGCGCGCTACGCCGTCGGCGAATTTATGGATCGACGACGGATTGCCGTATTGCTCAAGAAAATACGGAATCATCACGTCGACGACCGCCGGATCGACCTTAGTGGTCGCATTGTTATCAAGATAAATGTCAGTCATCACGCCACCTCGATATTGACCAGTTTCGACATTTCCGACGCCGGCACGACTTTAATGAATTCGCCCATCACTTCCATCAAGCGTTGTTGAATGCCGGCAATCGTCATCGCGGCCATTTGGCAACCGTTGCAGGCGCCGGTCATGTTCACGTAAGCGGTGTTGCCGATCACTTCGACCAGTTCCACGTCGCCGCCGTCCGCCATCAGCGACGGTCTTAACGACTCCAACACTTGCTCGATCTTTTTGATGCGTTGCAGATTGGTCAACGGCGCTTTAACCGCGGCGACTTTCTCCGCAGGCTTGCTGACCGACTCAGCGCTTGGATCGAATTTTTCGCCTTTTTCGGCCAGCACTTTTTCCAGGATCGCCTCTATGTCTTCATGACAAGCCGCGCAACCGCCGCCGGCTTTGGTGAAGTTGGTCACGTCTTCAACCGTGCGCAATTTATTGGCCCAAATCATTTCCTCTATCATCACCGCATCGATTGCGAAACATTTGCAGATCAGCGCGCCTTCTTCATGATCGTCTTTCCATTCTTCGCCGCGATAATTCGCTATCGCCGCTTGCAAAGCTTCGCGGCCCATGACCGAACAGTGCATTTTTTCGGGCGGCAAGCCCTCCAGATGATCGGCGATGTCCTGGTTGGTGACTTTTAACGCTTCATCCAGCGTCATGCCTTTGATGATTTCGGTCAGTACTGACGACGACGCAATCGCCGAACCGCAACCGAAGGTTTGAAAACCGGCTTCAAGGATAACCTCACTATCGTCATCGACTTTCAAGGTCAACCGCAACGCATCGCCGCAGCTGATTGAACCCACTTCGCCGATCGCATTCGCATCGACAACAGCGCCCGCATTTTTAGGGTTAAAAAAATGTTCTTTAACTTTATCTGAATAGTCCCACATGACTTTTTCCTCGAATTAGGTTTGCTGGTGCGTTAAGAACAGGTTTTAGTTCCGGTACCGTCGCTACTAGTATTAAAAGAAGTGCCGCAAGCACAGCTTTTAGCCGCATTAGGGTTGGTAAATTTGAATCCCGAACCTTCGATAGTATCGAGAAAATCAACAGACATACCGTCGAGCATCGGCAAACTGACGGGGTCTATAAAGACTTTTACATCGCCGCAATCAATGACGGTGTCTTCCGCTGTTTGACTGCTTTCAAGTTTCAATCCATATTGATAACCCGAGCAACCGCCATCGGTCACTTCTATCCGTAAACCCGCTGTTGGTGTATCCGAACCGGCAATGAACCGGCCGACTGCGCTAATTGCTTTTTCTGTTAATGTAATCATTTTTATGCACTCCTGAATGTATGGCATCGTTCTTGTTAATGCTTAAAGCAACCTGTATGCCATATCATTATTTATTCGCTAAAAGCTTATTTAATAAGGCCTTAACAAAATGTCCAGACAATAAACAATGTATTAACAGACAGGTTTCAAGTACACAATCAGCCAACAATGTAAGGTTTACGACAAAACCCGAGGAGATATGCAATGAACGTAGAAGATTTAGATATAGGCGATGTCGTCTATGCGGCAAAGACGATTACCGACGACGGCTCCATGCCCGATGGTACTGAAGGAGAAATCTTGGCCGAAGCCGGAACTCGCGGCGTAATTACGCTGATAGGACATGTTGAAGAAGAGCCGAACCGCAGTGTTTTTTTGGTGCGCTTTGAGGATAAGGATATGAATCTGGGTAACCCGATCGGCTGCTGGGTTGATGACTTGGCCGTGGAGCCGAAGTTCGTCAACTAAAATACGCACCATAAAAGTGCAAAAAGTTTATCGTTGCCGCGCTCCAGAGACGGTGAAAGTTTTATCAAAATTAGTTTAAAAACCTATTCACCACGAAAGCACGAAGGACACAGAGTTTTCAGTACATTGAGTTTAAAAAATTATTTTTCCTTCGTGATCTTCGTGCCTTCGTGGTGAGCGCTTTTGCTTTTGTTCTAAAACAAATACCTTTACAGTCTCTCCAACATGGCGACAATAAATAATCAGGAGTACAGGCTTTGCCTGTCAACAAGCAGAGCTTGCACTGCATTGATCCGATCTTTGGATTTAAACCACTATGACCAAACCAACCGAAACCGTCCTAGCCTACCACAACCGCACCAAACACAGCCTGGAGCGTTACGCCAAGGGACCTGAATCAATCGACTGGGAAGACCAACCCGATCAATTCCGGCGCTTTTCCGGCTGCGAGATTGTCACATTGCCCTTACCCGGCACTGAGCTTGAGCCTTTATTCACCGATCTGGATAATCCGGAAACAATCGCCGCCAAACCGCTAAACCTGGCGAATGCCGGCTTGCTGCTGGAACTCGCCTTCGGCCTTTCGGCCTGGAAGCAATTCGGCCCCAGCCGCTGGGCGTTGCGCTGTAATCCTTCCAGCGGCAATCTGCACCCGACTGAAGCTTATTTGATCAGCACCGGCAATGACTTTATTAAAGCCGGGGTTTACCACTATGTCAGCCACGACCATCATCTTGAACAGCGTTGTCGCTTTTCCGACAATTTTGCCGATTCAGCCTTATTGATCGGCTTCTCTTCGATTCATTGGCGGGAAGCCTGGAAATACGGCGAAAGAGCTTACCGCTACTGCCAACATGACCTGGGCCATGCGTTGGGAGCCTTGCGTTATGCGGCGGCAACGCTGGGCTGGTCGGTCGAGTTGCAGGCCGAATGGTCCGATGACGACATTGCCAAGCTATTGGGACTAGACCGGGATGATTTTAAAAAGCAAGAACATGAATCGCCCGATATTATCTGCCGGATTAATACGCGCTCCGGTGCGATGCCGGTAGACATCGAAAGCTTGCTGGAAAGCGCGCAATCGGGGACTTGGTCCGGTAAAGCCGACAGTCTTCGTGCTTATCATATGTATAAATGGCCGGTCATCGATGAAGTCTCGATTGCCGCGAGCAAACCGCAAACGGAAGAACCTGCTTGGAAAGCAGCAAGGCAGCCGGTTATAAAATCATCCTGCATCCAAACGGCTACAAAAATCATCCGCCAACGCCGCAGTGCGCAACACTTTGACGGAAAAATGCGGCCAATGCCTCTGGGCGATTTTTACCGGATGCTGTCCGCCGTTTTACCAGGCTCTGCCGCATTCGAATTCTGGCGCTGGCCGGCGAAGATCCACCTGTTTATTTTCGTGCATCGCATTGAGGGATTAGATCCCGGCATCTATGCGCTACCGAGGCATAACGATGCGCTTGAACCGTTGCAAACCGCAACCTTGACCGATTTTGACTGGCGGCCGGTTTCCGAAGACTTACCGCTTTATCATTTGTATTCGGGCGATTGCAGGCAAATCGCCAAAACGCTGTCCTGCCATCAACCCATCGCCAGCGATAGCGCTTTCAGCCTGGGCATGGTTGCCGAATTTGGCGAAACAGTCCAAACCGCGCCGTGGCTTTATCGCCGCTTGTTCTGGGAATGCGGCCTGATAGGCCAAACGCTGTATCTGGAAGCCGAAGCGGCGGGCCTTCGCGGCACCGGTATCGGCTGTTATTTCGATGACAGCGTGCATGAGCTGTTGGGGATCAAGGACGAACAATTTCAAAGCCTTTATCATTTTACGATGGGTAAGCCGCTAGAGGATAGCCGGCTGGAGACTTTGGCGGGTTATGGGCATTTGGGTGGTGTAAGATGAACTCACGGAAAATGTACGACAAATTAGATCTTTTATTAAGACAGTCGGTATCGTATATATTAAGCTAGTTTTTTGATTTTTGTTCTGATAACAGGCAATGTATTGTATATATACGGATAAAGAAATAACTCTAGAAGAAGCAAATAGCGAACATATAATTCCACTCTCACTTGGCGGGGTAAATGGATTTGAAGTTCTAGTTTCCTCTTCTTTCAACTCAGACGTGGGAAGTAGCATTGACGGGGAAATGGCTAATTGTTTTTTCATAATGTTTAAACGTAGAGACCATGATGCGCGAGGACACTCAAGAAAAGCGCCTATTCCGATAGCTAAAAAATCGACAATTCAAGGACTCGGTACACCGGTTCAAATTTCCTTTGCCAAAGATAAAGTTAAAGTATTTTCTCCAATACTTCGTAAAGAGCTTACAAATGAAGAGATGCTGGATCAATCATTCATATTAACAGTGCCGCTCAAGCCAGACGCAAGAGCTAGGTTTTCGGCTAAAGTTGCACTATCGTCAGGGTACTTTATTTATGGAGATATTTTTAGGGACAACGCAAAAATATCTGATCTCCACACATTAATTAACTTTGATAGAGCCTCTTCTACTAAAGACAAAGACTTTTATGGCTTTGAAACAAAAGGATGGTACTGGCCTAAAGAAGTTACAGGAAAAGACAAGTCTGAGCATCATGTTTACGAATATATTGCCCAATATCTAAACTGCTCATTTGTTTTAGTAATCCCAACCACATCCAGCATTATTTTTGTCATTGGCATATTGGGTGATCTTGTTGGCATTCTTAATTGTCCCGCCAAAACCGAATTACTTCCTAACAATGGAGATTATGATCTGGGACACGCAATAATTCTCCAAAATAAATCTATTCGCAGAATGTCCTATCGAAAGCTACTTCAAGAAATTTACGAAAACCTTTAATACGCTGAATAACAACGCGATAGGATGTAATCTGTAGCCAAGTAGAGGGCGCATCGCGCCCCATTTTTGCTAAATTTACGCTGGTTCCCAAGCTCCAGATTGGGAACCTAGAAGGCGAAGCTCCAACTTCGCGAGACAGGAAGCTGGAGCTTCCAAAAGCAAATTCCCAAGCAGGAGCTTGTGAACTAGCGAAAAGCCATTGTTCTGCCTACCCTGCTTAACACTTAAAGGTAACTACCATGCCAATACAACAAATCAGCCTTCAAGAATGTAGCTCCGAATTCCCCAAAGTTTTTGACCGTGTTTTAAAAAATCACGAAGTCATTTCGGTCCGTAACGAATCCGAACAAGAAATTGTCATTTTAGACGCAAAAGAATATAGCGGCTTAATCGAGACTTTGTATTTGTTAAGCAACCCGGCAAATGCAGACCGCTTGCGGGAAGGTATTTCTCAACATCAACAAGGACAGGTAAGAGAAATAGATGTTACGACTTACCTGGACTGAAAACGCTTTAGAAGATTTGGACTGGTGGCAACAGCACGATGCCAAGATGCTAAAACGCATCATCCATCTCTGCGTTGAAATCTGTAAAAATCCTACACAAGGCAAAGGCAAACCGGAACCTTTAAAGTTCGATTTACAAGGTTATTGGTCCAGGCGTATCAACCAAGAACACCGGATTATTTACGCATTCGATGACAAGCAAGTCACTATTACGCAATGCCGATTTCATTATCAAAAATAAAAGCTGTAAGGCAGATTCACATTAGTCAAATGGCGGTTTGCTGGCGCGAAACCGCCCTACTACAACTACCTTTTGCGCTGGTTCCCAATCTTCAGCTTGGGAACTAGCGAAACGACCTTAATCAGGAGAAAATTCATATGAGAAGTTACACGGCAATTGTAGAACGATGCCCGGATACGGGGTTTTATGTCGGCTTTATTCCTGGGTTCCCAGGAGCGCATACGCAAGCAGAAACCTTGGATGAGCTAAATCAAAATCTTCGGGAAGTTGTTGAAATGTTGCTTGAAGACGGTGAGCCGATATTGGAAGCTGAATTTATCGGCACTCAAAATGTCGTTGTGGCTTAAGCATGGGGCATTTGCCTGTTCTTAAACCTCGCGAAACCGTTGCATTGCTTGAAGTATTGGGATTTAACGAACTTCGGCAGCGGGGCTCGCACAAGTAGTTTCGCCACCCGGACGGCAGATGCACAACAGTACCGTTTCATGCCGGCCGTGATGTATCGCTCATTTTACTTCGGCAAATTGCGAAAGATATTGGCTTAACAGTCGAGGAATTGCTTAAATCCTTATAAAGCGGATTCGCGCCTGCAATCCGCTTTATAGGGATGATCTAACCTGGAACAGCGATTTACCAGTGCGAACCCACTTTACCCCGTTATCCACAAAATCTGTGGATAACCTTGTTACTGTCTTATGAGTTATAGGTATAACTACCTATTGCAATAAGCCTTTTTGTTAAATCGTCCAGAAATTGACCAGCCATACAATTATATCGGTCAGCCATGCTATTTATCGCAATGTTTACACGACCGAAAACGATGAATTTCGCCTTCCGGATTCCCAAGTTGAAATCCTGGGAACCAGCGCAAACTGTAACGCAATCCGTATTGCAGAATATGTTGCCGGTAAGGATGTCGAGCAACGAAAAGCCGTTGCCTTACGACTACCCAGCTTTGCTTAGCTATTCTTGTCCATTCCATCGACATATAAGTAGCTATGTGTCGAAAATCACTGTCTATTTGTACATGTCCTATTTACATGTTTATCGCATCGACATATAGTCGCTACATGTCGAAATATTAAGCATTATTAAACATGACCTGGCAACCCGACCAACCTTACAACTATCTACCGCATCTACCGCCTGCAACAGAATTTGAAAATATTGCAGTCCTAAAAGCCTGTATTCCTGCACGGGCGGCATTAGCGGAACTAAAAAAAGCCGGTGAACTGCTGCCCAACCAAGGTTTATTGATTAACTTACTACCCTTGTTGGAAGCCCAAGGCAGTTCCGAAATAGAAAACATCGTTACCACCACCGATAAACTTTTCCAGTACGCACAGGAAGACAGTCAGGCTGACCCCATGACTAAAGAAGCGTTACGTTATCGAACCGCGCTTCGTCAAGGTTTTGAAGAGCTTAGGCAAAGGCCGCTGTGTACCAATACGGCCATGGAAATCTGCAGCACGATAAAATCGGTGCAAATGGATGTCCGCAAAGTCCCTGGAACCACGCTAAGTAATCAAGCTTCGGGAGAAGTCATTTATACGCCGCCGGTGGGCGAACAAATAATCCGCACATTGCTGAGCAACTGGGAAGCCTTTTTACATGCGGATGACGACATCGATCCGTTGATAAAAATGGCGATTGCCCATTATCAGTTTGAGGCCATTCATCCCTTTACTGACGGCAACGGCCGCACCGGGCGTATTCTGAATATTCTGTTTCTGATTGAGCAAGAACTGCTCAGCCTACCTACACTCTACTTAAGCCGTTATATCGTCCAACACAAACAGGACTATTATCGCCTGCTACTCGGGGTTACCAGTAACCGGAACTGGCAAGACTGGATAATTTTTATGCTTAAAACAGTAGAAACGAGTGCCTGCTGGACCACGCGAAAAATTGAAGCGGTGCGGGAATTGATTGAACAAACAACGGAATATGTTCGCAATCGGCTACCCCAAATTTATAGCCATGAACTTATACAAGTCATTTTTGAGCAACCTTATTGCCGGATACAGAACTTGGTACAACAGGATATTGCCAAGCGGCAAACGGCTTCGATCTACCTTAAGCAACTGTCGGATATTAGCGTCCTGTATGAAATTCAGTCTGGAAAAGAAAAGCTGTTTGTACACCCGAAACTAATTCAACTTCTGACTCAAGATAATAACGAATTCATCTCATACAACGCATAACCGCTACATTCGGCTCCAACAAAAAGCCGCTGCCCGGTTAGGAATGAACCTCTTTTTCCAATTTCTTACATTGCCCGTCGTCCAGCCAGCGCTCGCACCATACGTTCAACGCAATTGCGCTGCCTTTCATTAATTCGAATTCCCGTTTTGCCTTGCCCGGCTGTTCGGTTGGCCACCAACTATGCGCCTCGAATTGTTTGAGAATGTAATTGCGGGCTTTAGGAAGATCAGACTCTTTCAGGTTTATCTTTTTTGCATTCATAAATGCTCACCATTAAAAAATAGTGGATGAAGACAAAAACTAGCATGACAAAAAAATCGTATCAATCCATACGATCATCTATCCGGGCGAATATTACAAGGAATTGTAATAGACAAAAGAGGATGAAGCTCTAGCTTCGCAGAGTGAAACGCTAGAGCTTCGGATAGGGTAAAACCTGGGAGTAAGTTTCGTTTGAGCTGACAAGCCGCTCAACTCAGCTTTAAATATTGCAAGAACCGTCGGTTACCGGTTTGCCGAATATAACTTCCCAATTCATCGAATTACCGCGTTGGTTCATGACGACATTATAAATCGTGCCGCCTACGTTCAAGCACGGAATAGTCAAGGTCCCTTTTTGCAGATCCGCCGCTGCTTGCGTGGCGGTCGAGCTTGTTCCTGTCAGGCATGAACCTACGTTGATCACGCTGACAGGCGAGGATAAGCCGGGCGTTACCACCGCTTTGGTGCCGCTCACGACAATTTGCGTTGCCGCCGGATTAATCGGCTGGCTAAGCAATTGATCGACGCAGGCTTGCGTAGGCGTTGAGCCGGATAGCAGTTGCACTGACAAAGTAGAACCACCTAACAGAAAAATAGCGCCGTTGCTTACTGCAATCGTGTCGGCTAATACCAATGATGAAGCGAATAAACCGGATCCCAGCACAGCCGTTTTTATTATTGAATTGAGTTTCATGTTGCCCTCTTTGAAGCTAAATAAGAAGAAATGAAATTCGATATTTATGCGCGGCTATCTTTTACTTACACCCAAAGGGCATAAGTCTCGTTTGAGCAGATAAAGTGCTCAACTCAAGCTTTATACTTAATTTGCTATTGAGTCAAAAGCGTGCAGGATAAATCCCGAATTCATGCCGGATTGCCACTGCCCAGCTTTATCAGAGGCAAGCGCCTAAAGAAATTAATTCCATAGGCGCTTGTAAAATAATATCACGGTTGAAACAAAGAAAGCTTGTTCCAGCTCCCAATATCCGGATCGAGAGCAAACATAAATTCTATCTCCGGCAAATTGACATGAATTACCTCGATCATCAGATTTATTGTTCTTAAATACATTTTTCGATTAACTCCAGCCAGTCGATGTGCTCTTCTCCAGAGGCCATAATATAGGAAAAATTTTCTCGTTAAATAAAGCCGCCGACCTTCTCGCAGTATGCAATCGTCTAGCGTCTTCGCCGTTTGACCATTTGCGGATCGGCGGTAATTTGGCGATAAATTTCCACCCTGTCGCCGTCTTTTACCGCAGTATCCAGCGGAGCGATTTTGCCGAATATACCCACTTTTTGGCTGGACAAATCAATTTCAGGATAAAGCTTTAATACACCGGACAGCTTAATCGTTTCTTCTATAGTGCTGTTATCCGGCACTTCCAGGCGCATCCATAATTGTCTATCGACTTGCGCGTAACAAACTCCGACGTTCATGACTCCTCCTCGGCAATAACTGGGGCTAATACGGTTACGGATGCTTTTCTTTGTTTAATTTGCTCGATCTTTTGGTCTATTAAGCGCTTACCGACAATCAAAAAAGCCGTCATAATAAATCCGCCGGGCGGTAGCGCCATTAATAAGAAACCTTTGTAATTCGGAATAACAGTGACTTCCAAAAACTTGAACGATTCGCCCAACAACACCGACGCATTGGCAAATAATGTGCCCGATGCGGTAATTTCCCGCGCCGCGCCGAGAGCGACCAGCACGATCAAAAACCCCAGACCCATCATCAAACCGTCCCACAACGCTTCCCTGACCGGCTGCTTGGAGGCAAACGCTTCGGCGCGGCCCAGCAACGCGCAGTTCGTCACGATTAACGCAATGAACAAACCCAACACTTTATAAAGTTCGTGCGCCCAGGCGTTCATTAAAATATCGACTAAGGTCACCAACGCGGCGATTAACAGCACAAAAATCGGGATGCGAATTTCGTTGGGGATTAAATGCCGGGCCACTGAAATCAGGCCGTTGGAAGCGACAATAACCACCAGCGTCGCAAGACCCATGCCCAGGCCGTTGGTTGCCGTACCGGTCACCGCCAATAACGGGCACAGCGCCAGGTTTTGCCCGAACACGATGTTATTGTGCCAAATACCGTCGGCGGCGATTTTGCGATAAGTTTCCGATAAAAACATGACGATGCCCTCAAGGATTGATTCTACAAATCACAGTTGAAGATTTCAAACCCCGTTCGCCCTGAGCTCAGTCGAAGGGTGGACGGGGTTTGAAATACTGGTGGAGTATGGAATCCGCTCATGCTTCGACAAGCTCAGCACGAACGGCCCCCACACGTCCCAACTAATTTTCTAGGTTAATCAGTTGCGACTGATGCGCTTTGAATAACTGCAAGCCGCGATAAATGGCTTGCACCGATTTACGAGGTGTAATGGTCGCACCGGCAAACTGGTCGAACTCTCCACCATCCTTTTTTACAGCCCATTTTGCCGGTGCTAAATTGTCCAGGGAGCGGCCGGCAAAGTTCAAAATCCAATCCGACTTCGCGACTTCAATCTTGTCGCCCAGCCCCGGAGTTTCTTTGTGGCTCAGCACCCGTACACCCAGGATATTACCGTCGCGATCTATGCCCATAATCATATTGATCGCGCCGGAATAGCCGTCGGGCGCGGTAAACTTGAAACAGACGGCACTGACGCGGCCGGCTTTTTTAGCGATATAAACCGTGGTTTCGTCAGTGCCGATGTTGTATTCGGCCGATGCAACAGTCATCGTATCTTGCAGCATGTCGTTATCGTAAAGAGCGGCGGGTACAACCTCTGCCAACGATTTTTTTAAGTCTTCATCGAGCCGGCGCTGGATCGTGCCTTCGGTGCTGCAATTGGTCACACCCAGCAGTACGCTGGCGATTAATGCAAAGCCCGCCAACACGCCGGTTTGAAATTCCAGTTTGGGCCGGAGTTGGGCTAAGTTTGCCGGTTCCAGCCAGTTTTTAAGGAATTCCCGGTAAACGGCAATTTTTGCTTTCAGGCATTCTATGGTTGCTGGGTCAAGTTTCATGGCTTACGCTCGATTCATTTTTTTATCTCGTTCCCACACGCTGCGTGGGAATGCATTACAGGACGCGCTACGTCCTACAATTGGAAAGTTTATTTTTTAATACATTGCTTACAACTCAACGTTCGTAGCGCAACACGCTCATCGTTATACACATCCCGAAGTAGAACAGAACCAATCCCCTATGCCGCGCCGAGCACCGGAGCTTTTGCCGAGAATGGCCCGTCAGGGGTGCGGCAGGGAGGCCGCACGTCGGCAGAGGGGCAGGAGCCTCTTCTGCTGACCCTCGGCAAAAGCGAGGAGCGCAGGAAGCAAGCGGCATGGGGCCGCCTTTTCTTTGGATACTTTCTTTTGGCGGAGCAAAAGAAAGTATCTCGCCCTCGGGGGCGAGACCCCGATTCAAATAATCCGTCGCGGTAGCGACTCATCATTCCAAGATTGTCCTCCTTGACACCTGGATCCCGGCACCAATCCGTCTGGAACGGATTGGTATTCACCCGAAGGGCTCCGGGCAGGATAGCCCGGAGTAAATCCCTGCCGGGATGACGTGTTTAATAAATACTTGTGTATAACGACGAGTGCAGTGCGTGGGAACGAGGCAACCAGCGTAAATAAGCGTTTCCGCCAGACATATGCACTGCTTGCCGGAAATATACGCCCTTGCTTACGCCAGGCGGACTTACTTGTGCCCTGTGGGTATTCCAGCCTACATCCTTCGTTTTCGTGGTGAATTTTTCTACGATCTCGGTATCTCCAGCGGCTTGCCTTTACGATCGCGCCCGTAAATCCGGGGCTTAATGTAATAATCGATCAACGGCGTCGCCGAATTCATCAACAACACCGCAAAACCGGCACCCTCGGGATACGCTCCCCAAGTACGGATAACGAAAATCAGCAGTCCGCAACCCGCACCGAACACCAGTTGCCCTGTAGGCGTATTCGGCGAAGTGACGTAATCGGTCGCGATAAAAAATGCCACACACATCATCGCACCCGAATTTAAATGCAACAGCGGGCTGGCATAATGTTCGCTATCCGCGAGATGAAAAAAACCGGACAGCAGCGCAACGGTCAGCAGTAAAGACACCGGAATCTGCCATTGAATAATGTTTTGCCTGATCAGCCAGATGCCGCCCAAAGCCAACAACAGCGTCGATGTTTCGCCCAGGCTACCGCGCGTCCCGCCGATAAAACTAAGAAAACCGGAGTAATCCTTCAGTATGTCGGTCAACAAACGATTCTGCGAAAACTCGGTTTTGATATAACCCAATGTCGTCGCGCCGGTGCGAGCATCGATATTTTCCAAACCCGAAAAAGTAATGAG
Source organism: Candidatus Methylobacter oryzae (assembly GCF_003994235.2). Taxonomy (GTDB): domain Bacteria; phylum Pseudomonadota; class Gammaproteobacteria; order Methylococcales; family Methylomonadaceae; genus Methylobacter_A; species Methylobacter_A oryzae. The sequence continues at coordinate 63,455 of NZ_RYFG02000102.1, forward strand.
CCAGCTTTCGCTAAGCCCCGGCGAATGCGTAAAGAACAACGGCGACACATTCGCCCAAGTCGTCATTTCGATAGGAAAAGAAATCAGCAATGCAACCCGCGCCAACATCGCCGGGTTGAACAGGTTTTGCCCCAAACCGCCGTAAACCTGCTTACCTAAAACAATCGCCAGCCCTGAACCGACCACGCCTATCCACCACGGCGCCCAAGGCGGCAAGGTCATCGCCAACAGCCAGCCTGTCAGTAATGCCGAGCCGTCCATAATGACGGGCTTGGCCGCCCTGCCCTTAAGCTTCACGCAGAAAGCTTCAAACCCAACCGCCGACAGCACGGTAATGATAAACAGGTTGATTGCCGGCCAACCAAAACACAACAGCCCGAACGCCGTTGCCGGTGACAGCGCCAACATGACTTGCCACATGATATGGCTGACGCTGTTGTTGGCGCCGACATGGGCGCCGCTGCTCGGTTTCATATGCATAATCATACCAATGCCTCCTGCTCGGCTTTTAAGCGTTCACGCTCCGCCTTGGCCGCAATTCGGGCAAGCTCTTCTTCGCGTTGTTGCTGTGCGATGCGCTCCATGCGGACATTACGCGCATCGATCAACTTCTTGGTTTGCTCGGATTTGTGCTGGGCTTGCTGTCTGGCGACGATTTCGCCGGAAGCGTATTTAAAATACTGCACCAGCGGAATATTCGACGGGCAAATGTAAGAACAGCAACCGCAGCTGATGCAGTCTTTCAAGCCGATATCCACCGCCGCATCGAGTTGGTTAATGCGGATATTGTTCGCCATATCCAAAGGCCGGAGCCCCGCCGGACAAACGCTGACGCAACTGGCGCAGCGGATGCACGGTTGCTCATCGCTGCTTTTCAGTTCGCTTTGCGTTAGCGCCAAAATGCCGCTGGTAGCTTTAACGGTCGGAAGAGACGTATGAGGCAACGAATCGCCCATCATCGGGCCGCCCATCACAATGCGCGCGGTTGCTTCCTTATCCACTTCGCAAAAATCGAACAGTTCGGAGATTAACGTACCGAAAGGCACTTCGACATTCATCGGCCGCTTGACCGCGCCGCCCGCGACAGTCACGACACGGTTAAGCAACGGCTGTCCGTAACGAATCGCTTTATGGACCGCATAAGCGGTGCCGACGTTATGGATGGTCACGCCGATTTCCGACGAGCGGCAACCGACAGGGACTTCCTTGCCGGTTACGTAACGGATCAACTGCCTATCCCAGCCCATCGGATAGCGGGTCGGGATCTGTATGACTTGAATCTGCGCATAAGACTCGGCTGCTGCCCGCATCGCCTTATAAGCCTGAGGTTTGTTGTCTTCAATCGCGACCACCGCGCTTTCTGTCTCCATGCCGTGCAACATCAAGCGCACGCCGTCGATAATCTCACCGGCGCGTTCCTGCATCAAGCGGTCGTCGCAGCATAAATAAGGCTCGCATTCGGAACCGTTGATAATCAAGGTATCGACACGATTTTCGCGGCCCATGTTCAACTTGACCGCTGTCGGAAACGTCGCTCCTCCCAAACCGACAATACCCGCCGCGCCGACGCGCAAACTGACTTCTTCAGGACGGAGCTGGAACGGGTCGTCGACAAGTTGCGTTTTTATCCATTCATCCTTGCCGTCGGTTTCCAGCACGATAGTGCGAATGGGCAGCGCGGACGGGTGCGGTGCGGGATAATCGTTCACGTCGACGATAATGCCCGAACTGGGTGCGTGAACCGGCGCCGATATTTGCCCCTGACTGTAGGCTAAAAGCTGCCCTTTCAGCACTTTTTCGCCGACCATAATCAGCGGCTCCGCAGGCTTGCCGACGTGTTGTTGCAGCGGGATATACAACTTCTTCGGTAACGGAAAGTTATTGACGATAGGCAATGCAGCGGTTGCGGTTTTATGCTCATCCGCATGCACGCCGCCGCGAAATAACGTTTTTTTATACCCAAAGGACATAAATTTCGTTTGAGCAGACACGCTGCTGAACTCAGCTTTAAAAAGACTTAACATACGGCATTACTCCTTGTCGCCGGCGCAGGCAAAGGCTTCGCCCAGCGCCAGTTACGCAAGGTGACTTCAACGGGATGCATTTGCAGGCATTCGGTTGGGCACACATCGACGCATTTCTTGCAGGCGATACAGGCATCGGCAACGACCGCGTGGATTTGCTTCGGCGCGCCGACAATCGCATCGGTGGGACAGACTTTAAAGCAGCGGGTGCAACCGGTGCAGGTCTCTTCGCTGACCCTGGCGACCAGCAATTCAGGCTCTTTTACGTCGCTTAGGTCCAGGTCCAGACCCAATAACGCGGCGATTTGCTCAGCCAACGCGCTGCCGCCCGGAGGACACATCGTGGCCGGCGCATTGCCTTCGGCCAAGGCTTCGGCCGCAGGCCGGCAGCCCGGAAAGCCGCACTGGCCGCATTGCGACCCCGGCAGCAAAGCTTCCAGTTCATCGACAATCGGGCTGCTCTCGACTTTTAAATATTTGCCGGCAATACCCAGCAGCAAGCCTAGAAACAGCCCTAACAAGGTTAAACTTACAATAGCGGATAAAACGTACATAGTTTATTTCCTGTAAATTATTTATAATAGAAGTTACGCATTGACCGCTGGTTAATATTGTGGATTGAGCTGGTCTTTGCCCGGCATAAAGCCGGTGATGAACGTGGCGATAACC
>NZ_RYFG02000103.1 GCF_003994235.2 Candidatus Methylobacter oryzae
AAGGTTCAAGGTTCAAGGTTCAAGGTTCAAGGTTCAAGGTTCAAGGTTCAAGGTTCAAGGTTCAAGGTTCAAGGTTCAAGGTTCAAGGTTCGGCTTATGCGCCTTTCGCCTTGAACCTTTTGTCTTTAAGCCTATTTTATAACTTCAGCTTTTTCAATAACGATGTCGATTTTGGGGACATCCTGATGACCGCCGCGATTGCCGGTAGGTTCTTTGGACATTGCGTCGACAACGTCCATGCCTTCAATAACTTCGCCGAATACCGCATAGCCCCAGCCGCTTGGCGTTGGGCTGGTATGGTTCAAGAATGAGTTGTCTTTATAGTTGATAAAAAACTGGGCCGTGGCCGAATCGGGAACATTGGTGCGCGCCATCGCTATGCTGCCGCGTTTGTTTGGCAGGCCGTTATCGGCTTCGTTTTTGATTGGATCATGTACCGCTTTTTGGTTGAAATCAGTATCGAAACCGCCGCCTTGAGCCATGAAGCTGGCAATGACGCGATGGAAAATGGTGCCGTTGTAAAAGCCTTCATTAACATAAGTCAGGAAGTTTGCTGATGAAATAGGCGCTTTTTCAGGGTTCAGCTGAATAATAATTTCACCTAAAGACGTTGTTAATTTAACTTTTGATGATGTGTCAGTCATTTTGTTTTCCGTTGCAAATGAGAGTGTTGTGGTTAAAAACAGCATCATAGAGAAAATGAAAGTGCGCATAAATTTCCTAATAAGTTGATGCGAAAAACAAATTTTAAGTGTTTTTGTATTGAAAGAGAAGCACGCGCTTGACCTGGCAAAAGCAATTGATCCACGAAAAACACAAAAAGCACGAAAATATTAAAGACGAATATTTCGTGGTTTTTGTGGACTAATAGCGGTTGGCTTACACTGGCCGTACTGGATAATTGGACTTTGTTATATCAAGCCAAGTCTGCAATAATGTTTGCAGGCAATCCGCCCGTTTATTGATGACTTTTTAAACAGGTTATTTTCTTCTTAATCATTCAATTACTTATTTCGCCCGCTTTAATGGGCTTCTCGTAAATCGCTCACATGTTAAAAATATATAACACCCTGACCCGAAAAAAAGAACCGTTCCAGCCGCGCGTAGCAGGTAAAGCCGGCATGTATGTTTGCGGTATGACGGTTTACGATTATTGTCATATCGGTCACGCGCGAGTCATGGTGGTGTTCGATACGGTTGCTCGCTATTTACGCTATCAAGATTACGAACTGACCTACGTGCGTAATATTACCGATATTGACGACAAGATTATTCAGCGCGCGCTCGAAAACGGCGAGGACTACACTAAATTGACTGAGCGTTTTATCGATGCAATGCATGAAGACGAGCGGGCTCTGGCCGTGTTGCCGCCCGATCGTGAGCCCAGGGCGACGCAATCCATCGCCGATATTATTGCGATGATTAAAACCTTGGTCGATAAAGGCTTGGCTTATGTCGGCACCAATGGCGACGTGTTTTATTCGGTGACCCAGTTTGAGAATTACGGTCGTTTATCGGGCAAGAATCTGGACGATTTGCAGGCCGGCGAACGGGTTGACGTCGATTTGGCTAAACGCAATCCGATGGATTTCGTGTTATGGAAAATGGCTAAAACCAATGAACCTGCATGGGATTCGCCGTGGGGTTTGGGCCGTCCCGGCTGGCATATCGAATGCTCGGCAATGTCTACTTGCTGCCTTGGCAATCATTTCGATATCCACGGCGGCGGCATGGATTTACAGTTTCCGCATCATGAAAACGAGATAGCCCAATCCGAAGGCGCGACCGGCGAGAAATTTGTCAACGTTTGGATGCACAACGGCTTTGTGCGCGTTGACGATGAAAAAATGTCCAAGTCGCTGGGTAATTTTTTTACCGTGCGCGAAGTGCTGAAAAAGTACAGTCCGGAGGTGATTCGCTTCTTCATTCTTTCCAGTCATTACCGCAGCCCGCTGAATTATTCCGATGAGCAACTGAACGATGCGAAAGCAGCGTTAACAAGGCTTTATACTGCTTTGCGCGGGGTGGAAACGCTAGCCGATGCGGTAGTCGAAGAGGCTTATAAAACGCGTTTCGACCAAGCAATGGACGACGATTTTAATACGCCGGTTGCTTTGTCGGTTTTATTCGATTTAGTCAGGGAGCTTAACACCGCAAAAAAAGAAAATAACGGTGAAAGGTCGAAAGAGTTGGCCTCCAGTCTGAAGTTTTTAGGTAGTTTGCTGGGAATCTTGCAGGATGAACCCGATGCTTTTCTAAAAGGTAGCGCGGATGCGGCGCTTGGGGAAGATGATGTCGAACAACAAATCCAAGCCCGTATTGCTGCAAAAAAAGCCAAAGACTGGGCTTTGGCCGATAAAATCCGTGATGACTTGAAAGAGCTGGGCGTGATTTTGGAAGATCGTCCGGACGGCACCACCAGCTGGCGGCGGGAATAAAGTTGGGTTGAGCGGCTTGCCCGCTCAAACGAAACTTATGCCCTTCGTGTCTTCATGGTGAATAAAGCTGTATCAGCATTTATAAACCAAGTAATAAAACTTAAGCAAAGCTCCAATGGCCGATCATAACAAACCGCCATCAAACGATTTGGCAAAAAAATCGTTAAATTTTATCAGCCGCTTTCTGTCAAAAAAAATCCGTACCGTTTATTACAGCGCCAGGGAATCGATTGGCGAGCATAAACGCGACATCGTCGTGTCTCATGTAGAGCAGGCTTGCGCCGGCTTACAGGAGACCCGAAACGAGTTCGAAGATGCATTGGAGCGTTTCAAAACTTTAGTCAGCGTTAACGAAACCGCATTGGATCACCGATACCATTTACTGAACAGGCAATACCAATTTTGCTGCGCTAAATCGGAAGCGGTAAGCGATCGAATCAGGGCGATTGAAGAAGTCAGCGAGGCGCTGTTTAGGGAATGGGAAAACGAGCTTAATGAATACACGAATCGCAATTTGCGAGCCCATAGTAAACAGCAGCTAAAGTTAGCCCGGCAGAATTACGTCAGGTTGATCAAAACCATGCAAAAAGCCGAAGCTAAAATCCAGCCGGTGCTGGCGGCGTTTAAGGATCAGGTTTTATATTTGAAGCACAATCTTAATGCCCAGGCGATTGCCGCATTAAGGCATGAGTTTATTGAGATAGGAATTGATATTTCGCAGCTTATCAGTGCGATGGAACAAACAATCGCTGAGGCAAGTCAATTTGTTGCGGTATTAACCGAACAAAAAGCCTTGCCTGGGCGTTAATACGGTTAGAGTTTGTACAAAACGTCGTTGGCTTTATCTTTGGCGTCTTCTTTGTTTTTACGGTTTTCTTGATCGAGCCTTTCCTTGCCGAATTTGGCGATCATATCTTCCCAGCTTGAGTACTGGTCATAGCCTGCAAAGCCGGAGTTTTTCCGTTGCTGATAAAGTTCCTTGCCCATCGCAATGATTTCTTCAGGCTTTTTACCATCGACAGTGTTAAGGAATTCTTTTTCGTTTTTAATAGAGTCGCGAAGCGTCCAGAACGAAACTTCAAATTCAATGCGAGCTTCGGGAGATAAACGGTTTTTAAGGGCCTTGACTGATTTATAAGCGGTACGGGTAGTATGACCGTTGATTTGCGATCCCTTACTGCATGCAACTAAAGATGTGCAGGAAAGAATGAGCAGAAGAATAGGTAATTTCTTCATAGGGATAACCTCAAGTTTAAGTACGGGCGCGTGTCATGCTATTTATATGGTTTACGGTTGTGATTATATAACGCAGGATCGCCAAACAAAGTAAAATAGCAGGACATTATAACCCTGAGCTGGTTTTTCATGCTGGAATTTATCCAATTATTAAAACAACGTTATCAAACAGTCTTGGCTCAGCTGGGCAATGAAGCGGCCAAAATTAGCTATCAACAGCGAATTGATCAGTTGATTCTGGCTGAAGCTTTCATCCGTAAAGGCCAGCTGATCGATTCGTCAGTACATCCGTTGTTGCAGATGGCCGTGGTGGGGCCGACTCAGGCAGGAAAAAGTTCAGTCGTTAACGTGCTGTTAAATAGTAACGCCGCCGGAGTCAGCCCGCTGGCCGGTTACACCATTCATCCGCAAGGTTTCTGCAACGGCGTCCGCGTCGCGGATTGCAGCGGCTTGCAACGTTATTTCGGACGCTTCCAGCAACTGCAACAAACGCAGCTCGGCAAGGATAGGTTTGACTGCTATTCGCTAAGCGAAAACACCACCGATTCAAAACTGTTGCCGCATGGCGTGCTGTGGGATACTCCGGATTTCGATTCGATAGATTCGGCGACTTACCGGGAAGGCGTGATCCGGGCGGTTGCGCTGGCGGATATGATTATCCTGGTGGTCAGCAAGGAAAAATATGCCGACCAATCGGTTTGGGACATCATGGCGGCTATCGAAGAACTGCATCAGCCGACGATTATTTGCCTGAATAAACTGGTTGAAGGTTCCGAGCCTATCATTATTGAATCGTTAAAAGACAAGTGGCGGCAAGCTCGAAGCGACGAATTTCCGGAGGTCGTGCCGCTGTATTACCAAAAGCCGGGCGGATTGCCCGTGTGGCCCGGACCCAAACAGCAACTGATTAACCAATTGGCGCATAAAGTAAAGCCGGAAAGACATGCGCGCTTTGAACAGGAATTATTGAAACGGCATTGGCAGACTTGGCTGGAGCCGGTTCTTGCCGAGCATCAAGCATTAAACGATTGGCAGGAAATGGTCGACCTGACGGTCAAACAGGCGATGCAAAGTTACCAGCGCGACTACTTGGATCATCCGCATCATTATGAAACCTTCCAGCTTGCCATAGCCGAATTGCTGAACTTGTTGGAAATGCCCGGATTAGCCCGCGTGCTGGCCGGTACCCGCAAGGTTTTGACGTGGCCGGTCAAACAGCTGATGAAACTGGGAAGCAAAAGTTTGCACATTGCCGACAGCAGTTACGAAATCGGCCTGCTAAACCAAATCGCCGAACATACGCTGATTCAGCTCGGCGATAAGCTGCTGGATAGGGCCGAGCAAGGCCAGCACGGCCAGTGGTGGCGGCAATTGAACAGCCTGTTGCGCAGCCATAGGCAGGAGGCGTTACAGGATTTTGCCCAGGCGGCGAAAAATTATCATCTGTCGTTTCAGCAGGATGTCGAAAGCGCCGCACATAGCTTGTATTACAAACTGCAAGACCAGCCGGTCGTATTGAACAGCTTGCGCGCAACCAGGGCGACTACCGATGCAACCGTGATTGCAATCAGCTTTTATCTGGGCGGCATAGGCGTCGATGATCTGGTTATCGCCCCGGCGATGCTGGCTGTGACTTCGTTATTGGCCGAAAGCGCGGTCGGCGGTTATATGCACAAAGTGGAGGCCGAGTTAAAACAAAACCAGTTCAATACCGTAAAACAGGCGTTATTTATCGATAGCCTGCGCAAGAAACTGTTGCGATTGCCCGAACAATTACCGATGACGACTTATTTCAATATATCTCCCGAGCAACTGCGCACAGCAGAGCTTCAACTGACGGAAAAGCGCCATGGCTTACGACTACTCTAGTTTGGTACAAACAACAAAACGCTGGGCGGATCAGGCTTTGGCCGCAGGTTGGATTCACAGCGGCGCCGCGCAGCAGTTAAACGATATTGATACGCGAACGCCCGATACGCTGTTTAACCATAGCGGCTCAAGGCCGTTGATTGTCGCATTCATGGGCGGCACCGGCGTCGGTAAAAGTTCCTTGCTGAACCGCTTGGCCGGCAAAGCCATTGCCAGGGCCGGCATCGAGCGGCCTACGTCGCGGGAAGTCACGCTTTATCATCATCGGAGCGTTTCAATAAGCCACTTGCCCGAGCAACTGCCGCTGGCGCAAATCAAAATCGCCGAACACGACAATGAATCCGGAAAAAATATCATCTGGATCGATATGCCCGATTTCGACAGCACCGAACAAAGTAACAAACACCAAGTGCTGGAATGGCTGCCGCATATCGATGTATTGATCTATGTGGTCAGCCCCGAACGCTATCGCGATGAAAAAGCCTGGCGCTTGCTGCTTGCCGAAGGCGGCAGGCACGCGTGGCTGTTTGTGTTGAATCAGTGGGATAGGGGACTGACCGAGCAGTATGAGGATTTCAAACAGCAACTGCATAAAGCCGGGTTCTCCGAGCCGATTATCTTCAAAACTTCCTGCGCCGACAGTTCGCAAGCCGACGAATTTGCCGCATTGGAACTGACTATCGGCTCATTGGCTAACGAGCATACTGTCGAACAATTGGAGCAAAGAAATTCCAAGATTAAAAAAGACGAGTTAAAGCAAAACCTGCAAAACATCAGCCGCTCATTGGGGTCCAGTTCGGCCTTGCAGCAATTGCCGGGGCTGTGGCAGGGCCAATGGCAGCGAACCAGCCAAGTGTTACAGCAGGGATTTACCTGGCCCACCCAGCAATTGGCGCGGCATTATGCCGATCACGCAGCCGATTTATTAGTCAGCCAGGTCGCAGCAAAATATGCAGCAGGAGGCCAAGCAAACATATGGGACGATTGGGCCGAAGCCCGCTTTGACGATGCCTTGGATGAATTTGTCAGTGATGCCGATCAACTGGGCGTTCCGGTCGGTCCGCTTAAAAAACAGCTGTCTACAGTCCGAGAAAAAGCGCCTAAAATCATCCATGCCCAAACCGAACTGGCGGCCCGGCAAGCATTGGCGAATCCCGGTAACGCGCTGCATCGCGGCTTTTTAAAGTTTATGCGCTTGTGCGAAATAGTACTGCCGCTTGCAGCCATTTGCTGGGTTGGCTACCAGGTTTTTATCGGTTATTACACCAGCAACATCAGCAATGTAAGTTATTTAGGCGTGGATTTTGCGATACACAGCACCCTGTTAATCGCCATCACCTGGCTGACGCCTTTTTTTATATTGAAGAAATTGAAGCCGTCGTTGGAAAAAAGCGCTTTAAGAGGATTAAACAAAGGGTTAAGCAATGCCATTAGCATGATAGATGGCGAGGTGTTGCAGGCGATAGAAAATATCGGCAAACAATATGCCGAGCAGATCAGGCAACTGGATGCGATTATCGAGTCTTGCAATGCTGCCGACCGACAACCGGCAATTGCCGGCGACAGTCCTTTGTCCCGGATGCTGGTTGATTAGATTTATTTTTTCTGTTGAGCGAACGGGTTAGGGAAGGGCATTTAAAATTGGATTTGATCAATAAAAATTAAAGTTAAGGCTTTCCCGTTCGTCCTGAGCCTGTCGAAGGATGAACGGGAAAGCCGCCCGAATTACCCAGCAACCCTTATAAACACTGGCCTAAAAAAATAATTGTACAATTTTTAGCCAACTCATATAAAATATCTACTTAAGGGGGCGACATGGCTTCGACGTGGGTAGCGAAACCTTAAGTGCATGCCGAGGACAGTACACCTCGTAAAATCTACTGAAACTAAAGTATTCGCAAATGACGAAAACTACTCAATGGCTTTAGCTGCTTAAAAACAGCACCATTCCTCTGACCATCTGTGCTTATGCGGGTGGAGTTTTTAGTACCTTTTAGGTATGAGAGGCGCTCAGAGGTCATCTACATAAGATCGCGCTGAAATCTGTCCGGTGTGGAGGCGCTAAAACTTTACGGAATCGCTGGTGATTTTCTTGGCCCGACGGGTAGTCACCGGTTAAATCAAAAGTGCGGGATAAGCATGTAGACCTTGTGGCGGAGTACTTGCGGACGCGGGTTCAATTCCCGCCGCCTCCACCAATTAAGATACTGAATTATAATAATAAATATTACTTTATAGTTCAGTGAGTGGCGATAAGTTGGCAGTTTATGATTTCATGAACCGTTCAAAATATAAAATAAAAAACCCGCAAGCCGGAAGGCTTAGCGGGTTTTTTATTGTCCAAATCTACATCAAGCTCGATGCAACTCTTCCCGTATTACCTCTCGCAACGCTTCTTTTACGTTATCAACCTCCAATGCCCGGCGCAACGTGTCGTTAATAAGCGTCTGGTATCCGCGTGCGCCTGCTTTAGCCTTGTATGCCTGAACCACTGTTTCATCCAGCATAATAGTAATACGCTGTTTTCCTAAGTTTAGTCCCGGCAATACCTCAGTCAATGGGCGTAGTTCGGAGAATTCGGCGGAAGTTAATTCCGGACTATCCTCATCCGGCTGGTCGGCCAAAGGTGCAGCATCCACCGCTGTCCAATCTATATTAGAGGGCTTTGTTTTCAAATTTCGTTTGCTCACGTCGATTCGCCTTTCTAAAAGAAATAATGTGGATACAGTTATCGGAGGGCGTACAAAACACCACTACCATTAAACGCCCGTCTATTGTGTTATAGCCGATAAAACGCCGCTCAGAGTATGTCTTGCGAGTATCTTCTCGCACCAGCATTCCTTTGTTAAACATCAATCTTGCCGTCAACAGCGGCAACCCGCGTTCACGGATATTAGTTTCGTTTTTAATCGGGTTACAGGTAAAGTCCATAATTGCACTTTACATATGAAAATATACGTTTGCAACCGATAGACATTTAATGTCCGCAGAGACGTTCATTGCTTGCGATTTTCTTGGCCCGACGGGTAGCCACCGGTTAAATTAAATGTGCGGGATAAGCATGTAGACCTTGCGGCGGAGTACTTACGGACGCGGGTTCAATTCCCGCCGCCAGTTCGAATACAAACCCGTAATTCGGAAGGTTTAGCGTTTGGTGAAAACAATTTCCTTAAAAAGCACTTAGAGGCTATTTGAACACAATCTCCGGCGTGCTTTAATGACACACTTAATAAAAAACGCACGGTGGCCCAAAATGAGACAACTATTCAACACCTTGAAACGCAATTATTTGCTGATGCTGCCGCCGGCACTGTTTTTTTTTCTATCGTTCAGCTTGCTGAAGCTGACTGAAAATTTGATTCTCCGTGAATACGGCATTTCGATGACCAGTTTTGCAGGCGCTGCAATTGGCGCGCTGATTATCGCCAAAGTAGTCTTGGTTGTTGACCATTTACCGTTCACTACTAAATTTTCCGGTAAACCCCTGCTTCATAACGTTATTTGGAAAAGCGGCATTTACTTTGCCGCGACATTCACGTTTCGCTACGTTGAACAGATGGTTTCGTTCCTGCGGGAATACGGGGATTTTACAACGGCTAACCAGCACCTGTTGGCAGGCATCGTTTGGCCGCATTTCTGGTTAATTCAGATTTGGCTGGTGATTTTATTGTTTATTTATTGCGCTGTGCGGGAATTGATTCGGGCGATAGGAACGGAAGAAGTCATGCGTTTGTTTCTTGGCGCGGGTAGGGGAGATACGAGATAAAGCTGTAAGGAGGACTCGCCGTTAGGCAATCCACCCACGACGACAGCTTATAACCAACGTTGCGCGAGTGAGGCGGTTTGCTCGGCAACTGCTCCTGCGTTGCTAAGCCACAAGGATGTGGCGAATGCAGAAAATGCATGGAGCATTTTTCTGCCTACCTCCTGCATGACCCACAGGGATGTGGGGAATGCAGATATTGCAGGAGCAAATATCTGTCCATGCAAGTCGTGGCGCGAAACCACCCCTACGGGACTAGCCAATAGGATCGGCATGATGAAGCGTGTCTGTTTTATGTTCATTATCCTTGCGGTTTCAGCGTGCAGCTCTGTTGTCCCGCCTCCCTGCTCGCGTTCGATGACGGGCGACGTGGCGTATGTTGTCGATCACGGGTGGCATGTTGAGATCGGTATTCCCGTTGAAGAGCTGGATCGGAATATGTCGTTCTACCGAAAAATCTTTCCCGGCGCTCGCGTGATTATGTTCAGTTATGGCAAACAGACGTTTTTTACCGCGCCAAAGCACACCATCAATGATTATGTGCTGGGTCCCTTTCCTGGCCCGGCAGTGATTCAAGTTGTCGGACTTAGTGTCGCACCGGCACAGGCTTATTTTTCCGAAAATACCGTCACGCTGCTTTTGCCACCGAATGGCAGCCAATTGCTGTCGGCTTATATCTGGAAAGATATTGTTAAGGACGCATCCGGAAAGCCTAAGATAGCCGCGTACAGCCATGATCCCGCCGGATTGTTTTACGAAGCGCAAAGCGAATATAACCTGTTACACACCTGCAATACTTGGGTGGCCGACGCACTACATGATTCAGGGCTTTCGGTGTCCGGCGACAACGTAATCTTATCCAATCAAGTAATGGCCCGTATTGCCGAAGCTGCCGTAGAACAGTGTAAAGTTTTACCGTGAGCCTATTTTCGGCGAGTCGGTTTTGTCATCGGGCGAAACGATCATTTTGGCATTAGGCGGAACGACGACATTAACGTCGCTTGGCCTTGACGGACCGCCGCCGCTGCTGGAAACGCAGGCGCTAAGAACCGGCACGGCAAGGATGAAAAAGACTGGAATGATGTTTTTAGGTTTCATTGCAAACCTCCATTTTGTCTTGAATCTTGAATAACCTGTTCGCGATTGAATTTAACCCGACTTATGTCGCGGATTTCTGAATTCGAATTGATCGGCAACCTTCCTTGATTTTGCTTTGTTCGGCTCTGCTTTGAACTTGAGCTTCAATCGCTTAGAGCGAATTACGGCACGATTGCCCGCTTTACTTGCTAAATTTTTACCTTACTCGCAATTTTGAATGCGGTCGGTGCGCCGGCGAACATTGATTAATGGCAAAGGAGCTGTCAACCGGCTGGCAAAAAGTTAGGAATGACATTCCGGTAAATACAAAGAAGCCGGTATAAAACCGGCTTCCGTTAATTCAATATACCGCTATTTACGATTTACGTATTAGCGCCCTGGATTTCGGTTATTGCCGCGTTAACGTGGGATTTAGCCTGGTCAGCATGGCCCAGATTGCCCTCGTTAATAGCCTCTTCCAGGTGGTTGGAAGCCGATTGCATGTGTTTTTGTGAAGCGCCTTTAAGAACGATAGCCGACGCCAAACTATGTTCCAATGCCGCGCTTGCCTGCTTCACAATTTCCTTAGCATCGCTTGCTTTAGCCGCCGCATTCGCACTTTCAAGAGCGGCCTTTCCATGAGTTTCAACTGCAAAAGCGGCAGTGCTGGCTGCCAATAATAAACTTGAGCAAATCAGTGTTATTTTTTTCATTCTTATTCACCATCAATAGTCAAATTATTTAATACAGTATCTGGTTTAGGAAAAAACAAATTTCCCGATGCCCATGTGGGGATGGCGGGGATTTTTTTCAAGTAGCTCAAACTCAAATTGTTCAAGATTTTTTGCGGCGAAGTTGGGGCGCTCTCAATTTTCTTCCAAATTTATTCTTAGTTTCTGAGATTTGTAAGGATATGCTTTCAAATGGGTTTGGTACATTAACTTGAGACTTGGTGTTGGCCGTGCCGAAGAATATAGAGGCTACTGGCTGGCGCAAAACCACTCTACGGAACTCAATGTGGAATTTTGAAAGAGAGAATTAAAGTATGTGCAATAAGCGTGAACAGATCGATAACTTCCTTAAATACTATTACAAGGCGAATCCATCTCCACGGTATGCGGTACTGATTAAAGGAAAATGGGGATCAGGTAAAACATGGTTCGTTGAGCGCTCTGCCGGTCAATTAAGAAAAGATGGAGGCAAAGCTTTATATGTAAGTCTGTATGGAATTTCTAATACGAACGAAATCGAAGAAGCACTATTTAGTCAGCTTCACCCAGTGTTAGCTAGCAAAAAAATGGTTCTAGCTGGCCGAGTTCTAAAAGGTTTTATTAAGGGAACACTGAAGATTGATATCGATGGGGATAATAAGGATGACGGAACTCTATCAATAGCAGTGCCTGAGCTCAATTTGTCCGAAGATTTGAATAATACTGATGGGCATGTTCTGATTTTCGATGATATAGAGCGATGTAAAATTCAAATCGACCATTTGTTTGGATATATCAATTACTTTGTCGAGCATGGTGGGCACAAGGTTGTGTTAGTGGCGAATGAAGAGGAAATTTTAAATGATTCGAGTGATAGCAATAAAGGTTATGAACGTATCAAAGAAAAGCTTATTGGGAAAACTTTTGAGATTGAGGCTGATTTAGAAAGTGCGTTGAATGCTTTTATAAATGAATTTGGTGGTGATTATCAAACATTAATTAAAAGCCATAAGCAGCTCATCAAAGATTTATATAAAGCGTCTAAATATGAAAATTTGAGAAATTTAAGGCAAGCTATTCTTGAATTCGAGCGTATCGTGTTTGAAATAAATGAAGAGTTCCTCAAGTGCGATAATTCCAACCAATTTATACAAGATATGTTGAGCGCGTTTCTGATCTATACATTTGAAGTACGTAGTGGACAATTAAAAGCATCAGATATATCAAGTATTTCAGCTGGTATGTTTGCCTCATTATGGAATAAAAAAGATGAGTCCCCTTTTAAGAATTTAAAAAGTAAGTATTTAGGTTTTGTTTGGTGCGATAGTCCACTACCTGATTCAATGTGGTCTAATATTATTGAAACCGGGTTAATTGATTCAAAATCTCTAAACGAAGCAATTCGCTCTTGTACATATTTTTCAAACAAAACGACACCTGAATGGCAGCATCTATGGCGCTTCTATGAATTAAGTGACGAAGACATGGAATCGACATTAAAGGAGGTTGTTGAAAAGTTTAGTAGCAAACAATACAACCAAGTTGGTGTTGTCTTACATGTGGCAGGTACTCTGCTGAGCTTGGCAGATCATGGCCTCTATTCGAATACGAAAGAACATATTATTAGAGAAACTCAAGATAATATTAATATTCTAATAAAAAATAGAAATTTGGATATATATCGCATTGACTTTCATGCAATATCTAATGGTTGGGGAGGGCTTGGGTTTAATAGCGGCGATACCTCTGAGTTTAGATCATTATTAAAGTATTTCAAAGATTCCATAAACCAGAGCCTAGAAGACAATCTTCCAGCTGAAGCAGACAAATTGTTAAATATGATGCAACAAGATCCTATTGTTTTTGCAAAAATGCTTTTTGAAATTAATGAGGAAAATAATCATTTTTACAATAAACCGATCCTAACATATATCGAACCTGAAACATTTGTTAATAAGGTTATCGCGAGCCTGCCTAGAATATATTATCCTTTATTAACTGCATTTGAATCTAGATATAATGTTTCTTATATATCTGATATTTTACCAGAATTGAAATGGATTCATAAAGTGCAGGAGCTTGTAAATCAAGAGATTAAATCTCGATCTGGAAAAATTAGTGGAGTTCAACTAGATTATTTAAGCCAGCGAATGACTAAGTGCATTACATTGTTGAGCGATAATAAGAGAAAGCAAATTGGGTGACGCCTTATCGTTGCTCAATACTCAGCTGCTCCGACCTGTTGGGCAGCCCACCCTATGCGACTGTAAGTTATTAACTTTCAAAATTATCATTCATTTAAATAGATGGAAGAGCTACGAAGATTATCAATTCAATACTATCAGAACACGGTGGGTATTAGATTTTTTGGAATCAAGGGTGGAGCATTCTTGTTTTTCTCTACCCCATTTTTACTTATTTCTCTCTATTTAGATTTTGAACTTCATGCCGAAAATTTGATATTGCTACCGATATCTGTATGTGTTTTTCTCTGGGAAAAGGCTAAAAAAGAATATGACCAAAATCTAATTCGTCATTTAAGTTTTTACTCGCATTTAGAGAGCAAAAAGGTTTCAGATCACAAAGCCTTATTTCTTCATGAGCTAACATACCATGTTGCCCCTTCATTATTTGAAACTATGAAGATATTTAAAGAAATCGTTGAAACCCACAATAAGAATAGAAACTTTGTTCTTGATAATATTGGGTATCATTTTTCAAGGTTCTTATACGACCCTGAATCCAAAAATAGAATACTTAGTTTGATAATTTATTTGATTAGCTTAATAGCTGTATTAACTGTAATAAAACCTGAAAGTCAATACAGTATATATGAAGTGATTCAAGATATTCCGATGGATGTAGTGAAAAGCTATTTATTATTTTCATTATTCTTCATAATATTTGGGTATTTTGTGATTGTTATACCGGTTATGTTTGTCGTTACTTATGTGGCTGTTCCTATTTTATTGAAATTCTCGTCCGTAGCTGTATTGTCACGTTTTTTCATTTCGGAACTGAATCGATACTCGTATCTTGAACAGGGCCTTAGATTGGGCTGATGTATGAAGCCCAATACTTCGCGGCTCCGATCTGTTGGGCTTCCTTGCCTCAGCCCAACGCACTGTCCAAAAAACATTAGCTTATAATCAGTTTTAGAAAAGCCAATAAACGCGAGGTTAAGCACTATGAAAACCAATCCTGAATTGATGGATAACGATAATCCGGAATGGACGGACAAAGATTTCAAAAATGCCGTCCCGTTTTCAGCTTTGCCTGAATCGTTACAAACTAAACTGCGCGGAATAAAAGGGCGCGGTAAGCAGAAATCACCTACCAAGGTGTCCACTACCGTCCGTTTCGACAGCGACGTTCTGGATGCATTTCGCGCTACCGGCAGAGGTTGGCAGGCTCGGATGAATGAAGCGCTCAAAGAGTGGCTTAAAGACCATGCCGCTTGATAAGACTGTAACCATCGGCATTAGCGCGTAGGTTGGGCTGAGGTACGAAGCCCAACACTTTGCGGCTCCGATGCGTTTTCTTGCACATCAATTCAAACCACAAAAACCAATCCCTACACTTATTATGAATCCCCGCCAATTCCTAGAAAGGCCAACAAAAGAAGCCATTCGCGAACTGCCGAAGTTCGAAGGATTGCCGCTACAAAAAATTTGTTTAGTGCGTACGGCAGACGATTTACTTTTTGCGCGCGATGAAATCTTCAACGCGAGTCACGTCGGCTTCGATACCGAGAGCAAGCCGAACTTCGTCGTCAATCAACCGAAAACCGGTCCTCATCTTGTCCAAATCGCCACCGGTCAGCATGCGTTTTTGTTTACGCTTAACGATTCGCCGGGCAATGAGCTGCTCAGCGAGATTATCCGCTCGGATAAAATTGTAAAGGTAGGTTTTGGGCTCAAGTCGGATCGCGGCCCGCTCTACAACAAATTGGGCGCTATGCTTCAGCCGACTATAGAGCTATGCGCGGCGGTACGCCGTTTAGGCTATAAACAGCAAGTTGGCGTGCAAGCGGCGGTAGCGGTTGTGTTGGGTCGGTATTTGCAAAAATCCAAGAAACTGACAACCTCGAATTGGGCCGCTAAAACACTGTCCGACCGCCAATTGCTCTATGCGGCAGACGATGCCTATGCCAGCCTTTGCGTATACCGCGAGCTTGTAAGGGTTGCGCCCCATGTGCTGCGTTAAGTTAAGCCGTTCATGGTTCGACAGGGCTCTCCTGAGTTTATCGAAGCCTGCCATGAGCTGGTCGAATGGGGCTCACCACGAGCGGCTTAACTTAACGGCAGTGATTGGCTCAAAGCTGCAAGGCTGACTCGTCACTAGGCAATCTACCTCATGATGACAGGCTGTAATCCGCGTTGTACGAATGCTTATTTTATGTCTGCGATTTAGTGAAACAGGGCTATATTAGGCATGTTCTTTTAGTATCCGAAAAAACAGACACGGGAGAAAAACATGATGACGTCCTCCACCGCTGCCAGACTTAAATGCGCGCTGGCTCTTATTATCTTTATGCTGATTCCTATACTTCCCGTCACCGGTACGATAGGACTATTTATCTTGATTTTCCGGCCTATCTGGTTTAAGAGGCTTGTTGATGATGTGTATGCCGGTAAAGACGACGGCTAGCCTTTCAGGAATAACGTAGACTCAAAAATAGCCTTTTAGCGTCGAAGCGAAATCAATGCAGATGCGCGCCACTTGGTTTTTATTTATAAAAGACAGAAAAGGGGCCGGCAGCTTATAGATTCATATGGTTGAAGAGTAAAAAGGTGTGGTTAAAGAGTTCAACCGTACCTCGCTAAAGCATAACGATACGCAAGGCCAACTCAACCCCGTCAATGGGCTTTAACAGCGCGGGCCGGATCAAGTCATTGGTTTTTAACCGGACTAAGAGCATACGCCTGAGCTATTCCCGGTAAGGTATTGCGTGTATGACGGTATTTAAGCTGTATTGATGAGCTTATCGTTAAGCACAACAGGTCCGTAAATACTGGCGTTGACCAAGATATAGGGATTATTTGAGGATTGGAAGCAGGTCAATCGTCCGTTTGGTCGCTTAAGCGGCGTCTGCGAGGGGGCTTTTGCTTTTCGTCATTAAAAGTCGGCGACTGCATGATGTTTTCAAGGTCTTCTATCAAACCGATTAGGCAGATTCCGTTACTCTCTCGAACTTCTTTTAAGAAATCGATGGTTATTTCCAGTAATGATTCATTGATCAGCTTCATAGTAACCTCCTATTCAAAGTTGGTTGGGCCTGCGCATTCTATGTAAAAAATCAATATAATCAATCAGCAAGACTACCCAATTTGCTTCGCAGCACTATCGAATTGACGATTTTCCAAATCGCAAAAATAACTTCCCGGATTAGAATGATGTAGGAGCGACTTTTGCCGACAAATCGGGACGTTATTGGTAGCTGGCGGTGGTTATGTGTTTTTTGTGGTTCGGCAATTGCAGTTGGCAAGAGCAATAAAGACTTGAGTTAAAGCTTTCCTGTGTTTTGGAATGCAAGCTCTGTTTGTAAAGCAGGCGAAGCTTTTGCTCCTGCTTACGCCCCTCGCCTGCGTCCATGCAGGCGAAGCCTGCACTCCGGTTTCGGGCAAAATAGGGTTAGATATTGGGTTGCAGCAGTTTCGCGACTAAGCCGGTCCAACCTGTCTGGTGCGATGCGCCTAAGCCTTTGCCGTTCTCGCCGTGGAAATATTCGTGGAATAACAGGTAATCCTTAAAGTGCGGGTCGTTTTGCAGTCTTTCATCGTGACCGTAGGCAGGTCTTCGCCCATTTTGATCTTTGCGGAATATCCGCGTCAGCCGTTTGGATAATTCATCGGCGACTTCATTCAGCGATAAAAAAATACCGGAACCGGTCGGGCATTCTATTTTAAAGCTGTCGCCGTAGAACGCGGCAAAACGCCTCAGCGAACTGATCAGCAGGTAATTGACCGGGAACCAGATAGGCCCGCGCCAGTTCGAGTTGCCGCCGAACATGCCGGTTTCGGCTTCGCCGGGTTGGTAGTAGACGCTCATCGGCGAGGTCGCGCAGCTAACTATATAAGGTTGACCTTGATGCGCGCGCGACAGCGAACGCACGCCGTAGTCGGACAGAAATTCGCTTTCGTCGAGCATCCGTTGCAGCAGTTTGTTCATCCGGTGGCCGCCAAGCAGCGACAGCAAGTGGCGGTTGCCTTTTCCGGGCACGTTCCAATCGGCGACTAACGACGCCAAATCGGGACGGTAATCGAGAAACCATTTCATCCGGCGTTTGAAGTCCGGCAGCTTATCCAGCAGTTCCGGCTCGATGATCTCTACCGCATAAAAAGGGATCAGGCCGATCATCGAGCGGACTTTAAGCGGTATCATTTTGCCGTCCGGAGAGCGCAGCACGTCATAGAAAAATTCGTCTTCTTCGTCCCAAAGGCCGATGCATTGGCATTGTTCGCCGCCGATGTTGTCCATTGCTTTGGCAATGTAGAGGAAGTGTTCGAAAAACTTGGTGGCGATGTCTTCATAGGCGCGATCATGCAAGGCCAGCTCCAACGCAATGCGCATCAAGTTCAGGCAATACATCGCCATCCAACTGGTGCCATCGGCCTGGTCGATGCGGCCGCCGTCCGGCAGCGGGGCGCTACGGTCGAATACGCCGATATTATCCAGGCCGAGAAAGCCGCCCTGGAAGACGTTGTTGTCGTCGGCGTCTTTGCGATTGACCCACCAGGTAAAGTTGATGATCAATTTGTGCATGATACGCTCCAGAAAATCGAGGTCGCCGCTGCCGTCGCTGCATTGGCATTCGGATTTATAGACTTCCCAGGCGGCCCAGGCATGAACGGGCGGATTGACGTCGCCGAAATTCCATTCGTAAGCCGGCATCTGGCCGTTCGGATGCATGTACCATTCCCGCGCCATCAGCAGTAATTGGTTTTTGGCAAAGGCAGGATCGATCATCGCCAGCGTCACGCAGTGAAACGACAAGTCCCATGCGGCGTACCACGGATATTCCCAAGTGTCCGGCATTGAAATGATGTCGGCATTATTCAGGTGCTGCCAGTCGCTGTTGCGGCCGTTATGGCGATTGGCAGGCGGCGGGACGGTTGCCGGGTCGCCGTTCAGCCATTGGGGAATGTCGTAGTAATAGAATTGCTTGCTCCAGATCATGCCGGCCAAAGCTTGGCGCTGGATCAATTTGGCATCGGCATCGTGCAAATTTGTTTGTAAGCCGGCATAAAAGTCGTCGGCTTCGGTGCGGCGCGCAGTGAACAGCGCGTCGAAGTCATGGAAAGGCTGGCGGTTTTGATTTTTACTCAGGCGCAGTCGCACTTCGACTTTGCCGTGGGCCGGAACGGAAAAACTGAAATGCCCCGCCGCTTTGGTGCCGTTTTTTTGCGGATTGATCGCGTTGAGATTGCCGTAGATGATGTAGTCATGAAACGCGTCCTTGAAATAGCCGGAAGTGGGCTGGTTATATAAACGCGGAAAATTGGTTTCGTTGTCGCAGAACAGCAGGTTCGGTTTGCCGTCGAAATAACAATGGTAGCTGCCGAGGTCTGCTTGCTGTACCAGGATGTCGTCTCTTCCGGTGGCGGATAGTGCAGGGCGGGTATCGTCGTAGCCCCAGCTCCAGGTATTGCGAAACCACAGTTGCGGCAGTATATGCAGCGGGGCAGGGACCGCGTAGCGGTTATGCGCGGTGATTAACATCAGGATGTCGTCGACGTCGGCCTTCGCGTATTCAATGAATACGTCGAAGTAACGGTTGTCGTTGAATACGCCGGCGTCCGGCAGTTCAAATTCCGGCATGTTGCGGCCGCGCTTGCGGTTTTGTTCGATCAGCTCCGTGTAAGGGAATGCCTGTTGCGGATACTTGTACAGCATTTTCAGGTAGGAGTGGCTCGGCGTGGCGTCGAGATAGTAATAAAGCTCCTTGACGTCTTCGCCGTGATTGCCTTGGCTGTTGGTCAATCCGAACAAGCGTTCCTTCAGGATAGCGTCCTGTTCGTTCCATAAAGCCAAGCCCAGGCATAGCCGCTGTTTTTCATCGCAAAAGCCCGCGATGCCGTCCTCGCCCCAGCGATAGGCTCGGCTACGGGCGTGGTCGTGGCTGAAAGAGTTCCAGGCGTTGCCGTCTTCGCTGTAGTCTTCGCGCACGGTGCCCCATTGGCGCTCGCTCAGATACGGCCCCCATGACCGCCATGCCTCCTCGCCGCTACTTTGCGCCAGCAGGCGTTTTTTTTCGGCATCGGTTTGGGGCTTATTGGGCGATGTTGTCATGCGGTTTTTTCGTTAAGAGCATCATTGCAGTAATGGTTGGCAATAATTGGGTTTGGGCAGAACTTTTTCGACCATGTCGACTGTCAATATTTTGCCGTGCCGCTCTACTACAGACTATTCGTAGCATAGCCTGTAGTAGAGCAGAAGTGATCTTTTATCGAGACTTGTTAGAGAAGTGCGGAAATGAATTAAATGCAAATGGTTTATTTGGGCAGTGTTAACACCCTCAACAAGATTAGCGATAAGAAGAGAAGCCCGTTCAAGGCCGATAACATGATACGGGCAGGACGAAAAATAAGGTTCCTGTATAACATGATTAATGCCCTCCTGTAGTAATCTGCGGCTTTAGCCGGAGATAGCTTTCCTCTTTGCTAAAAACAAAAAAGCCGAACTGCCTTGTATGACTTTTTTGCGGTCACTTTCGGCAGTCCGGCTTTCCGTTGATAGGATCCGCGACTTTCTGCGCCTGTCTCTCGGCAGGATTGGCTTTATCGTACGTGCTTGAAGTGTGCGGCAGTAATTTATAAATGTCTATAGATACAATTGCTTAAGGTGTTTTTGCGTAGGATGTTGATAGTGCCGTTCAGCTAAGCGCGAACGACGCGTTAAACATTAAACCGCTCCTCGATTCTTTGCTTGTACTTTAAATAATGAATGGTTTGCAACTGCGAGGGGTCGCTGATACGGAATGCGGTCAGGGGTAAATCTATATCGGTAATATGAATCGGGTAGTTACTTTTTCCGTTCCTGAACTGAATGATATGTTGATAAGCCGCATAAAAAACTTTATTGCCGTGCTCTAGCGAAGAAAATTCATTTTCATTGCAGTAAATGCTGTAAATAATGCCTTCATTGCTGTCTTCTCCGGTGATGCGGAGACTGAGTTCATGATTTAAAGAGGCGGCGTTCAGCTCCACTGGGTGACAGGAAAAACTGTGGTCGGCGTTTTTTTCTATTTCGTAATATTCAACTTCCGCAAAATTTTCAAGCAATGTACGGCTGATGATCGATTCCAGAAAAGTGGCGTATTGTTTTAGTACATGCGCGGCACTTGTCTTGTGATGCTGCTGGACATGCAGAGCTCCTTTCTCGTCAACGATATAAACGCTGACGTCGGTTTTATTGTCATGATAAAAAAACTGCACGACTTGCGGCTTATTGATCGAGTAAACAAGATGGATAGGGGTGCCTTCAAGCACAGACTGGTCGAAATGAATGGTGCTGAACTGCTGCTGAGGCCGGCTTAATTCGTCCAGCAGTTGTTCATCGGTAGCCAGCATTTTATAACCTAGGGTTTTATTGACCGATTGAAAAACATAATACGCCGTGCCGCCAGGCAAGATATAGCGAGGCGAATGATTTTCCTGCGGTGCGGAGAAAAGCTTAACAAAGATGCTAAATATGATCTCAACGCGGAAAGTAATGTCTCTGGCCCGGGTCGGCGAATGACAGACGAACTTTACGTTTTTCAGGGATAGCGGTTTTTGGTTGTTATTAATGATGTCTGTTAAACATTTAAACAAACCATCCAGGCCATACTCATGGTGCGTTGTAATATCGCTCCAGTTGGATAGCGAAATCCTGCTGACAGTGTGAACAAAACACTGCCGGGTTGCGCCATAACTCAGCGGGTCGGAGCGCCGTTCGCTCATAACGCATAGGCGCTCATTATCGGAAATGCCCATGTTGATAAAAACCATTGTATACAACGGGATCTTTGGGCTTTGGTAAGTCTCCAGCGGCGCGTCAAGATTAAAGTTATGCGTTAAAAAAAGATTGACCAGTCTCAAGGTCGAGCGCAGCTCCGAATCCGGCATGTTCAGCGAGTGCGAGCTGAAATTGATCAGCAGGTGTTTGTGGTAGAGGCCGTTAATCACTAGCCAGCAAAGCGTTTCTATTAAAGTCCTGCATTTATGTACCGGTTCAAAATTCGTAGCGGTAGTCATCTGTACGTATTTCAAGTACAACCCCCAGCCATCGATTTTGGCGCCAGGACTGGTCTCGACAATGGATAACGAACTTTCTTTTGAATGAACGTCGGCGTGCGTGGTAATGATTTCAATCTTACCCGGCCTTTTTTCTAAAAATGAATGAAGTTTTCTGCCGATTAACTTCAGGTCATTATTGTTTTCCTGATTTGCGGTTAAATGGTTTCTGGCGAATCCCATAATCATCCGGTAACACTGGGTTAGTTGCTGCACAATAACGGCGTGTTCGGCTGTGGCTTTTTGTATATTCCATGATTGAATCTGTTTAAGTTCATCAATAGTCGATGCCGGCCAATCCCATTTTTTGGCAATTTCCTGGATATAGTTTTCCCTGAATGTACGGGTTGCGGAATCGAGAGTTGTGTCGGAAGATCCCATGACCTTTAAATAAAAACTTTGCCGGGCCAAGGCTAATCTTTCTTGATTATTAAGATTCTGCAAATATTTTTCGACTTTCGTATAAATAAGCAAATACGGGTCGAGGTCGACTTTCATAAAGTCGCCTTGATAGATTGATTTTTTTATGTCTTGGCATAGCCATTGGGTCTGAGGAAATTCGCTGGCATAGCATTCCATCAGCAGCAATTTCAGTAAGGATTTGTGCGGTGAATATAACGCCTTATAAAGATGCCAGAGGGTTGCGCCGGTAAACTCCTCGGCCGGGACGTCTTCGAATCCGCCAAGATCGATAAGTTCGTGTTCGGGAATGAAGCGATTCGTTACAAGATGTTTTATATAGCGCGTGTAATTGCTTTCTTCGTGAGGAGGAACTACCCACCAGGCAGGGCTCTTTCCGGCGATATAAATTGCGGTTCGGTAAAATTCTTCCAGCAGCATATAGTGCTGGGTCTGGCCGCTGCTTTCAGCGGAAAGCGGCGTCTTATGTCCGAGGCGGAACTCTTTGCTGTCGATCAGGAAAAAATGCACTTCCAGCCCTAATGATTCACCCCAGACTTCCAGGGCTGTGGCTTTTTGTTGCAGTTCTTCAAGGGCATGGGGCGATAAACCGGATTGGTGGCATAACCAGATATCCATATCGCTGGTTTTTGAGAAGGCGATGCTGCCGACGCTTCCCATTAAAAACAGCCCTTCAATCGGGTAAATATGCGAGGCCAAACGGGTATAGTTGAAATTCGGCGCATACTGCTTGGCCGTATTTTGGATATGGGCGTCAGGATTGTATTCGGGTATTCCGGCCGGCGTAGTCGGAGAAACAAATCCCGGCAGCGTTGAAAAGTTGCAATGAAAAATTAAAGGCAATAATTCCAGAAAAATTCGCTGACGAGGCTGTAAAAAATCTTGAACACGTTGTTTGCGAAGCTGGTTCAAACGCTTAAACCGATGCTTGATCGATTGAAGGTCTTGCATGCTGATTTCTTCGCCGGGTGAGCCTAAATGAATGGGAGCATCTGCGTATAATCTATTCATTGTGAACGTGTTTAGTAGTATTCAGTTTATGCTGTTTGAATTGTGCTGGAGAAGTGAGGATTCAAGTTGTGAATCCCGAATAACATTCATAGCATATCAAAATTCGGTATTTTTATCGTCTCTCCTGAGAAGAAGGACTGGGACGTCTGCCGTATGGACATTGTTTCGATCACGCTAATGATATTTGTGGGCGTTTTAATCGAAATATTGATGAAATTGAGCTTCAATACAATTTTATAGCTTTTTTCTATGGTTAGTACAATTATTTTAGTGTCGAGCTGCCAAGCCGGACTAGCTTCTATAAGAAGCGGATTTTCCAATGAAAAATAATCTACTGGCACTATATCAAAGTCTTCTGAAATCAAGCTGAAAAATAACGCCGAGCCGTTGGAGGGGCGTGATGCGATATTTTACGGAAAGTCGTTATGTTGGGAGGAGGGGTATAGAGGATTCCGGCATTGCAAAGTTTCTTTTTTAAACTTTTGGCGGAAATTTGTTTTGATAGCAAGATATTTCTATCGGGCTAGTCGTTACAGCCAACGCTATTTTCGGCTAACAGCTCTATTATGGAAACATCGCAGGCCCCGCATCCCGAGCAGGCGCCGGTCATGTTGGATATTTGCTCCAGGCCGGTGACTCCATTCTTAACAAGCTCTTGAATTTGCTCTTTAGTCGTTCCGCTGCAGTGGCAAATCGTGTTCTTTTTGTTTGGGTTAACGTTATTCATGCCGTGATTTTGTGCCGCTTGCATTCATGCAATTACCGGCGTTTTGCAACAGGAAGAGGTTCTATAGCTCCTGTAAAGGAGCTATAGCAGTCTGGATGCTTTTCAAGCTTGGTTTAAACCCCGCTCGTGCAATTGCATATTGATGATTTTAAGCGCCGCTAAAATCGCAGCAAAAACCTGGTTGGAATGTACGGCGCGGGTTTTGCGCAATTCACCGTCGCAATTCCAGGTGATTACACACTCGGTTAACGCGCTGGTATGGCCGCCTTTGGGGATACGTATTTCAAAATCGGCCAGTGCGGGCATCACATAGTCATGTTCTTCCATGATCTTATTCACCGCATCGACAAACGCATCAAAGCCGCCGTTGCCGTAACCTGAAGCAAGATGCGTCGTGCCCATGACTTTGATCCGCAAACTGGCTGTCGATTCCAAGTCCAGGCCGCTGGTGATCGAGCAGTTCAGCAGTTTGATATGCTGGTAGTTTTTGCTTTCCAGTACATCGGCGATGATGAAGGGCAGGTCGTCGGTTGTGATGGTCTGCTTAGAATCGCCAAGACTGACGATCCGGGCCAGCACTTTTTTCTGGTTCTCTTCGGACAGGTCCAATTCCAGCATTTCCAGGTTCTTTTTCAGCGATGCCTTGCCGCTCATCTTGCCTAATGCGTAACTGCGGGTACGCGAGAAGCGTTCCGGTCCCAATTTGGTTTTATAGAGTCCGCCTTTTTGGTCGCCGTCGGCATGAATGCCCGCCGTTTGCGTGAAAACATCGGCGCCGACAATAGGTGCGTTGGCGGCAACGCGTTTGCCGGAAAAGTTTTCCACCATCGTACTGATGCGCACGATATGGCTTTCATTGATAGACAGCTGCATATGCATTTTGTCGCGCAACACCACGGCCACTTCGGCCATTGACGCATTGCCGGCGCGCTCGCCGAGGCAGTTGACTGTGCAGTGGATTGCATTGACGCCGGCGCGAACCGCTGCCATCACGTTGGCGGTTGCCAGTCCGTAGTCGTTATGCGGATGAAAGTCGAATTGCAGGTCCGGATAGCGCTTGCACATATCGCTGAAGCTTGAGAATACTTCCTCGGGCGACAGAACGCCGAGCGTATCAGGCAACATGAAATGACTGATGCCGGCGTCTTTCAGGTTGTCCATCAGGCCGTAAACATAATCCGGGTCGTCGTGGTAACCGTTGGACCAGTCTTCCAGGTAGACGTTGACTTTCAGGCCTTTTTCCAGCGCGTAGTTAACGGTTTGCAACACATCTTCGGTATGTTGGGCCAGCGTTTTGCCTAGCTGCACGCGGCAATGCTTTTCGCTGCCTTTAATCAGCAGGTTGATCACTTCGCCGCCGGTTTCCAATATCCAGTCGACGCTACGCGTATGGTCGACAAAACCGAGCACTTCAACGCGTCCGGCAAAGCCTTCCTGTTTTGCCCATTCGTTAATGTTCGTGACCGCTTCTTTTTCACCTTCGGAAACACGAGCGGAAGCCACCTCAATGCGGTCAACCCGCAGAGATTGCAATAAGGCTTTGGCAATGCTGACTTTTTCGACCGGCGTGAAAGAAACGCCCTGGGTTTGTTCGCCATCACGCAAGGTGGTGTCCATCAGCTGGATGTGTCTGGAATCGGTGGACATGGTTGTCGCCTGTGATTTAATTTTGGTTTGTTGGTTTCAGTGGTGTAGGGAGTAGCTATGTAAGGTATATAGGTGTGTAGCGTTGAATACGCTAAGGTTACCGAATCTTTAGCACCCTTTCAAAAATATCCGCTAGGCGTTGAGAATCAACGTAAACGCTGTCGATGCTGGCATTGATCCATTCTTTCTGAGAAATGACTGACCAATCTAAAGCATAGCCGTTATAAGCAGCCAAATGCTCAAAAAATAAGCGTTGGACGCGGCCGTTGCCCTCTCGAAATGGATGTATCATGTTGAACTCTGAGTAATACCAAGCAAGTTTCTTTACAAAATCGCTATATGAAAGATTTTGTAAATAGTTTTCATCTTTCAATTTGTTGAATAACTTCCCAATCTCTTGGCTAATGCGGGGAGCAACACAAAATAACGTGCCGCCTTTTGAAATATTTACATCGCGAATTTGTCCCGCCCAATCATATAACTCGGAAAACAATGCGGCATGAATGTGCTGGAGATATTGTAAATGGTACGGCGGTTTGGCGTTTTTAATATTATGCGCCGATATTTTGGTTATTTCTCGCTCCGCTTCCTCGAAAGTTTTTTCGTCAGTTATCCCTAGTTTATTTTTTAATACGGCTGTATTCGGGTAACAATAATGGTCATTGCCTACATCGTATTTATCCATTTATTGTTTTATCCGGTATTTATCGATTACATCGGCCATTTTTAAGGCTGGCATATCATTCAGCTGTATGCCTTCCAGCCTGGAGCTATGAATAAAGTTTTGAATTTTATTTGTCTCAAAGATTGCCGATTTATCAATTACGTCGCGGTTCCTAAATGCTACAACGATGGATTTTAGGCTTATTTCAAGTTGCTTCCAGCTGCGGGCTTTGATTTGTACGCCTAAGAGCGTAGATATTTTTTTTTTAGCTTCGTGAAATGAGCCAAGCTCTTTAAGATGCTTATTTTCGTCAAGAAGAAATATCAATTTCTCAATATTGTTGTTCACCACAAGCGATAGGCCGCTAATTCTTTTTAAGAGTTGCTGCCAACTGTTACTTTTGAGGCGAATTCCAATTCTTTTTTCAACACTAAGTCTGACTTCGGCGTAACTGCCAAAAGACTTTAATGTCTCAATATCTTTAATTTTATTAAGATCCGGAAGTATTGAGCTTGTGTTCTTAATGATTTTCTCTTGCATATTGGCTAATCCAGGTCGTCAAAAACGCTGCAACCGGCGTGGATTGGGCTGGCAATAGCCAACCTAATCCACGAAAATAACCCCTAGGCCCAAAGCCAAGGAAAATTTTGCTTGTGCTGTTGTTCATACTGGTCGATCTTGTCGGCATGTTTTAACGTCAAGCCGATGTCGTCCAGACCGTTCAACAGGTTTTCCTTGCGGAACGGATCGATTTCGAAGCTGAAACCGTTGCCGCCGGGCGTAGTCACTTGCTGGTTTTCAAGATCGACGGTAAAACACACGCCTTCGTTAGCGGCGATTTCCGCCATCAATTTATCCAACTGTTCCTTACTGACTTTGATTGGCAGGATGCCGTTTTTAAAGCAGTTGTTATAGAAAATATCGGCATAGCTGGTCGAAACGATCGTGTTAAAACCGTAATCGGCAATCGCCCAAGGCGCGTGCTCGCGTGAAGAGCCGCAACCGAAGTTGTCGCCGACGACCAGGATTTTAGAGCCTTTGAACGCCGGTTTGTTCAGTTCGAACTCAGGGTTGTCGCTGCCGTCGTCGTTAAAACGCCAGTCGTGGAATAGGTGTACGCCAAAACCGCTGCGTTCCACTTTTTTCAAGAACTGCTTAGGGATGATCTGGTCGGTATCGACGTTGCTGCGGTCCATCAACGCCGCGATGCTTTCGTGTTTTTTGTACGGTTCCATAATTTTATTCCGGTCAATCTTATAGTTTGCGAATATCGACAAAGTGGCCTGCTGCTGCGGCGGCCGCTGCCATTGCCGGCGATACCAGGTGCGTGCGTCCGCCTTTGCCTTGGCGGCCTTCGAAGTTACGGTTCGACGTTGAGGCGCAACGTTGGCCTTGGGTCAATTCGTCGCCGTTCATCGCCAGACACATCGAGCAGCCGGGCTCGCGCCATTCCCAACCGGCATCGGTAAAGATTTTATCCAGGCCTTCCGCTTCGGCTTGTTGCTTAACGTGATAAGAGCCGGGGACCGCAATCGCAGTAACGCCTTCAGCTACTTTGGTGCCTTTTGCGACTTCGGCGGCAATCCTGAAATCTTCGATACGGCCGTTGGTGCAAGAACCGATAAACACGTAATCTACCTTAATGTCGGTTATTGGCGTGTTCGGCGTTAAGCCCATATAAGCTAACGCGCTTTCGCAAGCTTTGCGTTTGGTTTCGTCGGTAAAGCTTTCCGGTGCAGGCACAAGGCTATCGACGCCGGCCACTTGTTCAGGCGACGTGCCCCAGGAAACTTGCGGGGCAATGTCGGCTGCCTCGATGACCACGGTTGCGTCGAATACTGCGCCTTCGTCGCTAGGCAGCGTTTTCCAGTAAGCCAAGGCCTGATCCCAGGCTGCGCCGGACGGCGCAAACTCGCGGCCTTTCAGGTATTCGTAAGTTTTTTCGTCCGGAGAAACTAAGCCGGCTCTGGCCCCGGCTTCAATCGCCATATTGCACAGGGTCATACGGCCTTCCATCGACAGTTCGCGGATCGCCGAACCGGTATATTCGATCACATAGCCGGTGCCGCCCGCGGTGCCGATTTTGCCGGTAATTGCCAAGGCAATATCTTTTGCGGAAGCATATTTAGACAAGTTGCCGTTGACGACGACTTGCATGGTTTTGGATTTTTTTTGCGGTAGCGTCTGGGTTGCCATCACGTGCTCGACTTCGGAAGTGCCGATGCCGAAGGCCAGCGCACCGAAAGCGCCATGCGTTGCAGTATGGCTGTCGCCGCAAACGACGACCATGCCGGGATGAACGAACCCATGCTCAGGTACGACAACATGAATAACGCCGTTATTCGGGTTTTTCATGTCGTACAGGTTCAGGCCGTTTTCGCGGCAGTTTTCAGCCATTGTTTCGATCTGTTTTTTGGCAATCGGATCGGCGATAGGCAGGTTACGGTTTTTGGTCGGTACGCAATGATCCATCGTAGCAAGAATGCTGTGCGGATTGCGCACCTTGCGGCCTGACATGCGCAGGCCTTCAAAAGCCTGTGGGCTGGTGACTTCATGCATCAAATGCCGATCAACGTAAAGCAAAGGAGCCTGTCCAGCCTCGTCGACGACAAGATGGCTGTCCCAGATTTTTTCGTACATAGTCTTTTTCATAGCGTATTCCAAAGCGTGCATAGCATCTCTATATCGAGAGTATGGCGTGTTACAGAGTCAATCGAAAGCATAGTAAAGCTATGCAATAACTGGCTATTATCCTCTAAAAGAGAGGTGGTTTGCAATTTGCTAGAAATAGTCCTTATAACTTGCCCGTTTACTAGATCAAAAAGAGCATTGTTCAATTAAAACAAACAGTGATTGCAAGGGGTGTTAAGAATTTAGGTTTAAATGCCGGAATATATCGTTCAGAGAGGAGCAAGGCTTTCTTGTCGTTAACGAATGCTTCTTTAAGCTAAATTAAGCGGCTGGATTTTGGTATACTGCCGAGCATTCGGTTTCAGCTTACTGTTGAGCGAAACTCATTGGAAAAGTTCTAAAACTGCGGGTACTTGTTAGCTCCGGTCTTAGCTAGAAGAGCATGCGTATTATTTAGAATATCAACGCCGCCCGGCGATTACGTTTTAAAGGAAGAACTACATTGAAAGTTGTTAAAGTGCCTAGTCCAACCCGCCTGTTATGCGGCGGCGCGCTTGCGTATTGGTTGTCGCATATTATCAATCCCGCATTTGTTGCGATTGCTGTCATGATCGTGCTTTTTATACCGATTTTTACAACGGACTATTTTTCCGATCAACTTGTTGAAGCCCATGTGCCCGCACCGCTTCCGCAACCGAGTTATTCGGATCATCAGTTAGTCCAAGCGCCGGATGAGCATAAATTACTGCTTCCGGGTAAGTCCTCTTCCTCGCTAGGACTATTAAATAGCGATAGTGAAAATCAAACTGAGAATAAACCGGCGGATAGCCGGAAAGTTATATTGACGCGTTAAGCATTGAAAAATGCTTCGGTTTCAGTGGCTGGACGCTATCTCAATCGCAGTAGTTCTAATGACGCAGAGGCGCGCATCGGCAGCAAAAGAATCGCCTCTAGTCTTTATCCACCTGTGTTCAGGGCGTCCTACCCAAGAAACCCGTCTCTATAAGTACTTAAGCGTATTTACATCGCGAGCAAACCGGAGATAATTCGCTGTGAATTCAAAACGATTCTTCATGTTTTGAATTCTTTTTCTCCCCTTGGGTTATTTATAATGCTCTCATTAGGTTAGGAGGGCATTCTTTTTGCCCAAACCGGTCCAAGACGTTTTATACCCAAAGGGCATAAGTAGGGTTTGAGCGGACGCGCTGCTCAACTCAGCTTTATACCCAAAGGGCATAAGTTTCGTTTGAGCAGGCAAGCTGCTCAACTCAGCTTTATCTCGCACATGCTCTTTCTTTCGATATGTTAATTGCCGCTTTTGCAGATTGCCGGAAAAAGCCATCAGTGCCGGAGCATAATTCATATTATCCTGCCAATAATCTTGATCATTTGCCTTAATGCGTAATCCACAAAGCTTGATCGGGATCTCCTTCGGCGAAATTTCCGAACGGCGGTTATGAGACCAAGTTATATCTTGGGGATTTATGTCTGATATTCGAGTGGAAAATTGGATGGACCTTCTGCGCGTTCTTTACAATCTTCCGCTTAACGAGAACACGCATAGGCGGTATAGATCAAATTTTGTCTATCCGTGTAAGATTAGAATCTCATATACCTCTACAAGGATGGTCAATGTTAAACCGCTCACTTGCCGTTGCTATTACCGGCTATCAAAAATATATCTCGCCTTATAAAGGATTTTGCTGTGCGCACCGGGTAAAACATGGGGGAATCTCCTGTTCGGAGCATGTAAAACAAGCTCTGCTGCATCATGGAATATGGCTGGCTATTCCTGACATTAAGCAACGCTTCCACGAATGCAAACTGGCGGCTTCGGCGCTTAATGCCGGCAATAATGCCCACGGCCGTGCGCGCGGTAGGGAGCGCAACAGAAGCAGGCGGCAAGAAAAAAACAGCATTCTGGACAATTGCGACTGCTGTATCGATTTAATTCCTTCCGAAAGTTGTAGTCCGCTTGAAGCCGTTGGCGGAGGCGTTGATGCCTGTTCTTGTACGCCTTGGTAATAACAATGCCATTCCGACCGGCAAAATTAAAGGCAAGGCTAAACGCATTCCGGCACAGTGCTGCCGAAACACGCCTGTGTGTTTCATAGCGGGAATTAGGGTTCCGGTAATTTCAGACGCGTTACCATTGGGCAGCAGTGGACACTGCGTTTGCAATTAAGAGACTGATTTATCAGGCATAAAAAGGATTTTTCGGCAACATAAAAACTAGTCACCGGTTCAAAAAAAGGTTACATTTTTGACGCTGTAAAACTTTCACAGAACAAAAGGTAACTAAATAATGAATAATAAAAATAAAGTGCTATTTTTGGCTGGAGCAACATGTTCTTTTCTGTTGGCGGGGTGTAACTCTGCCGGTTTAGGGGAGGGACTTCTTAAACAATCGCTTAATCCCGCTACATCTACTGCGCAGGCACCGTCTGCTGCGGGCGGTTCGGCGGGTTCCACCGAAGCTGTGACCTACAAAAATAACGATCGCAATTTTTCTTTTACCATACCTGCCGGTTGGTCGAAGCAAAGCGGCGACGTCAATTCAGATGCCGTTCTATTTATGCAGGAGCCTTTGAGTAAAACCTGTAGCTTCCAGTTCAATATGACCAGGATGCAAACGGACTTTCCTGCGGAAGCTTCGGTTAAGGCGTCTTTAGACAGCGCCAAAAAAGACATTAAGATTGACAAGAACCTTTCCGCCAAGCGCCGCGACGAGTCGGGAATGGAAAACGGCAAAAAAGTACGTTTTACCCGCGGTTGGGAGCTTGTTGAAAAGGGCAAGGCGGGGGGCCATCAACGCATTATCTATCAAGCTTACGATCGTCAGAATTATTACATCAACATGATGGCGGCTGCGAACACCGAGCATTTTGAAGAATGCCGCCCGACTTTACAAAAAATCATAGACTCAATCAAATTCGGCGCTTAACTAATCCTGTTGTCCTTTCAGACCTTCGAGGTTTGTAAAACCTGGAAGGTCTACATGCCGGCATGCTTTTCACCTATCACTGGGAAAATGCCAAATGTTCGCCGCATGTTCACGTCATAGGATTTGAGCCGGGCTTGCAAAGCCAAGGCGTTAAAAGGCGCCGCGCACTCAGCGGTATTATCGAAATAAACATGCACCTCCTTGCCTTCGTCGTTCCACCTGCTGATGCGCTCGGCCCAATAGCTCAATTCAGACTCGCTGTAGCAAGAGACGTAAGTTTGCGCGTGTCCGTGCAAGCGAATATAGACCAGGTTTGTCGTGACGCGATCCCAGATCGGCCACGTTGCCGCGTCCGATATACAAATTGCAATGTCCGCTTTAGCCAGACAATCGGCCGTTTGATCGTTAAACCAGGACGAATGCCTGAATTCTATGCTGTGGCGCACTTTTGGCCATTGTTGCAACGCGTCGATAAACTGTTTTAGCAGGCCGGAATCTTTCTGCAATGAGCCGGGCAATTGCCACAGCACGACAGCCAGCTTATCGCCTAAAGCTTCGGCATGACTTTTCTCGATCACTATCGACGGTAAGGGATTAAGCAGTTTCTTGCGATGCGTTAAATAGCGATTGGCTTTTAGTGCGAACCGGAAAGTGGACGGCGTTTGATCCAACCATCTTTTAAAAGTATCGGAACTTTGCAGGCGGTAAAAACTGCCGTTAATTTCTACCGCGGCAAAATGTTCGGCGTAGAATTCCAACCAGTGTTTTTGGGCACTGCCTGAGTAAAAACGTTGCCGCCATTCCCGATAGCTCCAGCCGCTGGTACCGATGAAAATCACGGTCCCTTTGCCTTTCGCCCTGCGCCTTTAGCCTTTTATACAAATCACCGGCTCCAGTTTGGCGACTTTCCGCGCCAGCCCGGCCCGGTCTGCGACGTCCACGACCACGCTGACATCTTTATAAGCTAAAGGCGCTTCTTCGGCCACGCCGCGCATCGACGGACTGCGGATAATAATGCCTCGCGCGGCCAGTTCATCGACCAGCGTTCTGCCTTGCCACCGTTTAGTCGCCTGGCTGCGGCTCATAGCCCGCCCGGCGCCGTGACAGGCCGAGCTGAACGAGCGTTGTTCGCCGTCTTTGGTGCCGCACAGCACATAAGAACTAGTGCCCATAGAACCGCCGATCAGTACCGGCTGTCCGGTTTCGCTGAATTGTTCCGGTAAATCGGGATGGCCGGGGCCGAAAGCGCGGGTTGCGCCTTTGCGGTGAACATACAGCGATTTTTTTTGGCCGTCGATCATGTGCTGCTCGACCTTGCAAGTGTTGTGCGAGACATCGTAGAGCAGGCCGAGATGGATGCCCGGAAATACCGTTTCCGCAGCCTGCCGGGTTAAATGCGTGATGATTTGCCGGTTCGCCAGCGCGCAATTGATCGCTGCCCGCATTGCGCCGAGGTATTGCTTTCCTAACGGCGAATTTAACGGTGCGCACGCCAGTTCGCGATCCGGCAAGCTGATTTGATATTTGGCCGCCGCCATCGCCATGTCCGTTAAAAATTCGCTGCCGATTTGATGTCCCAAACCTCGGGAACCGCAGTGAATGCTGATCACCACGTCATCGACGCGTAAACCGAAAACCTTCGCAACTTCGTGGTCGAAAATCTTCGCGACCCGCTGTACTTCCAGGTAATGATTGCCTGAGCCCAACGTGCCCATTTCATCTTTTTGCCGTTCGCGGGCTTTCGGGGAAACATAA
Source organism: Candidatus Methylobacter oryzae (assembly GCF_003994235.2). Taxonomy (GTDB): domain Bacteria; phylum Pseudomonadota; class Gammaproteobacteria; order Methylococcales; family Methylomonadaceae; genus Methylobacter_A; species Methylobacter_A oryzae. The sequence continues at coordinate 33,170 of NZ_RYFG02000103.1, forward strand.
CGGGCTTCGGCGCCGGCCATGCAGCCGCGTTCTTCGATTCGCTCCAGATCCTGTTCCTCGCCGAAGCCTTGCTCGAGCGCCCATTGCGCGCCGCCGGTCAACATGCCGTGCATGCTGTCGTGATTCAAATGTATCCTGCCCCTGCTGCCGACGCCGGCAGGAACCGTGCGGTACAGCGCATCGGCAAGCGCCTGTTTATGAGTCTGTAATTGATCCATCGTCAGTCCGGTCTGCAACGTGCGCACGCCGCAAGAAATATCGAAACCGACGCCGCCGGCCGACACCACGCCGCCTTGATCAGGGTCGAAAGCCGCAACGCCGCCGATAGGAAAACCGTAGCCCCAATGCGCGTCCGGCATTGCGTAGGCCGCATCGACAATGCCCGGCAACGTTGCGACATTGGCGAGCTGTTCGTAAACTTTCCGGTCCATCGCTTCCAGCAGTTGCGCGTCGGCATAAATCACTGCCGGAACGCGCATCCGTCCTGTGGCTTTAATTTCCCAGCAGGTTTCGTCTCGTTGAATGAATTGGCGGGTATCCATCGCATACTTCCTCTAAACATCGACAACACACTGGGCAACCCAGGTGCCGTCAGCTTGTTGATAGACGCGCAGTTCGGTCAGCGTCGCGCCTTTTATTTCCACGGCCGGTTGGTGTTTTTGCGGATCGACGGCTTCGCCGTAAGCGATTGCGGATAACGTGTCTTCATCGATAATCACCTCGAAACGATTGAACAGCACACCCTGTGTAGACATTTCGTACACCAGTTCGTTGATCCAGCTGGCCAGCAGCATGTCATTGTCGGATGCTTCACACGAGATGGAGATGACTTTCGACGGCGAGACCAAGTCAAGGTTGGTAACGGCAGCGGTCATCGCGATAGCGGCCTGCTCGAACGCTTGCTCCAGCGTAGGCGCAATGCCGCGTATGCCGATGTCCGCTTCATGCTCAAAATGTTCCCAGCGGGGGAGTAGCGGTTGGCTGTTCAAAGGATGTCCTCATTTTTATAGGTGCAGAGCGATTCTGCCAAGAAGTTCATACAAGCGTTATAGCAGGATGTTGAGAATATACTATCGATAAAACCCGATATATACGTAGTTTAACCGATTGAAAGCTAATCGAATCGATTTATCATGCCGGTAGTCGCCCCGCGCCGAAAGTTAATCCCCGCTCTCATTGGACTTCATCGTCAATGTGAATATCGCTATTAAAGAGGAGAACGCCGTGAGAAGAATCTATTTTTTAGTTCCGGATATTGCTATTACCCACAAAATCGTCGATGAACTCCGGGCAGAAGGCATAGAGGAGCATCATATTCATATTCTGGCGAAAAGAGATACGCCGCTAGAAGGCCTGCCTGAAGCCGGCGTCAGCATAAAAACGGATTTTATTCCCGCCGTTGAGCGAGGCATCGCATTAGGCGGAAGCACCGGCTTGTTGGCCGGTTTGGTCGGCTTGCGTCTTGCAGGCTTTGCGATTGCGGGAGGATCGTTGTTGGGCGTAATCATAGCCGGGGCAACAATAGGGTCGATGATGAACGGCTTGATGGGCATGAATTCCGGCAATACCCGGTTAAAGAAATTCGAAGACGCGATCGAGCAAGGCGAACTGCTGGTTCTGGTCGACATACCCAAGGAGCGTATCGAGACGATCAAACAGCTGATCGTAAAACATCATCCCGAGGCGGATTTCGAAGGCGTCGAACCGATTCTGCCGCCGCCGATACCGTAATCTCGCTGCTAATGGCTTGGCGTTTTTTGTAAAGAATCCTGTTCTTCCTGCGATACGCACATCTCGTAATCTTGGACAGGAAATAGCGTCTGGTTTCCGGCAAACCGCTGGCTACCAATAGTAGCTAAAAGGTACAGCCGCGCCGGTGCTTCAATGAGTTTAAGGATTCGAACATTTCCGTCAGAGTTTTTTCTGCAATGCTGAAATCAATGGGCATTTCGACTGGTCCGGCAACGGGGAATCAGCTCCTGTAGGGCCAGTTCGATACGGCTCTGAACATCGGTGAGTTTGTGCCCGGCCGATTCATCACATTGGCCTCCGTCGGCCGATTTTAGCAAACCTGCCACCTCGTTAAGGCTAAAGCCCATGCGTTCGCAGAGCCGACTCCGGCTTCTTTTGCCAATCGTCAAGTTATCTACGGTTTTATTCACGGTTATTGACTCCGTACTTGAATACGGAAGTAAGCTGGCGGCAGTTTTGTTTATGCGAGAAAATCCATGTCTGAATCACAACATAGCCGGCTCTTTCTGATTATCGGCGGATTGGGAGCCATTTTTTCCTCCCTTTGCTGTCTTGGGCCGCTATTATTGCTGGCACTGGGCTTTAGCGGCGCGTGGTTAGCCAATCTGACTGCACTGGAACCCTACCGGCCTGTTTTTATCCTCATTTCATTCATCGCACTGTTTTTTGCCTGGCGGCGTATTTTTCGCTCGCAGTCCAATTGCCAATCCGGCGAAGCGTGTGCCTCAACATCGGATCGCGGGCGGCGCGCCGTTATTTTTTACGGTGTGCTGGTGCTGGCTTTGTTAGCGCTGGTTTTTCCTTATCTTCTTCCTTTATTTTACTAGGCGGTTTTTATGAAACGATGCTTTGTTATGCTGATCATGGCTTTCGCTGTTAACCCGCCCGTATGGGCGGCATCCCGGACCGTTGCGCTGGCGATACCCGGCATGACTTGCGCCGCCTGTCCTATCACGTTAAAAATAGCGCTTAACCGGGTAACGGGCGTGACTGCGGCGACGGTTAACTTTGACAAGCGCCAGGCCATTGTGACTTTCGACGATGCCAAAACCAATGCCGAAGCACTGGTTCGCGCTACCGGCGATGCCGGTTATCCATCCACTGTCATTGAAGGAATTACACAATGAAGCATGTCATTTTGGAATCCACACTGATTTGCCCGGAGTGCGGGTTCAGTAAAACCGAACAAATGCCCACCGATGCCTGTCAATGGTTCTACGAATGCCAGGGCTGCCATAGTTTACTAAAACCAAAGCCCGGAGATTGCTGCGTGTTTTGTTCTTACGGCAGCGTCGCTTGCCCTCCGGTTCAAATGCAGGGGAAACATTCGGGATGTTGCGGTTGATTGAAAAAGGGATTCGAGGTCGAACATGAACAAATTGTTGATCGCATTTTTAACCGCTTTAACGATGCAGCAACTTGCCGCCGAACCCCAAGTGCCGCTTGGCGAATTCAGCCGTAACCGCCTGGATGGCTGGGAGCGCAAGAGTTTTAAAGGCGAAACCCGCTATCGGCTGCAAACGCTGGATGGCGTTGTTGTACTGGCAGCCGATAGCCAGGCTTCAGGTTCGGGACTGTTCAAAGAACAGCGCATCGATCTCGAACAGACGCCGATCTTGAATTGGTCCTGGCGCGTTAGCAACCGCTTGAGCGGCTTGAATGAGCAAAGCAAGGCCGGCGACGATTATGCGGCCCGTATTTACGTCATCATTAACGGCGGTCTGGCGTTTTGGCAGACCAAAGCGGTTAATTACGTCTGGGCCGGCAATACCGCAAAGGATACGGTCTGGCCTAACGCCTTTGCAGGCAACCATGCGATGATGATTGCGGTGCGCGGCCCGGAAGCGGCGCCGAATGTCTGGCATAGCGAAAAGCGCAACGTCCGTGCCGACTTGAAAAATCTGTTCGGCGAGGACTTCAACCATATCGATGGCGTAGCGTTGATGACCGATACCGACAACAGCAACGGACAGGTTTCCGCTTTTTACGGCGATATTTGGTTTTCCAAGGATTAAGGACATCGCTTGTTTTGATTGACTTGCATGAGGGCCCGGCATTTTCGAGCCCTTGGTTTTTTAATCTTAAGCCGCGGCGAGCTGTTTTAGCCTGTCGTGAATCACTCCGGCCAGGTATTGCGCATCTTCGGCAATGCCCAAAAAGCGGCCTGAACCCCAGGTGTTAAGCCAGGGCAGGCCGATAAAATAAAGCCCTTGTTCACGGGTTATTCCGCGCTTGAATTGCGGATGGCCCCGGCCGTCGAAAACCGGCAGTTCTATCCAGCTGTAATCGGGCCGGAAGCCGATTGCCCAGACAATCGACGTAATACCGGCGGCGTCGGCATCCAAAATGGTCGGATCGAATTCGGGTTCCCAGACTTTCCTGAACGGCGGCTCTTCCGGCGCATCGATACCGTTGTCTGCGATATAGCGGTCGATGTCCTCGCGAATCCGCACATAGACGTCGTCGGCTTCGTCGAGGTTTTTGGTTAAATCGGCTTTAAATTCCAGCGTCGCGCCTTGGATATTCGCCATGCTGCCGTAGAGTTTGACGCCTTCCAATGCGAATTTGCGCAAGTCGATTTCGTGGCCGCCGTTGCGTCCGGTCAGGTAGTGGTTGGTTTTGTGTTTAGCCGCATCGCCTAGCGGGTGCTTATCGACCGTCATTTGATAAAAGCCCAGGTCGTACAGCCATTCCGTGGTTTCGCGGCCGCGATACAGCCGCGGCGAGCGCGGCGCATTGCCGACCGCCAGATGTACTTTGCGTCCGGCCAGGTGCAAATCTTCCATCAACTGCACGCCGGATTGGCCGGAACCGACCACTAGCACTTCGCCGTCCGGAAGTTGTTGCGGGTTGTGGTAATGCATCGAATGAACCTGGGTAATGTGATCGGGAAGGCTGTGCGCATAATCCGGCACAATCGGAATATCGTAGCCGCCGGTTGCCACGACCAGATGATCGGCCGTGAACTCGCCGGCGCTGGTCGTCACCTCAAGCCGGCCTTGTTTGCCGCGGCGGACGCGGGTTACGGCCACCCCTTCGTTGACCGGCGCGTTGACCTTGTCGGCGAACGCTTCGACATAGTCGACGATCTCGTCCTTGAGCATGAAGCCTTGCGGATCGTCGCCCTGATAAGGAAAATCCGGCAGCTGGCATTGCCAGTTCGGCGTCACCAGGCAAAAGCTGTCCCAGCGGTCGTTGCGCCAGGAATGAGCGATCCGGTTTTTCTCGAAGACGACATGGCTGATGTTGAACTGTTGCAGGTAATAGCTGACCGATAAGCCGGCTTGGCCGCCGCCGACGATAATGACTTGGTAATGCGGGTGTTGATTGCTCATGATGTTCTCTCGTTGTTATGTGACGGTTTGTGATTGTTCTCGTTTTCTGCCAGTTAGACCTTCCAGGTTTTTACTGGAGCCGCCGGGAGCGTCTCCAGTAAAAACCTGGAAGGTCTGTCTACCGGCTCGGCCTACATCCTTAGCCGATAAACTCTTCGATCAAAATTTTCGGGTTTTCACTATCGGAAAAGTTCGCCGCGATAGCTTCAATTTCGTCCAGTTGGCTCATCGCGCTGGAGCAGGTGTAACCGTATTTCTGCCGTACCCGCTCGCTGGCGATTTGCAGGGCCGCACGGCTACGGGCGAGAAAATCGTCCAGTTCGTAAGTCTCGCCCGGTTTAAAAAAATCCTTGATTACTTGCGACGGCGAATAACAAAGGCTGGTGGATTGGTCCGGCCAGCGGACGCGAAAACGCATTTCAGGCATGGATAAGTCCTCTTGCCGTATGTTGTAAAAAGTAGGATACGCATCGCGTACCGATTTCAATTTTTTCGCTGGATCGAATCTTCACAAGGTACGCGATGCGTACCTTTCCGGTTTTATGCCGCATCCGGTCAACGGCTCAGCATGTAAATCCCATAACAGTTCTTCACTACCCGCATCGGCAACGCGCAAGCGGCCCGACGCATCGGTTTCTCCGATTACCGAGCAGGCAATGCCGCGTTCTGAAAAACGCCCAATAACGGCTTCGCTATGCTTATCTTCCACGCTCAGCACAAAACCGTAACTTGGAAAACAGCACAGCCAACGTTCTAACGGAATATCCGGCGGGCGCGGTATCGCTGCAATATCGATCACGCCGCCCAAACCTGAGCTTTCCAACAGCATCAGCACCGTGCCTATCAAACCGGCCATGCTGATGTCCTTCGCCGCCGCACATAGCCCACCTTCGGCAAGCTGCGGCAATAGTTCCAGGTCTTCGCGCAAGCGTTCCTGCGGTGAACCGGTGCTCGCATCCCACCAGGCATGAGGCTCGCGAAAATGCCCGCGCAAATCGACCGCCGCCAGCAGCTTTTGTCCGGCTTTTGCCGCAAAACTGCTGAGCAGCTTATTCGCGCGGCCGAGAATCGCGACCGACAACTGCGGCCGGTCGCTGCGAAGATTGCTGTGCCCGCCGGCGATCGGCACGCGATAAATTTCGGAGGCGGCGGCCATGCCTTCGAGTACCGGTTTGGCTTGCGCTTCGCCGTCGCTCCAGATCGCATCGACGACCGCAATCGGCCGGCCGCCCATCGCGTAGATGTCGCTGACGTTGACCATCACGCCGCAATAACCGGCAAACCAGGGTTGGGTCGCGACAAACTCGTTCAGGAAGCCTTCGGCCGCGAACAATAAAAAACCGTCGCGGTCGGCTATCGCGGCGCAGTCGTCGCCGAGCGCAATTGCGCCGGACGGCATGCGTTTGTTAAGCAGGCCGGTCACGGCGGCGATGTCGCGCTTGTGCGCCAGGCCGATGCTTTTCTTTACGCTTTGCGTCAGGCGGTTTAAATCGTTCATGCCGCAACCCTGCCGGTCGCAATAAAGCCGGTTTCGCCATCGGCATAAGGCGGATACCAAGCTAAATCGGCCTGCATCAAATGATGCGGCCTGCCGTGCAGTTCGATTTCCTGCAACGATCGCCAGTGCAGGCGGCGAAACAACGGCACGTTGCGGCTTTGCACTTGGGCCAGGAAAGTATGGCAACCCTGGGCATGGGCGCTGGTGACGGCCAGGCGGATCAGCGCCGCGCCCAAGTTGCCCAGTTTGCGGTAGTCGGCCGCGACCGCCAGCCGCGAACCCCACCAAACGCCGGGTTCGCTTTGGTGAATGCGGACCGTGCCGACCACTTCGTCGGGCAGGCCGCCGACGCAGGCCAGCGCGACAATCGGCGTCGCAATTTGGTCGATGTCGTCAATATCATTGTCTTCAAAAACGCCTTGTTCCTCGCAAAACACAGCTTGCCGCAAGCGCAGCATTTGCTCGCGTTCCCAATCTTGCGTTACCCATTTGACCAGGTACTCGTTGGGCATAAAACGATTGATAGCTTCGTTCAACATATCAAATCTCGTAACTGGAAAGGGCCGAGCAAGCACCGCATTTGGCGCAACCGGCTTTCATGTCGGCGGAGCGCAGCCCGGCTTGTTTCAGCATCGCGCCCAGAGGTTGCAAAATGTCTCGCATGAAGCGTGGGTCGGGTGATGGATGATCGGCCAGCGGCGTGCCGGTGATCGGTATGAAAGGCACGACGAACGGGTAAACGCCTTTACCGATCAACTGTTCGCAAACGCTCAGTATCGCTTCCGCGCTATCGCCAAGCCCGGCCAGGATATAGGTGCTGACTTCTCCCCGGCCGAACACGGCCACCGCCGCATCGAAAGCGTCCATGTAACGTTCCAACGGCACGCCGGCCTTGCCGGGCATGATGCGGGCGCGGACTTTCGACGTGACGGCTTCCAGGTGCATGCCCAAACTGTCGATGCCGGCTTTTTTCATAAGCCCGAACCAGCTATCGTCGTCCGGCGGTTCGCATTGGCCTTGAATCGGCAAAGCGACGGCGGCTTTCACCGCGCGGGCGCTTTCGCACAAAATCGCCGCGCCGCGATCGCTCAGGTTCGGCGTGCCGGTCGTGATGACCATATGCTTGACGCCATCCAGCTCGACCGCGGCGCGGGCGACTTCGGCCAACTGCTCCGGCGTTTTGCGCAGGATGGTTCGACCGGCTTTCAGCGATTGCACAATCGCGCAAAACTGGCAGGATTTTTTGCGGTTGCCGTAGCGGATGCAGGATTGCAATACCGTTGTAGCCAGTACATCGGACGCATGCAAGGTCGCGATATGGGAATAGGGCACGCCGTCTTCGGTTTTTAAATCGTAAAAACGCGGCCGGCGGGGAAATGCAATCGAGTCGATGACGCGGCCATCGCGGCGGATAATGCTGATGCCGTGTTGGTCGGGAGTTGAGGCGGTAAACGGCGATTTGGCCGCGCCGATCGTTGTAATCGGCACCATTACGGTCTTGCCGCCGATGCTGACGGCTTTGTGATCGGACGGACCGGCGCCGCCGCGGCGGACGGCCATGCCCGATTCGGCGTCTTCCAGCCGTAATCCCAACGATTGCAGCTCGGTGATTAGCTGTTTATTCATGACTGGCTTGCTCGCTGTTTTGGAGGATTGGAAAAGGAAGCGCTTCATCGTTGAACATCGGCTCCGCCGGCCTGCCGTTGATTCTCAGGCTTAACAATTCCGGGCGGGCGTAATGGCCGACCGAGTCCATCATGCGTTTGCGTTTGGTAATCAGCGACATGTCCAGGTCGGCGATGACGATGCCTTCGCCGGAGCGCAACGGTTCGGCCAGATGCCGGCCTTCGGGCGATATGATGGCGGTGCAACAGCCGTCGCGCAGTGCTTTTTGCAAATCCGGGTCCGGCGTCACCGATTCGATTTGCTCGTCGCTTAACCAGCCGGTCGCGTTAATCACGAAGCAACCGGCTTCCAGCGCATGATGACGAATAGTCACTTCAATCTGTTCGGCGAAAATCGGTCCGACCAGCGAGCCCGGAAACTGGCTGCAATGGATTTCCTCGTGCTGCGCCATCAACGCATAGCGGGCCAGCGGGTTGTAATGTTCCCAGCAAGCCAAAGCGCCGATCCGTCCGACGCCGGTCTCGACCACTTTCAGGCCGGATGCGTCGCCTTGGCCCCAGATCATCCGTTCATGATAGGTCGGCGTGATTTTTCGGCGTTTTAAAGCCAGCTTGCCGCATTCGTCGAAAATCAATTGCGTGTTGTAAAGACTGCCGTGGTCGCGCTCGTTGACGCCCAGCACCACGACCACGCCCAGCGAACGGGCCAGCGCCGCAACCGCATCGGTGGCGGGTCCCGGCACGGCCGGCGCATGTTCGTAGAGCTTTAGATGCTCGCGGCCCGCGGCGACCGGCGGCAGCACGAACGAAAAATACGGGTAGTAAGGCACAAAGGTTTCCGGGAATACCACCAACTGCGCGCCTTCCTTGGCCGCATCGCCGATGGCTTGGCAAACTTTGTCGATAGTGCCGGTAGCTGAATCGAACACCGGCGCAATCTGTACCGCCGCCGCCCTGACAATTCTTGTCGATGTCACAATCTGTACTCCTGTTGCTGATTATTCTGGGGGAAAAACAGTTGGTCCACGAAAAGCACGAAAAAATATTAAATGTGTATCTACCCGATTTATTTCGTGCTTTTCGTGTCTTTCGTGGACAAAACCGCCGTTTTCAGTATTGCGAGTGATTTACATCGTCCAGGTATCCAGGATCAAAGCGTTCTCGCGGCGATGGATCAGCACGATGTCCAGCACATCCAGCGGGCTGATCGGACGGATGCCTTCGATCAGGCTGGGTTCGCCGTGGCCGTACAAAGCTTGCAGCGCGAACCGGCAGGCGTAAACCTTGCCGCCTTCGGCGATGAATTTGTTGATCTGGTTGGTGTAGTTTTGATGGCCCGGAAAAGCCTCGTCGCCCAAGCGCGGAAAGCCGCGTTGAATGCCCAGCGTTACGCCCGGCCCGTATAGCAGGATTGAAGTCTCAAAACCCTTGCGTTGCAGGCGGGTGGCTTGCAACAGGTTTACGTAGCCGATAGAGCCTTCAAAGGCGACGGTGTGGAATTTGACCAGGGCTTTTTCGCCCGGTTCGGCTTTGACGTCCTCGAAGACTTTCTCTTCGTAATCGACAAAAAAATCGCCTTTAACGTGAGCTGGTTTTTGAACTGCCGGCATCGGATATTCCTCGTAATAAATAAAAAAGCCCTGCATCGCGGGATGCAGGGAAGAGCTATGGCTGTCAATCGCTGAGGGGAATCGACGGGACATAGTTTACGAACGAGACAGAATTGCTGACAGATTCAGGAAAAAACGATTTTTAGGGTACAGATTGCGGTTTTAAGTCATCTGTTATGCCGCATAAACCGGATAACTGTTATGGAAAAGGGACGAGTAATTTGAATGGAGAGTATGTCGTTTATCTCGTTCCCACGCGGCGCGCTTATCGTTATACACAAATATTTCGCGAGATGTTATTCCTTACCTACGTTAGACGGGAAACATGCGGATAGCAGACCTTCCAAATTTTTAAAACCTGGAAGGTCTAACTCGCGCAACGCTCAACGGAACAACCAGATTTCAGGCCTACGCCGAGATGTGTATAACGGCGAGCGCGGCGCGTAGGAACGAGAGATATGAGTGGGGCTGGAGCAATAAGCGGCGATACAATATAAAAAACTAAACTATCAAGCAGTACAGTTATGCTAAATTCGTCGAACCCAGCTTAAAGCGCAGAAATCCAAAAACTATATGAAACATCTCTACGAAACCGTAGCCGAAAACATCCTCGCCCATATCGAACAAGGCGTTTACCGTCCGGGAGAGCGCTTGCCGGGCATACGCCGCGTAAGCCGGCAAATGAACATCAGTATATCGACTGCGCTTGAAGCCTATCGGCTGTTGGAGGACCAAGGCCGAATCGAAGCTCGCGCCCGCTCCGGCTACTACGTCAGCGCCGTTCGCCGGTTGCCGATCACCGAACCCGGTATTTCCGAGCCGTCAACGACGCCGTCCCGCGTTACCGGCCAATCGCTGACCCGGCAAATCCTGCTGGCGGCCAAAGATCCTTACCAGATCAACCTCGGTTCGTCGGTGCCGACGCCCGATTTTTTGCCGACGCGAGTCCTGCAACAAGCCACCCAAAAAGTCGCGCGGCTGTTTGAAAAGCGCTGTTTCGATACCGACGAATTGCTCGGCAATCAGGAGCTTCGCCGCCAGATCGCCAAACGCATGGTCGAGCTGAACTGCGACGCCGGCCCCGACGACATCGTCATCACGCATGGCGCCAGGGACGCGGTCCGGCTCGCGCTGCTGGCTGTCTGCAAACCGGGCGACGTGATTGCCATCGAATCGCCAACTTTTTACGGCTTGTTGCAGGTCATCGAATCCTGCGGCATGGAAGCGCTGGAAATTCCGACGCATCCGCGCGAAGGCGTTTCTGTCGAAGCTTTGCAACTGGCGATTGAACAGTGGCCGATCAAAGCCTGCCTGTTGATTTCCAATTACAACAACCCGCTCGGCTCCTGCATGTCGGACGAACGGAAGAAAACGCTGGTCGCATTGCTGGAAAAACACGGCATTCCGCTGGTCGAGGACGACGTCTACGGCGATTTGGGCTTTGGCTTGAAACGTCCTTCGGTCGCCAAAGCCTGGAGCCAACAGGGCGAGGTTTTGTATTGCTCGTCGTTTGCGAAAACCTTGTCGCCGGGCTTGCGCGTCGGCTGGCTGGTTCCCGGACGGCACATGAAAAAAGTCGAAAACCTCAAATACATGCTGCACCAAGCCACGCCGACACTGAATCAACTGATCGTTGCGCATTTGCTGGAGCAGGGCGGTTACGACCGTTACTTGCGCCAAGTCCGGCAGGACTATGCGCAAAGCGTGACGCGGATGGTCAAGGCCGTCAGTCAATGTTTTCCCGAAGGCACCAAAGTGACGCAACCGGAAGGCGGCTTCGCGTTGTGGGTTGAATTGCCGGAACAAGTCGATGCGATGGAGCTGCATCGGCAAGCCAGTTTGGAAGGCATCATCATCGCGCCGGGGCCGTTGTTTTCGGCTACGCAGAAAAAATACGGCAATTTTATCCGGCTTAGTTGCGCGGTGCTTTGGAATGACAGGTTGGAACGGACGTTGAGAAAGTTGGGGGATATGGCTGGGGATTTGATGGCGGGATTAAACAATTAGCCAAATGTTGGACAGCGAAAAGAGCTTGCTCCGGGCTGTAGGGTACGTACTGGGTATTATTTTTTAATTACGCACAAGTACATAGGATGTGCCGACGACAGGAGGCGCATCAATCGCGAACGATGCGCTTCTTATCGAGTTGCTGTTTCGTCCACATGGTCATCAATTCGATTTGGTAGCGTGTCGCCCCTTTAACAACCATCTGCTATTGTTCGCATAACTTGCGGAAGTTTTGCCCGTTACACAAATCAACGCATATTAATGATTGTCTGTTTAATCTGATCAGTTAGAGCAGACACCTCACCAGATAAATGTTTATAGTCCTCAGTAATTTGCTCTTGGCTTTTATTTGAAAGAAAAAAGAGTTTGTCTGCTGCTTGACGAATCAATTCAACCAAAGCCGAACCATTTTCAAGTCTATTTGCATTTATCCACCGATCGATAGCTCCACTTGAAAGACCGAACAGTTCCTCTCGCCAGCCACCTCTATTAACGACGATAAGAATTTCGCGTTGCGCAGCAATACGATTGTTAAATTCGCTCATAGTGCATTTCTTCAGTAGGCGATAGATTTTTCATCCAATCAAGAATAATTGGGGCCGAGGACTTCGCGGTATTGACCTCCGCTTCTGATATAGAGGAGCCATACCCTCTAGTTGATAATATTCGAGCACGAGCGAACACATCAAAGACTTCGTTGGTGATTGGCAATTTTCGGTCTATAAGCAATGGAGACTTCCTTGAGAATATTGGCTGGCCAGTACCAAATGAATAACAAGTGGCAAAATTTCTCGTAGCGAGGAACATGCAAGAGAGATGAAACACCATGCTGTTGCTGGATTTCATCAGAGAATGATAGGATTCCGAAAACAGTTTGTGAAACTTCATGCAATCTTCCGAAATCTGCGTGTATTTTGATGGTGCACCTAAATTCAGGAGAAAGTCTGAGCCATCTGAGGAAAATATTAGTCGAGATTCTAAATGCAAATGCCATGCAAAGGGGTTTCCCTCGTGCCATAGTTGACGTATACGTTCATAGGTATATATCGAGAACTTTTTCGGATCAATCTCAGGATTGGGCCTAGAAAGGCAGGCGAGAAGATCAATATCTGATGCCGGGTCGGTTTCTCCCCGGCATAATGAACCAAAAACATAAAAATGGGTGCTCATCGTCGACTAAACCTCTTGACCAGCAAAGCAGTTAACAGTGCAATTGAGACGAACCTTACTCCCGTGATGAAGGAAAGTACCCCAACAGTAAAATTGGACGGAGACGGGGACAATGTACCTAAAAATACTGCAACTGCTGTCTGAAGACTGCTCCAGTAGAAGCCAATGTTCAGTGGACTACCGTTCGTATTGGTATCGTAGACTGCAATTGCGAAAATAATAAGAATGATTGAGCTCAGCAATTTCCTAATGCTTTCGCCATTTCCCCAAATGAAGTCAAGTAACCAGAATTCTAGCCATTTTAAAAACTGAACAATGCCATTTAATAATCCCGGATACTTTTCCTTATAGTATCTCTCCCCGGATCTCCAGGACTTGTACAAATAGATCGATGTCGCCTCAAGTTCGAGCGATATTGCTTTGTTTACAGCCTTGGCATTTCCAATCTGTTGGTAGTTCATCCTCAAGGATCGAGCGAAACGCATTCTGAGATTTTCTTCCCTCGGAGCCTCGCTCAGTATGTCGTCGTCTAATTGGCTACGCTCGAAAGTTGCAAAGTCAAACTTACATCCTCTAAAAGAGGTTTGGTGAAAATTAGAACCAATAAATCTGCAACCAGTGAAGTCACATGTATCAAATACACAGTTTTTTAAATAGCAGCTGTCGAAAATACAGTGTAAGAAGGAAACATTTTTAAACGTTATTTTTATGGCATTCAATCTAATGAATACATTGAATTTGAAGTTTTCTAGTTCAGTTGGAATATCCTTGGATACATAGAAATCGATAATTATTTTCCGCTTCACATTTTCTTTTAGGATTTCATCGTCGTCAGTTTTGTCGTTCATCTGTTATGCGCCTTGATGTAGCTTATTTTTCAATCTTAGCAAAAAATTGAATACGTTCTTCTAAATGTGACATTGGTTGATCACCATTGACAGTTTCTAATAGCCAAGTAGATTGGGGAAACGGTTTTCTGCCCAATATTACAGGCCGTCAAGTTTATCTATTTCCTAATAAACAGCACATCATCCCAATAATCCCGAAACACCACATCGTAAGTCACAATACATAGCCTCTCGTACTTGGCCTGGGCAATCAGCAACCGGTCGAACGGGTCTTTATGACGATCGCCCAGTTCGAGAACGGTTTGGGCATGGTAAGGCGTGATATTCAGCCATTGAAAACCTTGGGTTTCAATGTCTTCGGCGATATGTTCCGAAGGCAAGGCCATTTTACCCAAGCCGTTTTTGATCGCCATTTCCCAGACCGTAACCGAACTGACCAATGCGCCTTCGGCCTGAATCCGCTCGATGACCGGGCTGTCCTTGATTTCGCCCATCAGCCAGTCGTAGACAATGCAGGTATCAAGCAGCAGGCGCATTGTTGCTGTCGGTGAATAATTGTTCTACTTCGGCGTTGGTTTCGGCGGAATTCCAGTCCGCCGCATAAGTAGCCCGGCCTTTCCAGGCTCCAGGCGGGGCGACTTTGTTGGCCGTATATTTAACAAGTTTGGCGACGGGTACGCCGTTGCGGGCGATTACGACTTCTTCGTCTCTCTCGGCGGCAACGATCAGGCTGGACAAGTTGTTTTTGGCTTCGAGTATGTTGACTTGCATGGGGGATTCCTCTGCTTTGTTGGCTAATGTTAGCCAACTTAGTGGGCTTGGACTTTATTGTCAAGAGAGCCTTTCAATAAGACGTGATGTTCGTATTGAACTCTATCATCTCGTTAATGCTGAGCTTGCTTCGATACCGCCGCCTGTTCTTCTTTTGCGTCAATGTTAACAAAACGCCCACGTTCCAAAATTTGATCTAAATGAAAATCGCACTGGTCGTTCCAATAGATGCGTTTATTTTTAAACTTTACTGTCTTAAACAACTCATTGTCATAGAGCGATTTATAGCAAGGTATTCGTTCCAGTTCTGCCTTAACATCAAAATCAACGACTGTATCGTCATCCAAATAAATCCGAACGATATAATCATCTTTAGGTTCTACATTAATCAATTTCATAAGCGCCTCGATTTATCTTAACGGTTCAATGCGCAACGGTTCTTGGCCTGTTACCGCCAATTTCCAATCGATCATTAAAGATTCCTGGTGTATCTCAATCCATGCCTGCACTAACCGTGTTTGTTTGCGCGGCAACATACCCGAAATAACCTCACCGTCTAAAATTGAAAACACCGCCTCGTCATCCTGATATTCAGCGTGTATGTGCGGCGTGTTATGTTTTCCATTGTCATAAAAATACATCATGATTTGGATACCGTAAAAAATGGATATGGTTGGCATCGTTTATACTCTGTTTCTTAAATTATTTGGATAACTGATTCGTTCGTGGATGAGCGGAAAGTAAGGTATGTTTGCTTTTTGACAGCTCCAACTTATTTATCCAGTTTCACTAAACCGGCGTGGAGAGAGTGTTACAGCCCCCATTCAAAATCCCGATGGACTTGTTAACGCGTCGCGCAAAAACCGAAATCCCGGCTTTTTCCAGGGGCAACCGATTTATTCCATTTCATTCCCGACGCTGACAGGATAGCGCCGTTTTGGCTATAGATGGCGTTCCATAAAGAGTTCACTTTGCCTTCTATCGCGATGCTGACTTGCCATACCAGCGCTTTGGCAGCGGTGTTTTTGACCGTCACGTTAGCGCAATAACCGCTCGTCCAATCCTTCGTTATCGATAATTGGGTCGCTAAGTTAGCCGGTTGCGTGTCCGTTTCATCGCTGTCCGATGTTGATGAGCAGCCGCTATCGGCCGGATAGTCGATCTTGCCGTCGTTATCGTTGTCAAGGCCGTCGCCACAGACCGCTTTGGCTTGCGGACGATCGGCGCAAAAGCCAAAGCTGGCCGAGGCGCCGGATTTTAAGAGTTTATTCCAGCTTTCGCCGGTCGCGGTGATTTGTTGATTATTTTGTGTATACAGCGCGTTCCAAAAACTTTTAATCGTGCCTTGCAAGGTGAATGAAGTTCGCCATTCAACAACGGCAGGGCTGTTATTGGTTACCGACACGTCCGCGCAATAACCGGTATTCCAACTGGAGTTGGTTTTCACGCTGGCAGGCAAATCGGTCAGCACAGGCTGGTTTTCTTCGCTGTTGCCGGCGGCTGTCGCGCAACCCGGATCGTTCGGGTAGTCGATTAAGCCGTCATTGTCGTTGTCCTTGCCGTCGGCGCATATCGCAGGCGGCGAGGTTTCATCGTTGTCGTCGATCGAGGCGCAGCCGTTATCGGCAGGGTAATCAATGGCGCCGTCGTTGTCGTTATCCAGTCCGTCGTTGCAGGCAGTTGCTGTTTTATTCAGCGATAAAGCACCGTCGGCATAATAGCGTTTAACCGCAAAGCGCAGAAAACCGCCGTCATCGTCGGCATTCAACGGGACGCGATCATTCAAGTGATCGGTATGATTGTACAGGCGGTTATCGATGGGGTCGGGGTTGGTGATGCCGTCGTTGCGCGCATCGAAATATTCGGTCTGGTCTTTTTGTCCCGCGCCGAATAAAAAGGCGACCACGCCGGCATCGCGGAACTGTTGAAGATGACTGCTATCGCCGTTATCCAGCACCGATTGCAGCAGATATTCCGGACGATTGTCCTGATAGTGGCCGACCGTATTGTTACTGCTGCGGTATAAGGTATTACCGACCGGTATCTGCCAGAGAATGACGTCCTGTTTCAGTTCGCCGGATAAGCGGGCGATGAACTGGCGATAACTGTCGAAATCTTCCTGTTGCCACCAATGATTAGCTTTGCCTTGTGTTTGGTAATAACCGGCATCGCGGTCGGAAAGCCCGCTAAACATCACGTCGAACGGCGCTTTCAACGCTTGGTAAAATTTAGCCGTTGCCAAGGCCAGCTTGTTCGGATCGCCTTGATTCAAGATTAAATCGGTACGCGTCGCCCATGTCGATGCATGCCACCCCAGAATCACTTTAGGGGCATACTGGTCGCGAAGCGCAACGATCAACTGGGCAAAACCGCGGGCGTTATTTTCATAGCCGACCGCTTGAGGAAGACCGGATGAGGCAACTGCAACAGGCGTGAGCGCAGGATCGCTATTATTCCATTGAATATTGCCGAACAAATCGGGTTCCAGATGAACGACGACCGGACGGCCAAATATCGCAATGCGCTGCATTAAGAAAATCCAGTTTTCAAAATAGTTTTTCATCGTTGCAGGCGTTTGCAGATTTTGTAAAGGCGGTTCCACGTCGGGATTAGGTTCGGCATGGACGATTTCATAGTAGCTGAGCACCGGGACCAGTCCTGCATCGTTGCTGTCTTTCAGCCATTGATCGACGAACGCGCCATCGGGAGAATTCCAATGGCGCCAATCATCGACACCCAAGCCGCCGGTAAGGTAGTGATAACGGTAACCGGCCGGCAAATCGGACGATTTGTCGATTGAACCGGCAAGATTGTTGTCGAAGCCGAATGAAAGAACATTAGGCGTATTGCCGTTCATCGGTAAGGCGAGCGCATGCGATATTGCCAATGCCAGAGACAAGCCTAAAGCGGACTGCGGTAAGTATCTTGAAAAGGAACGTTTCATAATGGCTGTTGTTGCGTTGGTAAAATTAGGGGGGATTATTCTGAATGACCGGATTGAGCGTAGATATTTGAATGTGCTGACTATGAGGAGCAATTGGCAATTTTATGTTAGCGATGGCTGTTTTGCCAGCCGCAACGTCACTGGCATTAAGTTAAGCCGTTCGTGGTGAGTTCGGCCAGCTCATGACGGGCTTCGACAAGGCCTTCAGTCCTGAGCGCTGCCGAAGGGTCAGGGCGAACGGAGCCCTAACTTAATGGCAGTGAGCCGCAACGTCGATAAAGTGGACAGTTTGGCTGTTAAATTTATGCCAATCTGGGAAAACACCACGCCGCAAGCCCATACAAACCCACCGCCAGAAAGATCAATACGGTAAAGCCGAACTGCATCGCAATCAGCGTTGCCAGTATTGCGCTGATCACCGAGGCGCAGCCGTTGATGCCCCAGGCCCAGGGTATCAGCGCCGGATTCGTCCGGCTGATTTTAGCCAGTGCCACCGGAAACGGCATGCCCATGCAAAAGCCTAGCGGCGCTATCAGAATCACTGAAAACAAGTAGCGGCTCAAACTGCCGGTCTTCAGTAAAAATTCGGCGATGGTTCCAAAGCCCAACGCATAGTTAACGCTAAGCAGGGCAATGACCCCTATCGGCAGCATAAGTATCGGCGTCTCCGTGCCGGCTGTCAGCCGGGTTGAAAAATAGCTGCCGGCGCCGGCGGATAATAAAAACGTACTTAGCACGACGGTAATCGCGTAAAGCGGATGGTGCAGGATCAGCATAAATTTCTGGATGAACGCGATTTCGATAAACAAAAAAGCCAGGCCCAGGCAGAAAAAATACGCCAACAAGGGTAGATGGTTTCCTGAGTCCGGCTCGATGCCGAGCTTGTTTTTCCAAAGCCGCAACGGTAATACTATCAATAGCAGGCTGGCCAGTACCGCTTGTACTAAGGCGGCGATTAGCAATAGATAGCCGCTTTCGAGTAAAAAGCTGCCGCCGCTTGCCATTAACGAGCTTATTTCCGGCAGGGTGCGCCATTTAAAAAAATGGAACAGGTAAGGTTTGTCGTCTGTTGCCGGTTCGATATTGAATTTATAAGCGTCGATAAATGCCTGGCTCCGATCGCCCAATAAAGCCGTTGCGGCCCGGTACAGGTAAGGTTGCTGCTGGACATTAAAACGATTGGCTTCCTGCTCCGTTATGCCGGGATAGTAAACCGGGTCGAAGCTGCGTTCGTTGCAGAATTGTTTTAAACGGGCTATCTCGTCGGCGGAAATAATGCCGCGTTTCACCAGCAGGGTGCTGGTTTGCCAGCCGCGAATCATGACGATCTGCTGCCGGGGTTGAGCAATACCGGCTGTTTTCAATGCGCCGATAACGGTCGCCAACAGTTTGGCTTCGTCGCGCGGCGGGATTTTAATCCAGCGGGTAATGCTCAGATAACCGTCCGGGCTGACGTGGCGCAGATATTCCCGTACCGCCTGTTCGGTATAAAGGTAATTCTCTGCCATTGAATAAAGCCCGGCCGCCGATGCGCCGAACGCATCCAGCAATGAAAGATTGACCAGGTTGTAGGTTTTGCCGGTTGCGGCAAGGTAGCCGCGGGCTTCGTCGACATGAACGTCAACATGGGCGCTCGAATAAAGATAACCGGTAAAGCCGGCGTATTTGCGCTGAACCAGCTCGACGATTTGCGGATTCAGTTCGACCGCATCGATATGCTTAATCGCATGATAATTGGCCTGTAATACGTCGCTGCCGGTTCCGGCGCCGAGGATCAGGACGTCGGCGTGTCGTTTCAGGTGATAGGGCAGGGCCGACGTGGTTTGATCCAGGTAGCCGAGCGTTTGCGGGTTGCCGTCGTAGCGGGTGATTGCGGTCATATTGTCCGCGTCGGTAAATACGGCCAGTTGTTCCGGCGGTTCTGTTGCTGCATTAAGGCTTAGGCCGGGCGCATGGCGTAGCGGAGTCGTGCCGCTTTTGACGATGTCGATCAAGCCCAGCGGGCTGGAATAGCGGCCGATGATTTGGGTGCCGGGCAGTTGCAGTAATTGGTTCAGGGTTTTGTAGGGCGAAACTTTCAGCGCTATCGAAGCCGAAGGCGTGATGATCGCGGTCAAGCCGATGATAACGGACAGCATGACCCAGGGTTTCGAACGCTCTAAATCATGGCTCGATACCAGCAGCGTCGCCACGACTCCCGATAGCATCAGCACCGTCAATATTTTTTCGGGAAACAGCAAGAACAGCAGCAACATAATGCCGATACTGCCGATGCCGGCGCCGGACAAATCGGCCGCATAAATCGACGATACCCGGTCTTTATAGCGGTAAAGCGCCAAGCCGGCAACATTGGCCGTAAAAAAGAAAGGTAAGGCCAGGATCAGGTAAATGCTGCACAAATTCCATAGTTGCATCGGCGTCCACAGCATTTCCGCCGGATTAAACGGGATGTACTGGGCCAGCAAAAAACACATCGGCGCCGAGCAGCTGAACAGCAGCATATTGGCCATTGTCCAGGTCGGGAACAGCTTTACCAGCCGGTCGCGGTTCAGCGCCAGGAACACGCCGCTGACGCCGTAACCCAACAGCGCCAGGCTGATCATCATATAAGCGAAATGATGCCATTGAATAATCGAAAACAAGCGCATCAATAACACTTCGTAGGCCAGGGCTGATGCCGAAATAATCGCGACGGCGGCCAACAGCGGTAAGTGCGGTTTCATCATTTCTCCTTTAATGATAGGAAATCGTTTTGTCCACGGAAAGCACGAAAGTTTTCAAAACGATACAAAAATACAACCAAGTCGTAACTACTCTACATATATCTAATAGGACACGGATGACACGGATAGGGCGGATTTACACGGATTTTTAACTCTAACCGTCCGATGACGCTTTTTTAAAATCCGTGATGATCCGTTTAATCCGTGTTCTATTTCTCTTTTCGCTGAATAGTTACAGCAAATCCTTATTAATGCCTGCCGGTCAGCGGCACGAAATTGACCGGCAGGATTTGCCGGGTGCCGATTTTTCCGTCGGCGTCTTTAGTCACCAACACTAGGTATTGCGTCATAAATGGGGCGCCGACCGGGATGACCATACGGCCGCCGGGTTTTAGCTGCTTGATCAGCGGCGGCGGTATATGGCTCGCAACGGCGGTAACGACAATCGCATCGAAAGGCGCGGCTTCTTCCCAGCCGTAATAGCCGTCGCCGGTGCGGGTGTGGACGGTATCGTAACCGGCGCGCTTGAGGTTGGCGGACGCCCACTTTGCCAGCGGCTCAATAATTTCGATCGTGTAGACGTTATCGGCAAGTTCGGCGAGCATCGCCGCCTGATAACCGGAACCGGTGCCGACTTCCAGAACCCGGCCGGATTTATTCAGTTTCAGCAGGTCGGTCATAATCGCGACGATCAGCGGCTGGGAAATCGTTTGTCCGTAGCCGATAGGGAGGGGCCGGTTCGCATAAGCAAAAGGCCGCTCGGCATCGGGCACGAACTCATGCCGGGGGACTTTCAGCAAGGCTTCTATAACCCGCTGGTCAAGCGATTCGCTATCCAAATAGCCGCGAGTTCCCGCCGTTTCGGTTTTGATAGCGGTTACCAATGCGTGACGCTGCCGTGCGAAATCGTTTTCGGCTATGGCGCAGGCGGAAAAAAACAGCAAAACGATACCGCTAACCACAAGCCGGAATATCGGATGTTTCATGTTCGCAACCTCCTGATTTTATAGAGCAAGAGTTGGCTGTAAGGCTTGGAGTTTAAAGCAACGGAAAGTTATTTGTCTGTAAGTCTTTTCTACAATTGCCAGGCGTTCGCGATAGGTTTATGGTTTAGGCGGGGCGCGGTTTTTTCGCTATTTGGCTATTTTCATGGCTCTTCCAGCTTCAGGACCGGCAACGACAATTTTATTTTTGAGGTGATCAATGAGCCCAATCAAGCAGCTTGCTATTATCCCTATAATTTCCAGCATCTTTTTTACGACAGCCGCGCTGGCTGAAGGAGAGCAAAACATGACTTTGAGCCTCAAATCGGCTGACTTTGCCGATCAGGGAGAAATGCCGAAGACATTCACCTGCGACGGTAACGACACTTCGCCGGCTTTAAGCTGGTCCGGAGTGCCGCAAAATGCGAAGAGCCTGGTGTTGATCGTCGACGATCCGGATGCGCCGGACCCTGCCAAACCTAAAATGACCTGGGTTCACTGGGTGCTTTATAACATTCCGCCGACAGCAACAGAACTGCCTCGGTCCGTTGCGGTAAGGGATTTGCCGGCGGGTACGCTGCAAGGCAAAAACGACTGGAAACAGACAGGTTATCGCGGCCCTTGTCCGCCCACCGGCCGGCATCGCTACTTTCATAAACTTTATGCGTTGAATATCGAGTTGCCCGATTTGCACCAGCCGAAGAAGAGCGAGCTGGAAAAAGCGATGGAAGGGCATGTGATCGAACATGCGGAATTGATTGGCACTTATCAGCATTAGTTTGGATTGACGGCATCGGCAGGATGTTTATTAGTACGAAACATCATTTTCCGGGCTTTGTCTTTAGGACTCTCGGCAGATTACGAGCGATTGCCTCTTTTGATAAAGACGGGCGAAGGATAAAACAGTGAAAAAGCCCGGATAATATGAACGGCACAGCTTAACTTTGACTTATACCCAAAGGGCATAAGTTTCGTTTGAGCAGACAAGCTGCCCAACTCATCTTTAATATTAGCCGGACTAAACGCTGGGAGGACAATTGGCTTAACACCGTAGCGTTCGGTGGGGCGCGAACCGCACGGAGAGAAAGCGCGGTATCCGGGGAATGCTCTACATCTTTGGGCCACGGTTTAGCCGTTCAAAGCCGGCTGTGGACGTTTGGCGACCGGGTTGCTTGAGCCGTAACAGCCCAGGGATGAGCTGTTACGGCGGCCAAAACTTATTGGACGATTAATCCATGCGGCGTAAACCATTGAGAAAAATAGAACCGACCGCGATTGTAATAACAGATAACGGGCTCTTTTTACGCGACCGGAAAACCCTCGCTTATTAAATCATCCTGTTCGATCGGCAATGTAATCGTGAACGTTGAGCCAACACCGGCAACGCTGCTCACGTCAATCGTACCATGATGTTTCGCGATAATCCCCCATGCAATTGAAAGGCCAAGACCGGTGCCTTGCCCTATCGGCTTGGTCGTATAAAAAGGTTCAAAAATCCGTTTGAGGTTTTCCTGAGCAATGCCGGAACCCGTATCGGCGATTAAAACCTGAATCGCAGAATGATCCGTTGGGCATATGCGGGTAGTGATGGCAATTTCTCCCCGTCCTTCAATAGAGTGCGCCGCATTAACCAGCAAATTCATAAAGACCTGGTTAAGTTGCGAAGCAAAGCATCGAATTAACGGTAAATCGTTACTATAGTTTTTGGTCACGACGCATTTATATTTGAGCTCATTTCTAACGATGTTCAGCGTCGAGTCGAGTCCTTTATGCAAATCGACTATTTGCCATTCCCCGCCGTCGGCACGGGAAAAATTTCTCAAATCGTCCACAATCGATTTCATGCGCATTAAACCGTCTTTCGATTCGGCGATCAGCTCGAAAATATCGGACTGCAAATATTCAAAGTCTTTTTCGGCCGCCGATGCAACAACGTCGCCGGGCCGGGCATTGGCGCGATAAGCGGCGGTTATTTCCAGAATATCTTTAATATAGCCGTCAAAAGCGCCAAGGTTGGCATAAACAAAAGCGATGGGAGTGTTCAATTCATGGGCGATGCCGGCCGCCAACTGGCCTATTGCGGACATTTTTTCCGTCTGCAATAACTGGCTTTTGGCCTCGGCCAACTGGAGGATACTTTCTTCGTATCGCTTGCGCTCGGTAATATCCCGTAGCGCCGCCGCGATTAACACCCCTTTGGAGGTTTCGATAGGACTGAGGCTAACCTCGACCGGAATGTTTCGGCCGCCATTGGTTTTAACGAAAAGCTCCTGCCGCCTGCTCGCCGGTGCGGCCTGGGCATTCGTATCATTACGGAATTGATTGTATATCCGGCCCGATTCATCGGTTAACAGAATACCGACCGCTTTCCCCAACAGCTCGTCCTTGGCGTAGCCCAGCAAATCCACGGCTTGACGATTAATCATGTTAATTGAATCGTTGCCGTCTACGATGACCATGGGGTCCGGCGTCGATTCGAGCAAAGCGCGAAATTGCATTTCCCGCTCCCGCAGTTCCGTCTCATCCGCTATGCGTTGGCTGATGTCGCTGAACAAGGCAAAGGAATACAATATTTCATCGCTCTCGTTGTCGAAGATTGAATTGCTATCGACCAGGCACGGCAACAGGCTGCCGTCGGCGCGGTTTAATTTGACTTCCGCGCGGCGATTGCCTTGCTTTGCGCGGACGTGATCCGGAGCCATTAAATCCCGGTAAAACGTACCGGCCAATAACTGTTGATCCGTGTCCGCCGAAAGGTTGCGATCCGTAATCATTAAATCCCAGTAAAATTTACCGATCAATAACTGTTTATCCATGCCCGTCAAAACCGACATGGCGCTATTGCATTCCGTAATAACGCCGTCTCTGTCCATCATCACAAAACCTTGATTGGTTGAGTCGAGAACGGCATTGATACGGACGCGAACTTGGGCAAGTTTTCCTCCCAAATAAGTAAAGACCAAGCCGCTGAAAATCAGCAAAAACGCAACAAATGCAATAGCAACGGCAAGCACATTAGGACTGGTCGCGACGACAGGATTGTCGCCGGCAGGGTCATGAATAAAATACGCCGCCTCCATCGCGATATAGTGCATGCTCGATATGGCTCCTCCCAATGCGCAGCCTCCCAGCAACGAGGAAACGGATCGGTTGGCGGTGCCCACCAATACGTACAAGAACGCCTTGATCAGCAAAGCCGCGATCGATAAATACACGGCCACCGCAAGAGACGCGACAAATAGCTCCGGTTTATAACGCAACATGCCGTCCAAGCGGATGGCCGCCATGCCGGCGTAGTGCATCAGCGCGATACCGGTGGCCATCACTATGCCGCCCAACACCAATCTGTTTAAGTCGACATGGGCTGTGTTAACGGTATTCAACGCCACTGCCGCGGCAAAAATACCGGGCAATACCGACAACCCGGTAATCCACGGATCGTAGCTTACCTCGCAATCGAGATGAAAAGCCAACATGCCGATGAAATGCATGGCCCAGACGCCGCCGCCAAGTATCAATGCGCCTATCGACAACCAGAGATAACGTTGTTCGCCGCGCGCCAAGCGATCAACCATTTCGAGCGAACAAAACGACGAAAAAATAGCGATCAGAACAGAAACGATCACCATTGGCACGTTATAACTGCTATTGTATGTCAGCGCTATATCGGGCAACGAACCCAGAAAAAAACTATCGAACATTTACTTTCCTTTTGCGATGTTGATACGCCACCGGGCTAGGCATCGCGAAAGCTCCTAGCCCGAGTGCCGCTTCCTCCGTCAATCTGCATCCATGTTTCGGTTCAGCACGTAGCCCACGTCGAGCACCATGCCGACGTCCCCGCTACCGAGCAAAGCGCAACCGGTCACGCCCCGAATGCCGGACAAATACCCTTGCAACGGACGAATCAGCACCTGTTGCTGACCGATCAGCTCATCCACGGACAGCGCCGCGCGCCGCCCCTCTTTACCGACCACAACGAACAAGTGTTTCAACTCGCCGCCGTCCTGTTTCAAACACTGCGCCAGGGCCGTCTCCATGCCTTGCTCTTGCCCGCCCCGGCGCAGGAACTGGATAGGCAGCACGTCGTCGGCTTCCAGCCGCAACAGGTAGCGGCCTTTATCCGCCGAAACCTGCATCAATTCTTCCCCGCCGGAACGCACGATACGTAAGATAGCGTCGATGGGCACCACGTACTGCACCTCGCCCACGCGCACCGCCATGCCTTCCATGACCACCATCGCCAACGGCTGGGTCAGCAAAAAGCGCGTACCGCCGGACGGCAGGTTGCTCACTTTCAAATCGCCGCCCAGCAGGCGCAACTGGCTTCGGATTGCAGCGAGATCGACGCCTTCGCCTTCGCCGTTCGATAGCGCGCCAAAGCCCTCGCGCAAGGCCAGCGCGGCATCCTGGGACTCGTCGGTCCAGCCCAACTGGCGGCTGCGCTGCACGATGCGCTGCAAGTCGATGCCGGCGCCGTCGTCCTCCACGGTAATCGCGACATGATCTTCATGCTTGACCAACATCACCCGGCAAGTTCCCCGTCCGGGCTTGCCCGAAGATACGCGCTGCTCCGGCTTTTCGATGCTCTGGGACACGCAAAAAGTCAACAGCCCGCGCAAGGCCACCTTCAGGCTGTCCAACATGCTGAAATCGAGTTCGATTTCATCGCCGACGGTCGCCAGCGCAACCTGCCGCTCATACGTTCTCGCCAGCCCGTCGATAAAAGGCGCCAACGGTTTAAGCAACAAACCGGCCGGACGCACCCGGACAGCGAGCGCCTCCTCCTGCAAGCGGCTCAGCAAGGCCGAGTTTTGCGCTTCGAGCTGCATCAGTTTTTCCACGCTTGCCAGCCAATTTTCCAAAGTTTGCCGCACGCCGCTACGCGCCGCCAGCCAATTACCCTCTTTGCTATCCAGCTCCGACTCCACCGCGCGCACCAGATCGGACTCGAACAAACGGGTCAGCAAATGCTGCACCATGGCTTGGCCGGTGACCAGCTCGCCGATGGATTCGAGCATGTCGCCCGAAATCGTGCCCTGCATCGCCATCGAGCGGGTCGCGTCTTCTTCAGCGGACGTCAACCCTTGAACACTGCCGCTCTTGTCGTCCTGATGCTTGCCTTCCATGCGATCCGCCAGCGCCACTTCCACGCGCAAGCACCGGCCTTTCGGGTCCAACATGCTTAGCGCCTCGTTAAAGCCTACCGCGGCCAACGGACTGGAAATCAAAAAATCGAATAGCGTACAGTCGCCCTCAAATACGGTCACATTGCTGATCACCTGGGCAACGCCGGATTCCATCCAGTTCAGGAAATTGGCCGCCAATTCCTCGTCCTGGTTCAAGTCGGAACGGACAATGTAAAAGCGGTGTCCCGCTTCCAATCCTGACAATGCGTTTTTGACGCTCTCCGGCGTCAAAACCTTGTGGAACGCTTTCGGCAACCCCAAGCGCGCTTCGATATGCGCCGCCGATACCGTGCCGCTGGACGCGAACGTCGCTTCCGAAGCTTCATGCAACAATTTCTCGATCTGCGCCATATCCGGCGTTTCGCCGGCTTCGACGACGTCCAGGATAATTTCAATGTCGCTGATGAACGACTTGGCGATATGCAGCAGCAACGCATCCGGCGCCTGCTCGCCGATTTCGGCGCGGGCAAACAGGTCGATGATCGACATGCTCAGATGCGCCGCCGTCTCCATCTCGTAGAACAGGCAGGCGTGGTAAACCTGGTTCATCAACTCGATCATGCGCGCATTGCGCATGTACGTCTTCCTTGCGCTTGATCCGCTCGATCACGTTGCGCATCTCAAGCAAGCTCTCGAACACGTGTTCGGCGCACCAGGCCCTTAACGTGGTTCGAGGATCGAGCGCCAAGCCCTCCCGGTCTTCGAGCATGACCTCGGCAACGGAGGCGAGTTCTTCATACAACAGGAATTCGAGCCGGACGAAGTGGGCTTGCAACGATTCGGCACCGCTGCCGGCGTCGGCAATCACCTTGTCCAACACATCCGTTATCCGTACAAAACCGTGTGCTTCGGCTAGCGCCCGTATTTCCCCAGCCGTTTCCGCGAGCGCATCCAGCGACAATTCCCGGTCGGAGGAAATATGGTTGCCCAACTGCGACAATCTGCCTAGCGGCAGTTCCAGCGCGTCGAAAAAACGCCGCACCGGATCGTCGCTGTCATCGCGACGCCGGGCGCTGCCGACGCTTGGCCGCTCGCCCTTATCCCGCTCGTAAAGCGCTTGCAAATGCGCAAACAAGACCTTGGCATGTTCCCGGCGCGGCCCGTCGATCTCCAGGAAATCCTGCAACACCAACAGCCAGTCGCGCATACCGATCTGGTCCGCCGCATGGCGCAAACGCTCGGCTTCCTCGCCGACTGCGCCGAGCCCGGCGCTGCCGGCGTCAGCCTCCAGCGCCGCCCGCATCTCCTGCAACACGTCGTGGGCCATGCCGAAAAATATGTCGCGATAAACCGGGTCGCCGGCCAACGAATGCGTATCCAGCGGTTCGAACACGATCGATTGCGGCGGCACGTCCTCAGCGGATTCTGGGGCGTCCGCGACGGCGTCCGCTTGGTTTGCTGCTGTATTGCTGTCCTGTTCGGCGATGCGGGACGTTGCAATCTTTTCCGTGAGACGCTGGATCAGATTGTCCGCCATCCCGGCCGGAGCATCCTGGTGCGAGGCTACCGACGTTTCCAGCATCCCGCGTAGCGTATCCGTCGCTTCCAACAGCAAATCGACAATTTCTTCGTCCAGCGCCACCCCGTCGTCACGCACCAGGCCGATCATATCCTCCGCCAAATGCGCTACCGACTCGATGACCGATAGGCCCAACATACGGGCATTGCCTTTATAGGTATGCATCGCACGGAACAGCCGCGCCACCGCATCCGTATTTGACGGCGTGTCTTGCAGGATCAACAGGCTCTCTTCGACTTCGTCCAGAGAACTGCCGCCTTCTTCGGCATACAAGTGCCACACCTCGTTTATATCCAACTCATCGGACATTCCGTACCCCTAATTAATTTTTGTAATTTTTATATTAAACGCGTTCGCACAAAGACACCCTACACCTCATATCCGGCAGCCCGATAAGTTTCGGCATTCAATTATGAAGCGTCTGACAGCGTTTTCAGTGTTGGTTAATAACAGGGTTGGAGGTAGATGTGTTGCACTTATCCACCCTGCCAACAATGCCTATAAGGCAAGGCGGCGTAGGGTGGATAAGCAACGCGCATCCACCAAAAGCATCACTCAGGCAATATGAAAACGCTGTCATTAACGCGACTCTTGTTTTCAATACAAGAACTTTCGCAACTACTATATTAACCAAACCCAGGTTTGTACTCCGGCCCTCTCTCAAAAAAATCAATGTGTTAAAAAATAACTACAAGATTTTCAAAACAGCCGTAGCGAACGGTGAGGCAATCGTTAGCCCAAACCGACCAATCGCCTCATGACGCCTGCCAACTCGTCGCCGCGTTTATCGACCAAATCCAGCGACACGGCCCCCGACGGTTTGGTGACAATTGCATCGGCGCCCAACTCGCGCGCTTTGGCGGCATAAGGCGAACCGGAAAGCGCCACCGACGACAGGATGACGATTTTGGCCTTGCTCTTGAGCTTGGCGTAGCGCAAAAACTCCAAACCGTCCATTTCCGGCATCTCGATGTCCAGCAAAATCAACGACAAATCCTTGTGATTGTCTAGCTCCTCCAATGCTTTTTTGCCGTTTTCGGCAAACGCCACCGCCTTGAATTCCGGCATTTTGCTGACGAAACTGCGAATTACCGTACGCATCATTACCGAATCGTCCACTACCAAAACTTTATGTTCCATATTGACTCCTTATTTTTTAAGTTAGAAAAATTACGCCGGTTCCCAAGCTGAAGCTTGGGCACCGGAAAAAACTTGCTCTCGTTCCCACGGGTTCCGCTCGTCGTTATACACATTTCGACGTAGGCCTGAAATCTGGTTGCTCCGTTGAGCGTTGCGCGAGTTAGACCTTCCAGGTTTTAAAAACCTGGAAGGTCTGCTATCCGCATGTTCGTTCTCGTTCCCACGGGCTCCGTGGGAATGCGGTGCAGGACGCGCTGCGTCCCCTATATGCCGGACGCTGGCCGTGATTCACGGCGCAGCGCGCCTTAACCGCATTCCCAGGCTTGAGCTTGGGAATAAATAAAAAACCTTTACATGCCCTACCTCCCTTTCTTTAATTCAGTCTAAATTAGTGCTATCGTGCCTCAGTGCAATTAAACATCAGGAGGCTGCAATGGCAGGCTTGACTACACAATCCAGCGTCAAAGTTATTGGCGCAAACGGACAAATCACACTTGGTAAACAGTTCGCCGGTCGCCAAGTGCTCATCGAAGAACAGGAGCCGGGGGTCTGGTTGGTGCGTATTGCCACCGTCATTCCGGACAACGAACGTTGGCTGCATTCGCCTCAAGCTGCCGCCGACCTTCAAAATGCGCTTGCCTGGGCAAAAACCAATCCCCCCGCCGATACCTCTACCGATGCCGTACTGGAAAAGCTGAATGCCCAAAGCTGAACGGAAGGTCATGGTCAAACTCGACCTCAACAACCCGGTCTTTCAGGAAAACCTGCTGACACTGCAAAAGCCTGAGCGTTTGGCAGCGTTCGATACCCTGAACAAACTTCGGCAAATGACCTGGAACCAACTGTATAGAGACCACGGCCTAAAATGGGAAAAAATTACCAGCATCAAGCCACCGTCCGGGATTCCTGCCATTTACTCCTTACGCATCACTCAAGTACGACGGGCAACAGCCTATCGCGATGGCGACTTCATCCGGCTGCTAACCATCGCGCATGACCATGACAGCACTTACGCCAAAAAATAATTACCCCATTGTTCCAATACGGCTCCATGCCATTCCATAGACCTTCCAGGTTTTTACTGGAGCCGCTCCCGGCAGCTCCAGCACTTCCGCCATCCATGGCAGTCGTAAAACCTGGAAGGTCTGACTTTGCGCTACCAGCTTAACGAGCAAACCGGCGCGCTTAAAAGTTGCCGAAACCCCGCTCATCTGCATCCAACGGCAATACCGACTTAGGCGACTTGGAGCGTGGCGACCTCGGCGCCGAATTTTGGATAATCGGCTGGGTCGCCGCGGCCATGCCGGCCTGATGCGTCGACAGCATCGCCATAATTTGGCGCATCATCTCCGGCGACAAGCCATCCAAGCCCAAACCGCCTGTTTGCTGTTGGCGCTCGCGCAGTTTGAAACGGCTTATTTCCGTGCGCATCCGGTTGGCGGCGTTGGTCAGCTCGCCGGAAGACGAAGCCAACTCTTCCGCTTGCTGGCTGCCTTCCTGGGCCGCTTTTGCCACTTGCCCCATCGCCACGTTGATCTGCGATACGCCGCGCGACTGCTCGGTGCTGGCGGTAGCTATTTCCGCCACCAAATCCTTAACCTTAGTGACATTGCCGACAATCTGGTCCAACGCATCGCGGGTTTCGTTGGCGATGCCGACCCCTTCGGTCACGCGCTTGGTCGAATCCTCGATCAAATCGGCGGTCTCGCGCGCAGCCTTGGCGCTACGTCCGGCCAGATTGCGCACTTCCTGCGCCACCACCGCGAAACCGCGCCCGTGTTGGCCGGCGCGCGCCGCTTCCACCGCCGCGTTCAGCGCCAGCAGGTTGGTCTGGAACGCAATTTCGTCGATTACCTTAATGATCTTGGCAATGTTTTGCGACGATTGGCTGATGGCGTCCATCGCGCCGATCATGTCGGCCATTTTTTCCTGGCCTTGGTTGGCCGCCTGCGAGGTATCCATCACCAATTGGTTGGCGGTATTGGCATTGTCGGTATTCGCTTTAACCTGGCTGTCGGTTTGTTCCAGGCTGGAGGTCACTTCTTCGACCGAAGAGGATTGTTCCTCGGAAGTCGACGCCATGTTTTGCGACGCAGAGTTAAGCTCGACGGCAGCCTGTCCGACTTGCTCCACCGTATCGACGATTTGGTAGAACGTATTGTTGAGGCCGCCGAAAGCATTTTCGAACGCGACGATGATTTTGGCGTAATCGCCTTGATGGCGCGACGCATCGGCTTGAATATTGAGCTGGCCGTCGACAATCGCCTGGGAAAGATAGGCGGCATCGTCAATGATGCGGTTAACCGCATCGATACAAGTGTTCAGGTTGTTTTTCAAGACGTTGAAATCGCCGTTATAGGCGTCGGTGATTTTCGCCGGAATGTTGCCTTTGGCGATGTTTTCGACGTACTCGGCAGCCACGTTCAACGGCCCGATTACCGCGTCCAGCGTGTTGTTGACGCCTTCGACGATACGGCGGAAGTCGCCTTGATGCTGGGTCGCATCGGCTCTAGTCGCTAAACGGCCTTCGACTGCTGCCACCGACAGCGTGTTGGCGTCCGCCACCAGCGCATTGACCGCATCGATACAGGTGTTCAGGTTGTTCTTTAGGATGTTGAAATCGCCGTTGTAGCTGTCGGTAATTTTCGCCGGAATGTTACCTTTGGCGATGTTGTCGACATAGTTAGCGGCCACGTTCAACGGCCCGATCACCGCATCCAGCGTGTTGTTGACGCCTTCGACGATCTTACGGAAATCGCCTTGGTGCTGGGTCGCATCGGCTCTAGTTGCCAGGCGGCCTTCCACTGCCGCTACCGCTAATACGTTGGCATCCGCCACCAAGGCGTTGACCGCGTCGATACAGGTGTTCAAATTGTTCTTCAGGATGTTGAAATCGCCGTTGTAGTTGTCGGTGATCTTCGCCGGAATGTTGCCTTTGGCAATGTTGTCGACGTAATCGGCGGCCACGTTCAACGGCCCGATCACCGCGTCCAGTGTATTGTTGACACCCTCGACGATCTTACGGAAGTCGCCTTGATGCTGCGTCGCATCGGCTCTAGTCGCCAAACGGCCTTCGACCGCCGCTACCGCTAATACGTTGGCGTCCGCCACCAGCGCATTGACCGCATCGATACAGGTGTTCAGGTTGTTCTTTAGGATGTTGAAATCGCCGTTGTAGCTGTCGGTGATCTTCGCCGGAATGTTGCCTTTGGCAATGTTGTCGACGTACTCGGCCGCCACGTTCAACGGCCCGATCACCGCGTCCAGTGTATTGTTGACGCCCTCGACGATTTTACGGAAGTCGCCTTGATGCTGCGTCGCATCGGCTCTAGTCGCCAAACGGCCTTCGATCGCCGCCACCGCCAGCACGTTGGCGTCCGCCACCAGCGCGTTAACCGCGTCGATACAGGTGTTCAAATTGTTCTTCAGGATGTTGAAATCGCCGTTGTAGTTGTCGGTGATCTTCGCCGGAATGTTGCCTTTGGCGATGTTGTCGACGTAATCGGCCGCCACGCTCAACGGCCCGATCACCGCGTTCAAGGTGTTATTGACGCCTTCGACGATCTTGCGGAAATCGCCTTGATGTTTGCTCGCGTCGGCGCGGGTCTCCAGGCGCCCTTCGACTGCCGCGACCGACAAAATATTTGAATCCTCTACCAATATCTTGATGTTATCCCGTAACAAATTAACACTATCGCGCAATGCTCTGCGTACGCCATGACAGCTTTCCTGGTTTACTAACGGCCTCTCCAAATCGCCTTCGGCCAAACCTGCTACAACCGTGGTTAAATTATTCCAGACCGTGATGTCGCTCCATTCGACCATCGCACCGCTTCTTTCGCCATCGCCATCGAACAGTGGCGTGGCGACCAGATCAAAGGTGCGGCCTCCTAGCGTAATGGTTGATTGCGTGGATGCTTTCAATCCTGACAATATTTTTCGCTGGTGTCCCGGATTCTTATGGAATGCATCCATATTCATGCCCAGCAATTTTTTGCTGTCAAAATGCGGAAGTTGTTTACGGATATCGGTTTCGGCTTCGGCAAACATTTGTTCAACCGCAGGGTTCATGTAGACGATGTTATAGTCCTTATCAACAAGTTGAATGCAGGTTGACACGCCTTTTAAAATCGAAGTATAATGCTGCTGCTGCTGCTGCTGCTGCTGCTGCTGCTGCTGCTGCTGCTGCTGC
>NZ_RYFG02000104.1 GCF_003994235.2 Candidatus Methylobacter oryzae
ACTGATTTCATCGATCGCGATGGAAGAGGGTTTGCGCTTTGCAATCCGTGAAGGTGGCCGTACAGTCGGTGCGGGCGTTGTTGCATCAATAATTGAGTAATGTATATGTCTAATCAAACTATCAGAATCCGTTTGAAATCATTTGATCATAAATTGATTGATCAATCAGCTGGTGAGATAGTAGAAACAGCAAGAAGGACTGGGGCTCAAGTTAAGGGTCCTATCCCATTGCCTACTAAGAAAGAGCGTTTTACTATTTTGATTTCTCCGCATGTAAATAAAGATGCAAGAGATCAGTATGAATTGAGAACGTATAAAAGATTATTGGATATTGTTGAGCCAACAGAAAAAACCGTAGATGCATTGATGAAGTTGGATCTTGCAGCTGGTGTTGATGTTCAAATAAAACTGAATTAAAAGAAAGCAGGGGAATTGGCAGATGTCAATAGGTCTTATAGGTCGTAAATGTGGTATGACCAGAGTTTTTTGCGAAGATGGATCGTCAGTACCAGTTACTGTGCTCCAGATCGACTCAAACAGAGTTACACAGATCAAAAGTATTGAAGTTGATGGATATCGCTCAGTTCAAGTGGCAGTGGGCGATAAAAAATCATCCAGAGTCAATAAAGCAATGGCAGGTCATTACGCAGCGGCTAACGTGACAGCTGGACGTGGTCTGTGGGAGTTTAGGCTTGAGGATGGTGAGGGTGAAGAGCTTTCAGTTGGTTCTCAGTTATCTCTGGATGTTTTTTCACCAGGTCAATTTGTCGATGTTCAAGGTAAGAGTATCGGTAAAGGCTTTGCTGGCGGTGTAAAACGTCACAATTTTAGCATGCAAGATGCAACGCATGGTAACTCACGTTCGCATAGGGTCTTGGGCTCTATTGGTATGTGTCAGACTCCTGGTCGTGTATTTAAAGGTAAGAAGATGGAAGGTCACATGGGGGCTGAAAAAGTTACAGTTCAAAACCTGACAATACATTCAATTGACACTGCAAGAAATTTAATCTTAGTGAAAGGTGCTGTGCCTGGCGCTAAAGGCGGAGATGTAATCATTAAACCCGCTATGAAAATGAAAAATAAAGGTTAAGCTATGAGTTTGCAAATACCTGCTTTAAACGAACAAGATTCTTCTGGGTGTGTGGAGGTAGCTGAGGCTATTTTTGGGCAAACATTTAATGAAACTTTAGTTCACCAATTGGTTGTTAGGCATTTGGCAGGCGCTCGAGCCGGAACTAAAGCTCAGAAAACCCGCTCTGATGTAAGTGGTGGTGGTACTAAGCCCTGGAGACAGAAAGGAACTGGACGTGCAAGATCTGGCACAACTCGTAGCCCTGTATGGCGGACCGGTGGTGTAGCTTTTGCTGCAAGACCGAGAAACTATGAGCAAAAGTTGAATAAGAAAATGTTTCGCGTCGGTATCCGCTCAATTTTGTCTGAATTACTTAGGCAAAACAGGTTGGTGGTAAGTAATGATATATTGCCGTCTAGTCCTAAGACAAAAGAGCTAAATTTAAGAATAAAAGATATCAATGCAAAGCGAATTCTTATTGTGGTTGAGAATGTGGATGCGAACTTAGCTTTAGCATCAAGAAATATACCTTATGTAGAAGTCATTGAGGCAACTAATTTAAATCCAGTGCTATTAGTTTCAGCCGACAAGGTTATTGCTACATCGGCTGCGTTGAAGCAAATAGAGGAGCGCTTGGCGTGAGTTTAAATAAATACCAGTTGGCAGGAGTGCTTCAGGCTCCGATTGTGTCTGAGAAAAGCACTGTTGCAGCAGAAAAAAATAACCAGTTTGTTTTTAAGGTGCAAAAGAATGCAACTAAAAAACAAGTAAAAAGTGCGGTAGAATTAATGTTTAGCGTGGAAGTTGATTCGGTTCAAGTTTTAAACGTTAAAGGCAAGAAAAAAAGATTTGGCGGCTTGCTGGGGCAAAGATCTGATTGGAAAAAGGCTTATGTAAAACTTAAGTCTGGCCATG
Source organism: Candidatus Methylobacter oryzae (assembly GCF_003994235.2). Classification (GTDB taxonomy): domain Bacteria; phylum Pseudomonadota; class Gammaproteobacteria; order Methylococcales; family Methylomonadaceae; genus Methylobacter_A; species Methylobacter_A oryzae. The sequence goes on from NZ_RYFG02000104.1 coordinate 1,988, forward strand.
ATATAGATTTCTCCGCTGCTTAAGTAAGTTTAAGTATTACAAGATCAATAGGAAACGGTAGAAAGCATGGCTATTGTAAAGTCTAAACCGACGTCAGCAGGTTCAAGGTTTGTAGTACGGATCACAAATGATGGTCTGTATAAGGGCAAACCATACGCGCCTTTGTTAAGTAAGAATAGCAAGACTGGGGGTCGTAATAATCAGGGGCGTATTACAACGCGTCATGTGGGTGGTGGTCATAAGCAGCACTACCGGATTATTGATTTTAAAAGAAATAAAATCGATATTCCTGCCGTTGTTGAGCGTCTTGAATATGATCCAAACAGGACTGCTAATATCGCTTTAGTCTTGTTCAAAGATGGGGAGCGTAGATACATCATTGCTCCTAAAGGGCTTGAGGTCGGGCAGGAGATTCTTTCTTCTGAGACTGCATCTATTAAGCCAGGTAATTGTATGCCGTTGAGAAATATACCAATGGGTACAACAGTTCATTGTGTAGAATTGAAGCCTGGTAAAGGAGCACAAGTAGCTCGCAGTGCTGGTACATCAGTGCAGTTGGTTGCAAAAGATGGTGCTCATGCAACTCTAAGATTACGGTCTGGTGAAATGCGTAAAGTTATGGCTGATTGTCGCGCTGTTATAGGTGAGGTTTCAAATTCAGAACATAGCTTGATATCTCTTGGAAAAGCGGGTGCTTCAAGGTGGCGTGGTGTTCGACCTACTGTTCGTGGTGTTGTAATGAATCCCGTTGATCATCCCCATGGAGGTGGTGAAGGTCGTACATCAGGTGGTAGACACCCTGTTTCTCCTTGGGGTATGCCAACTAAAGGTTATAAAACCAGAAACAATAAGCGTACTGATAATATGATTATCAGACGTCGTAAGCTTAAATAGAGAGGAATTAGCGTGCCGCGTTCAATTAAAAAAGGTCCTTTTATTGATCATCATCTGCTCAAGAAAGTTGAGGATGCTGTGAGCACAAATAATAGGAAACCGATTAAAACATGGTCAAGAAGATCGATGATTATTCCTGATATGCTGGGTTTGACTATAGCGATCCATAACGGACGTCTACATGTACCTGTTCTGATTTCTGAGAATATGGTTGGGCATAAGTTAGGGGAATTCTCACCAACTCGTACATATAAAGGCCACGTGGCTGATAAGAAATCTAGATAGGTTGTATAATGGAAGTTTCAGCAAAATTAAAAAACGCTCCACTATCTGCGCAGAAAGCTAGGCTGGTTGGGGATCAGATTCGCGGTTTGCCCGTTGAAAAAGCGTTAAATACGTTAAAGTTTAGTTCAAAAAAAGCGGCGGCGATTTTTAAAAAAATTCTTGAGTCTGCCATCGCGAATGCGGAACATAATGAAAGCGCAGATATTGACGAACTAAAAGTGTCGACCGTTTATGTAAATGAAGGGGCGACAATGAAAAGATTCAAGGCAAGAGCTAAAGGACGTGCAAATCATATCCTTAAAAGAACCTGCCATATTACAGTTAAAGTTGCAGAATTCGAGTAGGGGCAGAAAATGGGTCAAAAGGTTCATCCAACGGGTATTCGCCTTGGTATAGTAAAAGATTGGAATTCTAGATGGTATGCTAGCAGTCAGGATTATTCCAATTTTTTGCACCAAGATTTGACAGTTAGGGACTATATAAAGAAAAAATTAGCTCATGCTTCTGTAAGTCGTATCCAAATCAATCGTCCACCAAATAATGCACATATTACAATTCATACTGCAAGACCGGGCATTGTAATAGGTAAAAAAGGTGAGGATATTGAAACATTAAGGCAAGCAATATCAAAAATGATGGGCATTCCTGTTCAATTAAATGTTGAAGAAATTAGAAAGCCTGAATTAGATGCTCAATTGGTTGCTGAAGGTGTTGCTCAGCAGCTTGAAAAAAGAATTATGTATCGTCGAGCAATGAAGCGAGCAGTAACTAACACTATGCGCTTAGGTGCCGAAGGAATAAAGATTAATGTTGGCGGTCGATTGAATGGTGCAGAAATTGCCCGGAGTGAATGGTATAGAGAGGGGCGCGTGCCTCTTCATACATTAAGAGCAGACATCGATTATGCAACTGCAGAAGCGCATACTACCTATGGAATAATCGGCATCAAGGTGTGGATATTCAAAGGTGAAGTATTTGACATGGATGCTCACATTGCATCTATTAACTCAGAATCTAAAAAATAGTTGAAGGAATAAAGAAATGCTTCAACCTAAAAGAACAAAATTCCGTAAGCAACATAAGGGCAGAAATAACGGTACTGCCATACGTGGTTCATCAGTAAGTTTTGGTGACTTTGGCCTTAAGTCAGTTGAGCGCGGAAGAATAACCGCACGTCAAATTGAGTCGGCTCGTAGAACAATTACTCGTCATGTAAAACGCGGCGGTAAAATATGGATTAGAATATTCCCTGATAAGCCGATTACTAAAAAGCCGTTAGAAGTTCGTATGGGAAAAGGAAAAGGTAGTGTAGAATATTGGGTCGCTCAGGTTAAGCCTGGCACAATGTTGTATGAAATACAGGGGGTCTCTGAAGAACTGGCTCGTGAGGCATTTGCTTTGGGCGCTGCTAAGTTACCTTTAAAAACACTCTTTACTGCTCGGACAATAATGTAATGAAAGTAAGTGAATTGCGCCAAAAATCAAAAGACGAATTAGGGTCAATGTTGCTCGAGTTATCGCGTGAACAATTTAATCTAAAAATGCAGAAAGGTACTGGTCAGTTATCTAAGCCGGATCAAATTAAAAGGGTTCGACGTAATGTGGCACGTATTCATACCATATTAAACGAAATGGCGAGCGCATAAAATGACTGAAAATGTAACGAAGTTGCGGACGATCTCTGGTCGGGTTGTCAGTAATAAAATGGATAAAACAATTACAGTTTTAGTTGAACGAGTAGTAAAACATCCTGTCTACGGTAAGTATATTAAACGTTCCACTAAAATGATGGCGCATGATGAGCAGAATATTTGCCAAGAAGGCGACGTAGTATCCATTACATCATGCAGACCTATGTCTAAGAATAAAACTTTTATGTTGGTTCAGGTCTTAGAAAGTGCCAACAAATAGCTTTTAAGCTATTTAATAAACAGAAAATTAGGAATAAATCATGATTCAGATGCAAACTAACCTTGACGTTGCCGATAACAGCGGTGCAAAAAAGGTCATGTGTATCAAAGTATTGGGTGGGTCTCATAGGCGCTATGCAGGTATTGGTGATATCATCAAAGTAAGTATAAAAGATGCGATACCACGTGGAAGAGTAAAAAAAGGCGAAGTTTACAATGCGTTGGTCGTTAGAACCTGTAAAGGCGTTCGTCGGCCCGATGGGTCTGTTATTCGCTTTGATGGTAATGCTGCTGTTATTTTGAATAATAACTTGCAGCCGCTCGGTACACGTATTTTTGGCCCTGTAACACGTGAGCTAAGAGGCGAGAGATTTATGAAGATTATCTCTCTAGCTCCTGAAGTTTTATAAGGTAGGGTTCAAGAAATGCAAAAAATTAAACAAGGCGATGAAGTAATCGTTCTTACTGGAAAAGATAAAGGTAAGAGCGGAAGAGTAAGTAAGGTTTTAAAAGATAACAAGGTTTTGGTTGAAGGAATTAATCAGGCCAAAAAGAACCAAAAACCAAATCCAAATGCTGGGGTTTCAGGTGGAATTGTTGTTAAGGATATGCCTATTAACATTTCTAATGTTGGGCTGTATAATCCTGCGACCAAAAAAGCGGATCGTGTCGGCTTTAAGTTTCTAGAAGATGGAAAAAAAGTCAGATATTTTAAGTCAACAAATGAAGTTGTTGATGTATAGGGTGTAGATAAAATCATGGCTAGACTAGAAACCGTATATAAAGAAAAAATCCTACCGGCATTAATAGAGCAGTTTGGTTATAATTCTGTGATGCAAGCGCCGCGCATAACAAAGATTACCCTCAATATGGGGGTAGGTGGGGCTGTTGCTGATAAAAAGGTATTGCAGTCCGCAGTGAGTGACATGGAAAAAATTTCCGGGCAGAAAGCTGTTATTACTTTAGCAAGAAAATCAATAGCAGGTTTTAAGATTCGTGATGATATGCCAATCGGATGTAAAGTAACTCTACGTAGCGATAGGATGTATGAATTTTTAGATCGATTGATAAGTATTTCTATTCCTCGTATTCGTGACTTTAGAGGGTTAAATCCTAAAAGTTTTGATGGGCGTGGTAATTACTCAATGGGTGTCAAAGAACAAATCATTTTTCCAGAGATTGATTATGATAAAATTGATGCTTTACGCGGTATGGATATAACAATTACTACAACAGCTCGAACAAATGAAGAAGGTTTGGCTTTGTTGAAGCTTTTTAATTTTCCATTTAAGAACTAAAGGGCGGATAAGATGGCTAAGAAATCAATGATTGCGCGTGAAGATAAGCGTAAAAGGCTAGTGCAGAAGTATGATGTTAAACGTAGATCTTTGAAAGAAATAATAAGGGATCCAAACACTACATTTGAAAATAAAGAATCTGCTCACTTACAACTTCAAAAATTACCAAGAGACTCAAGCTCATCACGAGTTCGTAATCGCTGTAATTTAACTGGGCGTCCTCATGGTTATTATCGTAAGTTTGGTCTTAGTAGGAATAAACTAAGAGAAGCGACAATGCGTGGCGATGTACCAGGTTTGGTGAAGGCAAGTTGGTAAGATCTTTTAGATCAAGTTTAGAGAGATTATAAGATGAGTATGACAGACCCAGTCGCAGATATGCTGACCCGGATTAGAAACGGTCAATCTGCTGGTAAAAAGATTGTTAAGCAGCCTTCGTCCAAGCTGAAAGTATCAATTGCCAAGGTATTAAAAGAGGAAGGTTATATTACAGATTACTCAATAGAAACAATCGGTAGTCATGCGGAAATGACTATAGAGCTCAAGTACTATAAGGGTGTTCCTGTAATTGAAAATATCAAGAGAATTAGTAAACCTGGTTTACGTATTTATAAATCTAAGGATGAATTACCAAAGGTTCTTGGCGGGCTAGGGATCGCTATCGTATCAACATCAAATGGTGTTATGACCGATAGAGCTGCTCGTTCAATTGGGCATGGCGGCGAAGTCATTTGTACTGTTTGTTAAGGTGTAGGTCAGGTTATGTCTAGAATTGCTAAGGCCCCGGTAACTATCCCAAATGGAGTGGATATTAAGCTAGAGGGTAATAATGTGACTGTAAAAGGAAGTAATGGTCAATTGTCTTATGATATTAATCCTGCTGTTAGTCTTGATATTACAGGTAACGTAATTCAAGTGCAATGGGATAGAGATGATAAAAAAGCTACCGCTCAAGCTGGAACGGCGAGAGCAATCGTAAGTAACATGGTTGTTGGGGTATCCGCTGGGTTTGAGAAGAAACTCAGCCTAATTGGTGTAGGTTATAGAGCGCAGGCTAAAGGAAATATATTAAACCTAGCTTTGGGTTTTTCTCATCCGGTTGATTTTGAAGTTCCTGCTGGGGTGTCTGTTGAAACGCCTAGTCAAACTGAAATTGTAATCAAAGGGAGTGATAAGCAATTAATAGGCGAAGTTGCTGCCAAAATAAGAGCATATAGACCACCTGAGCCTTATAAAGGTAAAGGTGTTAGATATACTGATGAACATGTTGTAAGAAAAGAAGCTAAGAAGAAGTAAGGTAGCGAAATGGAAAAGAAACAAGCTCGTATGAAGCGCGCATTAAAGTTGCGCAGCAAAATTAAGAAATTAAGCGCAATTCGACTATCAATTCATAAAACTTCGCAACATATATATGCTCAAGTTATTAGTGCTGATGGTTCTACAACTTTAGCTAGCGCATCGACAACTCAGGCTGAGATTAAATCGACATTAAAGAATACTGGAAATGTAAGTGCTGCAGTTGAGGTAGGCAAATCTATTGCGCAAAAGGCGATTGCAGTAGGAGTATCCGAAGTTGCATTTGATCGTTCAGGATTTAAATATCATGGTCGCGTTAAGGCATTGGCTGATGCAGCGCGCGAAGCCGGTTTGAAATTTTAGGGGAATAAAATGTCTACAGCACCTTCTCAGGTTAGTGCAGATGGTTTGCAAGAAAAATTAGTAAATGTAAGGCGTGTTGCAAAAGTAGTTAAAGGCGGTAGGGTCTTTGGCTTTACGGCGCTCACCGTTGTTGGTGATGGCGAAGGTAGAGTTGGTTATGGTGTTAGTAAGGCTCGTGAGGTGCCTATTGCAATCCAAAAATCTCTTGAGCAGGCACGTAAGAATATGCGCAAAGTCTCATTGAAAGGTGATACATTGCAGTACCCTGTTATGAACGCAACTGGAGCTGCTAAAGTTTATATGCAGCCCGCCTCTGAAGGTACTGGAATTATTGCGGGTGGGGCAATGAGAGCTGTTTTTGAAGTAGTTGGCGTGCATAATGTATTAGCTAAATGCATTGGAACAAGTAATCCAATCAATGTTGTCAGGGCAACAATTAACGGCCTCACTAGTATGCATAATGCTAATCAAATAGCTGCAAAGCGCGGCTTATCAGTTGAACAGATTATTGGGTAGTAGTGATGGCTGGTAATAAAATAAGTGTTACGATGATAAAAAGCAGATTTGGACGATTGCCCCGCCACCAAGCTTGTTTAAAAGGTTTGGGGTTGCGTAAGATTAATCAGACTGTTGTGGTGCTTGATACCCCGGAAAACCGAGGTATGATAAATAAAATATCGTACATGCTAAAATTTGAGGAAGTATAATGTATCTAAATACAATCCGTTCAAGTGAAGGTGCACGAAGAGCGTCTAAACGTGTGGGTCGCGGTATAGGTTGTACTCTTGGCAAGACTTGTGGAAGAGGTCATAAGGGGCAGAAGGCACGTAGTGGTGGCTTTCATAAAGTTGGTTTCGAGGGTGGTCAGATGCCTTTGCAGCGGCGATTACCTAAGATTGGGTTTACATCGTCAATGAGCAAATATTCTGCCGAGGTTAGACTGAGTGAGCTTGATATTTTAAGTGATAATGTAGTTGATCTTAAGGCTCTTATCGATGCTAATATTGTGCCGGTGTTTACAAAGAAAGCTAAAATAATAAAGTCTGGCTCACTAAGTAAAGCTTTGACAATCAAGGGAATAAGTGTTACTGGTGGAGCCAAGGAATCTATTGAAGCTGCTGGCGGCAAAGTAGAGGTTTAAGTGACTACATCAAGAGCGCAGGTATCTGGGAAGGTCGGTGGATTTTCAGAGCTTAAAGCTAGATTGCTTTTTGTTTTGGGAGCTTTTTTTGTATACAGAGTCGGAGCCCATATCCCTGTGCCCGGGATAGATCCTAAAGCTCTTGCTGTAATGTTTGAGCAGCAAAGTGGGTCAATCTTGGATATGTTCAACATGTTCTCGGGCGGTGCTTTGATGCGTTTAAGTTTATTTGCATTAGGTATAATGCCATATATATCTGCATCGATTATTATGCAGTTGATGACAGTTGTTGTTCCTGCGATGGAGCAGTTAAAAAAAGAAGGCGAATCTGGCCGACGTAAGATAGCTCAATACACTCGGTTTGGTACAGTTGTATTGGCAACTTTTCAAGCAATAGGTATCTCTCTGGCATTGCAGAATCAAACTGCTGGGGGGCTTTCAGTTGTTTTAAGTCCGGGAATAAGTTTCATAGTTATTACAACGGTTACTTTGGTTACTGGCACAGTTTTTTTAATGTGGCTAGGGGAGCAGGTTACAGAAAGGGGGTTAGGTAATGGTATTTCCCTTATCATATTTGCAGGTATAGTTTCTGGTTTGCCTAAAGCGATTGGCGGGACATTAGAGCTGGCAAGAACCGGCGAAATGAATGGGGCCTTTATTATTTTGTTGTTTTTATTGTCGCTTTCTGTTACTGCATTAGTGGTTTTTGTCGAGCGTGGGCAAAGAAGGATTCTTATTAATTATCCGAAGAGGCAGCAAGGTCGAAAGATGTATGCTGGGCAAAGTAGTTTCTTGCCTTTAAAGTTAAATATGGCGGGAGTTATACCACCTATTTTTGCATCAAGTATAATATTATTTCCGGCGACTATTGCAGGATGGTTTGGGGATAGTGAGGGTTTTTCTTGGTTGCAGGATATAGCTACTATGTTATCGCCAGGCCAGCCAGTATATGTGATCTTTTATGCTACTGCTATTATATTCTTTTGTTTTTTCTATACTGCTTTGGTATTTAATTCAAAAGAAACTGCTGATAATTTAAAGAAGTCGGGCGCATTTTTACCTGGAATTAGACCAGGGCTTCAAACAAGTTCTTATATTGATAAAGTAATGACCCGGCTAACATTAATTGGTGCGTTCTATATTACGCTTGTATGTTTATTGCCTGAATTTTTAATTGTTTATTGGAATGTGCCTTTTTATTTCGGAGGAACATCTTTGCTGATTATTGTAGTGGTTGTAATGGATTTCATTTCACAATTGCAAACGCATGTTATGTCCCAGCAGTATGATGGCTTGATGAAGAAAGCCAATTTAAAAAAATAAATTATTGGATAAAAGTAGTCTAGGAGTTAGTTGTGAAAGTTCGTGCTTCTGTAAAAAAAATTTGTAGAAAATGTAAAGTTGTAAAAAGAAACGGTGTCGTCAGGGTTATCTGTGAAGACGGTAAGCATAAGCAACGACAAGGATAATAATTGTTGCGTCATGATTTTTATTAATGTTATAATCTAACGCTTGACTTTAGAGCGCTATTAAGTGGGAGTATCTAGATGGCACGTATTGCCGGGATAAATATACCAGATCATAAACATGCGGTTATTGCCTTAACTGCAATTTATGGTATTGGTCGTCAAACTGCAAGTGAAATTTGTGATGAAGTAGGTATAACGCCTTCTATTAAAATAAAAGAGCTGACTGAAGAGCAGCTGGAATCCATTCGTAATGTGGTTTCAAAGATGACAGTAGAAGGTGATCTGCGTCGTGAAGTTTCTATGAATATTAAGCGTTTGATGGATCTGGGTTGTTATCGCGGAATTAGGCATCGTAGAGGATTGCCTTTAAGAGGGCAGAGAACGAGAACAAATGCTCGCACTCGGAAAGGTCCACGCAAGGCAATTAAAAAATAAGATATTCCTTTAAGAGGTTAAATAAATGGCGAGTCAAAATCGTTCTAGAAAACGTATAAAAAAAGAGGTTGCAGATGGTATAGTCCATGTGCATGCTTCTTTCAATAATACAATCATAACTATTACAGATAGAAAAGGTAATGCACTTTCTTGGGCAACATCAGGGGGGTCTGGGTTTCGTGGCTCAAGAAAAAGTACCCCTTTCGCTGCACAAGTAGCAGCTGAAAAGGCAGGTACAGTTGCTTTGGAGTTTGGTATGAAGAATCTTGATGTTATGATTAAAGGCCCAGGTCCAGGGCGTGAGTCCGCTGTGCGTTCTCTTAATAATTTAGGATTCAAAATTAATAATATTGTTGATGTGACGCCAATTCCACACAATGGTTGTCGTCCCCCGAAAAAACGCCGCGTATAAATCTGGAGTAGTTTGTTATGGCAAGATATCTTGGGCCTACCTGTAAATTAAGTCGAAGAGAAGGGACGGACCTGTTTTTAAAAAGCAGAGGGAAGTCTTTAGAAAATAAGTGTAAATTGGATCAGCGCCCTGGTCAACATGGCACTAAACGAACTAGAAGTTCAGATTATGCTACTCAGTTAAGAGCTAAACAGCGTCTGCGTAGAATATATGGTATTTTAGAGAAGCAGTTCAGAAATTACTATAAGACTGCTGATTTGAAGAAAGGTGCAACTGGTCAAAACTTATTGAATCTATTGGAATCAAGACTTGATAATGTTGTATATCGTATGGGGTTCGCATCTACTCGCGCAGAAGCACGTCAGTTGGTTAGTCACAAGTCTATCCAAGTAAATAATGTGCTTATTAATGTGCCCTCCTATCAAGTATCTCCGGGTGATGTTCTCGCTGTGAGAGAAAAATCTAAAAAACAACAAAGAATTGTTGATGCTTTGACGGTAACTGAACAGTATGGTTTTCCTTCGTGGGTTGATGTAAATCCAAAAACAATGACAGGTACATTTAATTCTCTGCCGGATCGTATTGATTTGGGTAGTGATATTAATGAACAATTAGTAGTTGAGCTATACTCTAAATAATCGTAGTTTTGAGGGATATAAATGCAGAATTCTATTTCTGGCTTACTAAAGCCTCGTTTAGTAGAGGTCGTGAGTAAAACACCTAATCATTCTAAGATTGTTATAGAACCTCTTGAAAGAGGATTTGGACATTCTATCGGTAATGCCCTGCGTCGAGTGTTACTGTCAACAATTCCAGGCTGTGCAGTTACTGATGTTGAAATTGAAGGTGTTCTCCATGAATACACTACGATAGAGGGTGTTCAAGAGGACGTAATTGACATTTTGCTTAATCTTAAAAAATTAGCTGTCGTACTTCATTCAAAAGATGAAGTAGAGCTTACTCTTTCGAAGCATGGGGCAGGTTGTGTTACAGCAGCTGATATTATACTCCCCCATGATGTGGAGATTGTCAATCCAGATTTGATAATAGCCAACTTGACACAGGTTGGTGTATTGAATATGAAAATTAGAGTACGTAGAGGAAGAGGTTATGAGCCAGTGAGTGTTCGTAAGTCCAATTCTGAGCATAGTCTAGTTGTAGGTGCGCTTCAGCTTGACGCGTCATACAGTCCGATTGTTAAAGTTGCATATCAAGTTGAAAGTACTCGTGTCGAACAGCGTACCAATCTGGACAAATTGATTATTGAACTTGAAACTAATGGAACTGTCGATCCCGAAGAAACCATTAAATTGGCAGCAACGATACTTCACGATCAATTATCTGTTTTCGTTGATTTTGAAAAAGTAAATGACCAATTTGCAGAGGAAGAAGTTGAGGTGGAAGAAATGTTCGACCCGGTGCTACTTCGTCCTGTAGATGATCTTGAGTTAACAGTACGTTCTGCTAATTGCTTAAAAGCTGAGAACATTTTTTATATTGGAGATCTAATTCAGCGCACTGAGGTTGAGTTATTAAAAACTCCTAATCTTGGCAAGAAATCGTTAACAGAAATAAAAGACATTCTTGCTTTAAAGGGTTTATCTTTAGGTATGAGGTTGGAAAATTGGCCTCCTGAAAACCTTGCAGATCAAACTCACGCAATAACACACTAACATTAGGTCTTTTTATAATGAGACATCGTAAAACTGGAAGAAAATTCAATATTAATAGTAGTCACCGTAAAGCACTATTTAGCAATATGGTCAGCTCGCTGTTTAAACATGAATTAATAAAAACAACTTTGCCAAAAGCAAAAGAGTTAAGAAGTTATGCTGAACCTTTAATTACATTATCAAAAGATGATAGTGTAGCTAAAAGACGTCTTGCTTTTTCTCGATTACGTGATCGTGATGTTGTAACTAAGCTCTTTAATGAGTTGGGTCCACGTTATAAGAATAGAGCTGGCGGTTATTTGCGTATAATGAAATGTGGATTTAGGTCTGGTGATGATGCACCGATGGCATATGTTGAGCTAGTTGATAGACCTGTTTCTACTATAGAGGATTAATTTACATTTTAAGTGTATATTTCTTTATAAATTATTATCAGTCCTTAAATCTCAGATAATAATATGAGTTTTAGGGGCTGAGAAATAAAAAATATTGTTCAAAAATTAGCATTTATAATGCTTAATGTTAATTTAAGTACTCATACAAAATTAGCTTGGTATTTTCCGCCGAGGTTTTGGGAAATATCCTGAAGGGCTTGCGGAGCGCTTCAAAATTGGCGTAAGCTTCCCTGAGCAGCCATTCTACTTGATTTTATCCACAACACCTCAATGTGGTTCAGCTCGGGTGAATAAGGTGGCAAGAACCCACAGGCCCCAGCAGCTAGTCCGCCTTGACCTTCTCACATGCCCTTCTGCTGAAGCGGCGCATTGTCCATGACCACCACGGTCAGCTTGTCGGCTGGATAGGATCGGATAAACCCCGCCATCGCTTCGGCCACCGTGGCTGAGGTAACGGTCGTTTCGAGCGGATGGAAATAGCCCATGCTCTGACGGTCGATCAGGCCGATCATGTTCACCCACCACGGCACATTCGCCGGCAATGCCCGTCTGTTGCTCTGTTTTTGCCAAGCATAAGGCACACACGACTCGGAACTGAAACAGCTTTCATCCAGGTAGAACAGTTCAATGTCGCCGTCGGTTTCCTTGTCCTGGAAGGCTTTCAATACTTTCTGGCTTGGTTCAAACAAGGCTGGATTGCAGTGCGCCTTGATACGGCGCTGTTTCAGCCAACGTTTGACGGTCGCGAATGAAACCGACTTTCCGGTTCGTTCTTGGAACCGAAACGGTAGCACTTGGCCATGTTGCTAGGCTTTCTCCAAATCGGCTTCCAACGGCCACATCGGCAATCTCCTCGATCCTGTCGCACCGGAATGTATCCAGTGTTGGCGGAGACCGGCGACAAGTTGTACCCCCAAGGCTGCCTGACCCCCTTTATAACCATCGGTGACACGTTGCTGGCCACGTTGGATGGCATCAATTCATTCAGTTCGGAAAGGGTTCCTGTCCCTGCTGCACCCGGCAAACACTGAAAAACGGCAAAACAGTGTGCCGCGCCATGGTTGCACCGGTCATCGTCGCCCTGGGTAAAGCCGTATGGTGCCTTTGTCGTCGGAGTTTGCTGTGGCACAGGACAGCTAGGAGAAACAAGATTGCGAACTGGCGGCAGCAAAGAGTTGGCTGGACAGCTTGGGGCTGCCATTACACGTCCCGGCGCATAACCCTGCTGGGCGTGCCTGTATATTGTCACCAACCGTTTGGTGAGGCCGTCAGGCAACGGCAGATGGACTTCCTCTTCGTCTGTAAACCCGATTCCCGAGCCCTACTGTACGAGTGAGTGGCTGACTTTGCTCGGATGGGTGAAGTCCATGCCCTTGAGAAAAGCCGCTGGAACGGTAAGCAACGCCTGGCCGAGCTACCGTTACATCAATCAAGTGCCGCTACGCGACAGCGACGATGCCTTGCTGGTGAACGGGTGCGAAGTTACCATCACCAACGCAAAACAAGAACTCGTCTATAGCAATGCCTGGGCCACATCGCACACCATTAATGAAGACAATGTCATGCAAACTGTCGCCGCAGGCCGGGCTCGATGGAAAATCGAGAATGAAAATAACAATGCCCTCAAGAACCACAGTTATCATTTCGGCCATAACTTTGCCCATGTCAAGCGGCATTTGTCCAACTTGCTGGTCACGCTCAACTGGCTGGCCTTCCTCGCCCATACCGCGCGGGAATGCTTGGACGATACTTGCCGCACAGTCCGAAGTTAAGCCCCCTCCAGACGGACTTTCTTCGAAAACTTGCGTACTCTGCTTCAATTTATGCATTTTGATAGCTGGCAACATCTGACGCAGTTCATGCTGAATGGCTGTATCGTACCAATTAAGACTTAAGGTTTTAAATTGGGAATTACTGCTATTAATCTATTGAAAAATGAATCTTCCAAATTGGTTGGTGGTCAGTATTTAACTGGCGCGAGCCAAGTTATATTCGTGCATAAAAAGTTGCAGGGCGATGCGGTGGAATTCGCCATTTTTGTAAAAGGCCAACAATTTTCGGATAAACAGCATTAAACGCTGGTACAGGGTATTATTTCAGCGTTTGCTATAGGGGCTGTTTGTCCGCTTTTGTTGCTGAGCGTTTGGTAGTTTTCCCCAAACACACCTGGGTAGGCTTTCAAGAAGTCGCTGTAGGTGTGAATGGCTCGGTAAGCTTCGGGGGAGGTCCTTCCGTTCTTCACTGTAGCGATAACCGGGGCTCAATGCATGGCAATGGAATTTTTTGCCCACCTTGGTTTTACCTTGCGCGTCAGTTTACTGTCATTGCAGCGGGTTCAGGCATGGATATCTGTATCATGCTGCCATTTTACATAAAACAGTTAAGACTCAATTACTACCGATTTACGAACTTTTGAGAAGATTAATAATATCAACAAAAGTTATCACATTAAGGACATGCTATTGAATAAGAGCGCTATTAGTTACTTCCAACCATTGGGCGCTACCAGCAACTTCGGGATGGTACTGCATTATCACTGAATAAGCGTTTGGCGGTGTATTAAAACTGTTGCTATTAATAATATCGGTTACGCGAGGAATTATTACCTGTTGTTTGGCTGAGTCATATGTGGCTTGGAATTCATCGGCTATGACATTAGACGTTAGTCTTTTGAGAGATGATAAAGAGAATCTTAAAGAGTTTTTACTAGTGGAGTTTGTTATAAGCGGGTTTGTGCCTGAAAGCGAATTCTGTAATAGCAGCTTAGCTTCATAGAGTGCATCTCCAATCCGGATTTTAGGGATATACAGTTCACCAGTAAGGGCGTTAAATGCGGCTGATCCGGAGGCTGCTGTTGATGACAGCAATGGATTAATGCCAGTACCGGTAATTTGAATTGTGTACTGGTCATCACTCCAAGGAAAGTGCATATAATATTCCTCTGTAGTTGGATATGTTTTTGTTTTACCGTCGCCATCCAAACCAGATACAGATACTCCTGCCTGACGTAAAACAGTTCCTCCAACGCCACATTTTTGGGCAGGCTTACCTGAGCCGTCATTTCCCATTAGTGTTGATGAAACCGCAATTAAATAATTTCTTGCCCCTGGCCCGACGCCGATGTCAAGTGAATTGGTGGTGTCAAAACAAGGATCGACCACACCAATTAAAGCGCCTTGGAAATACCCTCCCATTTGATAGGCCAGATACATGTGATTTGAAGTGGTGTATGGGTTAGAGCTTAGACGTTGTATTCCTGATTCGTCATAGACAGAGCCGGTAGCGTCTATCCAGTGAGATAACGGGTAGTTTTTTTCTTCCATGGTCGAGGTCAATTTAGCGCTATCAAACACATACACTGCCCAGCTTTTCTTGCCGGAACAGCTACTGCCTGTCGGGCAAACATTAATGGTAATAACCTCATTGCCGGCACTTTGTAGTTTATACCAGTCTTTGTCTTCACCCGCATATAGACTTCCTTTAATGTTTCTGCCTGAATTCAAAGGAGTTGCGTAGGCAGAACGATCATTAGGTTCAATATCCACATTGTCATAAAGTGTACCAACGGGTTGCGGGAAAATGGTGTTGCCTGAGGCGTCAACCGGATTACCTATGACGGTTATATTTAATTTCGCAATAGCACTCTGTCCGTATTGGTCAACTACCGTATAGGAAAAAGAATCTGTAACAGTTTCGCCGGCCTTTAGTTTAGTAACGCTAGGTGCAGCTATATAGACAGTGTAAGTAAAGCTACCGCTAGGATTTAATATTAAGTAACCATAATCACTGGCAGGAGAACTGTTTAGATAAACATTTGTTCCATTTTTGTCATTTGTTATTACATTGCCGGTTACACTATCGATTTTATTTGGCATGACTGATGCATAATCATCAACTGCGACAGGAGGGTGTTGATTACCTGTTACTTGAATAACCAAACGAGCACTCGCACTTTGGCCGGCATCATTAGCATAGCTATAGTTGAATGTATCGGTTACGCTTTGACCGGCTTTTAATGCCGCGTTAGTTGGATTGTCATAGAGCGTATAAATGGCAGTTGTTCCGCTAAGCTGTAAATAACCATATTGGCCTGATGTTGAACCATTAAGAGTGACTATACTGCCATAGCGGTCGTTACTGCTTAGATTTACGGAAATACTGGGTTGTATGCCAACAATGACAGACGCATAATCATCATTAGCTATCGGCGCGACTCTCAAAGTAGCGGCAAGCAGCTCGAATGAGCAAATCAATAACAAAGGAGAAAGTTTTTTTAACATTGGAGATGCGTTCCTGTAGTCTTGGCAGACAATTTAATGAGATTATCGCTCCCGAGAATAGTTCAAATTTATATATAGTCAAGCTCATCGTAATATGGAAAAACTCTGCAGATAGTTTATCTCTACTTGTTGCAATTGATGTTCAGAAATACGCCCTATAATCATGCGTTTTCAAAAGTGAAGGGGGCTTTGACAGGCGCGCTCCCCAAGGATCAGCTTGCATTTATTTAAATTGAGCGACTTGCTTATGCTGCAGCGTTAAAATTGCCCTGAAATGTTAATGTCTTGTTGATTAAACTATAATGGCTCAATTATACAAAGACTATAATCAATGCCGAGACTTACCATTATTTCTCAGTTTAATCCCCTTGTGTCGCATCTTCTCTAACTAATTTTCTAGATTTTTAAAAGCTTTTTATGCTGTGTTTTGTAATTAACGCCTTTGCTACCATCAGTTATGCCTGAAAATTATCCATTTGATCGTGACTATTCGCTGGACTCCTTGAAAATTCCTCCTAACTCTATCCAGGCTGAGCAATCGGTTTTGGGGGGGTTAATGCTAGATAACCAGACTTGGGATTCCGTTTCCGATAAAGTAGGGGAAGGCGATTTTTATCGTAGAGACCATCGGCTAATCTTCAAGACGATTGAGCAGCTGGCCGAAAAACAGATTCCGTTTGACGTAATTACTATATCGGAAGCGTTGGATGCGATAGGCGAACTGGAAAATTCCGGCGGGTTGTCCTATTTAGGGATGCTGGCAAAGGATACGCCTAGTGCCGCAAATATTGTCACCTACGCCAATATTGTCAGAGACCGGTCGGTATTGCGTCAACTGATTCATGTAGGTACCGAGATTGCCGATTCTGCGTTCAATATAGAAGGTCGCGAAACTGCGGACTTGCTTGAAAATGCTGAACGAGAGGTATTCAAAATCGCCGAACAAAGGCAGCGGGGACAGGGTGGTTTTGCTTCAATTAAGTCCTTGTTAGCGCAAGCGGTCGATAAAATTGAAACACTGTTTGAACAGGAAGGAACAGTCACCGGAGCAGCAACCGGATTTACCGATTTTGATGAGCTGACTTCCGGCCTTCAGCCTGCGGATTTGATTATCGTGGCCGGCCGGCCGTCGATGGGTAAAACCACGATTGCGATGAATATGGCGGAGAATATCGCAATTAAAGGCGATAAGCCGGTGGCGGTATTCAGCATGGAAATGCCAGGCGACTCGTTGGCGATGCGGATGATGTCGTCATTAGGCCGCATTGACCAGCACAGAATCCGAACCGGTAAGCTGGAGGATGACGAGTGGCCGCGCTTGACCTCGGCGATTAACTTGCTGGCGGAAACTAAACTATTTATTGACGATACGCCGGCATTGACACCGACCGAAGTGCGTTCAAGAGCCCGGCGTCTGGCGCGCGAACACGGTCAGTTGGGGTTGATCGTGATCGACTATCTGCAGCTGATGCAATCGCCTTCCAGCGGCGATAACCGGGTGCAGCAGATTTCTGATATTTCCAGAGGGCTTAAGGCGTTGGCTAAAGAATTAAACGTCCCTGTTATTGCTTTATCGCAGTTGAACCGTAACCTGGAACAGCGACCGAATAAACGTCCGATGATGTCCGATTTGCGTGAATCGGGAGCGATCGAGCAAGACGCCGATTTGATCATATTCGTTTACCGGGATGAGGTATATCACGAAGACACCCCGGATAAAGGCATTGCCGAAGTCATTATCGGCAAACAGCGTAACGGTCCATTGGGTACTGTCAGGCTTACTTTCTTGGGGCAGTATACTCGCTTCGAAAACTTCGCCGGACCTGCTTATACCGGGGACTATGAATGACGCCAGCCGCCTATGCCGAGCTGAACCGGGATGCCGTTCAACATAACTTAGCCATTGTCCGCAATCATGCGCCGAATGCCAAAGTGATGGCAGTGATCAAGGCCAATGGTTACGGCCATGGCTTGCTGCGTATTGCCGATGCTTTGCGGCAGGTCGATGCTTTTGCAGTGGCCAGAGTTGATGAAGGCGTGCGCTTACGCAAAGCCGGATTCAACAACAGGATTGCGGTCCTGGAAGGATTCACCTGTAGCGAAGAATTAAATCAATTGTTGCATTACCAACTGGATGCGGTCGTGCATTGTGCAACGCAATTGGAGATTCTTCAGCATAGCACGGCTTCGGAAACTTGCGCGGTCTGGCTGAAGCTCGATACCGGCATGAACCGTTTGGGCTTTAGCCCTCGGGAATTTTGCGTCGCCCACCAGCGCTTGAGCCGTTGCGCCCATGTGCAACAGCCGGTCAATTTAATGACGCATTTTTCCGACGCCGACGAAATCGACGACGACAAAACGGCCGAGCAAATCGATTTATTCGAACGCACCGTTGCCGGCTTGCCCGGCGAGCGCAGCCTGGCCAATTCGGCAGGCATCTTGGGTTGGAAGCAGTCGCTGAGCGATTGGGTGCGTCCCGGCGTGATGCTGTACGGCATTTCGCCGTTTCCGGACCGGACCGGACCTGAACTGGGGTTAGCACCAGTGATGACCTTGCAGTCCCGGCTAATTGCGGTCAAACGGATCGACGCCGGACACACCGTCGGCTACGGCAGCAGTTGGGCCGCGAGCGAGCCGACGACGCTGGGTGTGATTGCAATAGGTTACGGCGACGGTTATCCACGCCATGCCAAGCCCGGCACGCCGGTACTCGTCAACGGCCGGCGCGTGCCGTTGGTCGGCCGGGTGTCGATGGATATGATAACGGTTGACCTCGGCAAGCAAAGCGATGCCAAGCCGGGGGATCCTGTGATTTTATGGGGCGAGAATTTAGCGGTTGAAGAAATTGCCCAATGTGCCGATACCATACCGTATACATTGGTGTGCAGTGTTACCCAGCGTGTCCAAGTAATAGAGAAATAACATATTTGGTTAATTTGAAACTTATATTTACCGGAAATACATGGCAGATAATTACGGCGTAGACAGTCACAAACTGGTGTATCATCCTAAGCGGGTCGCGCAGTGGCTGGACAGCAAGCACGATTGGCAACTGGCGAAAGCCGTGTACCCGATTTATATGGAAGTATCGCCGGTCGGCGCCTGCAATCATCGTTGCACATTTTGCGCGGTCGATTACATCGGTTACAAGGCACAACGATTGGATGTCAAAATCTTGGCCGAACGTCTTGCTGAAATGGGCCGGCTGGGCGTTAAAAGCATCATGTACGCCGGCGAAGGCGAGCCGATGCTGCATAAAGAAATCAACGAAATCGTCAGCCTAACCGCCGGGGCCGGCATCGATGCCGCGTTCACGACTAACGGCACGTTAATGAACCAGCGCTTTATCGAACAATCGCTGCCGTTGGTGTCATGGATCAAGGTATCGTTAAACGCCGGCAGTGCCGAAAATTACGCCGCGGTTCACCAGACCAGAGCGTCTGATTTCGATTTAGTGCTGAATAACCTGCGTAACGCCGTCATTGATAAGAAAGCCAGGAATTTGTCCTGCACGCTGGGCGCGCAAATCCTGCTGTTGCCGGAAAATCAACATGAAGTAACGGCTTTGGCCGCGATCTGCCGCGACATCGGCCTTGATTACCTGGTCGTCAAACCCTATTCCCAGCATTTATTCAGCGAAACCCGGCGCTACGAAAGTCTGCGTTACGATAATTTACTCGGTATGGCCGAAGAACTGGCAAAATTTAATAGTGATAGTTTTAATGTGATTTTTCGCGAGCAAACGATGAAAAATTACTCCGCGTCAGAAACGTCCCGCTACAAAACCTGTCACGCGACCCCGTATTTCTGGGCTTATATTATGGCCGACGGCGAAGTTTACGGTTGCAGCGCTTATTTAACCGACCAACGTTTTGCTTACGGCAACATCAACCAACAGTCTTTCCAGGCAATTTGGGAAGGCGAGAAAAGGCGCCAGAACTGGCAGTACATCAGCCGGGAGCTGGATATTAGCCAATGCCGTAGAAACTGCCGGATGGAAGCGGTCAACCAGTATCTCGACAAACTAGCGGTCCAGCAGCCGCCCCATATCAATTTTATTTAAGTCCAGACCATGAAAGTATTAGTTACAGGCGGTGCCGGTTTTATCGGTAGTCATTTAAGCCGGGAATTGTGGCGGCAAGGTCACGAAGTCCACGTAATCGACAACCTGACCGGCGGCCGCCGGGAGACCATCGCAGACCTACTGGATCAGCCCAATTTCAGTTTTCATCTGGCAGACATTCGCGATCCGGAAGCGATCAAGCCGCTGTTCGACGGCGTCGATTGGGTATTCCATCTGGCCGGCGTCGCCGACATCGTACCGTCTATCGAACAGCCGCGCGCTTACTACGAGACTAACGTCAGCGGCACGTTTAACGTGCTGGAAGCGGCCAAGTCGGCCAATATCAAGCGTTTTGTTTATGCCGCATCATCTTCTTGCTACGGTTTGGCCGAGCAATTTCCGACGCCGGAAACAGCGCCGATCAGGCCGCAATATCCTTATGCGCTGACCAAATACATGGGCGAGGAACTGGTCATGCACTGGGCGCAGCTGTATAACCTGCCGGCGGTATCGTTGCGGCTGTTCAACGTGTACGGCCCGCATGCCCGCACCACCGGCGCTTACGGCGCCGTATTCGGCGTGTTTCTGGCGCAGAAAATCAACAATAAGCCGTACACCGTCGTCGGCGACGGCACGCAAACCCGCGATTTCACCTATGTGACCGACGTCGCCAACGCGTTCATTGCCGCGGCCCAGTCCGATATTTGCGGCGAAATCATGAACGTCGGCAGCGGCGGCACCTACAGCGTCAACCACTTGGTTGGCTTGTTGGGTGGGCCGGTCGAATACATCCCCAAGCGGCCCGGCGAACCCGATTGTACGTTCGCCGATACCGCCAAGATTCAGGCAAAACTGGGCTGGAGTCCGCAAGTCAGTTTTGAACAAGGCGTCGCCAATATGATCGACCATATCGATTATTGGAAAGATGCGCCGCTATGGAATCGGACTTCAATAGCCGATGCGACAGCCGACTGGTTTAAATATCTCGACAAATAAAGAGGTCTGTTATGGCTATAGGACACGCAGCATCACAATTCGCTCAGTTGCTGACCGGCAGCGTTTTTACCGATCATCAGGGATTGCTGCTGGACGGCGATACGGTAATTCAACAGATGCTGTCCGAGTTCGCCAGGGTTCGCGAGCAGCAGGCCAAGATCATCGTGCTCGGTAACGGCGGCAGCGCGGCGATTGCCAGTCATGTGATCACCGACCTGCGCAACGTCGGCGGCTTATGCGCATTGACTTTGCACGAGGCGGCGCCGCTGACCTGTTTCACCAATGATTATGGATACGAGCAGGCATTTGCGAAGCAAATTGCCTCCTTTGCCAATCCGGGCGACTTATTGATCGCGATCAGCAGTTCCGGTCAATCGCTGAACATCATCAATGCAGTGCAAGCCGCCAATATCAAGGGGCTGGCAGTGATGACGCTGAGCGGTTTTAAAGACGATAATCCGTTACGCAAATTGGGGCGCTGGAATTACTGGTTAGACAGCGGTCACTACGGTATGGTTGAGCTAGGGCATTTGTTCGTGCTGCACCATATTACCGATCACTTGATCAGGAAATAATCTATGTCGACCGAAAAAATCGTATCTATCGAGCAGTTGGCGCAACGTTGCGCCGAGCTGCAAGCCGAAGGAAAAACCGTGGCTTTATGTCACGGCACGTTCGACCTTTTACATATTGGCCATATCCGCCACTTACAAAGCGCGTCCAAGCAGGCCGACCATCTATTGGTCAGCGTAACGGCCGACGAATTTGTTAATAAAGGGCCGGGCCGGCCGGTATTCAACGAATACCTGCGCGCCGAGAACATCGCCGCGCTGGCTTGCGTCGACCAGGTCGCGATCAATCATGCAGTGACCGCTGTTGAGGTGCTGGACCAGGTCAAGCCCGACTTGTACGTGAAAGGCAGCGATTACAAGAGCACCAGCGACGATATTACCGGCAATATCCAGCATGAAAAAGAGGCGGTCGAACGCCACGGCGGCAGGATTTTCTTTACCGATGAACTGACCTCCAGCTCGACACGCTTGTTGAATGAATACTTCGAGGTGTTTTCGCCGGAAACTTCCGCTTATCTTGATCAATTCAAGCAAGTGATCGGCGCTAACGAGATTATCGACAAGCTGAAAAAACTGAGCGGTTTGAACGTGTTAGTGGTCGGCGAAGCGATCATCGATGAATACCATTATACGTCGGCATTGGGCCAGACCGGCAAAGGCAATGTCTTTGCGGTTAAATACAACGATTACGAACGTTTCGCCGGCGGAGCGATTGCGGTAGCTAATCATGTCGCCGAGTTTTCCGACAGTGTCACCTTGCTGACAGGATTGGGCTCTACTAGGAGCCATGAGGATTTTATTCGTGCGAACCTTAATTCGGCTATCGATCCGGTATTTTTTTTCAGCCAGGATCGACCGACTATTGTCAAACGACGCTATGTCGATGCCGACATCGCCAAACTGTTTGAGGTGTATTTTTACAACGACGCGCCGTTGCCCGAGGAAACCAATCGCAAGGTCGTGAACTGGCTGGACAAGCATTTGGCCGATTTTAACGCAGTAATCGTGCCGGATTTCGGCAACGGTTTCATTTCCGGCGAAATGGTCGAGAAATTGTCGCGCAACGCCCGGTTCCTGGCCGTGAACGCCCAGGTCAACAGCGGCAATCGCGGCTATCACCTGATTACCCGCTATCCGCGCGCCGATTTCTTATCGCTAAACGAACCGGAATTACGCTTGGCTGCGCATGACAGAAACGGCGAAATTGAAGAGCTGGCAGGACAACTGGCGGATAAACTGCAAGCCAAGCATATCGCGATTACCCGAGGTACTAAAGGTGCCTTGATGGTCGATGAAGACAAAAGCGCTTATAAAATTCCGGCCCTGTCCTCGCAGGTGGTGGACAGGATAGGGGCCGGCGACGCGTTTTTATCGATTGCGGGCTTATGTTTGGCAGGCGGTTTTGCGCCTGAGCAAGCTTTGTTTGCCGGCAGCGTTGCCGCCGCGTTGGACGTGCAGATCGTCTGCAACCGAGAGCCGGTTAGGGCAGTGGCGCTATTCAAATATATCTCAACTTTGTTGAAGTAACGTTTATGGTCCAAACAACTGCCGATTTAAAGCAGCTCTACTATCAAATGCTTCGTATTCGTCGTATCGAAGAAGCAATTGCTAAGCGTTACCGGGAACAGCAAATGCGTTGCCCGACACATCTTTGTATCGGTGAAGAAGCGATTGCTGTCGGTGTTAACGCTCATCTGTCCGTTCAAGATAAAATATTCAGCAATCACCGGGGACATGGACACTACCTTGCCAAAGGCGGTGATTTGCGCCGGTTGTTGGCCGAGTTGTACGGTTTTGCCGAAGGCTGTTGCGGCGGCCGCGGCGGCTCGATGCATTTGACCGATCTTGCTGCCGGTTTTATCGCTTCGACGCCGATAGTCGGCGGCACCGTGCCGCTGGCCGCTGGATACGCCTGGGCCGAACGTAATAAAAAATTCGATACAGCACAGGGATTCAATGTCGTGGCGGTATTTTTCGGTGACGGCTGCTTCGAAGAAGGCGTGTTGCATGAAACGATGAATTTCGCGGCACTAAAAAAACTGCCGCTGTTGTTCGTCTGCGAGAACAACCAATATTCGGTGATGACGCGGCTGTCCGAGCGCCAGCCCGACCGGGAAATCTACAAAATCGCCGCCGCGCACGGTTTGCAGGCCGCCAGCGGCGACGGCAACCGCGTCGATGAAGTGTTTACGCTGGCAGAAACCGCCATCGCCAATGCCCGTGCGGGTCACGGGCCGCAGTTCCTGGAGTTGCATACGCACCGCTGGCCGGAGCATTGCGGGCCCAACGAAGACGATGAGCTGGGCTACCGGCCGCCGGGCGAACTGGCGGTCTGGAAGCAGCGTTGCCCGCTGCTGCGAACGCGGCAGGCGTTGCTGGACGGCGGCTTGATTAATGATGCGGAACTGGAGGCAATGGAAAATTCGCTGGCAGAGGAAATCGAGCAGGCATTCCAATGGGCACTGCAATGCAGCCGTCCGGTTGTCTCCAGCATGGAGCTGCATCTGTATGCGTGACGTCAAAACCATCAGCTACGGCGAGGCGATACGCGAGGCGCTGGACGACGGCTTGGCGCAGTATCCCGAAATGATCCTGATCGGCGAAGGCGTGCCCGACCCTAAAAACATTTTTGCTACCACCGAAGGCTTGCGCGAAAAATACGGTGCCGAGCGGGTGCTGGACATGCCGTTGTCCGAAAACGGCATGACCGGTATTTGCATCGGTGCGGCGTTGGGCGGCATGCGACCGGTGCTGGTACACCAACGCATCGATTTTGCGTTACTGTCGGTCGACCAGATCGTCAACAACGCGGCCAAATGGTGTTACATGTTCGACGGCCTGCAGTGCGTGCCGCTGGTGATCCGGGTGATTATCGGCCGAGGCTGGGGGCAGGGACCGCAGCATTCGCAAAGCCTGCAGGCGATGTTCGCGCAGGTGCCGGGTTTGCGGGTGGTGATGCCCACGACCGCCAACGATGCTTACCATTTTATGCTGGACGCGATAGCCGACAATAATCCGGTGTTGTTCATCGAACACCGCTGGCTGCACCATATCAACGGCGAAGTCGATAAAGATCGTAGCCGCGATCAGCTTGTCGGCGCGGCGGTGCTGCGCGAAGGCCGCGACATTACGTTGGCGGCGTTCTCGCAAATGACGATTGAAGCACTGAAAGCCGCGGCCGTGCTGGCCGAGCACGGCATTGAGGCCGAGGTCGTCGACATGCGCTGCCTGACGCCGTTGGATACGGACAGCGTTGCCGAGTCGATAGGCAAAACCGGCTTATTGTTAGTGGCCGATTGTGCGCCGGAAATGGCGTCGATTGCGCATAACTTGTTGTCCAAGCTTTTTCTGTCTCACTACGGGATGATGCGACAGCCGCCGCGGCTAATCGCTTATCCGAATCATCCGGTGCCGACATCGCCGTTCATAGCCAATCATTATTATCCGGGAGCCGAAGAAATTGCTGAGGCCGCGCTGGAAATGTTGGACAAACGGCCGCTAACTCAAACAGTGAAAGCAAAATTGCAGTCCGATTTAGCAAAAGATTTGCCTGACCGCAGTTTCGCCGGCCCTTTTTAACGAACAGAGAAAACAACATTATGGCTAAGAATGGTCCAACCAATCGTTTCGGCAATTCCGCCGTCACTTCAATTCCCGATAACGTCCCGATGTTTAGCCAGCCAGGGCACAAATTGCGGACGTCTAACCAGATTGTCGACCGTAGCGCGCTGTCGAACAGCGATTATCAAGTTATCGACACCAGCCAGTTGACCAAGCTGCCCGGACAGCAGTTCAAAAGCGTTTCGCACGACGGCGAGCAGGGCATTATCCGGCTTGAGGAAGGCTGCGAGCACGAAAAGCCGGTGCCGAACCAGTTCACAGGGCCCAGTTTCCGCACGCAGAGGGAGCGTTTTCGTTTCGACGGCCACAAAATGCTTTATCACTTGGACCGTATCCAGGCTTGGCAAAACGGCCAGCGTTTCGCGCCGGTGCATATCGACATGGGGCTGACCAAGTTTTGCAACACAGCCTGTTTGTATTGCTACGCGGTAGTGCAGAACATGACCAAAGGTACGATGATCGGCCGTGAGGCGCTGCTGCAATTTGTCGAGGACTGCGGCAAGCTGGGTGTCAAGTCGCTGGGTTTTATCGGCGATGGCGAACCGACACTGAATCCTACGCTTTACGATGCGACCGTGTTGGCCGCCAGCCTGGGCATCGATACCTCGATGGCGACCAACGGTCTGCTGTTGGACATGGACCGGGCGCACGATTTGCTGAAAAACATGAGTTATATCCGCTTCAACCTGTCCGCCGGTACACCGGAAGGTTTCCGGCGCGTGCACCAATCCAGCGAGAACAATTTCAAGCTGTTGATCGACAAAATCCGCGAGCTGGTCAAAATCAAGAAAGAAAACAACTACAAATGCACGCTAGGCTTGCAAATGGTGCTGATTCCGGAATGCTTCGACGAGGTGCTGGCGGAAGCCGAATTGGGCGCCGAACTGGGCGTGGATTATTTCGTCATCAAGCATTGTTCGGATTCGGAATATAAGGAAATCGGTATCGATTACGACGCTTACCTGCAAATCGGCGATGTTCTGAGACAGGCCGAAAAGCTCAGCAACGAGAACTACGTAGTGCAGGCGAAATGGAACAAGATCAACGCCGCCGGTGAAACCAGCCTGTATAAAGACGGCTACCGGAAGTACGATCAATGCTTCGGTACTCCGTTTTTACTGCAAATCTCCGGTAACGGCAAAATCTATCCTTGCGGGCCGTTTTTTAATAAAGAGCGTTTTTATATCGGCGATTTGCATAAGGATTCTTTCTACGATTTGGTCGCTAACAGCGAGCGTTACTGGCAAGTGCATAAAGACGTTGCCGAATCGGTCGATGTGCATAAGGACTGCGCTATTGGCTGCCGGCAGGATTACGTCAACAAGTTCCTGTGGGATTTAAAAAATCCGCCTGAGCATATCAATTTTATTTGATGAATTTGAATTTAGGATGGCTATGACTGGGCAAGAAAGACTCGATCAGCAAGACAGCAAGGATATATTCTTCCTTAATATAGAAGATGCTTACTCAGAAGCGGTAAAGCAGAATAAAATTGTCGATGAAAAAGGCTATCAGCGTTTACAGTATTGTTACTATGATGGGCCGTTAACCGATATTGTACTGAATAATTTTATCCAGGTTTCGGCCGATAATTTTGTTGATTTTTTCGCCCATAACCATTTGCCGATACCGCAAATTATTGCCATTTCTCAAGATGGTGTAGTGCATTTTAACGAAATGCCTGCCGATGTTATTGAGGAAATTCAGCAATATCGGAATCAATACTCTGTACCGGGATATATTCATGCCGATACTTACTTTGTTGATCCTTTATTGGCTCTAAATATTGCAAAGCAGCTGAATCGGGTTAATTGCGGCCATCCGACCATAGACGGCTTACAAGTATGTTATTACCGGGGCGAATTACCTACACATGATATTGGCAACCTGATTCATATCGAATTTTCCGATATTATCGATTTTTTTGTTATGTCCAGATTGCGGGTGCCTGAAAAAATTGAAATGCCTTGCGAGTTGGAAGAAGAACTAAAAGCTGCGGTAAAGGAAGATTTTGTCAGCGCTTTAGAGGCTATAAAAGATAAACGATTAGTCTTTGTTCAACAATTAACTCGAGTGTCAAAAGCGTTGGAACCGGCTGTTGTTGAAGGCGAGCCAATACGCGTATTTATTCCCAGCTCTCGCCTGACCACTGTCATGCAATATAGCTCGCAAGGCGTAGCAAAGGCATTTGAAAAGCAAGGCTATCAGGTTCTTTTTTATATTGAATCTAACGATATGGAAGGTTCCAATGCTGTCGATTTCTTTAATACATATATCAACTTTAATCCACACGTTACCTTTAATGTAAATAACGTAAATAATGGTTTTCTCCACGATGATGTTATTAATATTATGTGGTGGCAGGATTTAATGCCGGCAATTAGAAATCACCAGTTATTAAATTGGCGGAAAAACGATTTCAATTTCTCAATTTCGCCGATCTTTGATCAGCATCTTAAACAGTGCGGTGCTGAAAAAGTACAGCGCCAGCATTTTGTTTTCGATGAGGCTATATTCTATTCGGATAATAAACAGCTGCAGCAAAAAATAGTTTTTGTCGGCAGTTCGTATTTGCCGGCAATAAATTTTGCTGACAATCAGCAAATGCAAGCTATTACGGAGTTAGTTGAAATATTAAATCAGGGAAGAAGTTTCGATAAGCAGGCAATAACAACTATCGCGGAGCGCACTCATCTAAATTATGAGTTTGTGTTCTGGAAGCTTCTGCATTATGTCGTCAGGGACTATTCCGTAAAATGGCTTTGCCGAAATTCGAATTTGCCGGTGGAGATTTATGGACGTTATTGGGAGCAAGATTCGTTAGTTGCTCCTTTTTATCAAGGTGAGCTGCAACACGGTGTTCAGGTTGCTGATGTGTATCGCTCGGCAACTTATGCGATTGTTTCCCATCCGTTTGAAATTAACTCCCAGCGCCTTGTCGAGGTTGCCGCTTGCGGTTGTATTCCAGTCGTTTACGATTGCCGGGATATTGCAGAAACGCCGCATTGGGACGAGTTTTGCCTGTTTTTTAAAACCGAACAGGATTTGACGGATATTTTTGAAAATCGGGCAGTTCCTGCTAAGTCGCCGTTATTGTTAGCTCAAAAATTTACTTACGATACGGCTGTCTATCATTTTATTGAGCAGTCGGCGATACAGTCACTAAGCAACGTCCCTGCCAGCGATGCGGTTGAAAATCATAGCTAACCTGATTAGGTTGAGTTATTTGATGAGAGCATGGCTTTACATCGCAATACTTCAAAAGAAATAAAGTTGACGCATTTAACTGTGAAGTATTTTTATCGCTTTACTTTTGCTTGAATCTGAGGAGAGTAACAACGATAGATTCTTCCCAGGCTAACTGCGCTATGATGAAAGCCTCAGGGTCATTTAAGAAAATATGCCGACTCAAACATTGATTATTGTTCCCGCCAGAAGCGGCTCAAAGGGAATACCTGATAAAAATATAAAATGGTTAGGAGATAAGCCTTTGATTGCCTGGACGGCTCGGGCAATTCGGAAAGCAAATCCCCGCAACTCTCTTGCCATTTTATCGACCGATTCGGAAAGATACGCCGACGTCGGCCAAGAGGCCGGGTTGCATGTGCCTTTTGTTCGTCCGGCCGCTTGCTCTGACGACACGGCGTCGGCATTGGCCGTGATAGACCATGCATTGCAATGGTTCGAGGCTGAATATCGTTATTTGCCGGAACAACTGATGTGGCTGCAGCCGACTTCGCCGTTCCGGTCGTCTGCTATAATTGTGCAGGCTCTAGCGATGATGGTTCAACAGCAGGCGGACGGCGTAATCGGTTGCAAGGAAATACACCGCGATTTGACGACGTTGTTCAAAACACGGGACGGCTTTTTAACTGCGCTGAGCGAGCAGCAAGTGCAAACCCGGCGCCAGGACGTCGAGCCGCTGTTGACGCCGAACGGCGCGATGTACTTGTGCAAAACTTCGGTCTTGCTGCAAAAACGCTCGTTTTATGCCGAGCGCACATTGCCGTTGGTCATGGACGCGATCATGAGTCTGGATATCGATACGCCAACCGACTGGGCGATGGCCGAAGCGTTGGTCGCAGCAGGATTGGTAGAACAATAATCAAGTGACGTTATGGCAAATATATTAGTGACCGGAGCCGACGGGTTCATCGGTTCGCATCTTACCGAAATGCTGGTCAAGCAGGGGCACCGGGTCAAAGCCCTATCCCAATACAACTCGTTCAATGGCTGGGGCTGGCTGGAAGACATTGACGCTCTGGACCAAATCGAAGTCCTGAGCGGCGACGTCAGGGATCCGCATTACTGCAAACATATCACTCAGGGTATCGATGTGATCTATCATCTGGCCGCGTTGATTGCGATTCCGTACTCTTACGTGGCGCCGGACAGCTATGTCGACACCAACATCAAAGGTACGCTGAATATCTGCCAAGCCGCGCTGGATAACAAAGTCGGGCGGGTTGTGCATACCTCGACCAGTGAAGTTTACGGCACGGCTCAATACGTGCCCATCGACGAAAAACATCCATTGCAGCCGCAATCGCCGTACAGCGCCAGCAAAATCGCCGCCGATGCGATGGCGATGAGTTTTTATAATGCGTTCGGCTTGCCGCTGACGATAGCCCGTCCGTTCAACACTTACGGCCCCAGGCAGTCGGCCAGGGCGGTCATTCCGACAATTATCACCCAGATTGCCAGCGGCAAAAAACAAATCCGGTTGGGCGACGTTTCGCCGACGCGCGATTTCAATTACGTCGAAGACACTTGCCGCGGTTTTATTGCGCTGGCCGAATCCGACCAGACTCTGGGCGAGACGGTCAACATTGGCTCGAATTCGGAAATATCGATAGGCGACACGTTGAACCTGATTAAAGACATCATGCACAGCGATGTCGAGTTTATCGTCGACGAACAACGCTTGCGCCCGGAAAAATCCGAAGTGAACAGGCTCTGGTGCGATAACGGCAAAATCAAGGCGTTGACTGCTTTTGAGTCCCAGGTCGGCTTAAAAGAAGGGCTGAGGCGTACCGTCGATTGGTTTTTGCGGCCGGAAAACCTCGTGAAATATAAAGCCGGTATCTACAATGTATGACGACAAGGATGTAGGAGGTACGGTTCCAGGGAAAGGGGACGACTGCATGGGAGCAGGAGGTTGTGCAACGCAAGGAGCGGTTGCCGAGGACTTTGTCCGTTTCGTCAGGGAACTGTTCCTATCCGACCAGCCGATCCCGCTGCATGCGCCGCTGTTCACGGGCCGGGAAAAAGAATACCTGCTGGATGCGATAGACAGCACGTTCGTGTCCAGTGTCGGCCGCTACGTAGACCGCTTCGAAGCCGAATGCGCGGTCTACACCGGCGCCAAGTACGCGGTGGCGACGGTGAACGGTACGTCGGCCTTGCATGTTGCTTTGTTACTGGCCGGCGTGAAGCAAGACGAAGAAGTCATCACCCAGGCGTTGACGTTTGTCGCGACTTGTAACGCAATCCATTATTGCGGCGCCGAGCCGGTTTTTATCGACGTCGATAAAACCTCGCTCGGGCTATCGGCCCAAGCATTGGCCGACTATTTGGATAAATTCGCCGGAATACGCAACGGCGAAACCCGGAACAAACAAACCGGCAAACGTATCGCCGCCTGTGTGCCGATGCATACGTTCGGCCACTCGGCTGACATGCCCGGCATTATCGAAGTCTGCGAAAAATACCACATCCCGGTCGTCGAGGATGCCGCGGAAGCGTTGGGCAGCACGCTGCATGGCCGGCATTGCGGTACGTTCGGCCGGTTGGGCGTATTGAGCTTCAATGGCAACAAAATCATGACGACAGGCGGAGGCGGCATGATCTTGACCGACGACGAACAATTGGCTAAACAAGCCAAGCACCTGACGACAACCGCCAAGCTGCCGCATCCGTGGCAGTTCATGCACGACCAAATCGGATTCAATTACCGGATGCCGAATCTGAATGCCGCGTTAGGCGTCGCGCAACTCGAATGCTTGTCTGAGTTCCTAATCAAAAAACGCGAGCTGGCGGCGCGCTATATCGATTGGTGCGGACGCAACCGATGGCAATGCGTCGTCGAACCCGAAGCAGCATGCTCGAATTATTGGCTGAACGCGCTCGTGCTGGAAGACGAGGCGGCGCGAGACGCTTTCTTGACGGTGACCAACGAGCAGGGCGTGATGACCCGGCCGGTCTGGGAGCCGATGCATCGCCTGCCGATGTACCGGCATTGCCAAAAAGATAGTCTGGTCAACACCGAGTGGGCTGCGGCCAGAGTCGTCAACATTCCCAGCAGCGTGATCTGATGCAGCAGGTTCAACGTAAAATTTGCGTTGTCACCGGTTCGCGCGCCGAATACGGCTTGTTGTATTGGCTGATGAAAGAGATCCAGGACGATGCCGACTTGGCTCTGCAACTTGTCGTTACCGGTATGCACCTGTCGCCGGAATTCGGTTTGACCTGGAAGCAGATTGAACTAGACGGTTTTACGATCCAACGCAAAGTGGAAATGCTACTGTCCTCGGACACGCCGGTCGGCATCGCTAAATCGATAGGCCTGGGCGTGATCGGTTTTGCAGATGCGCTGGACGCGTTGCAGCCGGATCTGCTGGTGGTGCTGGGCGATCGGTTCGAGATTTTTGCCGCCTGCCAGGCGGCGATGGCGCACCGCATCCTGGTTGCCCATATTCACGGTGGCGAAATCACCGAAGGCGCGGTCGACGATGCGATACGCCACGCGATCAGCAAAATGGCGCATCTGCATTTCACTGCAACCGAACGCTACCGGCAGCGCGTAATTCAGTTGGGCGAGCAGCCACGGCATGTGTTTAACGTCGGCGCGCTGGGCTTGGATAATATCGCTCGGTTGCAATTGTTGGATAGGGAACAGCTCGAGCAAGCCATTGATTTTAAATTGGGCCAACGTAACCTGTTGGTGACGTTTCATCCTGTCACGCTGGAAAAAGCGACGGCGGCCGCGCAATTCGAGCAATTGCTGCAAGCGCTGGACCGGTTCGGCGATTGCCATATCATTTTCACGCTGCCCAATGCCGATACCGACGGCCGCGCGATTATCGGCATGGTCGAGCAATACCGGCAGCGCTTTCCCGAACGGGTCGCGGCGTTTGTGTCACTGGGGACGTTGCGTTATTTATCTGCGTTGCAATATATGAACGCGGTGGTCGGCAATTCGTCCAGCGGTTTGATCGAAGCTCCGGCTTTTAAAATCGGCACGATCAATATCGGCGACAGACAGAAAGGCCGGCTGTGCGCCGATAGCGTGATTCATTGCGAGCCCGAAGCCGAGGCTATCGCCAAGGCGGTGGACCAGCTTTTTTCCGAACAATTTCAAGCATTGTTGCAAGCGGTCGAAAATCCTTACGGCGACTGCGGCGCTTCGGCCAAAATCAAAACCGTGCTGAAAACGCAGCAGTTGGACTGCTTATTGAAAAAAAGTTTTTACGATCTGGAATGCAGGGTATAAATCATGAGCGTTTTTATCATCGCGGAAGCCGGCGTCAACCATAACGGGGATTTGGATACGGCTCGCAGGCTGGTCGATGCGGCGGTTGCGGCCGGGGCGGATGCCGTCAAGTTCCAGACGTTTAAAGCCGAAAACCTGGTCACGCGGCATGCCGGGAAAGCCGGCTACCAGAAAGTCACCACCGATGCCGACGAAAGCCAGTTGGCGATGTTGAAGCGGTTGGAATTGAAATATGAGTTCCACTTTGAATTGCTGGATTATTGCCGGCGGCAGGGTATCGAGTTTTTATCGACCGCGTTCGACTTTGAAAGCCTGGATTTTCTGGTTCGGGAGCTGGGCGTTAATAGGTTGAAAATACCGTCAGGCGAAATCACCAATGGGCCGTTTTTACTGGCTTATGCACAAACCGGCAAACGGGTTATTTTGTCGACCGGCATGGCGACGTTGGGCGAAATCGAAACGGCGTTGGGCGTGCTGGTGTTCGGCTATCTTGACCAGGACTTACCACCATCTATCGATGCTTTCCGGTGCGCTTATAGTTCGCCGCAAGGGCAGGAAGTTCTGTACGACAAAGTGACGCTCTTGCATTGCACGTCCGAATACCCGACGCCGGTGGAGAATATCAATCTTAGGGCGATGGATGTATTGCAACAGGCTTTCGGGCTGGATGTGGGTTACTCGGACCATAGTGTAGGTTTGTTGGTGCCGGTCGTCGCGGCGGCACGCGGAGCGACGGTTATCGAAAAACATTTTACATTGGATAGAGCGCTGCAAGGGCCTGATCATCAGGTGTCGCTGGAGCCTGATGAGCTTAAGGAAATGGTATGTAACATCCGAGATGTCGAGAAAGTATTAGGTCAATGTATTAAATGTCCCCAACCGCTGGAGTTGGAAAACCGGCAAGTCGTACGCAAAAGCCTGGTCGCAAAGCGCGCGATTTCGGCAGGCGAACCGTTTACTGACGAGAATTTGACTCTCAAACGTCCCGGTACCGGTAAAAGCCCGATGGATTATTGGGCGATGCTGGGAAAAACCAGCTGTCGGGATTACGGTGCGGACGAGTTGATCGATGGCTAAGCCTGTTATTGTACTGGGCGGGGGAGGTCACTCTAAGGTATTGATCGATATACTGCGCAAGCTGGATTGCCGGGTGCTGGGTATTATCGATCCGAATCAAGCCGTCGGCAGCTTGGTGCACGGCTTCAAGGTGTTGGGCGGCGATAATGCGGTGTTCGACTATCCGCCGGAAGAAGTCGAATTGCTCAACGGCATGGGGTCATTGCCGAATGACAAAGGCTTGCGTGTCAGGTTATTCAAGGCTTTCAGCGCCGAAGGCTACTATTTTAAAACCCTGATTGATCCAATGGCAATTGTCGCTTCCGATGTCGAATTAAGTACCGGCGTGCAGGTGATGGCAGGTGTCATTATTCAGGCTGGCACAGGAATTGCTGAAAATACGATTGTCAACAGTGGGGCAATTGTTGATCATGACTGCCGTATCGGAAGCCATGTTCATATTGCGCCCGGCGCTGTGCTTAGCGGCGCTGTTGAGGTGGGCGAAGCGGTCCATATAGGGACCGGCGCGACGGTCATTCAGGGCATTCGCATCGGAGGCGGCAGCATTATCGGCGCCGGTAGTGTGATAACGCAGTCGATAGACTGCAACCAGATCGTCTACCCGGCCCGATCGCTAATAAAATCGATAAGCAGGGACAAGGTATGAAACAGAACTGGCGCGAAGCGCTGATCAAGCCGGACACTACGCTGCAAGAAGCTATTTACGTAATAGACAAAGCGGCGTTACAGATTGCGTTGGTCATCGATGAGTTGGAAGGGCTGGCCGGCGTTGTGACAGACGGAGACATCAGGCGGGCTTTAATAAAAGGCTTGCCGTTGGATCATTCGGTCGCGGAAGTCATGAATGCTAAGCCCAAAGTCGCATCGGTCAACGACTCGAAAACCAAGTTGATCGCGATGATGGAAGCGAACAGTTTGATTCATTTGCCGGTGCTGGATGTCGACGGCAAAGTGGTTCGACTGGAAACGTTACAGGGGTTGTACAAACAGCCGCAGTTCCGGAATCCGGTATTCCTGATGGCGGGTGGTTTCGGTACGCGTTTGCGGCCGTTGACCGACAATTGTCCCAAGCCGCTGTTGGAAATCGGTGGCAAGCCGATTCTTGAAACCACGCTTGAGAATTTCGTGAGTTCGGGTTTTAGGGATTTTTATATTGCTGTTCATTATTTGGCTGATCAGATTAAAGATTATTTTGGCGACGGTCAGCGTTGGGGGATAAGAATACGCTATATTGAAGAGCGTCAGCCATTAGGTACAGCAGGAGCTCTGGGCTTATTGCCCGACGATGTGTCCGACCTGCCGATGATTGTAATGAATGGCGATATTTTGACGCAGATCGATTTTGCCCGATTGCTGGCCTATCATAATGAACATCAAGGGATAGCAACGTTGTGCGTGCGCCGGTATGAGTACCAGATTCCTTATGGCGTTGTAACTATAGATGCGCAAAGAGTTACCGGCATTGTGGAAAAGCCCGTTCATAGTTGTTTTTCTAATGCCGGTGTTTATGTGCTTAATCAGTCATTGGTGAAAACTATTGCAAAGCAACAGCAAGTTGATATGCCCGAGCTTTTAAATCAGCAGATTAGAGCAGGAGAATTGGTTTCGATGTTTCCTGTTCATGAGTATTGGTTGGATATAGGTAGAGAGTCAGATTTCTTGCGCGCTCAAGGTGAGTTTTCTAAATATTTCTAAAAAAATATTAAAGTAATTTCAACGCGCGTCGATAATATTTTTGAGTCGAATATTTAATAGATTTTTGAATATATAAATTAATTTTTTCTCTCGGATTGATACGAGGGATTTTTTGGAGATAAAGTCA
Organism: Candidatus Methylobacter oryzae; assembly: GCF_003994235.2. Lineage (GTDB taxonomy): Bacteria > Pseudomonadota > Gammaproteobacteria > Methylococcales > Methylomonadaceae > Methylobacter_A > Methylobacter_A oryzae. The sequence goes on from NZ_RYFG02000104.1 coordinate 37,482, forward strand.
TGGCAATGCAAATTAATACAAACATAGGGGCGCTAAATGCTCAGTTAAGTCTAAATAAGACTAGTTTAGGGCTATCTACTTCAATGGAAAGACTGTCTTCAGGTTTGCGGATTAACTCTGCAAAAGACGACGCGGCAGGTTTGGCCATTACAGATAAGATGACCTCACAAATTCGTGGTATGACGGTGGCTGCAAGAAACGCTAATGATGGTATTTCTATGGCGCAAACAGCTGAAGCCGGGATGGGGAATATTACCGATACCTTGCAGCGTATGCGTGACTTAGCCGTTCAGGCTGCTAACTTTGCAGCAGTTTCTCTCGATGACCGTAAGAAACTAGGTAATGAGTTTACTCAGCTGGGGCAGGAAGTAAGCCGTATCATCAACAACACCGAATTTAACGGCAAGAAAGTTCTTAATGGCTCGTTGGCTGGTGTTAACTTCCAAATTGGAGCTAATGTCGCAAGTAACAACCAAATTTCTATTACTGTATCGAATCTAGCCGTTACTTCAGGCATAAGCCAAGTAATCGATATGGCCGCGAGTGCGGGGAACATTGGTTCTGTAACATCAATCAGAGTGAGAAGTGTAATCAGTGCTATCGATGGAGCAATCGCAAAAGTCGATAAATTTAGATCAACTTTGGGTGCTGTGCAAAACCGGTTCACGACTACAATAGCGAATTTGAATTCTTCTATTGAAAACCAAAGTGCGGCGAGGTCAAGAATTTTGGATACTGATTTTGCAACAGAAACAGCAGCGTTGAGTCGTAATCAGATTCTGCAACAAGCAGGAACTGCGATGCTGGCACAGGCTAACCAATCTGGGCAACAAGTACTTAGCTTGCTTAGATAAGGTTATTATGAAAAATAACCATGGAAGGTTAAGGCTGCAGAACCTCTGCAGCCTTTTCAGTTTGTAGAATAGGGTTGACTTAAGGTTAGTGAAATGAACAGTGAAATTACAAATGTATCTAAGCTTGTTCCTGTTCCAGCTGTGAAAAGTAATCGGCAAAATGAAGTGGACGCTTCTTTGAAAACGACGGAAGCAGTAAGTGAGAAAAAAATTGCGCCTGAATCAGCTAATACAGAAAAGGACAAGGAAAAAGATAAGGCGTCTAGTTCCAATATAGCATCTCTGGATACGTTAAAGTCAGCTGCAGTTACAGGCAATTCAATACTTCAGAACTTGAACCGTGATTTGGAATTTAAAATTGATGAATCAACAAAGAAAGTGGTCATTAAAATTGTTGATACCAAAACCGGTGATACGGTGCGTCAAATACCATCGGAAGAGATGTTGGAATTTATAAAGAAGATGCAGGAGCTGGACGGTGAAAAAGGCTCTGTTATTCAAAATAGGGCCTGATTTTTAAGCGGCTTATTAGAGAGGGCTAAATTATGTCTGTCGTATCTTCAACCGGTTTGGGTAGTGGTATGGATATCAATGGCATTGTCCAGCAGTTGATTACAGCTGAACAGCAGCCGCAGCTTGATGCCATTACAAAACAGGAGACGTCTACTAAAGCGAGCTTAAGCGGGCTGGGTTCATTAAAAAGCGCGTTATCAAGCTTCCAGGCAGCAGTGCGAAAACTGAAGGATGGGAGCTTATATAAAGCAACTCAGGCTGTTTCTTCGGATGCTACTATTTTTACAACCACGGCTCAGGCCGGAGCAGTGCCAGGCAAGCATACGGTGGAAGTAACTAGCCTAGCCAAGGCGCAGCAATTGACTACAAACGCCGAATATTCCGGTTTGGGAGCTGTTGCTTCAGCAAATGGGGGGACGCTAAATTTTACTTATGCTGCCGGTTCTACTAAAACAGCGTTTTCAGTAACAGTTGCCGCGGGTGCTACATTAGCGAATGTTCGCGATGCGATTAACAGTGCGACTGGCAATAACGGCGTGACAGCCAGCGTTATCAATGTGGATCATACGAGTACGGGGCCATTGGATCCGTTGAATGGCACAACCGTTTCAAAATTAGTGCTGACATCTAAAGATACCGGCACTGTTAACGGATTTTCTGTCGCGGCCGCAACAACCGATGCGGCAGGGACAGGGTTGGATCTTTTTGCTACATCAGCACCTGCAAATTACAGCTCAGTGACGGCGGCCGATGCTCAGATCAAGGTAGATGGTCAAACTGCAACTCGCAGTTTGAATACAATAACTGATGTGCTTCCCGGCGTGACATTGAATCTACTGCAGCCCACTGCAGTTGGAACTACGGTCAATTTGGATGTTTCTTTAGATACAGCAACAATCAATAAAACAATTACTGACTTTGTAACGGCTTATAACAGCCTTCATACAACTACCAATAGTTTGGGTTCTTATGGTGGTTCAGCCGCAGGGGCAACGAATGGTCCGCTGTTAGGCGATTCACTATTACGTAATATAACTCATAGTATCAGGCAGAATACAACCGATCCGGTAACTTCGGCGACCAGCAACTATAATTCACTGGCGATGATCGGTATTACAATTGATAAAAGCGGGGTTATGTCATTGGATAGTACCAAGCTCAATAACGCTTTGACTGCCAATCTTTCTGCTGTAAGCGATGTGTTCACATCAACTAGTGGCGTTGCCGTCCGGTTAGATGACAAGTTAAGTGTGTATTTGCAATCGGGAGGGGCTTTGGACTCCCGGCAAACATCGTTGAATAAAACGTTGGCTTCGTTTGATGATCAGAAGACTAATCTCCAGCTTCGTATGGATAATTTACAAAAAGGGTTACAAAAACAATTTATTGCAATGGATTTGGCAGTCGGCCAGTTTAGGCAGACGGCTACATTTCTTACTCAGAAGTTCGGATGATAGAGGAAGACAGACATGTATCCTAGTGCTTACAAAAGAGGCGTAAATCAATATGCTAATATACATAATGAAAGTGGATTAGCGGAAGCTTCGCCTCATCATTTAATACAGATGTTGATGGAGGGATTTCTAGCTCGGGTTAATACTGCGAAAGGAGCCATGGCTCGCTCTGACATGGAGATGAAAAGTCTTTATATATCCAGAGCTATGGCTATAGTGGGTGGCTTAAATGAAGCGGTTGATTTAGATAAAGGCGGGGAAATTGCCGTAAATCTTAGACAATTATATGATTATATGAATAACCGCCTATTGCAGGCTAGCCGTGAGAATAACGTGGAAATACTCGATGAAGTCGCCTCCTTAATGCGGGAAATAAAAGAAGGTTGGGATGCCATCAAAAACTAAGGAATGGTCTGTGGATCAATATCCTCAATTTCAATTGCAAGAGTTGAAAGTTTTATTTGATGAAATTCAGCAGCATATTGCCCAAGAACAATGGGAGCAATTGACAGTCGTGTTGGAGCTGCGGCAGCAATATTTGGAAAAAATGTTTTCAGAAGCTACTGAAGATACTGTACTTTTAAAGTCCTTGGCAAACGCCATTATTGAACAAGACGCTATTTTTGTCGAAAAAATAAAAGAACAGCAAAAGATTGTGGAAAAGCAGATATTAGAGCTAAATAAAGGACGGCAAGCCGTGCAGGCATACGGCTCTTAGCTGGCAACGCCGGCTAGCAGTCGTTCGTATCAATTCAAATCCTTTAAACATGCCAGTTGTTTTTTTAGATTAATGGCCGCTTTTGAATCAGGTGTTTTTGTCAATATGTAATTAAGCATCAGTTCTGCTGCGTCGTAAATTTTATTTTCCATGTAAAGCGTTGCTAATTTTATTTGGGCTAAAGTATCTTCACTAAACTCGCTGATGTAATGGTTATAAGCATCTATAGCGGCCATTATTTCCCCTCGTAAACGTAATATTTCCGCATAAAAGGGCAGATAAAAAGGGTTGAGGTGCGACAAGCATTGGAGCGCTAAGTAAGCATTAGCGTTGTTGATGTCATTTGTGTTGATGCTGATGACGGCTATCCTTAATAAAGCTTCTTCCAGTAATGGGGAGTCCTCGTTGTTTATAATGTTGTGATAGGCTTCGATAGCCGCTTCAGTGTCGTCTTGTAACTCAGCCAGATAACCGTTAATTAGGTCAACATAAGGGGCCGTAGTAGCTTGCTCTTCATGTTTATCTAAACCCGATAACAGGTCATTTAATTCTTGTATTTTTTGATGTTTGAAAAGCAGGCCTGCACGTTTTTTTAACATGGAAAGACTGGTGTAACTTTTTGCTCTCGCCATGTGGGCGGTATTTTGGTTGTCTAAAACAGAAGCAAATAGCTTCTCTAAGTCATTGAGTTCTGTCTGCACCGATTTTGGAATGATGGCATCGGGATGGTTTTGCCGCCACAATTTAGCTCTGCCAAAGCTACGATCCTTACGCCACTGGTTAATCAATAAATTAAAATCAGGTTCGGGATTGCTTTCTTCCAGGCGTGAATGAGCGCGCTCTATAGCATCGTTGATCAATTTAAGTATTGCGATTGCACCATCACGGTAAGCTTCATAATAGGCATTTCCTATGTCTTTTGCTTCTTCTGCGCTCCAATCTCCATCGGTAAAGGGTTTGGTAATCTTTATAAAACTACGAATGCCGAATCTTTTAACAACTTTGCTGTATTGGCGATGGTCACGATTGAGCTTTTTTTCAATTTTGTCGAGTTGCTTTTTATCTTTATAGTTTTCTATTACGCCTTGGGCGTTGTACATATTTTTATTGAGTTCTAAGGCATTCTTGGCTAGGCGTAAAATAGCCTCTATCTGAAATTGCGCGCGTTTCAGCTCGCTGATGCTTGCTTGAGAGTTATGTAAATGGCTGGAAGGGGTTATGCGTTCGGAAATAATTGCATCGATATCGATTGAATCAGAATTAAGCTCGATATCTGCTAACGGGATATGGTTTATGTTATTGACTTTGGCGGCATTTTCGGAGGGATTAATTATTTGACAGCCTGTTGCTGCAATAATCTTGGCTTGCAGGGCCAGGGTATTGGTTGCGGCGGCAAAGTCACAACTGGTGGGTGCCATAAAACCGCCGTTGGTCTCTACTTGTAGGGAGGTCAAATTAAAACGCGGGCCGGCAGCATGTTCATCGCTACCTTTGGCGTGTGTATATCCGTCTCGCGTGAAACAAAGATCAACTCCGGCCAGAATAATACGCTTAAAGCCGAAGCTGTGAGCTATATTCAAAGCGGTATTCGTGACAGTCGGTCCTGCGCCGTCAAGATTTTCCTGGTTTAGAGCGGATTTCCACGGAACTCGAGGGCCTAAATAGAGGCCGATGCCCTGCCATTGGCTGACCAGAGAGGGTACTGTGTGATAGGAGTAAACAAAAATAGGGCGGCTGCTGAATGTAAGCATCTCTTTACTGATGTCGAAGCTTAATTCAGTCGGATCAACGGAAAAAATAAAGTCAGGTTCGAGGTTGATGTTTTTAAGCTGCCTTGAAATTCGTGAAACGGCAAAAATGATAAGTTGATGGCGGTGTTTTTGCACCCACGGTAAAGTTTCATCAAGAGACGGTCCGCCTGCCAGCAACACCACAGTTTTTCCGTGAAAAGCATTATTCAGTAATTTAGCCGGTAACAGGTTATCCGCTAAATTAGCTATTTGACGAGTGGTAAATGTTTCATTGCCGAGCGTCATGTTGACGGCCCAGTGACTCTGGCCAAGTACTTCGGTAATGTGCCAGCTGAGCTCCGCGTAGATATTGCAATTATCGTCTTCAGCACAGAGCGAATTAAACAACTGTACCGAATTGATATAAAAATAGTCTTGTATTTTAAATAGTTGAGTGTTTTTGTCCCATTCATCAAGCGTTATGCAAACAATGGCCGGATCTAATTCTTCAAGTAGCCGATGGTTTATTAAATGTTCAAGAATAGGGGCAGGTTCAATAAAAATATAACGGGTACCCTTAGGTAAGCCTTTTTGTTGCAGATATAAAGGTAATAAGCCTGAGTCAGTTCCAATAACGATATTTAGCGAGTCGGGTTGAAATAATCTGTTGCCGAATTTCCCGTCAAACAAAGCCTGAGAACCGGTTTTGTTAAAGCTGTCTCTGTTGAGATTGTAGAAATATTTGTCTCCAAAAGCATTGGTTTTAACTGGGCCGACATCATTGCGGGCTATGAAATTGGTGTTTTCTTTCATTGTTCTATCGTTAGTTCAGTATCTTGATGTTTTGTAACGCAATGTGAATGATGCAAAGAGTACTTTCCGGAACACACGGCCATGATTTTATAGTATACGTTTTATAGCCTAAATAAACCTGACTCACTACCGAAAACCGTTCAAAGTCGAGAGATGCTCATAATAATGCTGTCTTTTTTGTCCTGCTGGCGTATGAGATTAATAATGCTACTTTGTCTAAAACTTTCATCGCCTCTTTTATAACCGAAATACCGCGATCATTGTCAGCAGCCGCTTCGGTAATCAATCGTGAGCTGAGACATAGGCGCAATGCGCTGATTGCAATACCGTTGCGAATGCCACAAGCGACGGGTTGTCCAAGCTGACAGCGTATCGAGGCGGTTTTGGCGTCGGCGTAGTCGACTGCGAACGGTAGTTTTTGATAAACCTGTTGGGTTTGTTCACGGTTTAACAGTCTACGGCCGGCAGATTGAGGGGCATAAAGCAGAAAAGGAAATATGGTGGGTAGCTGATCCCAGCAATCAGCCGCTATTAGCGGGCGGCGGTCGAGAAGGGGCGACGGTAACGGTTCGAAGTACGGGTCGGACATTAAACGCTGATGAACAGCTTCGGCAAAAGTGTGTATAAACTCCACAATCGCAGGTTCTGGCACCGCGCGGAACCTGCGCAGTTCTGTCAAAGCCACTTCGCAACGCAGCAGCAAGCCGAAATTGGCGGCATGAGTAAGTTGTTCAGCGCCGCGCCAAGCATCAGGCCAATCGGCCCTGAATGAGCGTGGCAGCAGGCCTCGTGGCAACGCGCGTTGTTGCAGGCGCTTTGCTGCATTTGGCGGCAGCAGCAAGGTTGCAGAGAAAGACGGGCCGTTAAGGAATTTCGATCCGGTCAGCGCGACCATAAAGCCTTGTTCCAGATAGGCGCGTAAAGTCGACGTAGCGATACGGAATTGGCAGGCGTCAACCAATACTTCAATATTGTTCGGATAGCGGCGGTGCAATGCCATCGCGCAGGCCGGGCTCGGCGCGATAAGCCCGGTTTTAGATTGATCCACTAGAATCAATAGCATGCGCCGGTTTGAAGCGGCGGCTTTAGCGGCCAGATTTTCTATTTCGGCATCGATTTCCGCTGGAGGTCGGGGCATTCCATCGTTCAGCCGAATGGAAACTTGCTCAACTTCAACGGCGTTATTTTCAGTTCCGGTCAAGGCTGCGGCTACGCCGCTGCCTGTTTCATTGGCTTCCACCATGATGAGCAGCGGAGGGACCGGTGCTTCGCTGGCAGTATATTGGGCTGCAACCGCATGAAGATCGGTGCCCGATGAGCAGAAGACAAGTTCTAGCCCTGAGAGATCGGATAGTCCGCACAACTGTAGCCATTCCCGGCGTATCCGTTGCATTTCCCGGCTGTAAACGGCTGCGTGCGAGCTGGTGGCGATAGCCGTCAGCAATGTTTGCCGTAGCCGGTTGGCTGCATCGAAACCTTCCGCGGATATGATGGATGCCGTCGATGAGCTGAACGATAGTAATTGCGGGTCGGGCAAAGGCTGACAGCCGTATTTGTTCCGCCCGCTGAGCGGGTCCAGCGCAAGACGCGCATCGCCGCCGGCAATCAGAAGTTGCTCGGTTGACGGCAAGCCGTTGGGTGCTTGGGATGAGGTCGGCACGATGATTAAAACGACGTTGTGAGATTGTCGGCCGAAGGAGTGCAAATTTTGTCTGCTGGCGCAAGCAAAGCTTGCACTCCTATATTTAATGTAGCCCAGCAATTAGCAGGTGGCAGCATGGTTAAGGTTAAACGCCGCGCTGTGCCGCATTGACCAGCATTTGGCGGAAAGCGCCGAATACTTTGTTCATTTGCGGCTGCTTATAAGGGAAGAGGTCGACCGGGTCGATGGCATGAACAATCATGCAACTGTCGATTTCGAAAATCAGCAGTTTGCCGTCAACGCTCTCGCCGCAATCGATACCCAGATAATCGAGGTTGGCCCGTTCATGGATAGCACGGAACGCGTCGGCGTGTTTAACAGCGAATCCGCTGTCGAAGTCGAGCATAAAACGCTCTTCTTCGGCGCGCTTTTCGACGCTTTCGTTCATGCCGGCGTTTAGGTAATGGATCATCCAGTGTTCGGATATGCCGACATGGCAAACAAAGGGGATGCCGTCTATCAGGACTATCCGGTATTTCCTAAACAAGCCATCTTGGTTGCGATAGTCAACAAAACGGGAGATATAAAACTCATCATTGAGCATGTTTTGCAGATAGTCGGCCAGTGCCCTCTGATCTTGTATTTTGTCCAGATCTTTCCCGGCATGGGAATCGACCGGGCGGACAATGATCGGAAAATTGCCGTCACCAAGTATCTCGGTTACGGATAATTTTAGATTGGCGATTTGTTGCAGAACTTGCCGGGCTATACGTACCGTGGTTGGCATCTCTATACCCGGGGCGGATTTTAGCAATGCGCAAGCCTCAGTGCGCGACATTAACGCTATCCGGTCCGGCCGGTTTAGCACTGGGCGCGGCCATGACGCGATCGCGGCATCGATCTGTTTTAATAGCGGCATATTCCGGTCGGATTGAGCGACGGCAACGAACAGTACGTCGTGTTCCGGCAGGTCCGCAGGTAACGGCAGGTTTGTGGTCACGTAAACTATATCGAGGGCGACATCGGAGTTTTCCAGCAGGAATTCCAGCGGCGTATTTGCCATTAAATCGCCAGGCCCCATAATCGCAAGCAGCCGGATATTAACTTGATCGGTTGCTGTGGGCGGGGAATAGATTTGCCGGCTTTCAATAGCCTGGGCTTGCATTGCTAGCGCTAAATCGCGATTGCCCCGGAGCTGTAGCAACGTAGATAAATCCATCAAGGCATGGCCGCTGGTATCGGTTTCGGCGCGTGCGATTAATTCGGTACCCAGCGGAGCAAGATCGCAGCCGGAATAAGCCATCCGCATCAGTTTTGCCAAACCGATCAGCGGCTGGCTAAGTTCATTGGTTTGCATTGTGTTTCCTAGGATTGGATGCTTTTTGCGATACGGCTGCCTAGCTCGAGTGTAGTGTCGATCAAGGCGTCGATATCGCTAACGGTAGTACGATGATTAACGATGGCGGCCCGAATGGCTAACTGCCCATTGATCGTTGTTGTTGAGGGCGCGGCAATACCTGACTCCTGCAATGCAACCACGAGATCGGCATTGAGCCGGTTAGCGTCAATGCCGCGGTAACGGAAGCAGGCGATATTCAGGGCAACCGGAGCGAGCAGTTCCAGGCATAGTTCGGCTTCGATACGTTGCTGCATATGCTGAGCCAATGCGCAGGTGTTTGAGATAACCTGTCCTAGTTTTTCCGCTCCGTAAACTTTTATTGTGAACCAAGTCTTGAGCGCCCTGAAACCGCGCGACAGATCGGGGCCAAAGTCGCATGGCCATGGCGAACCTGCCGCCATGCCGCGGTTTTCCCGTCTAAGGTAAGCGGCGGGCGAGGCAAATGCGTTTTGGTGTAGCTCGCCGTCGCGCACTAATATAAAACCGGCATCGTAAGGCACTTGTCCCCACTTGTGGAAATCAAAGGCGATCGAATCGGCGTGCTCAATACCTTGAAGGCGAGGAGCAATATCGGGCGCCAGCATGGCTAATGCGCCGTAAGCGCCGTCAACGTGAAACCAGATGTTTTCGCGTTCGCAAAGTTCGGCAATAGCCTGGAGATTGTCGATAGCGCCGACCCCGACAGTTCCGACAGTTCCGGCGACGAAGAACGGCATCATGCCGGATTTTTTGTCTTCCGCTATTGCGAGTTCAAGAGCAGCTATGTCTATTTGATGCTGGCTATCGACAGGAATCATGCGTAATGCATCGCTGCCAAGGCCGGCGATATCCATAGCTTGTACAATGCTGACATGAGCTCCGGCCGAGGTATAGGCAACCAATTGGCGGTTATCGCTGGTGAGGCCTTTATGGCGTACGCTGGCGCCTAAGCGTGCGGTACGGGCAATCAGCACGCCAAGCAGATTAGCCATCGAGGTTCCGGTCACGAATAGGCCGCTGGCGCTTTCGGGAAAATTGAACAATTCCCGGACCCACTGGACGACTTGGCGTTCGATTTCGATAGGAGCTTGATTGCGTCCGCCAAGGTTGGCGTTTAGTCCGGCTGCCAGCATCTCAGCGAGCATGCCGACGGGACTTCCACCGCCATGAACCCAGCCCATAAAGCCGGGATGGACGTTGCCTAGTGCATAGGGAAGTACATTTTTTAGAAAGATTGCATACGCATTTTCAAGGTCATGTTGTCCGTCGTCCAAGGCTTGCTGAAATGAGTGTTTTACTTCTTCGGGCATGGGTTGCCAGACTGGCTGATCGCGCAAGTTCTCAAGATAGTCGATCATATCGTCCAGCATCCTATGGCCTTGTAAGCGAAAGGCATTCCAGTCGGATGGGTCTAGTGTACCTTCAGAGGTTTTCAGCATAGATATATTGAACCTGGATTTTGCAAGACATTACGGGTGAGAAATATATAACTATTTGAAAAACTATATAAATACTGTTGTGGTGGTTTCAAGGAGATCCGGTCCTGATTTTGAAGTTTAATAAATATGTTCTGCAACTTTCTGAAAAAATGATTGCTTAGTCAATTTATATTAGTAGTATTAAAATATTATACAAACAGGACGATAATACTCTAGGGAGTTTAGATATTGGAGGTTTTTATGGTTGGTTCAGTTAATGGCTCAGACGCGCCGGGATTGGCAACGGCTCTTATGAAATCGGCTACGACAGCGCAAAATGTGGATGTCGCTATAATCAAAAAAGGTCAGGACGTTGAGAGAGCTCAGGGAGAGGCTGCCTTAAAGTTAATAGATTCGGCTTCTGGTACAGCAAGTTCTGGTCGAGTTGATTTATATGCATAGATCTTCGCTTTGCAGGTAGTAAACCTATAATTAATTGATAAAGAAGAGCGGATTGGGGCTCTTCTTTATCAGGTTCTCCTCAAGATCAGTTCAAGCACCAGCTTGCTGCCAAAGTAAGCCAGCAGCAGCAAGATGAATCCAGCCAGTGTCCAACGGACCGCTGTTTTTCCTCGCCATCCGTAACGCATCCTGCCTATCAATAAACTGGAAAAAATAATCCAGGCGATAATCGATAAAATAGTTTTATGCGCCAAATGCTGGGCAAATAAATCTTCAATAAAAATAAAGCCGCTAACCAAAGAAATGGTCAGGAAAAAAAGTCCTGTGCCGAGCATTTGAAACAGCAAAGATTCCATAGCTTGCAAGGATGGCAGCGACTGGATGAAGCGTTTAGGTGGATGGCTTTTAAGTTGCTGGTCCTGAATCGCAAGCAAAATGGCTTGCAAGGCGGCGATGTTCAGCAGGCTGAATGCAATAATCGAAGTTAATATATGGATGCTCATCTGCCAATTATGAGTGTGCAGTAGATGTGGTTTTTCAGGCAGATTCAGCTCTAGACCGAGCATGATGGCGGCAATCGGAAATATGATGAGTCCCAGTTTTTCGACTGGTTTGTTCAATATTGCAATAAGCAGCAGTAGGGCGACAATGAGTGAAATCAGGGATGCAGTATTGATAAAGCTGAAGTTGAAACTGTTGCTTTGCTGGAAAACGATAGCTGTGTACGAAATATGCCCGGATACCGCCGCCCATGCCAGATAAAGCGGTGCGCGATGTCTCTTGTTCCGATGAGCGTCTCGGGCAATAAGCAGGGAGCTTGCCAGATATGTACAAATTGAAAAGATAGCGAGTGCGGTATTCATTAAGGCTGTTTATATTGGGTTGTGATATCAATGATAGCCACCTCTGTAAGGCGGGACTCACTGTCTATATGGATGCGGGTAAATGGCGTCGGCTTACGTATAATGCGATAGACGCTTCCCTGTGTACCACAAATTCCCTCGTAGTTTAATGCAAAGGCTTTAAGGGCTATGTTAATATATCTCGCTAAATAGTCCTAACGCATTTGTGTTAGTGAGTGGTTTCCTTCAGATTTAATAAAGATACTGATATGTTTGATAATTTAACCGATCGATTAAGTAGCACGCTTAAAAAAATTAAAGGCCAGGGGCGCTTGACTGAAGATAACATCAAGGACACCCTGCGCGAAGTGCGCATGGCGTTGCTTGAGGCTGATGTTGCTTTGCCGGTGGTTACTGATTTTATTGAGCGCGTCAAAACTGGTGCATTAGGTCAGGAAGTTCAAACCAGCCTTTCCCCCGGCCAGTCGCTGATCAAACTGGTTCAAGCTGAGCTGGTTGCTGTCATGGGCGAGGCAAACGAAAAGCTGAGCCTTAATGCGGTTCCTCCGGCCATTATCTTAATGGCAGGTTTGCAAGGGGCTGGTAAAACCACTACGGTAGCTAAACTTGGTCGCTGGCTAAAAGAAAATCAGAAGAAAAAAGTCGGCGTAGTTAGTGCTGACGTTTATCGCCCTGCGGCTATCAAGCAGTTGCAGACGTTGGCGAACGATCTCTCTTTAGAGTTTTTTGAAAGCGATATTTCGCAAAAGCCTGTTGATATTGCTAAAAATGCGATTGATGCTGCCAAGAAAAAATTTCTTGATGTAGTCATTGTCGATACGGCCGGCCGTCTTCATGTCGATGATGAAATGATGGGCGAGATTAAAGAACTGCACGCGGCAATTAATCCTGTTGAGACTTTATTTGTCGTCGATAGCATGACCGGCCAAGATGCCGCTGTTACTGCAAAAGCCTTTAATGATGCATTGCCGTTAACCGGAGTTATCCTGACTAAGGCGGATGGCGATGCGCGCGGCGGTGCGGCGTTGTCTATACGCCATATTACCGGTAAGCCAATTAAGTTTATCGGTATGGGCGAAAAGACCGATGCGTTGGAGCCATTCTACCCGGATCGTCTTGCGTCCCGTATTTTGGGTATGGGCGACGTATTAGGCTTGATTGAGGAAATTGAGCAGAAAGTTGACAAGGCAAAAGCCGAAAAGCTTGTTAAAAAGCTTCAGAAAGGTAAATCTTTTGATTTAGAAGATTTTCGTGAGCAATTGTTGCAAATGCAGAATATGGGCGGAGTCGGTTCTATGCTGGATAAACTGCCGGGCATGAGCAGTATTCCTCAAGAAATGAAAGATAAGGTTAATGATAAGGAACTATCGCGTCAGATTGCCGTGATTAATTCTATGACTATGAAAGAAAGACGCTATCCTGACTTAATTAAAGGTACTCGGAAGAAGCGTATTGCTGATGGTTGTGGTCAGCAGTTGTCCGACGTTAATCGCATATTGAAGCAATTCATGATGATGCAGAAAATGATGAAGCGTTTCAAAACCGGCAATATGGCGAACATGATGCGAGGCATAAAAAATAATGTGCGCGGCATGAGTATGAGAAGATAGTTTTTGTTACGTTAATGACTACCTATTTGATGTTTAAAGTGAATAAGTATAATGCGATGTGCGTTGTTCTTTACTTATAGAGAAAATCGAGTAGAATAGGCCGATTCAATTTTGACTAAATGTTTTTGAGGAACTTAGATGGTAACCATTCGTCTTTCTAGAGGTGGCGCGAAAAATCGTCCTTTCTATCATGTTGTTGTAACCGATAGCAGAAGCGGTCGTGATGGCCGTTATATTGAACGTCTTGGTTTTTTTAATCCATTGGCTCGTGGCAATGAAGAAAGGTTGCGCTTAGACACTGACCGTGCTGATTATTGGAAAGCTAACGGCGCACAAGCTTCTGATCGCGTTGCAAAATTGATTAAAGACGCACGCAAAGCTGCAGCATAAACTGAATTGTCAGAGCAACGGCATATAAACGTTGGAAAGATTTCCGGCGTTTTTGGTATAAAAGGATGGGTTAAGGTATTTTCCTTCACTGATCCAAGGGAAAATATTTTAACTTATTCCCCCTGGCTGCTAAAAAAAGACGATCAGACAAAAGCGATTAATGTTGTTGATGGACAGTTACAAGGTAAGACGATAGTTGCCCAACTGTCTGATATTAATGACAGGGATCAGGCTGCAAGTTTAATTGGTTGGGATATTTTCATAACCCCAGGGCAATTGCCAAAAGCGGCTAAAGGTGAATATTATTGGTCACAACTAATCGGCTTAAATGTTGAGACTGTTGATGGTATTCAGCTAGGTGTTGTTGATGGTCTGTTGGAAACAGGTGCCAATGATGTGCTTATTGTTCAGGGAGAGCGGGAACGGGCAATACCGTTTTTACAGGAACAGACGATAATTGATGTTGATTTGGATACAGGCAAAATTATTGTCGATTGGGATCCTGAGTTCTGATTATCAGCATGCGTTTTGATGTTGTAACATTGTTTCCGGAAATGGTGACGGCGGCTGCGAGTTACGGGGTAACGGGCAGGGCAATTGAACGCAATATAGTCAATTTATCAGTATGGAATCCTCGAGATTATACCCACGACAGACATAAAACTGTTGATGACCGGCCATACGGTGGCGGTCCCGGTATGGTCATGAAGTATCAGCCTCTGCATGATGCAGTTAATAGTGCGAAGCTGGCAGACTCTGGGGCTACGAAAGTGGTCTATTTGAGCCCGCAAGGCAAGCCGATTACTCAGGCTTTGTTGTCTGAAGCGTGTGAAGTATCGCAATTGATTTTGATTGCAGGACGTTACGAAGGTATTGATGAGCGTTTTGTTGAGCTGGATTGCGATGATGAGTGGTCTATCGGCGACTATGTTATCAGCGGCGGCGAACTTGCTGCATTGGTAGTGATTGATGCAGTGACGCGCTTATTACCGGGTGTGCTTGGTGATGAGGGTTCTGCACAGCAAGACTCCCATAGCGATGGTTTACTGGATTGTCCGCACTTTACCAGGCCTGAACAGATTGAAGGCCGTTCGGTGCCGGGTGTTTTATTAGGCGGCAATCATGCGGATATAGAGCGCTGGAGGATGAAGCAGGCTTTGGGTCGGACTTGGCAGAGACGGCCGGATTTATTGAAAAAAAAGAATTTGAGCGTAGAGCAGGAAAATTTGCTTAAAGAATTTATTGTGGAGTTGGTTTAAATTAAGGTGTGGTATGAGCAATATTATTGATGAATTGGAAGCGGAACAACTGAAACAGATTCCTGACTTTGGTCCAGGTGACACGGTTGTTGTACAGGTTAAAGTAAAAGAAGGCGATCGTGAAAGAATTCAGGCTTTTGAAGGCATCGTGATTGCGAAACGTAATCGCGGATTAAATTCAGCTTTCACAGTAAGAAAAATTTCCCACGGTACTGGTGTTGAGCGTGTTTTTCAAACTCATAGTCCGCTGATTAGCGAAATCAACGTTAAACGCCGCGGCGATGTTCGTCGTGCTAAGTTGTATTACTTGCGTGACTTGACCGGTAAAGCCGCTCGTATTAAAGAAAAACTTTAATCAAGTTTTCAAACGAGATAAAAAAAGGCAGCTTTGAGCTGCCTTTTTTTATGCAGTATTATTTTGCACTTTAAATAATACAAGTTCTATAGGAGCTGTCTAATGCCGTTTGTGATTCAATGGGTAGAAAGCTGTTCGGGAGCCGAAGATATTGTGAAACTTCAGACCCCGGCAGGGCAGCTTGTTATTTATAGCCAACAGGATGTGATTACCAGAACGGATTGGGAATTGGACGTTTGTTTTAATCAGTCTTGTGAACATGAATTAGACCCATATTGGCAGAATCCCGATAAGCGCATTAATATAAAATTGTTGAAGCAAGGCAGCGCTTACAGAAACCAAGTATGGGCCGCGCTTTGCCAGATACCGTTCGGAGAAACGATAAGCTATTCCGCATTGGCCAAAAAAATAGGGTCGTCGGCGCGAGCTGTCGGCAATGCGTGCAGGGATAATCCCTATGCTTTGTTTATTCCTTGTCACCGGGTCGTTTCTGTGTCCGGTATGGGCGGCTATTGCGGGCAAACCGACGGCGGCTTAATGACGATAAAATATAAACTGCTGGAATTTGAAGCAAGTCATAAAAGATGAATGCAACAGCATTGATAGATCAATTCCTTGATGCGGTCTGGGTGGAACAGGGTTTGAGTGATAATACGCTTTCAGCTTATGGCAGTGACTTAAGAATTTTTGCCAAATGGCTGAATGGAAAGCCAATGCTGGAAGTCGATGGCGCGGCGCTATCAGATTTTCTTTCCAGTCGCTATGACGAACAAATAAGCAGCAGGTCCACTGCGCGTATACTGTCCAGCTTGCGGCGTTTTTACGGTTATTACATCAGGGAAAACAGCATACAAATCGACCCGACGGCATTGATAGAATCGCCCCACATCGGCAAGCCCTTGCCGGGGTCGTTATCTGAGCAGGACGTAGAGCTGTTGCTTAACGCGCCTGAAGTCACCAATGCTTTAGGTTTTAGGGATAGAACCATGCTTGAAATGCTTTATGCGACAGGTCTTAGGGTATCGGAACTGGTTAATTTAAAATTCGAACAGATTAGCTTTCGGCAAGGCGTAGTCAGGATTATCGGCAAAGGCAACAAAGAGCGCCTGGTTCCGGTTGGCGAAGAAGCTATGAGCTGGCTGGAAAGTTATATGAATCAAGCAAGAAAGGCTATTCTTCATGAGCGGCAGTGCGATTATCTGTTTGTCACGAGCCGGGCGGAGAATATGACGCGGCAGGCTTTTTGGCATATTATCAAACGCCATGCGAAAAAAGCAGGTATCAACAAAGAGTTATCGCCGCATACCTTAAGACATGCATTCGCAACACATTTATTAAACCACGGCGCCGACTTGCGCGTTGTACAGTTATTGCTCGGGCATTCGGATTTATCGACCACGCAAATCTATACCCATATCGCCCGCGAAAGACTCAAAGAATTACATTCAAAATATCACCCAAGAGGATAGCTAAGATGGCTCAAAATATTCACCCGACCGCTTATATAGCACCCAATGTATCACTGGGTGAGAATATTACGGTTGGCCCTTTTGCCGTTATTGAGACAGGTGCTCAACTGGGCGCTAATTGCCAAGTAGGCGCTCATGCAGTGGTGCATAGTCATGTAAAAATGGGCGACGGCAATATATTGCATCCGCATGCTGTATTAGGCGGCTTGCCGCAAGATACCGGTTTTAAAGCGGAGACGGTTTCCTGGCTTGTTTGCGGTGACAATAACGTTTTTAGGGAAGGTTTTACCGCGCATCGCGCATCTAAAGAAAATGCCGAAACGCGCATCGGCTCAGGCTGCTTTTTTATGAACAATAGTCATGTCGCGCATGATTGCACGGTCGGCAATAACACCATATTCGCCAATAATGTCGCTATCGGCGGACATGTCCAAGTCGGCAATAACGTGTTCATTGGTGGGGCCGTGGTGGCGCACCAGTTTTGCAGGATCGGTTCCTATGCGATAGTACAGGGTACAACCGGTCTGAATATGGATGTCATTCCTTTTATGCTGATCGGCGGTCGTCCCGCCCGGCATTACAAGCTGAACACCGTGGGCTTAAGGCGCGCCGGTATTACCGGAGACCGTTATAAAGTGCTGTCGGCGGCATTTCGGCTGTTAAAGAATAAGCAAAGCCTGGATGGTTTGGAAGAAACCGAAGAGTTAAAGCAATTGAAAGATTGGTTAGCTGTTAAGTCCAAGAGAGGCCTGCATGGGTTTATTAGTGTGTCGGAAAAGTAGAGCGAAACGCGCTTTTTCATTCATATAACAGAACCTCAAATTTAAAAACATCGCCATCAAAGACGCAGAGTTTTATCTTTGGTGGCGCGTTAATCAAAGCCAGTATCTGGCATCATTATCATTCGAGTGACGGCGCTTCGTCTTCATTCATATCACTAAAAGAGTCCTTGTGAACACTGCCGAATTTTCATCCCTAGCTTTAAAGCCCGCCTTGCTCGAAAACATTGAATCCCTAGGTTATACCCACCTAACTCCAATTCAGGCAGAGAGTCTGCCGCATATTCTTGAGGGCAGGGATGTGATTGCACAAGCCAAAACCGGTAGCGGCAAGACCGCCGCTTTTGGTATCGGCCTATTGTCCAAGCTGGATTTGAACAGTTTCAGGGTTCAGGCTATGGTTGTCTGTCCAACCCGGGAGCTTGCCGACCAGGTTTGCAAGGAGATTCGCCGATTAGCCCGGTTTACGCAAAACATCAAGGTGTTGACCTTGTGCGGCGGCGTACCCTTTGGGCCGCAGTTAGCTTCATTAGAGCATGGCGTTCATATTGTTGTCGGCACGCCGGGGCGGTTGCAGGAGCATCTGCGCAAGCGCAGCTTACGCTTGAGTAATTTAAAAGTGTTAGTGCTGGACGAGGCTGACCGGATGTTGGATATGGGTTTTGAAGAAATCATTTCCGACGTGATTTCATACGCGCCGACGCATCGGCAAACATTGTTATTTTCAGCAACTTATGCCGATCCCATCCGGGAAATGAGCCGGAAATTCCAGTTTAAGCCGGTTTCCGTCAGTATTGAGACCAGTCATCACGACAACGATATTGAACAGCGTTTTTACCAAGTGGAAAAATCGAAAAAGATAAATGCGCTGGCTTATCTTTTATCGTATTACCGGCCTGAATCAACCGTGGTTTTTTGCAATACCAAAAGAGATTGCCAGGATGTGGCAAGCTTGCTTGAGGACATCGGTTTTTCGGTTCAAGCGTTGCATGGCGATTTGGAACAAAAGAATCGGGATCAAGTGTTGGTGCGTTTTGCCAACAAAAGTTGCTCCATCTTGGTTGCGACCGATGTGGCCGCGCGGGGACTGGACATTAAAGATATGCAGGCGGTGATTAATTATGAATTACCGTGGGACGCTGAAATTTATGTGCATCGTATCGGGAGAACAGGCCGCGCCGGTAAAAAAGGTTTGGCGCTAAGCTTATGTACGGACAAGGAAATAAACCGAGTTAAAACCATTGAAGAATATCAAGCTATTTCCGCCAAATGGGATGAAGTGGCGCCGTTTCAAATGAGTTATGAGCAACGCTTCGAGCCGCCGATGGTGACTTTATGGATAGATGGCGGCCGCAAAAATAAAGTGCGTCCCGGCGATATATTAGGCGCCTTAACCTGCGATGCCGGGATCACAGGCACTGAAGTGGGGAAAATCGATATTTTTGACGCCCATGCTTACGTGGCTATCAAACGTGACAGTGTCGATAAAGCTTTAGCCTGCTTGAGAAACGGTAAGATAAAAGGGCGAAACTTTAATGTCCGTAAATCACAGTGGGGATGAATTGTCGGGTTAGCTCGATGTTAACCCGACCTGGAAATTTAAGCGTTTGCTGTTTTAAGTTTGTTGCGGGCTGCTTGATTAGCGCCGGGTTTGCGAGCTTGATTCGGCTTTCTGCTAGGACGCGGACCGCGTGGCGGCTCGGCCGGTACCGGTGGAGCTACTGCGGAGGCTTCAAAGCCGGCAATTTGTTCGCGTTTAATCTCTTTCTTGATCAGTTTTTCAACCAGACGCAAGGCATTGTATTCATCATGCGATACCAGTGAAATGGCTTGACCTTCCTCGCCGGCCCGTCCGGTGCGGCCTATCCTGTGTACGTAATCTTCTGCCGCTCTGGGCAGCTCAAAATTGACTACATGCGGAAGCAGGTTAATATCAATGCCGCGCGCCGCTACGTCGGTCGCTACCAATACCCTGATTTCACCGGCTTTAAATCCTGTCAATGCGCTGGTTCTAGCCCCCTGGCTCTTGTTGCCGTGTATTGCCGCCGCCTTAATGTCAACCTTGTTGAGTTTTTCGGTAAGTCGATTAGCGCCGTGCTTGGTGGTAGTGAACACTAAAACCTGCTGCCAATTATTTTGTTTGATCAAGTGACAAAGCACTTCGGTTTTTTGGGCTTTATTGACCAGATAAGCGACCTGTTCGACCAGTTCTGAAGCAGTATTGCGCGGAGCAACTTCGATTTTCACCGGATTAACCAGAAGTCCGGTGGTGAGTTTGCGTATATCTTCGGAGAAAGTAGCCGAAAACAGCAGGTTTTGGCGTTTTTTCGGCAGCAAGGCAATAATTTTCCGAATGTCCCGGATAAATCCCATATCCAGCATGCGGTCGGCTTCATCAAGTATCAGTGTTTCCACATTGTTGAGCTTTACTGCATTTTGATTGACCAAGTCCAGCAATCGTCCAGGCGTTGCGACCAGTATATCGACGCCTCCTCTTAATCTCATCATTTGCGGATTGATTTTCACCCCGCCAAAAACGACTTCGGATTTTAAGCGAGGATGCAGATGGGCTCCATACTTGCTGACCGACTCGCCTATTTGCGCTGCAAGTTCCCTGGTTGGCGTTAGAATTAATACTCTTACCGGGCGGTTGGTGCTATAAGATTTTTGCGATAAGCGATGCAGGATAGGTAAGGTGAAGCCTGCCGTTTTGCCTGTTCCGGTTTGCGCGGCTGCCAACACGTCATGGCCTTTCAATACGGCAGGAATAGCTTGCGACTGAATAGGGGAGGGCGTGGTATAGCCTGCATCAGCAATGGCGCGTAGCAGTGGATCAGATAAACCGAGGGTGGAAAATGGCATATTGATTAGTGTCTCGATAAAAATTTGCCGTCAACAAACGTCTTCAGCGTATAGAAAGGGTTAAATAAAAGCGCGCCAAGGAACAGTCGTCAAGTTGTGCAATATGGCGTTTTATAGAAGATGTGGCTTAGACGAAGTTTCTGCTCGCCCGGTAGATGGATAAGATAGTACTAAGTTGTTGATATAAATGGTGCCCCGAGGCGGATTCGAACCACCGGCCTGTCCCTTAGGAGGGGACCGCTCTATCCTGCTGAGCTATCGGGGCAAAAACAGGGCCGATTCTATCATAGATGGGGATTTAATTCATTGGTTCTATTTGGAACGTTGCCGGGTACTAAGCCACCTATGCAGGTTAATGCGCTTAATTGAGTATCGGGGTGACTGGATTCCTTGTCATCATAGATTAAAAGCACGAGTTTTATTAATAATGAATAGCTAAGCTGTAGCGGGGCTCGAAAAGATATTGTCGAGCATGAAGAGTCAGCTATACCGAGATCAAGGTACGAGAATAGTGTTCACTTTGGGTTGAACCATCGGAACCGTATGTGTTTGCAAACTGAGGTTTGCCTTTTAATATATCCAATGAGCGCTTAGTGTGGCGATATAAAAGGTCCACACTGGCGCCATTTTGTTCGTTCAAGTCTCTGCATTTTGCGCAAACGTCCATTAACTGGGACCAGTTGCCGCTTGATTCGGTGATTGCCAAGCCAGCTGTTTTAGCTCTGTTAAAATATTCCCTGATACTTTCTTGGCTATTAGGGAGGCTCTCGGTGGCTAAAACTTGAGAAATTTGTGAGTTGAACTGCTCCAATTGCATAACCAGCTGTTTTTTATTTGCAGCGATATTATTAACCTGCTCTGCTTGTGGCGCGTTTTTTAGAACTTCGGCTTCTTTGTTAAGTTCCTGATGAAGTTGCTGCGCCAATTTTAATGCGTTGCTGATCAATTGTTCTGTAATCGGATATGTTTTTACTATCATAGGGATATGCTATTTTTTAGGGCATTAGCCGTTCAAACTGCATGAATTTCTTTGCTACTTGTTCAGCATTTATTGAATAACTGCCATCGGCAAGCGATTTTTTAATAGCGTTAACCCGGTCAACATCTACAGGAGATGAAGAGGATGAGCTTAGGGTCTTCTTTATTTCCTGTGTTGTTGCTGTGAGCGCAACGCTATCACTTTCTTCAGTGTTTGCAACAGCAACCTTTTTTTCAGCATCAACCCCGCTCTTTAAGGGGGGGGAGATGGTCGTCAGGCCGCTTGTCCTGCCGGTTATTTCGATAGCCATGTCAAATTCCTCGATAACTTTTCATTTGAGATATTTATCGGCAATGCGATGTAAAACTTTAAATGTTTATTTATGCCTATAGGGCATAAGTTTCGTTTGAGCAGGCAAGCTACTCAGCTTTATCCGGTGTGAGATTTTAATAATTTACAGAAACGAGTCCGGGTTCTACAACCGTTGCACTAATAACGCGTCCCGAATTCTGATTTTTAACATTGATAACTTGCCCTTTAACGCCATCCATCATTGCCACACCACTCATCCTGATAGAAAAATCCGGTCTCGTTGCGCTGATAACAACTTTATCCCCTCTTTTGATCAGTTTAGGTTCGGCAAAATTTCTCAAACTAAGAATGGTTCCGGTGTTGAGTTGACGTAGGGCCTGTTTGTTTTCAATTTTCTCTATTTGAGTAACAAAATCTTCCCGAAGATTGGTTACTTCTCTTTTTTCAATGGCAATATGTTGCCGGGTAAGAATCTCGCCGCGTTGTATCGGTTGGGATAAGACTACGACCATCTGGTAAGTTTTGACGATTATCGAAGTAAAAATGGACCACTTCTTTTCCGTATTACAACGCACGCCTATGGTCGATCTGCCCGCTTTAATGTCGGTTGTTGTAAATACTTCCAGCGGTTCGGCGCATTGAGGCAAATTCAAACGGCTGTCTAATGGCATAAAGCTCATCTCATATTCCCCCGGCAATTTTATATTTTGTTCAACATAACTTTTAACGGCTTCAGCAATCGAGTCATGTGACTGGCTGTCCTGTTCCGCATGCGCCGCATTAAAAAAGATAAAGGTTAATATAAAAATGAGCGGAGTATTTTTTATCATCGTTCGCGTCTGCTTTATGACTATATGAATTATCAGGCGGGATTGATAGTGGCTTGTTTTTTAGATGCCAGTCAATTTATTGACATGCGGCTTTGTTTGTCCGCTGACTTAGATATATTGCGGCGATATTTTGCCGGATTATTTAAAAACATTTTAATCGTAATCAACTGTGGATTATAGGTAAATAACTCGAAAAAAATTTATCTCATTGATTTTTAATGATTACGATTTTATGGCATACGCTGTGCTTTTGTCTTTGTACAAGTAATTAACGAGGTAACTATCATGGCTATCAATTTTGAAGAGGCACTCGGCATTCGCCCTAAGGCCCTGGTTTTTCGGGAAAAAAGAGGCGATATATTAGCTGCCAATTTAGCAAATGCGGATACGCCCAACTTTAAAGCGCGCGATGTGGATTTTAAGTCGGTTTTAAAGCAAAGCGTAGCTTCAGGTGTAACTATGGAGCGTACTCAAGCCGGACATATTGCGCCGCCACAACAACAAATATTCGGGGCTAATGTTATGTATCGCAATCCCAGTCAGGTGTCGTTAGATGGCAATACTGTCGAAGCGCATATCGAACAAGCTAAATATGCTGAAAACGCGGTGCAGTATCAAGCCAGTTTACAGTTCATTAAGGACGGCTTTTCAGGTCTGATGACCGCAGTAAGGGGGCAATAGTCATGGCTTCAAGTATATTTGATATTGCCGGCAGCGGCATGAATGCTCAATCGTTAAGGCTCAATCTGGTTGCAAGCAATATATCGAATGCGAACAGTGTTGGCAGCAGCGAAACAGCGGTTTACAGGTCCAGGCAGCCGGTGTTTGCCGCTGAATTGAATAAAGCGATGGATAAGCAGAATGCGACAAGCAAGGTCAATGTCTTGGGCGTCGTCGAAAGCCAGGCTCTTCCTGTTATGGAATACGCTCCTAATCATCCTATGGCTAATAAAGACGGTTTCATTTTTAAGTCAAACGTTAATACGGTTGAAGAAATGGCCAACATGATGTCAGCGTCGCGTTCTTACCAAAATAATGTAGAAGTATTGAATACGGCAAAGCAGATGATGCTTCAGACCTTAAAAATGGGACAGTAAGGGGAGATAAATAATGGCAATCCAAAGCACAGCAACAAACGACTACAGTAGCTTAACCGTTACGCCTAAAAAAGATTCGGCAACAACCCCTAAGAAAAGCACATTGGGACAAGCGGACTTTTTAAAATTGATGACCACGCAGATGACCCATCAAGATCCTACAAAGCCGATGGAGAACACTGAATTTATCACGCAAATGGCGCAATTTGGGACGGTATCCGGAATTCAGGATTTGCAAAAGTCGTTTAGCGATTTTGCGACGTCAATCACCTCAGGACAAGCATTACAAGCATCGAGTCTAGTGGGGCGAACTGTATCCGCGCCGGGAACAAAGGGGCTGTTGACGCAAGGCGGCAGTATATCCGGGGATATTAATTTATCCGGCGACGCAACCAGCGTTCATGTCAAGGTGACCAATGCAACGACAGGAGAAATTATACGTGAGGCGGACCTGGGAGCTCAGAGTACAGGTAAAGTGCCTTTTACCTGGGATGGGCTGGATTCAAATGGTACTGCAGCTAAGCCAGGCGTCTATAAAATTCAGGCAACAGGATATATTGACGGAAAAAATACAACGCTGGACACGGATATTAAATCGCAAGTCGACAGCGTCAGCATGGGTAGCGGAGGTAATGGCGTAAAGGTCAATTTGACGGGATTAGATAGTGTCGATTTCAATCAGATTAAACAAATTCTTTAGGATTGGGGGTGTAACATGGGTTTTGCAACAGCATTAAGCGGCTTAAAAGCCGCATCAACAAACTTACAGGTAACCGGCAATAATATTGCCAATGCGCAAACTGTCGGATTTAAAGAATCGCGTGCTGAATTTGCGGACGTGTATGCGAGCAGTTTATCCGGCGTCAGCAAAACTCAGCCAGGTACCGGGGTCAGAGTTACCGAAGTGGCGCAGCAATTTAACCAAGGTAACATTGAAGCGACTCAAAACAGCCTTGATCTTGCGGTCAGCGGCAATGGTTTTTTTGTATTGTCGGACAACGTGAATCTTCCCGATCCCAATAATCCAACCGCTCCGGTCGATCCTTCAGTACCGACAGCTTATACCCGTAACGGTGCATTTCAGTTAAATAGTGCAGGCAATGTCGTTAATAGTGAAGGCAAGTATTTATTGGCTTTTGCACCTAACGGCACTACGGCCGCGGAAGGTTTTAGTACCGGTGTTTTCAGGCCGTTGACGATCGATACGTCTCAAGGCTTGCCTAGTGCCACGGAAAATATTGCGATGAAATTAAATCTGAACGGGGCTGCGAATAATCCGACCAATACAACGTTTGACCCTAAGGACCCGTTGTCTTATAACAATATGACATCGGTTACGACTTACGATACTCAGGGTAACGCTCATATTGCGTCCACTTATTATGTAAAAGATCCGGCAGCAGCTAACGCATGGAATGCGTATTTATTTATCGATGGTTATGGTATTACAACAGGCGGGCCTTCCACACCGCCGCTACCGGCGCCGGACTCGTCAGTGGTAGGGCTTAATATGGCTGGAGACCCTGTGCCGTTGACTTTCACCGCGACAGGCTTGCTTGATACGGTTGGCGGCGTTACTGCAACCAAAGTGGAATTTGGCAATATCGATTTGACGCAGATCAATCCTAATATAAGTGTAAAACCGATGGCGTTTAACCTGGAATATGCCGGTACAACCCAAACGGCGACGCCTTTTAGCGTCAATGCGCTAACACAAGATGGTTTGCCCGCCGGGAATCTGACAGGCATTGATGTTGACGGCACTGGCGTGGTATTCGCACGATATAGTAATGGCGGTTCCAAGGCTTTAGGGCAAGTGGCGTTGGCGCGGTTTCAAAGCAGCCAGGCATTAGCCAAATTAGGCGATACGACCTGGGCTAAAACCTCAAGTTCCGGCCAGCCTATTTACGGTGCGGGCGGCGATAATAACTTTGGAACGATTCAGTCGTCAGCCCTGGAAGGTTCCAACGTAGATTTATCTGCGCAGCTGGTTAAGTTGATCGTTGCACAGCAGTCTTATCAGGCTAACTCTCAAGCGATTACCACTGAGAAAACCCTAATAGAAACTATCCTGCGTGCGTAATGGATAGGATGGAACCTGATGTTATTGGAACAATACTTGCTGTTATTTTGTTTTAAGTTTCTGGTTTTAAGGTAAAGGGGAGCAGTCATGGATCGGAGTTTATACATTGCTATGAGTGGCGCCAAACAGACGTTACAGGCGCAAAACTCAAACGCCAATAATTTGGCGAATATGCAGACAACCGGTTTCAAATCCGATTTGGACTGGTTTCGTAGCCGCCCTGTAACGGGAGCGGGCTATCCCACTCGGGTTTATGCAATGATAGAAAAACCTGCCGCCGATTTCATGCCTGGTGCCATGCAGACCACCGGTCGCGATTTGGATGTAGCGATCAATGGCGAGGGATGGATTGCCGTTCAGGGAGGGGATTATGACAGTAAGGAAGCTTATACCCGTGCCGGCGATCTTCGCATTACTCCGGAAGGTTTACTGAAAAACGGCGCGGGCTTGCAGGTGCTTGGACAAAATGGCCCCATTACAATTCCGCCTGCTGAAAAGGTGACCATCGGCAGTGACGGTACGATAAGCATTATTCCAATGGGTTCCGGTAACGCGACGACTACGGTACAGGTGGATAGGATTAAGCTGGTTAAGCCTGACATCAAGGACATAGAAAAGCAGGGGGATGGTTTGATCCATACTAAAAATGGCCAGCCTTTGCCGGCCGATGCCGATGTCAGCTTGAATTCAGGTGTTTTGGAAGGCAGCAATGTTAAGGGCTTTGAAGCAATGACAGAAATGATTGAGTTGGCAAAAAATTTCGAGTTGCAAACCAAGGTTATGAAGAGCGTAGATGAAAACTCTGCAGCGAGCGCCAAGTTGATGCAAATAGGATAAATTCAATAGAGTTCATTTAAAAAGCCGGGCAAAGCCCGGCTTTTTTTTGCGCCGAGAAAAAAGGAGCGTTGAGAAAATGGCACGCATCATGCTTTGCATTTAAGTGAGGCAATAAATTGGCACGAAGGAGATTATCATGACAGAACGCTCATTATGGGTAGCTAAAACCGGTCTGGACGCCCAACAGACAAGAATGGCGGTTATTTCCAATAACTTGGCCAACGTGAATACAATCGGATTCAAGAAAGACCGGGCAATGTTTGACGATCTTATGTATCAGAATATTCGCCAAGTCGGTGGCGATACCACGCAAAATATTCAAAATCCAACGGGTACTCAGTTGGGTACCGGTGTTAAAACGGTTTCCACCGAAAAAGTCCATAGCCAGGGCAATGTTCAACAAACGGATAATTCGCTGGATGTGGCAATTAATGGCCGGGGATTTCTGCAAGTTCTAATGCCCAACGGCGAGACCCACTATACCCGTGACGGTTCTTTAAAACTGGACTCAACCGGACAGATAGTCACTTCAGGCGGAATGCCGCTGAACCCGGCAATTACTGTGCCGGCAACGGCTGAAAGCATCACTATTGGTACTGACGGTACGGTGTCAGCTGTAGTCGCCGGTGTAAACCAACAATTGGGACAAATCCAGACGGCCAATTTTATCAATCCTACCGGGTTGCAGGCGACTGGCGATAACCTTTACCGGGAAACCGCGTCTAGCGGCGCGCCAATTGTCGGAACGCCCGGGCAAGGTGAATACGGGACTTTGAATCAAGGCTCTTTGGAAACTTCCAACGTCAATGTCGTTGAGGAGTTAGTCAATATGATCGAAGCGCAACGGGCTTATGAGATGAATTCCAAAGCGATTTCAACAGCCGATCAGATGCTGTCTTTTGTAACACAGCAATTATAAGTCAGGAGAGATGGCATGAAGACTCAAAAATTTGGTTTAACGGCAATTGCTTGCCGCGGCTCCTTCAGCAACTGTTCTATGCGTGGCTTGAAGGGCCGTTCGCTACCAGCCTTTTGCATTGCTGCAATCATGCTGTCCATGTTAGAGGCTTGTACACCAATACCACAAAGAGATCCTACATTTGCTCCGGTTGCTCCGGCCGATTTAAGGCCTCCGGTACAAAACAGCGGATCAATCTACCAGTCCGGGTACGATATGCGTTTGTTTGAAGATCATACGGCAAAACGGATTGGAGATATTTTGACTATTACGCTCCAGGAAGCGACTCAAGCGAAAAAGGCGGACGATCTCAATACGAAAAAAGATACCACGATGTCAGCTTCGGCGCCGTCGATGTTCGGTATTGCCGCATCTGCTTTCACCGGACAAAGTCCTACCACCACGTTGGAATCGTCAAAAGAATTTAAAGGCTCGGGCGCTGCCGATCAAAGCAATAGTTTAAGCGGCAACATTTCCGTTACGGTTGTCGATGTGTTGCCGAACGGCAATTTAAGCGTAAGGGGCGAAAAAAGAGTCACCTTAAATCAAGGCGATGAATTTATCAGGTTATCCGGTATCGTCAGACCGGTCGACATCAATGCATCCAATATTATTTCCTCCGACAAAGTAGCCGATGTAACCATTATGTATGTCGGTGAAGGCGCTATGGCGGATGCCAGCAAAATGGGCTGGCTATCAAGAATTCTTCAAAGCGCATGGTTCCCATTCTAAAACCAGGATTTTTGACATGAACACAATTTATAAACCCTCTGTCTTATTACTTCTTCTTGCTATTGCCTACAGCGGAGTGGTTTATGCTGAGCGTATCAAGGACATTGCCTCTATAGATGGCGTACGCAGCAATCAACTGGTAGGTTACGGTTTGGTCGTCGGACTGGATAAATCCGGAGATAAAACCGCATTTACCGGACAAGAATTACGCAGCATGTTGGCGCGTCTTGGTCTGACCTTACCTCCCGGTATCGATCCTAAAGCAAAAAATATTGCCGCTGTTTCCATTCAGGCGGAACTGCCGGCATTCGCCAAGCCCGGTCAAACTATTGACGTTACTGTCTCTTCTCTGGGAGACGCAAAAAGTTTAAGGGGCGGCACGTTGTTAATGAGCCCGCTGAAAGGTGCCGACGGACAGGTTTACGCGATTGCACAGGGCAGCCTGGTAGTCAGCGGTTTAAGCGCATCGGGACAGGACGGTTCAAGCGTTACCGTTAATAATCCTAACGTGGGCCGTATACCCAACGGAGCAACCGTTGAGCGTGTTGTGAGTACCTCTTTTGCTGAAGGCGATGCGCTGATTTTTAATCTGCATACTTCGGATTTTACGACGGCGAACCGTATGGCAGACTCTATTAATAAGGTATTGGGCGCTAATACGGCAAAAGCGATCGATGCGACTTCGGTTAGAGTTAGTGCGCCGGTAGATCCCGATCAAAAAGTGACATTTGCTTCAGTAGTCGAAAACATGATGGTCATTCCGGATGATGCGCCGGCTCGGGTTATTGTTAATTCCCGCACCGGCACGGTCGTCATTAACGGTAAAGTTAGGGTACAGCCTGCGGCGGTGTCACACGGTAGCTTGACCGTTACTATTACCGAAGACCCGAAGGTTAGCCAACCAAACGCATTTTCCAATGGGCAGACGGTAGTTACGCCAAAATCCAACGTAAAGATTGATGAAGAAAAAAACCATATGTTCGTATTCAATCCAGGCGTCTCTTTGGATGAAATTGTAAAGTCAGTCAATGATGTAGGTGCTGCGCCCAGTGACTTGGTCGCTATTCTTGAAGCATTGAAATCAGCCGGTGCCTTACATGCCGAGTTAATGGTTATCTAAAGATGCCGGCATTAAAGCGCATTATTTAGGCGGGAGATTGCAGCTATGTTAAATGCACAAAATACCGATGTTTATACCGACTTTTCCGGTTTGGCTAAATTAAAAAACCAAGCTAGAAACGACTCGCCGGAAGCATTGAAAGAAGTTGCCAAGCAATTCGAATCGATCTTTCTAAATAACGTGCTTAAAAGTATGCGTGAAGCCAAGCTGGCTGATGGCGCTATGGATAGCGACCAAAGTAAATTCTATAGCGAAATGTACGATCAGCAGCTAGCCCTGCATTTGTCGAGCTCTCCCGGCGTTGGTTTGGCCGACTTGATCGTCAAACAATTGAGCCCCGATAAACCCAAAAATGATAAACAGGATATTGAAGATTATCTGAATAGATCGGGAGGTATCTCATCAAGCAGGGCTGAGCAGGAAGTGGCTAACCGTCAGGTCAGCGGAAAAACCGCTAGCTCCGCTATCAGCCTTGAAGACGGTCAAGTTAAAGTGACTCCTTATTTGCAAGATAGAACTCCACTTAATGAAATGACAGAAATTCCGTTCGATGGAGGGCATCTTGGGCGTGGACTAAAGAATGAACATGTACAGTCGATACAGTCAGCAGAAGAGTTTGTCAGACGTTTGCATCCTTACGCCGAACAGGCCGCCAAAGAACTGGGCGTAGAACCCAAGGTTATTTTGGCGCAAGCCGCGCTGGAAAGCGGGTGGGGACGCTCGGTGATAAAGAACGCCAACGGCAGTAACAGTTTTAACTTGTTTAACATTAAAGCCGATAAAAGCTGGCAAGGCAAACAGGCGCAGGTGACTACACTGGAGTTCGACCAAGGTATCGCTAAAAAAGTTAATGCCGGTTTTAGATCTTACGATTCATTTGCGGAAAGTTTCAGGGACTACGTAGACTTTATAAAAAATAATCCGCGTTATAGCGATGCACTTAAGAAAGTGGGTAATGCGGAACAATATATGCATGAATTACAGCGGGCCGGTTATGCAACCGATCCGAAATATGCCGATAAGGTCATGAATATTTACCAAGGCAATACGATGGCTGAATTTGAGCCTGATGTAATCGTGGCGATGAATCAATGATCAGATTGAGTTTGGCATCTAATTTTCAGAGCAGGGCGCTATCATGAATGGATTATTATCAACATCATTGTCAGGCTTGCTGGCCGCCCAGCGTGCGCTAGAGACTACGCAGCATAATATTGCCAATGTTAATACAGATGGTTATAGCCGCGAGCGGGTGGAGCTGTCCACAAACTCCTCGGTATTTACCGGTCATGGATATGTCGGGCAAGGCGTAAATATTACTAATATTGCCCGTAGTTATGACCAGTTTATTAATAAGCAATTAACTTCCAGTATCTCCGCCTCTTCAGATGCGGACCGTTATTATCAATTGGCTACCAGCGTTGACAATATCATGGCCGATGCCAGTACCGGCATAGCTCCTGTCATGGATCGTTTTTTTAACGCGTTAAGCAGTGTGTCATCCGATCCTTCGTCGGTCCCTGCCAGACAGGTGTTATTGTCCGAGGCGGGCACTTTAACGCAAAGCTTTAATACGATGAATAACAGATTTGAGGAGATACGTACGCAGAATAACAATGACATAGCCTCCAAGATTAACGAAGTTAATTCTTTAGCCGCTTCCATAGCCGACCTTAACCAGCAAATCTCGGCAAATTTAGGCAAATCGCAAGGCTTGAAGCAACCTAACGATTTGTTGGATAAACAGGATGCTTTGCTGTCAAAGTTAGCGGAAATAGTCAACATCACAGTAATTCCTCAGGATAATGGTTCTTCCAGTGTTTTTATCGGCAGCGGGCAGGCTTTGGTTCTTGGCAATGGAGCGGCTACATTTACGACATCTCAGTCTCAAATGGATCCAAATAAGATAGAAATTGGCATTAAGGCCGCTAACGGCACTATAAACATAACGAACCAGATCAATGGCGGCTCCTTGGGCGGTGCATTAAGATTTCGCGATGAAGTGCTTGATCCTGCCCAGCAAAAACTGGGTCAGGTTGCGGCAGGTTTAGCAATGGAGGTTAATGCCGTACATAAAAATGGTTTCGATCTGAACGGCGTGGCAGGAGTAGACTTATTTAACTTTGCCGGTACTGATGTTCCGGTTGCTCAGAACCCGCTTAATGGCGGCGATGCAGTCGTTACCGCTAGTTTTCAGGATGTAAACCTCAATCCATCGGCAGCGGGAAACCTGGACTTTAGCGATTTTAAACTGACTTATGTTAACGCAGGCGGCGGGGTTGACTACACTCTAACCAGGCTTCGGGATAATCAGGTGATTAACCTTACGGCTACTGACACTGTACCGGCCACAGGTGTTTTCACCTTATCGTTTGCAGCGACTCAACCGGCAAATATCGATATGACCGCCTTACCGGGCATTGATATGAAGGTCGATAGAAGCGGAACTAAAACCATATCGGTCGGCGATGAATTTGTCATCAGACCAACTTACAGCGCCGCCCAGAACATTAGTGTCAATATTACCGATCCGAGAAAAATAGCGGCAGCCACCAATATCGAAGTCGACCCGGTAACCAAGCAGCCGATTCAAAAACTTGACGCGGCAAATAATCCGGTTGTGGATGCATTGGGCAACCCCGTTTATGTTACTGTCAATGGGCCTATGCCCGGCGATAATAGAAATGCACTGTTGCTGGCAGGTCTCAAGGATAAAATGGGCATGTTAGGCGGACGCGCTTCATTTAGTGATGCCTATGGCCAAATTGTTTCAGGTGTCGGAACCTTGACGCGGGCAGGCCAATTGAGTTCTTCGGCTCAAGAAACCTTATTGAATCAAGCAAAGGGGGCCAGAGAGAGTTTGGCTGGTGTGAATCTGGATGAGGAAGCCGCCAACTTGATCAAGTTTCAACAAGCGTATCAGGCAGCTGCGCAATCGGTTGCTATAGCCAGATCTACATTCGATACTTTGATTGGCGCAATTAAATAGGAGTGATGGCAATGACCGTGACGATGAGAATTTCAACAGTATGGGCTCAACAGCGCACTGTTAGTGGAATGTCCGCTCAGCAAAGCAAGTTATACAGTTTGCAGCAGCAATTAAGTTCCGGGCTTAAAGTGTCAGTACCTGAGGACAATCCATCGGCAGCGGCACAAATATTGGACTTTAACAAAATAATTGCGAAAACAAGCCAATATCAAGCTAACATTGCTACGACCCGCGGGCGATTGAATATTGAGGAATCTGCGCTGGCGACTACAGGCGATGTATTGGATCGGGCCAAGGAACTGACCATTTCAGCTATGAACGATACTTTAAATAGCAGTGACAGGCTGGGAATTAAAAACGAAATAGATCAATTGATTGAGCAGCTGGCTGGTGTTGCGAATACCCAAAATGCCAATGGCGAATTTATCTTTTCAGGTAATCTTTCCGGCGTGCCTACTTTTGTGAAAAACGCGGTATCCGGCAATTATGATTATCAGGGGGCTTCAGAGCAAAGGACTTTGCAAATTGGCCCAACCAGACAAGTGGCTGATGGCGATTTAGGCGTTAACGTATTCTCAAACATAAAATCGAGTAGTCCGGCTGCCGACGAGAACGGCAACCGAAGCGTATTTAATACTTTAAAAGCGCTATCCGATGCATTGGGGGCTAATTTAAATGCTACCCCTGCTCAAATTACCGGTAGTCGGTTTGCGCGCTATGGCTTGGATTACACCTCGTCTCCAACTCAATTTGATTTGGTCGGCACGGGAGGCGTTACAGCATCAATAGATTTGACCGGGCAAAAATTCGCCAATATCGACAGCGTTGTCACGGAAATTAATGCGCAAATCGGGGCAGGAGGGCTTGGCGGCGATATTCAAGCGCGGAACAACGGCAATAACATCGAATTTGTTTCAGTTGCGACAGGTGCAACCTCCAGCATACAAATCAATAATACGACCGGAACATTTTTAACGGATGCAGGATTTACAGATGGTCAAAGCATGGCAGGGGCGAATGCGCAGACTTTCCAAAGCCAGCTTGGCAATGTTCTAACCGATTTGGATACTGCAAGAAACAGTATTTTAGATATAAGAGCCAGTATCGGCACAAGGTTGAATAATTTAACCGATCAGGAAAGCCAAAACGACAAGTTTATATTAGATACCAAGACAACGCTCTCCCAGACTCAAGACCTTGACTATGCGGATGCGCTTAGTAAGTTTCAATTACAGTCCACCGCTTTACAGGCGGCTATGCAGGCTTATGGGACGGTAAAGCAATTATCGTTATTTAACTATCTTTAATATTGGGCTTGTTCAAGCACCCGATGAGGATTGATATTCCGTGGCGGGGATTGATAATTTCAACCCCCTTTTTTGCCTGGAAGAGTGACCGGTAGAATGCAAATCCGCTAAGTGCGTGTTTTAAAAGTTTGATACCTTCCCCGAGGACAGCCTGGTCAGCATCAAATTAATCATGGCGATATGAACGAATGCTTTGCT
>NZ_RYFG02000105.1 GCF_003994235.2 Candidatus Methylobacter oryzae
ATCCGTATTTTTAATAATCGTAACTGTTCAGAACACAGAAAAATAGAACACGGATGGCACGGATTAAACGGATAATCACGGATTTAAAAAAAATGTAAACAAATCGGGTTTGGATAAAAAATCAGTGTAAATCCGTCCTATCCGTGTCATCCGTGTTCTATTGAACATACGCTGAGTACTTACTAATAATCAAAGCAGCCCTAGAACACGTCCCAGCGTGCTTGAAAATGCAGGCCGTCGTCCTGCAAATCGCCTTTTTGCCGCGGCTGGGTTTTGTTTAAGGCATAACCGTAATAAAGACCTGCGCTGACGGGCTTGAACTGCCATTCGAAACCGGCACCGACCGAGTAAAGTTCGGCCGATTGTTCGCCATGATTCCAGGCTCTACCGTAATCCGCGAACGGAATCAATGTTAGATGATGTCTTGCGCCGGGATCGCTACCGCCTATCACCGGAAAATGAAATTCCGCCGACATTGTGTAGCCTTGATCCCGCACCAGTTGGTTTTCCCGATAGCCGCGCACGGTGTTCAAGCCGCCTACGGCAATACGTTCCAGAGGTAACAACGGGTCGTCGCTGAACTGGGCGTTGCCGCGCAACACGAACTGGCTGCCGTTATCGAGCATCCGCCAGGCATATTGAGCTTGCCCCAGCCAGGCAAAAAACTCGCTGTCAGGATATTGCCGGTACAGGCTGCGCAAATTATCCGGCACCGGACGTTCCGGCGTGGCTCCCAGCGCATTCATGCCGACGCTGAACGTCGAACGGAATGCCAGGGCGTGGTTATCCCAACGTTGACTGTAATCCTGAAACAGACGCCATACCGTAGCCTGGTTGCGCCCGGTCGGTTCGCCCGGCACGAACGAAAAAGACCTACCCATCAAACTGGTCTCGTTTTCGCGCACAGCCAACATGATGCCCAGATTCAAACGCTGGCGTAAAGTGTTGATGATCGGATGGCTTACCCCACCCTCGAGACTGTGCACTTGGCTTTTGATGTCGATGTTACGGATAGGCTCTTCCAAAACCATCGAATCGCCTTCATCGAAGTGAAAGAATACCTGCGTTCCCCAATCGGTAACCGGCACGCTAAAGCCGCCTGCATAACGGTCGGAACCATCGCTGGTGATATAGGTAAAGTCGAGAATATCGCCCAGGCCTGTGAGATTACGCAGCTGGCCGTTCAAACCGAAAGCTTCCGCGCCTATCGAGGGAGGACGCTGGTTGTTGCCGAAAAAACTGAGCTGATATGGTTTGGCACGGACCACATCCAAATCCAGAATACTATGCCCAGGCGTCGCACCCGGCAAAATCCGGCCGTTCATCCGAGTAATCAGCGGATCGGACAGCAGCAATTGATAATTGTCTTGCAATGCTTGTAAATTAAAAGGCTTATCCGGCCCGTCCGATAAACGGTTGATAACGTAGCCTTCGCGTAAGCGCTCCAAACCTTTTACACGCACTTCGTCAAGCCGGCCTTCGACGATGTTGATATGTAACTCGCCGTCTTTAAACGCATCCGCCGGGATAACCGCGCCCGAATTGACGTAACCATGGTCGATGTAATAGCGGGTGAGTTTTTGCCGCAATTCTTCCAGCTCGGCAATAGAAACTTCGCGTTGTTCATAAGGATGAACGATCGAACCCAAATCCTGTTCAGGAAAGACGCTGTTACCCTCGAGGTTGATATGCTTGACGAACAATTTGCGCCGATCGACGTTTTTGCCGACGGGCTCGGGAACCGGCGGCAGGCTGAAATTTTCAGGTGGTTTGTTGGGGGCATAACCGGGAGTAGGCAGTGAACGCGCACTAGGCCTGTCCATCGATTCCGCGCCGCCGACAGCCCAAACCGGTTGCGCGGAACTGACAAAAAACAACGCTGCAAGAACGGCCTGGGGTTGATTTCTAATAGTAAACACAGCGCACCTTTGTATTTGTAGATTTTAAGACTTACAGGCCAGACAATTATTTCTTGATGGATTAATAATGCGATATCGGAAACTGACTCAACGATTGCTATGACTGTACTAAGTTGGCGTTTCCGAACTGTCTAATAGCTGACGGTAAATCAATCCCAACTGGCTAAACACATTAGCTTCAAATGTTTTATACAGGACAATTTTATAGTCTGTATTCAATTTCAACGGCTTAACAACATCGGTCAAAGTACGAACCAGCTTGTCCGGAAATATCGGGCTGGGGCTGCCGGTAACAACCTGCTTCCCAGGCTGAATGGGGAATTTCTTGCTCAATCCGGTCAGTTCATCATGGAATAAGTGCTCACACTGACGAATAATCATATCAACAGCGCTATTTTCTTTTGCCGTATCCTCGCCAATTAACGCTATTTCAGACAAGTTGTGTTGACTAGCCACGGCCTGATAGCTGTTGTCGAAATTGCCGCTAACCTTGGCGATATAGTTTTGCTTAATATCGTTCCTGACAGAGCGAAGGTACTCCTGCAATTTAGAATATTGATCTTTACTTATCGCTTCGCGTTTTCTGCCTAACTGCATGCCGAATTCGAAATCGATCTGCATACAGCACCCATCGACCAACTGCTCGAAATTCTGCAAAAAGATTGATTTAATAGAATTACTGAAAACACCTGCCGAACCGGATGCTTGCCCTACTCCATGCCGATGACCGGAATTTTCAGGAATAGACCCGTTACTGCCGCTATCGTCATTATTGATAACCAGGCCGCCCGGCTCTTCCGCAGCACCGGCGACTCCGCCTTTCAAAATCTTAGCCTTAAAATAATTATTAAGTAATAAAAATGCGGCTGCCTCGCTGGCCCTGCCATCACTGCAGACAACAATGTACGGCTTCTCGCGGCTTAATGTTTTAAGTTGTATTCTTAATGAAAAGAAAGGCTCATTGATACTGCCTTCAATATGCCGTTTTTTATATTGCTCGGGCGTACTGACATCCAGCAATATGGCGCCTTTCTTGACCGCTTCCTGCATCTCTTGATACGAAATAAACGCTAAAGAGGGTTCTTTAATCAAAGATACAAACTGTTGTTTATCCAAGCGTAATAACGAAGCATCCGTCAGCGCTGTGATCGTTAAGTCCCTTGGGGCGCCGGAAATCAATGCGTCTTCGCCAAAAGTATCGCCGGTTGCAAGCTGGCGTATCTTGATACTCTTGGCGTTCGGAGATACTTTACGTGTACACAAGCATTGGCCGTCTTTGATCAGATAGTAATAATCCCCCTCGCTGCCCTGAGCGATAATGACGTCATCCTTTTTAAAGTTTACGACTTCCAATCCCATTATGATTTTTTGTAAATTAACAGGAGGAAGCCGCCGGATAACCGGCGATTTTAATAACGCAGTCATCCAATCGTCCGAATGCGCGCCAATCTCTTCTACAGCCATGTCCCTACTATCCTCGTTCTCTACATTGACGCTCATTGCCTGGTTCGCCACACTTACGAAAATTAAATTCTACGATCACTAACCTTTACTACTGCGCTTTTTATGCCCTTTGGGCATAAGTTTCGTTTGAGCAGGCAAGCTGCTCAACTCAGCTTTATATTGACCAACCTAAAAACTGTTATTTTTCATTTAAATGCCATACACCTTGTTCGGTTAATAAGCCTCGTTTAAGCCAACTTTCCAGAGTCAAGCGGTCTTGCCGGTATACCTCCGGGCACGGCAGGGCGGTTTCTTGTTGATGTTGCTCAACCGCAGCAAGCCAATTTTCCCAAGCTGCGATATTTTCGGCCGAAAAACGTTCATCTTCCGGACGGCCTAACGCATAAAGCATCGCAGGGGTATTTCTACCTTTAACGCAGATAAAGCCTAAGCGTCTGGCGGGAATATTCAATTCTCTTGCTGCCGCAAGCAGCTCTTCCGTCACAATAATCTCGGCATTGAACATTCGCGTCAAACCTTCCACTCGTGACGCCAAGTTTAACGGATCGCCGAGTATGCCGAATTTTCTCACGCCATGCTTAGGCCCCAAATCCCCCATTACCACAAGACCCGGCGTCAAGCCAATGCCGGCATTGATGGTTTTACCTATTTGCTCCAATACTGTCGGTCCGAATTTATCGCCATATCGAAAAGGTACCGACTCGAAAAAATTCTGTTGCAAAATGGACAATTCTAACGCCGCCTGTAAAGCGTTCTGGTAAACCTGCTCCTTATTGCTTTCAACAAAAGGCCAGTAGTAACAAACCATATCGCCGACATAACTTTCGAGCCAGCCGTGATATTTATCCTGCAACATCAATGACGTTTCATTCAGATAATCGTTCATCAGGTCGAGTAGGCTTTCAGGTTCCTCCAAGATACCGGTTATCGTGGTATAGCCTTCAAGATCGCTCATTAACACCACGACCTGGCTACAAGTATTCTTAAAACTTTCATCGGTTTTTAATTTGAGCAGCATGCTGTGAACTTGCTGAGGCAGATATTGGCTAGCCAGTTTTCCTTCGCGAAAACCTATTACCAAGCGCGCGCCTGTCGTCTGTAAAGCACCTGCAATAAACGTCGCCATGGCCGCGGTAACCGGCCAGAGCTGCAATACCGGATTAAATAAACACAATGCGATCATGATAGTAAAGATCAGGCTGCCCACTAACCATAACATCCAGGGTCTCAGGTAAGCGCCTGCCAAAACGCTGATTATTGCTATGCCAATGAGCAATATCACATTAATAATTTTGTCGAGCCTGCGCGGATAATCGTGATTTAGCAGCGTCTCTATAGCATCGGCAAGGTATTGCGCTCCAGGCGTTAACAGCTTGGGACCGGCAACAGCGGTCGTCATCGGCGTGATAACCGTATCGGTTGTCTCAGTGGGAATCGTGACCTGAAAGATAACAGCTTTGTTTTTGACCAGGGCTGCAGTTTTAAGTGCCAGATCCTGGTCGCAAGATGCCAACGTACTCAAAGGCAGGAACAGCCTTTCATCGCTGCTTTGAACTTGATAGAGCGGCTTGCTTAAGCGAATCCGCCGGCAGGGAAGCCCTTTGTCGCAAATCTCGTTTTGGCTTTCATCTTCCAAAGACGCCCTTAATAACTCCGGATTAACCGATTCGGCAAGTCTTAGGACGGCATGCCCCTCAGTTAAATCAATCCAGCGTGCAGTGGGGCTGTGGCGTGTGACCAAGTGGTCCAGCGCCTCGACACCTTGCCCAGAAATAAACGCAGCCGCATCGAAATCAAACAGCAGAAATTCCGGCAGATCCTTTTGCCCGGGAGGAAAAGGAGCCATGCTGAATTGCGACATAGCCTGTCCTGCCATCTTCAACGGGGCCTTGCCCGCGTCGCTGCTTAATACTTGGCACTGATTGCCCGATGTCACCGTGCATTGAGGTATAGACCAGCGAACCTCGCCGGTTGGCTCAATGCAGGATGCGTAAGGCATTCGTCCTTCCAGTTCTTTCGGCACCCTGGCATCGAGGAACATGCCTTTACTCCCTGCCGCGGCCAGGCGCTCCGCCGCCAACGCGAACAACGGCAATGACTGGATACGCGACACATCCACCGGAATACCTTCGTCCATAACGACAACGGCAACATATTTCCATTGGCCGCGAGCCTGCCTGACAACGGCCGAATCATGAATCCAATAATCCATGCTGTTGTCGAACGTGTAATCCAATCCGATACCGGCCAATGCCGCTACCAATATAAAGTTCAGCAGCAGCTTGGTATTGATCAGCGGCGATTCGGACATCGGATTTTAAAACCGGTTTGTTAACCAGACAGCTTTTGACGATTGCGGGTAGGAGAAATCCTTGATAACAGCCGTCAGACAATCGATAAACGGCTTATCGGTATTTTTGGTTTTATCAGCGGCAGGGATTACCGTGCCCGCCCGGCTATTTGTTTCTACCAACCAGGTAATTTCAACCCGTGCGTCGGTATGATTGATAGCCCGGCATAA
Organism: Candidatus Methylobacter oryzae; assembly: GCF_003994235.2. Classification (GTDB taxonomy): domain Bacteria; phylum Pseudomonadota; class Gammaproteobacteria; order Methylococcales; family Methylomonadaceae; genus Methylobacter_A; species Methylobacter_A oryzae. The sequence continues at coordinate 5,905 of NZ_RYFG02000105.1, forward strand.
ATCGACATCCGGTTGCATGGCTGAAACAATTTGTTCCTTATCGGGCTCAGCGCCATCCTGCGACGAATCGGTTTTATCGGCCTCGCCCATTGTCGGTAATGAACGCATTCTGACCGACGTTGTTCTTTCTTCAAGCCCTTTAGGCTGTTGCTCAGCATCAATAGCTGCAATCACGCAACTGAGAGCGTTGGGACCCGCCGAGCTATCGCCGCAATTCATTTTGTTACCCGTCCATGAATTGCAGTTAACCAAGCCATTGGTTTTTATCCACGGCTGCTTGTCGCTATCTACGCTAATTTGAATAGGCTTTGACGAGCGGTTTTGACAAATCCCCTGCGTTTTTTTTGCATCGGGGCCTATGGCCTGCGACTTAAACCACAAACGCGCACCGGGCATTAAATTAAACTCGCTCCCTACGGCAATATCGTCACCCGTCTTGCAGGTATTGCCGGTAACAGCGACCCCATTACTTTTGTTAGCCAGATAGCGCAAAACGCCGCATTCATCGGCATGCGAGATGCTGGCGTAGCCCAGAAATAAAATAGTATTGATCAATATGATATTTTTCTTAAATTTTAATGGCATCTTCGCACCTAAGTTTTTTATTTACTAAAATTTATATCTAAACGTATAGCAGTCAGGTATGACCCAATCTACTCTCCGGGACTGCCGTCTTCGTCGATCCTTTTCTTCCCCCCAAACCGGACACCGATACACGACGATTCTTTTCATATCTATTTTCATATCTAAATGAGCAGAATTTAAACCTTTTTTGAGTTACTCACTAGTTTTTATCTTAATCGATAAGGAATTCGGCCGTCACGGCAAATAAACCCGCCATTTCATGCCTCCCAGCGCGTCGCTTTTTTTTCCTTCCAGCAACCCTCCCAATAGCCTGATTAATTCATAAACGACAGCCATGCCGATACCATGTCCATGAATATTCTCGTCGGCACGGACACCCCTTTTTAAAATCTCGGCCAATTTTCCGGCCGGGATTCCCGGCCCGTCATCCTCAACCTCGAGCAGCACTGCGAAATTCCGCCTGCCTTTGCGCTGATCCAGGGAAACGCTGATCTTCACTGTGTTTCGACACCATTTGCAGGCGTTGTCCATCAGGTTGCCGGCTATTTCATACAAATCGCCTTCTTCACAATAGATCGGGCTTTGTGCCGGGACGGCCAAATCGAAGCTTATATTTTTATCGATATAAACTTTAGCCAGCGATGCGCTTATTTTTGTTATGACGGCCGATAAATCGACGGTTCCGGCAGTCTTATGCTCGCCTTTTGCCGCTGCTCGCTGCAATTGATACTCGACAATCTCGTCCATGCGGGAAATCTGTTCTTTTACTGTTTCCGTATTAACGCTGAACATATCGGCGCAACCGCGCAGTATCGACAGCGGCGTTTTCAGGCTATGCGCCAAGTCGGCCAAGGCATTGCGGTAACGTTCGAGATGCGCCCGCTCACTGTTGATGAAAGCATTAAGATTTCCGGCCAACCCTTCCAATTCCGTTGCATAATCTCCGTCCAAATGGGTTTTGCGCCCTTTTTCTATTGCCTCAAGATCTTTTACGATAATTCGTAAAGGTTTTATGCTCCAACGCAATAAGATCAACTGGATAAATATCAAAAACAAACCGAGAGCCAGCAGCCAAACTCTTAAGGTTTTCCTGAATCGTTCCACCTCGCTGCTGACAAACTGGGCATCTTCGGTCACGGTAAAAATATATTCCCGCTCTATGCCGGCTACATTTTTCCAGATGACCGCATAATGCAGCGCATAGCGATTATGTTCGGCTAACAAGAATTCGGAATTGCCCGCGATTAATTCCGGAGGAGGCTTTACATCAAGGCCGATGGCCGAAGGCGAGCGCCAAACCAGGTGTTTTTTGGCTAAATGTATAAAACCGTAAAGCCCGGACCCCGGAGTAGCGAACTGAGGTTCGGGTAAATTGGCCGGCATGATCAAATCGCCGGAATTTTTCAGTTCCGCGGCCGATAACAACGAATACACATAAACCTGCAATTTTTCCTTTAAAGCCTGCTCGGCGCTCTCGCGAAAGCCCTGTTCAAGCACCACGGCAGCCAGAGCAAAGAATGCGGCAAGCACAAGGCCGGCGGAAACCAGCAATCGAAAGCTTAAGGATTTAACTTGCATGGGTTTGATGAATGAATCAAGAATCGATGAATCGTAACTATTCAGCCACAGGTGAACACAGATTAAACGAATAAGGCGAAAAGCGAAAAAAACTGAACTTCAACAAGCCTGCACTCTTAGCCTTGTGCTTTGTGCCTTTCGCCTTTTGTCTCACGCTTAATTAAGATGGGTAAGTTCTTTATATTTCAGTTTTTCAACCTGCATCGGCACAATCTGCGGCTAAAAATCAATCGCGCTCGGCATGAATCATATAGCCCCGGCCACGCAACGTTCCTATCGGTTTGCGCGTACCGTCCGGATCAAGCTTCTTCCTCAAGCGCCCGATAAACACCTCAAGAACGTTGCTGTCGCGCTCAAAATCCTCATCGTAAATATGGGCTGTCAGCACAGATTTTGAAACGACTTCGCCTTTGCGGAACATCAGGTATTCCAATACCTTGTATTCGTAAGCGGTTAATTCCAGCTTGACGCCGGACACGGTGACTTCCTGGGCCACTGTGTCCAGTTCGATATTGTCATGAGTTAGCACCGGATGAGCGACTCCGGCCGAGCGCCGAATCAAGGCATTGATCCTGGCCAGCAATTCTTCATAATGAAAAGGCTTAACCAGATAATCGTCGGCTCCGGCTTCCAAGCCTTCTACTTTTTCCTGCCAGCGGCTGCGTGCGGTCAGGATCAGGATCGGAACCGTCACCTTATCTTTACGCAAACGTTTGATTAATTCGATACCGGAAAAATCGGGTAGGCCGAGGTCGACTACGGCAGCATCGATTGGATATTCCTTGCCCATGTAATAGCCGTCTCGGCCGGTATTGGCGGTATCGACGGCAAAGCCTTTATCGGCAAAGAACTGCTGGATCTGTTCGCAGAGTTTTATTTCATCTTCAACAATAAGAATACGCATATTTTTGTCTATCGCGCTTAATTGACTAATTGACCGGTTTGAGCGTCAATTTTGTAATATTGAATACGGCCGTCGGGCGTCAGCACTTTAATAATATGAATTTCCTTGCCGTCGATCAGCTCTGTTTGCGCGCCCAGCACCTTATTATAGGTCCCTTCAATAATGTGCTTGGTAGCTTCGTCCAAACTGATGCTTGCCGGCAGGTTATCTTCTGCAAAGCAATTGGAGGAAAACATCAAGAAGAATACCGCGACTTTAAGCAAATTTCTCATAGGCAATCCGGAGTAATGAGGCTAACAGGTATGCAAAATCTACCGTTAAGCTTGAAACGAGCAAAGCAAGCTTTGGCCTCCCTGGGTACTGGAGTTAAAGCTTGCTTTGTTATTTAATAATGTTACATACAAAAATCCATCGCCCTACCTATGCATATAGAGCGAAAAGAATTTTAACCCATCACCCTGAACCGCTACTGAAGCTTTAATGTAAGGATACGCCCTGAACCATACTACCGATGGCTTGTCCAAACGATGCGCCGAGCTTGCCTGCGATTTTATCAAGCAAATGTTCCTGCTGGCTGAAATCGACCAGCGTTTCCGCGCCAATTAATTCCTTCGCAACGTAATCCTGATTGCCAACCGCGTCAACGATGCCTAATTTGACGCCTTCTTCACCGGTCCAGACCAAACCTGAAAACATGTCGGGATATTCTTTAAGCCGGTCGCCGCGGCCGGCTTTCACTGCGCCGATAAATTGCTGATGCACTTGATTTAACAGGCCTTGTACATAATGTGTTTCCTCTTCCTTGGATGGAGAAAAAGGATCAAGCATGGCTTTATGCGCACCTGCGGTGAATAAGCGGCGTTCCACGCCCAATTTTTGCATCACATCGACAAAACCGAAACCGTCCATCAGCACGCCTATGGAGCCGACCAAGCTGGAAGGATTAACGAAAATCTTGTCGCTGGCTGAAACGATATAATAACAACCCGATGCACAAATATCGCTGACCACTGCGTAAACCGGTAAATTAGGATGTTCTTTCTTGATTTTCCTGATTTCTTCATAGACATAGGAAGACTGTACAGGGCTGCCGCCCGGCGAATTGGCGTGCAAAATAATACCTTTGGTGTGTTCGTCTTTAACCGCGTTTCTCAAACTTTCGATAATACTGTCCGCGTTGGCCTCTTTACCTTCGGCGATCATGCCGACCACATCGATAACGGCGGTATGATCCTTACTGTCGACGCCAAAATCCCGGCTGATTTTGGGGTAGATCGCAACAGCGGACAAGACGATCAAATACGCAAACATCATGCTTTTAAAGAAAATCCCCCAACGCCTTGCCTTGGCTTGCTCCGCGACGGCGGCTAACGCCAACTTTTCAATGACCTCTCGCTCCCAACCGGGTTCGCGTGTAACTTCTGCTTTGCTCTGGTTGTCCATGCTTTGTTAACCTCTAATAATATTCAGTAATTCCGCCGGTTGCTGCAAGCATATCAACGGACTGTATTGTTGCAATATATGTTGCGGATGCGCTCCGCACGACACCGCTATCGATGATATTTGGGCATTCATCGCCATTTGCAAGTCATGTGTCGAATCGCCGACCATCAAGCTGCGTTCATTGGCTGCCTGCGTGTGTTGCATGATCTGATGCAGCATCAAAGGGTCCGGCTTGGAAGCGGTTTCATCGGAGCAGCGGGTGATGCTAAATAGTTCTTCGGTACCGGTCGCTGTCAGCGCCTCCTGCAGCCCCGTCCTGGTTTTGCCGGTCGCTACAGCCAGCTGGTAACCGTCCTGTTTCAGTTCGACCAGCATATCGTAAACGCCGGGGAACAAATCGTTGCGGCTTAGCTGCCTGGATAAATAGGTTTGCTGGTAACAAGCTGTCAACTTCGTCAACGTTGCTTGATCGGCATCGGGAAATAATGTGGCGCAGGCGTTCGTTATACTTAAGCCGATCACGTCTTTTGCCGCCTGGGCCTCGGGAATATCGTAACCGCACTGCTCTCCGGCCGTTTGCAGGCAATGCACTATCCAGTCTATCGAATCGATCAAGGTGCCGTCCCAGTCGAATATGATTAAATCAAACCTGTTCTTCATGTTCTAACAAATCTTCCAATTGCTGCGGCAAAGGCGCCAAAATGTTTAGCTGCGCACCGGTAACCGGATGCTGAAATTTTAATTTTTCCGCATGCAGGAACATGCGTTTGTAGCCTCTGCCCTTAAATTTTTGGTTAATGTCATCTCGTCCGTAACGCTCGTCACCGACGATCGGATGCCCAAGACTGGCTGCATGAACGCGTATTTGATGAGTACGCCCGGTTTTTGGCGAAGCCTCAACCAAGGTCGAATCGGTAAACAGCTTCAAGCGCCGAAACAGCGTCTCGGCCTCTTTGCCGGCTTGACTGATCACAACCATTCGCTCGCCGCCTTTACTGACGTTTTTCAGCAAAGGCGCGTTCACTATCAGCTTTTTCCTGGCCCACTGTCCTGCCAGCAAAGCGAGATAGGTTTTATGAATATGGTCATCGCGGAACAGCTCGTGCAAACGCTTCAGCACGCTACGTTTTTTGGCAATTATCAGACAGCCGGAGGTATCTTTATCGAGTCGATGCACCAGCTCTAAAAAGTGAGCTTCAGGCCTTATCAGGCGTAGTCCCTCGATAATGCCCGAACTCACGCCGCTACCGCCGTGCACCGCATAACCGGCCGGTTTATTGACAATCAGGAAACCGTCGTCTTCAAACAAAATGCCCTGCTGCAACGCGGCTTGCAAACCTTGCGGAACATAGGATTCTTCGTTGCGTTCGGCGACCCTGACCGGCGGAATCCTAACAATGTCGCCTGTAGCCAAACGGTATTTAATATCGACGCGTCCTTTGTTAACCCTGACCTCGCCTTTACGGACAATCCGGTAAATCCGACTCTTCGGTACGCCTTTCAAGCGGGCAATTAAAAAATTATCCAAGCGTTGATCGCAATATTCTTCGCTAATCTCGATCAGTTGAACTTTTGGTGTTGCGTTTTTTTCTTCACTATTCATAGTGCAAATAATACCAGCATCCGGTCATGATTGATTCTTTAAATTGATGTATAGCAATAAGGTTGCTATATTAAGTGCGTTTTTTTAATATAAAAAACATACTTTTGCTCTGCGGTTTTTGCTAGCAGAACTGCCTTGGAGCATACTCGATGATGATAAACGTAGCAAAAAACCACCACGCTGTTACATCATTGTAAGATTTTCGGGTTCATCGTTCGACCCTAGACGAACGATTTATAGCTCCTGTTTAAGACGGAATTTACAACCAAGACTGACATAAAGAATATTTATTTGCTTAGGCTCTGTCGGTGCAACTACCCGCGGTCATTCAATAAATGAAGACCGGGATATCAATGACAACACGCAGAAACGGAATATTAAAACCGTACAAACTAAGTTATGTAGAAGCGGACTTATAACCCTATCTACACAAACACGATGAACAAAAAACAGTCTGTCCAGTAAAATCTGACCATGGAGCAGGACACAACAAGGAATATTGAATGAAAAGAATGCTTATCAACGCTACGCAGCCGGAAGAACTGCGAGTCGCTTTGGTAGACGGTCAAAAACTATATGATTTTGACATAGAAGTACCTTCGAAAGAACAAAAAAAGTCAAACATTTACAAAGGCATAGTAACCCACGTAGAACCCAGTTTGGAAGCCGCCTTCGTCAATTACGGCGCTGAAAAACACGGCTTTTTACCTTTCAAAGAAATTTCTCCGCTCTACCGTCAACCACAAGATGGCGTCGAAAACGATGGCCGTCGTCCAGGCATAAAAGACCTGATCAAAGAAGGCCAGGAAATCGTTGTTCAAATTGAAAAAGAAGAACGCGGCAATAAAGGCGCAGCCCTAACCACTTATATCAGCCTGGCAGGCACCTACTTGGTGCTGATGCCGAACAATCCCAAGGCAGGCGGTATTTCACGGCGCATCGAAGGCGAAACCCGCAGTGACCTGCGCGAAGTCATGGCTGCGCTTGAAATTCCCGAAAGCATGGGACTCATTGTTAGAACAGCCGGTTGCGGCAAAAATGTCGAAGAATTGCAATGGGACTTAAATTACCTGTTGCAACTTTGGGAAGCCATTGAACGCTCTGCCGAAGAACATCCGGCACCCTTTTTAGTTTTCCAGGAAAGCAACGTCATTATCAGGGCTTTGCGCGATCATTTGCGCGGCAACATTGACGAAATTTTGATCGACAATGAAGACTCTTTCAGGCTGGTGCAAAATTTCTTGAAACAAGTCATGCCGCACTTTTTGCCCAAGGCAAAGCTTTATCAAGATGCGGTCCCGCTATTTAATCGCTACCAAATTGAATCGCAGATTGAAGTGGCTTACGGCCGCGAAGTGTCATTGCCGTCGGGCGGTTCAATCGTTATCGATCATACCGAAGCATTGACTTCCATCGACATCAATTCGGCACGCGCTACCAAAGGCAGCGACATTGAAGAAACGGCGTTAAACACCAATCTTGAGGCAGCCGATGAAATTGCCCGCCAACTGAGACTGCGAGACTTGGGCGGACTGTTCGTTATCGACTTCATCGATATGATGTCCAACAAGAACCAAAAAACCGTTGAAAATCACTTGCGCGACGCTCTTAAAATCGACCGCGCCCGTATTCAAACCAGCCGCATCTCGCGTTTCGGCTTATTGGAAATGTCCAGGCAAAGAATGCGTCCCTCATTGGGCGACTCGACCCAATTGCCGTGCCCGCGCTGCAAAGGCCAAGGCACGATTCGCAACGTGGAATCGGTTGCGCTTTCCGTGCTGCGTATTCTCGAGGAAGAAGCGATGAAAAAAGGCACTGAAAAAGTCATTGCCCACTTGCCTATTGAATGCGCGACTTTCCTGTTAAATGAAAAACGCAGCGCGATTGAGCAAATCGAAAACAGGCTGAAAGTCGGCATTGTGATCCTGCCCAGCAAACATTTGGAAACACCGGCCTATGATATTGAGCGTATCAAGGAAAAAGAGGCCGGCGAAAACGGCAAAGCCAGCTACTTACAGATTAAAGCTGAAGACATCACTATTCCTGAGTTCGCGCAACAAATTAAACCAAACATTCCGAAGGCCGCAGTCAAGGAATTCCTGCATGACTCTCCGGCACCGGTACAGAACAGAGCTGAGTCAGCCAGCCTGATCCAACGCTTCTGGCATAAACTGATCGGTTCCAAATCGGCACCTAAAACCGCAGTCATACAAACTGCAGAAAGAACCAAACCGACTGACGAGAACCAGCCAGGTAAAAACAGAGACAACAGGCAAGGTCAAAACCAGGACAGAGGACGCGGACGTAATCGCAGCCGAGGACAAGGGCGCGGACAAAACGGTCAAAATGAGCCGGTCCAAGCACTGGAACAGGGCCAACCTGCAAGACAAAAACCCGAACAGAACCAAGATTCTGCACGTCAAAACCGCCCTCCGCGCGGACAAGGCAGAAATGTAAAACGCAATCTCGAGCCGGCCAATACGCCTGTAGTAAAAACCGAACAGGTAAAAACGGAATCAGCCGATTTTGAGAGCGTTGTCGAAGAAGTGACTTCAAATGCGCCGGAAATTACTTCTCCGGTTGTTGCCGCGACCGAAAGAGAGCACCCAAAAAGAAACAATGCCAGAAGGGGGCCAAACCGTAGAAGGCCGCGCAATCCCAACTACAAAAAACCTGAAACAGATGGTGATTCAAATCCCGCATACGAATCGTTTAGTGTTAGCGATGAATCCAGTCCGGCCTCCCGTTCTTATGATAGCGACTTTGCGGAAAGAGTGGAAAAAGCAGGGCATGCCGAACCGCAGGTTAATGTTTCTAGCCAAGCTAGTAATACAAGTAGTCAAAATTCAGAAGCCGGAAAACCGGCCGCAACCGCTGAACCGGCTCCAACCCCCAAACCCGTTGAAGTGATAAAACAACAAGCGGAATAATCAAAAGCGAGGATAGGGCAAGACGCCCTATCCTCATTTAGTTAAGACATAGCACCACCAAGATACAAACCTCAGGTATAAGTTAAAAATCCGTTTTCAATCTTAACTATCTTTACCTGTACTTAACCTCCACTGCTTCCCTCCCAACCAAAGTCCGCAACCTCGCCACCAATTCGTCAGTAGGATGCACGCGCCAGTCGTCGCCCAGTTGCAGGCCGGCTTTGGCTTTCGCAACCGGCGAGCTGTACGCGATACCGACCGGACAATTGCCGCCTTTGAACGGCTCCAACACCTCTTTCAACTTCGCCATGAAACGATTGTTTTCCTGCTGGTTGTCGGTCGCATCCCAGACCAATTGGATACTGCGGGCAAACGCTTCCCTGGCCTGCTCCATGTTGTATAGTTTTTCTACCGTTAAGCGCAACGTACCCAAATAATCGTCGACGCCCAGCGCGCCTTCGGCAATCAACAAGCTGTCGCGGGAAAAGATAGTCCGGTATTTTTCGTAAATTTCGCCAAAGGCCGCGACTTCAAGCCTGCCGGTTCTGTCATCGATGGTCGCAAAGCCCATCATCTTGCCGCTCTTGGTCTGACGGGTGCGCACTTCGACAACCAACCCCGCTGCCCTAGCTTCCATTTTGCCGCGGGAGCGCTCGGCACTGCCCATCAGCGACTCTATCGTTCCATTCGTAAACTGGCGCAGTTCGGCTTCGTACTGGTTGATCGGGTGGCCGGTCAGGAACAGGCCCAATACCAGTTTTTCGTTGTTCAGACGCTCGTTCTCGGTCCACGGCTCGACGGCGGTCGCGTAAGCTTCTTCGTCGCCGGCGTTATCGACATTGACCGCCAAGCCGAACAAGTCGTCCTGCCCGGTTTGCGCCATTTTGCCGTGCTGCTCGGCGACTTTTAATACCGTCGTCAGTTCGGCCAAATGCCCTGCCCTGTTGTCGTCGAATTCGTCGAACGCGCCGGCTTTAATCAACGCTTCCAGCACACGGCGGTTGAATTTGCGCAAATCCACGCGCTTGCACAGATCGTACAAGCCGGAAAACGGCCCGTTTTGCTCGCGCTCGAGCAGCATTTCCTCGATCGCCGCTTCGCCGACGCCTTTCAGCGCGCCCAGGCCGTAAATGATCCGGCCTTGATCGTTGACGGTGAATTTGTATTTGGACACGTTGATCGTCGGCGGCAGGATTTTGAGGTTCATATGCCGGCATTCCTCGATCAAGATCACCACTTTGTCGGTGTTGTCCATATCGGCCGACATCACCGCGGCCATGAATTCGGCCGGGAAATGGGCTTTCAGCCAAGCGGTCTGGTAAGCGACCAACGCGTAAGCGGCCGAATGCGATTTGTTGAAACCGTAACCGGCGAACTTCTCCATCAAGTCGAACACATACGTGGCGGTTTCTGCTTCGACCTGGTTTTGCACCGAACCGGACATGAATTTGTCCCGCTCCTTGGCCATTTCCTCCGGCTTTTTCTTACCCATCGCCCGGCGCAGCATGTCCGCGCCGCCCAGCGTATACAGCGCCATTTCCCGGGCGATCTGCATGACCTGCTCCTGATACAAAATAACGCCGTTGGTGGGTTTTAAAATCGGCTCCAGCAGCGGATGCGCGTACGAAGCCTGGGCGCCGTGCTTAACGTTGATGTAATCGTCGACCATGCCCGATTCCAGCGGGCCCGGCCGGAACAACGCCACCAACGCGATAATATCGTCGAAACAGTCCGGCTTCAGCTTTTTAATCAGCTCTTTCATGCCGCGCGATTCGAGCTGGAACACGGCCGTGGTCTGGGCGTTCATCAGCAATTTATACGAGTCCTTATCGTCGCGCGGAATCGCCGATATATCGACCGGCGGCTTGCCCAGGCGCTGCTGCTTGGCGTTGATGTCCTGCAAGGCCCAGTCGATGATAGTCAGCGTGCGCAAGCCTAAGAAGTCGAACTTAACCAGGCCGACCGCTTCGACATCGTCCTTGTCGAACTGGGTGACCAGGTTGTTGCCGTCCTGGTCGCAATACAGCGCAGCGAAGTCGGTCAGCTTGGTCGGCGCGATCACGACGCCGCCGGCGTGCTTGCCGGCGTTACGCGACGTGCCTTCCAGCGACAGCGCCATATCGATCAGCGCTTTAACTTCCTCTTCGGTATCGTACAGCTGCTTCAACTCAGGACTGTCTTTTAGCGCTTTGGTCAACGTCATGCCGATTTCAAACGGCACCAGTTTGGATAAGCGGTCGACGAAACCGTAACCGAAACCCAACACCCGGCCGACGTCGCGAATAACCGCTTTCGCCGCCATCGAGCCGTAGGTGATGATCTGCGAAACCTGGTCGCGGCCGTAATGCCGGGCCACGTAATCGATCACCTCGTCGCGGCGGTCCATACAGAAGTCGACGTCGAAGTCGGGCATCGAAATACGCTCGGGGTTCAGGAAGCGCTCGAACAGCAGGTCGAATTCGATCGGGTCGAGGTCGGTGATTTTCAGCGCATACGCGACCAACGACCCGGCCCCGGAACCCCGGCCCGGACCGACCGGAATCTGGTTGTTCTTGGCCCACTGGATAAAGTCGGCCACGATCATGAAATAGCCGGGGAAGCCCATCTGGATGATCATTTTCAACTCGAAATCCAGCCGGTCGTAATAAACCTGCCGGTTTTCCTCGTCGCTGCCTTTGCCGACCGCCGGATGATGCTGCAAACGCTCTTCCAGGCCTTCGGACGCCTGCTCGGTCATGAATTCGCCGATAGTCATGCCTTCCGGCACCGGGAAATCGGGCAGGAAGTATTTGCCCAGCGTCAGCTTCAGGTTGCAGCGTTTGGCAATCTCCACGCTGTTCTCCAGCGCCTCGGGTATATCGGCGAACAGCGCCTGCATTTCCTCGACGCTGCGTAAATATTGCTGATCGGTGTAATCCTTGGGGCGGCGCGTATCGTCGAGCACCCGCCCCTGGTTGATGCAAACCCGCACTTCATGGGCCGCAAAATCCTGTTGATCGATAAAGCGCACATCGTTGGTCGCGACGACAGGCAAGCCGGTCGCCTGAGCCAGTTCAACCGCGGCGGCGATATAGCGCTCCTCGTCCGGCTTGCCGACCCGCTGCAATTCCAGGTAAAAACTTTGCGGAAACAAACCGCTCCAAAACTCGGCCAAGCGTTTGGCTGCCTCATGATTTTCAGCCAACAGCGCTTTGCCTATGCACCCGCTCATTGCGCCGGACAACGCAATCAAGCCGTTGTGATTGGCCTCTATCCATTCCTGCCTGAGCATCGGCACGCCTTGATGCTGGCCTTCCTGGTAAGCTTTGGAGATCAACTCGGTCAGCGTGATGTAACCGGCGTAATTATTGACCAGCAGTGTCAATCGAAACGGCGTGGCCGGATCTTCGGGATTAAAAACCAGCACATCGGAACCAGCTATCGCCTTGATACCCTGCCCTAACGAGGCTTTATAAAATTTGACCAGCGAGAACAGGTTGGCGTGCTCGGTGATCGCAATGGCCGGCATATTCAACTCGGCCAAACGCTTGACCAAAGGCTTGATTTTGACGATTCCGTCGACCAGGGAAAATTCGGTGTGGAGTCTTAAATGGACAAATGCCGGCTGCATGGGACTGAAAAAATGGCTTCGCGTTACATTATACTGATCGGCTATTTTACCTTGTTCATAGGACTTGGCGCGACCCGGAAAGACGACCTCTTAGCGTTCGGCGCTTAGTAATGATGTTGCGCAGTGTCCACGAAAGGCACGAAAAAATATTTGCCGTTGATTTCTCGACAGCTGTGCCCTATCCAGCTTTTATTATACCCAATAGGCATAAGTTTCGTTTGAGCAGGCAAGCTGCTCAACTCAGCTTTAAAGGTCCCGCCTGTTCAGGATTAGGCCTTCCAGGTTTTACGACTACCAGGGATGGCGGCCGAGACTGCTCCCGGCAGTCCTCGGCATTTCCTCCATCCATGATGGTCAGAAGTGCCGGAGCCGCCGGGAGCGGCTCCAGTAAAAACCTGGAAGGTCTGCCTATCGGCCTATTTCTCGCTTAACGCCAAGGTAAAGAACTATCGGAATGATTCCTTCCGCAGAAACTTGTATATAACAATATTACGTGGGAAACGATAAACAATATAGCTGATGTTCTTTTCGTGTTGTTCGTGGATCCCGCTTTTTCATAACCTGCGTAACATCAGTTAGTAATACTACTTATTGATTAAAAGCGGCGATTTTCTTATTGTAAATTCTTCGATTCAACGATTTTCGGTAGGACGTAGATAAACCAAGCAAAACCGCCGCAGAGGGAATAATCATGAAATTAACCTGGATACTCGTTGCCGATAATAGCCGTGCGCGTATTTTTACTGCCGATTCACTTTCTTCTCCTTTAGAAGAAATCGACGATTTATGTCATACGGCAGGCCGCTTGCACGACCGGGAAATAACCTCCGACCTGCCTGGAAGAATCTCAAGTTCCGGCACGGTGAGCCACACTTATGAACAACCTAACGATCCGAAAAAACACGAAATAGACAATTTTGCGCGCCGAATCGCCCACTATCTGGAGGATGCGCTCAATGCGCACCGGTTTGAGCAACTGCTGATTGTTGCCGGCCCCTCTTTTCTGGGCTTACTGCGCAACCATTTGTCGGAACAGCTTAAACAGCGGGTGCGCTTCGAACTCAACAAAGAACTCACTGCGTTGAGCGTCGCCGATATTCGCCAACATCTTCCCCAATATCTGCCGAACCTTTGACAAAATACCGCGGCTGGCTGAATATTCGACATTTTTTTAATTTGTCACGTTCAACAGCACGCACTGGAGCACGTCTGAAAAACGATGCGAGGTCCCTATTAAATATTTTTTCAATAACATCTATATCGCCGCAACATTGGGGATTGCAGTTATTTTATTTGTTTTAAAAAACTTTCAATTTATTTTCGGTTCTTCCCCGCCGTTATTACTCTTCTTGGTCGTAATCGCTTTCGCTGCCTGGATTGGAGGGCTTAGGGCGGGAATTTTTACCACACTGTTAAGTGCGGTAGTCAGCATTTACTTTCTGGACGAACCTTACAATGCGTTTTATATCGCCCAACCAAGTGAACTGCTGCGTATCGTTTTCTTAGTGACTGTAGGCGCGATGTTCAGCTTATTCATTGCTCGCCTGCACGATAAAGAACAACAAACGTTACACAAGGTCATGGAACGAGAGGAAGAGCTTAAACAGCAAATTGCCGAGCGCAATCGGACGCAAGCAGAGCGGGATTTATATATCTTACTCGCTAAAAGCAGCTCCGAATTTATCGGTATGTGCGATACACACGGCATCCCTTTTTTTATCAACGATGCCGGACTACGCTTGGTAGGCTTGGATAGTCTTGAGCAAGGCCTTAAGACTCCGGTTAAAGAGTTCTTTTTTCCTGAAGACCAAGCTTTTATTATCGAGCAATTCTTCCCCACTGTGTTCAAAAGCGGCGCAGGCGATGTCGAAATCCGTTTCCGGCACTTTAAAACCGGGGAAGCCTTATGGATGATCTACAACGTCTTCAGCCTAAAAAGCTCAGATAATAAAACGATTGGCTTGGGCACGGTGAGTACCCATATCACCGAGCGCAAACGCATAGAAAAAGCGTTGCGCGAAAGCCAGATAGACCTGAACCGCGCCCAAGCCGTCGCTCATGTCGGCAGTTGGCGCATGAACCTCCTCACAAATATCTTAGAGTGGTCCGATGAGAACTTTCGGATTTTTGGCCGGCCAAAAGGCTCACCCCAAACCTATCAGTCCTTTCTTGAGGCTGTCCATCCTGAAGACCGCGAGCGAGTCGATACGGCTTGGCAAGCAGCGCTTACCGGCAAACCTTACGACATTGAACACCGCATTATAGTCGATGGAAAAATCAAATGGGTACGTGAACTGGCTGAGCTGGAATTTGACGAAGATGGAACAGTGCTAGGCGGTTTCGGAACCACTGAAGATATTACCGATATTAAAAGCAGCCAGGAAGCCTTGCAACATGAACGCGCCTTCCTCAGACAAGTCATTGATTCCGCGCCCAGTTTGATTTTTGTCAAAGACAAGGAAGGACGATTTCTTCTAGGCAATGAGGCTTTGGCAAAGTGCTACGGCGCCAGCCCTGAAAACCTGATCGGGATGACCGATGAGAACTTCAATCCCAACGCCGACGAAGTGTCCCACTTCCATCGGAATGACCTTGACGTTATAACCAGTTGTAAACCCAAACAAATCCCCGAAGAAAAAGTTTCGCATGCCGATGGCTCCATCCATTGGTACAGCACCGTAAAAACGCCGCTGATTGACGACGGTCATTGCGACAAGCTGTTGGGAGTAGCAACCGATATTACCGAGCGCAAGCGCGCCGAAGAGGCACTACGCTTGGCGGACCGCCGTAAAGACGAATTCCTGGCGATGTTGGCCCACGAACTCCGTAATCCGCTGGCTCCTATCCGTAATGCCGTGCAATTTTTGAAAATGCAGAAAGTAGCCGACCCTAAACTGACGCTAAGCTACAGCGTGATTGACCGCCAAGTAGCGCATATGGCGCAACTGCTTGACGAGTTGCTGGATATGTCCCGCATCATGCAAGGCAAAATCAGGCTGAAGGTTGAGCATCTCGAACTTACCGACATTGTGAATAATGCGGTAGAAACCAGCCGTCCCTTGATCGATTCGCGTAAGCAGGAGCTGATTATTTCGCAAATCACGCCACCGCAACGGCTTTTAGGCGATCGCGTCAGGCTGGCGCAAGTGCTGTCTAACTTGCTCAACAATGCGGCTAAGTATACTCATGAGAGAGGAAAAATCATGTTGAACGTAAAACGGGAAGGTTCCGATGCAGTCATCGAAGTTAAAGATACCGGCATCGGCATCGCGCCTGATGTTTTGCCTCAAATTTTCGATCTTTTTTCCCAGGCCGACCACACTTTGGCCCATTCTCAAGGCGGGCTGGGGGTCGGCTTGACGCTAGTGCGGCAACTGGTAGAAATACATGGAGGAACGGTCACTGCCGCGAGCGGCGGCATTGGCCAGGGCAGTTCATTCATGGTGCGGCTGCCTGCATTACCGATGGACTCATCCGCGGCCGAACCGGCAGCAACCGAACCTACGTTATCGACGTCTAAATTCCGCATCCTGGTTGTCGATGACTATGTCGATGCGGCCGAAAGCCTGATGATGCTGTTGCAAGCCCAAGGACATGAAGTCGAAATAGCCGATTGCGGCATCAAAGCAATAGAGCGTGCCCAGGTTTTTCGTCCGCAAATTGTCGTGCTCGATATAGGCCTTCCCGATCTGGATGGTTATGAGACCGCAAAACGGCTGCGCGCAATGCCGGAGACTCAAGATGCAATTCTGATTGCTTTAACCGGTTACGGACAGCCTGAAGACATTGAGTGTTCGCAATCGGCAGGGTTTAACTATCATTTGCTGAAGCCGCTGGATTTTAGTCAACTATCGAGCTTATTGGCATCACTATAAAATCGTTGTCGATCAACCCGAAGATTAAAGCTGAGTTGAGCGGCTTGCCCGCTCAAACGAAACTTATGGCCTTTGGCTATAATTAACGGTTAATCCCATCCTGAAAGTTATTCACAAAACCTGTGGATAACTTTGTGGATTGGTTGTTTTACTTATTGCTTAACTGCGGTTTTTATTGATATTTTGTTAAATTGTACAAAAACTCAACAAATTGATAATTTCATAAACAATCAATAACTTATGACTCATTATCAGACTCTATACCGCTCACCCGGAAGCAGTGCTAAGTCACTGATTGTTGCTGTGTGCAAATGCTAATTACTCTATCGAAAACTATCTATTCAATAGCCCAAAGAACCTTGAAATCGTTAATCGCAACGACGAATTCGGCTACGATATTTTATCCCGTTTTATTTGCTTAGCCTGTTTATCGACATGTTTTTTCAAATGAAAAAACGCAACCGATTGCTGTAACTGCTCCGCCTGTCCGCTCATTTCCTCGGCAGTCGCGGCCAATTGTTCGGACATTGAGGCATTTTGCTGTGTCATTTGGTCCAATTGACTCATTGCGTCATTGATCCGGTCAATACCCTGCGCCTGCTCTTCCGAGGAAACGGTAATTTCCATTACCAAATCGGCTGTTTTCTGAATACCGGGCACGACAGCGTCCAATAACTTACCGGCTTCTTCAGCAATTTGCACACTACGCCTAGCCAGCTGGTTAATCTCTTGCGCGCTGACGCGGCTGCTTTCAGCCAATTTGCGTACTTCCGCTGCCACCACGGCAAAGCCTTTGCCGTGATCGCCGGCCCGTGCCGCTTCAATAGCGGCATTCAGCGATAACAGATTGGTTTTATAGGCAATATCCTCAATCGTGCCAATTTTTCCGGCAATTTCCCTCATCGCAGTTACCGTCCGTTTAACGGCTTCGCCGCCAATATTCGCATCTTTAGAGGAAATATTCGCGATATCATTGGTCGCTTTAGCATTATTGGCATTTTTCTGCACTGAGACGTTTAGCTCAACCACTGAGGACGTCGTTTCATCGACGTCGGCAGCTTGCTCGACAGAGGATTGACTCAGCGCGGAAGCCGTAGCGCTGATTTGCTGCGCTGCACTGGCCAAAGCGTCGGCATTCATACGCACACCAGCGACAACTTCGCTTAATTGATCACGCATGTTGTTTAACATATACAGCAGACTGTTATGATCGCCTTCGAGCAGTGCAATGTCAGAACCAAGATCGCCATTGGCGATTTTGGTCATCACTTCGGCTGCATAGGCAGGTTCGCTACCGAGTTGCTGCATCAGTGAGCGGATAATTAAATAAGCCGCAATCAGGCCAATCATCAGAGCAGCAATAGAAATGACCAGAACACTATAGAACGCCTGTACAACTAATTGATTGGCATCCTCTCCCGACTGCTTCATTGAGCCGACTTGATGCTCGACGAGCTTATCGATAGCGTTCATGTAGGCCGTTTGAAAACTGCGCATTTCTTTTAGCAGAAAGTTGACCGCTTCCTCTTGCTTCTGCTCATTAATAAGGCCGATAAGCTTTTCTTGTGCTGTTTGATAGGAAATACGGGCCTCTTTTAAATTTTTCAGTAACGCCCTCCCTTCCGTACTTTTAACGGTCTTTTCAAGCTTGTCGATATTTTCATCAATAGCCTGACGGGCTTTGTCGATGCGCTTCAGTTCGTCGTCTATTATATTTTGATCTTTAACTAACAATACATTGCGCATTGCTCGGGCCATGAGGTTGATGTTGTTGGTAATATCATGAGTCCAGATGGTTTTAGGAAACTTATCATTAATAATATAGTCAATGCTCACGTTGAGCTCGTTCATTTTACCGATACTTATGCCGGCAACGATAGCCAACAATAACAGCACACCGCTAAACCCTAATATCAAACTGGTTTTAACTTTCATAATACTCATGTTTATGCCTCAACTCTTGTAAGTTAACCGCTATTTTTTGTAGCCAGTACGACCATTTGTTATTGATGCCGTCGAGCCGCCTGAACTCGATATATTGAAGATGCGTAACACCTATCGGAAGCCGAAGCTTTGCAGCTATTCAAGGCTTGTCTGCCTTTATGCGCAAAAATATCACAATACAATAAGATGCTCATCAATCATGATTAGCTTATATTCTAATTCGTCTGACAACAATCTCTTTCAAGTTATTTCCCTATCTTCAACAACATCAAACCTAGCGCCATGGCGCTCCCGTTTACGCTCCTAGTTGGTGAGGCTGTAGCTTAAATATTTTCACATGAGTTCTTAACCGTACAAGCCGCGAACAGTCATCAACGCTTAAAAATTACTGAATAACGTGGAATAATAGCCGGCATCGCATTACTCTCTATAAATCTAAAACTGACTAATTGGACACTATGGCGCAATACATCTATTCAATGAACCGGGTCGGCAAAATTGTCCCGCCCAAGAAATATATCCTCAAAGACATCTCGCTATCTTTCTTCCCCGGCGCAAAAATCGGCGTACTGGGCCTGAACGGCTCGGGTAAATCGACGCTGCTGCGGATCATGGCCGGCATCGATAAAGAGATTGAAGGCGAAGCTATCCCGTTAAAAGGTATTAATATCGGCTATCTGCCGCAAGAACCGCAACTCGATCCTAACAAAACCGTGCGCGGCAATGTCGAGGAAGCCGTCGCTGAAATCAAAGCGGTATTGGAACAGTTGGATGCTGTTTACGCAGCTTACGCGCTACCCGATGCCGATTTCGACAAACTGGCCGCCGACCAGGCTCGCTTGGAAGACATCATCAATGCCTGCGACGGCCACAACCTGGACCGCAAGCTCGAAGTCGCGGCCGATGCGCTAAGGCTGCCGGATTGGGACGCCGACGTAACCAAACTGTCGGGCGGCGAGAAACGCCGCGTCGCGCTGTGCCGCTTGTTGCTGTCGAATCCCGATATGCTGTTATTGGACGAACCGACCAACCACTTGGACGCCGAATCGGTCGCTTGGCTGGAAAGATTCCTGCACGATTATTCGGGTACCGTGGTCGCGGTTACCCACGACCGTTACTTCCTGGACAACGTCGCCGGCTGGATTCTGGAGTTGGACAGAGGCTCCGGCATTCCGTGGGAAGGCAATTACTCCAGCTGGTTAGAGCAAAAGAGCAACCGTCTGTTGCAGGAAGAAAAACAAGAAACTTCCCGGCAAAAAGCCATGAAAGAAGAGTTGGAATGGGTGCGCACCAATCCTAAAGGCCGCCATGCGAAAAGCAAGGCGCGTCTGGCCCGCTTTGAAGAATTGTCGTCCGTCGAAGTGCAAAAACGCAACGAGACCCAGGAAATCTATATTCCGCCCGGACCTCGCTTGGGCGACGTGGTCATTGAAGCCGACAACATCAGCAAAGCATTCGGCGACAAGCTGCTAATCAACGGTTTGAGTTTTAAACTGCCGCCCGGCGGCATCGTCGGCATTATCGGCCCGAACGGGGCCGGTAAAACCACATTGTTCCGCATGATGGCCGGCATCGAAAAACCCGACTCGGGCTCGTTAACGTTGGGACAAACGGTACAGCTGGCTTACGTTGACCAGATGCGCGACGATTTGGATGCTAAGAAAACGGTATTCGACGAAATTTCCGACGGCCTGGACATGATTACGGTCGGCAAGTACGAAACGCCGTCCCGCGCTTATGTCGGCCGCTTCAACTTCAAAGGCGCGGACCAGCAAAAATTCATCGGCAATTTGTCAGGCGGCGAGCGCAACCGCGTGCATCTGGCCAAGCTGCTGAAAACCGGCGGCAACGTGCTGTTGCTCGACGAACCGACCAACGACCTGGACGTCGAAACCTTGCGGGCACTGGAAGAAGCCTTGCTCGCCTTCCCCGGCTGCGCGGTGGTTATTTCGCACGATCGCTGGTTCCTGGATAGAATCGCGACGCACATCCTGGCGTTTGAAGGCGACAGTAACGTGGTTTGGTTTGAAGGTAATTACGAAGACTACGAAGCCGACCGCCATCGCCGCTTGGGTAGCGATGCGGATAATCCTCATCGCTTGAAGTATAAGAAACTGACCGGCTAACCGGTCTAAAGGCGAAAATGCCGCTCCAGACCTTCCAGGTTTTTACTGGAGCCGCTCCCGGCGGCTCCAGCACTTCTGACCATCATGGATGGAGGAAATGCCGAGGACTGCCGGAGCAGTCTCGGCCGCCATCCCTGGCAGTCGTAAAACCTGGAAGGTCTAAACCTTACCCCGCAAACACAATATCAAACCGTTTCATCAATTCCGCGATGTCTTTCCGGTAAAACTCCCGCGCCGGCAGGCATAGATCTACCGGCTTCAAGCCGCGCTCTTGTAACGACTCCACTTCGGCGTAAATGTCGTTCACATCGTAGATTTCCAGTGCTTTGAAAATAGCTGCGGTATCTTTCATACCGGCGATTTCCGGAGTTTGGCCGTTTTTCAGCTGGAACACGCCGTCATCCAATAAAAGGATACTGACGTGCTGGTCGAACGCGGCTGTGGTCAGGATAATATCCAGCATTTCCTGAACTTGGGCCCCGCTATGCGGCGGTCTGCTAAGGACAAATAAATAACGTTTCATGCCCTCACCCGAATACGATAAAACGGTCGGCGACCAGCGTGGCCTCAACCAACTGCCCCAGCCCGGAAATGCGAAAGCCGTCGGCCAGATCGTCATCCTGCTTGCCCTGCCGCTTGGCTTCGTCGCTGTGTAACAAGCCGCGCCGTTGCGCAGCGGAAATGCAGACGACTAAATCGACCCGATGCAATCTTGCCAACTCGCTCCATTGCGCGGTGAATTGAAGCTCGTCGTCCGGCGGCGTCGCGTATTTGAACGCATGGTAAATGCCGTCCTGGTAAAAAAACACCCGGAATATTTCATGCCCGGCTGCTAACGCGGCGTTGATGAACTGGTATGCGGTATAGCCTGCATTGGACTGGTAAGGACTGGAATTAACTTGTATGGCGAATTTCATTTGGTTTTAAGCTAGCCGCCGTCAAAGGGATTGTAAGTTTCTAGCGTGAGCGCCTTAAAATTCTTAGTGTTGCGGGTTACTAAAATTGCCGAATATTGCATAGCGGTTGCGGCAATAATTGCATCGGGCAATTTAATAGCCTTTTCTTTGCGAATATCAATCACACGCCAAGCAATTTCATCCGTTAATGCCCTAACCGTGGCACATCCCACAAACTGCTCGGCTTTTAGTCTTTCCTGGAAATTAAAGGGAAATCCTAAAAACTCCATTTTTGAAATTATTGAGATTTGAAAACTCTCGCGTATTAGCCTAGAAACTTTGTCTTTTACTACGCTCTCCATATTACCGTTAAAGTAATAAATGAGAGTATTGGTATCCAGCAAATAATGACTCATGCTCTAGTGTTCCCACTCGTCGCGCATAGCTGCAAGTAATTGCTCGACATTATCTAAATGACTGACGCCAAAAAACTGTTCCGGGTTTAACTGATTTGTTTGTGTATCTTTAGACAATACGGGAAAAACAATAACTTCAACTGTTTCGGAACTAAAATCGTCAGGTATATCAATCAGGTCTTTAAGTTTTTTGGTTTCAACAATTTGTCTTATTGCTTGCATTACCGTTTCCTCTATTTAGTTATCGAGTGTTCTACTGATCTACCGCTCAATCCCGCTTAATCTCATTAAAATAAAGCGTAGCGCCAATCACCGCGGCCGGGGCAATAATCACATTCAATACAGGAATAGTCAGCCCCAACACCGCCAGCCCGCCAAAACTTAACGCGCCGAGCTTTACGCTCTTGACCAGCTCTTTTTGCTCGGCGAACAATACGCCCTGGTTTTCCAGCGGATAGGCCAGATATTCCAGTGCCATCCCCCATGCCCCGAACAACGCCCATAAAAACGGCGCAAGCACATTGATACCGGGCATAATCGACAATAACAGCAACGGCAAGGCTCTGGTCAGCAAGTAGACCATGCGCTTCGATTCCGCAAAAAGCACTTTAATTAAAGGCTGTTCAGCCGTTGCAAAAGCCTTGTCGCTTACCATAGCCATCGTTTTCGCGGATAACTTGCCGTAAAAAGGCGCGGCCAGCAGATTCGCCATGACGGTAAAGGTGAAAAAAATAACGATAAAAAAGCTGATAAAAATCAGCGGCCATAAAATCCAACTCAGCCAGTGCAGCCAGTTGGGTATGAATTGGTCGATTAAATCGGCAATATAAAAATAACCCAAGGTTAAAGCCGCGCTATACAACACAACATTGATTAGCATCGGAATGATGACGAATTTACGCAATTCCGGGCTGCTCAATAGTTTCAGCCCTTTAAATAAAAAGCTAACCGCCAGGACCGGATTGTTGCCTTTTTTATCAAATTGCATTTTTCAGACCTCTCATACTGTGCTCGGAAGGATTCAGGACCACGCCGCGCTCGGTCACAATCGCCGAAATCAATTCCGCCGGCGTCACGTCAAAAACCGGGTTCCAGGCACTCACCAAGGAACCCTTTTCGCTATAACAGGCAGGCAATAGTTCGTTTGGGTTGCGTTGTTCAATCTCTATCTTGTCGCCGTTCTCGATAGTCCAATCGATCGTCGAGGTCGGCGCGGCCACCATTAGCTTGACGCCGTGCTGCCTGGCCAGCACGGCCAGCGAATAAGTACCGATTTTATTCGCCGCATCGCCGTTCGCGGCAATGCGGTCCGCACCGACCACGATCCAGTCGATAGCCCCGGATTTCATCAGCCATGCGGCGGCCGAATCGGCAATTAAGGTTGCCGGGATGCCGTCTTGCGACAATTCCCAGACAGTCAGTCTTGCACCTTGCAGCCAAGGCCGGGTTTCGCCGGCGAAGACATTGATGCGCTGACGCTGATAAGCGCTACGGATAACGCCCAATGCAGTGCCGTAGCCGCCGGTTGCCAAGGCTCCGGCGTTGCAGTGCGTCATCACGCCTTTGGCTCCGGCCAGGATGTCGGCGCCCAATTCACCCATTTTATGATTAGCGGCAAGATCGTCGGCATGGATTTTTTCCGCGCAAGCCAACATCGCGGCGAGAGGATTTTCAAGCTGATTAGCCAGTTCGGCTTTCATCCGGTCCAAGGCCCAGAACAAATTGACCGCCGTGGGCCTGGACTTCGCCAGCATATCGATATCGGCCGCGACTTTTTTCCGCCACTGGTTGGACTGGGCATATTGCTTGCGCACCGACAGCACCACACCGTAAGCGGCGGCTATGCCGATAGCCGGCGCACCGCGAACGCGCATGCTGGCGATGGCTTCGGTGACGCCTTCGGCATCCTTGTATTCATCGTAAACAATTTTTTCGGGTAATTGCCGCTGATCCAGCACTTTTAAAGCATCGCCTGTCCATTGTAAGGCTTGTACAGTCAATCTGTTTTGCATAGTCATTTTTATCAAAAAACCAATAGTAAAAAGTTATAATTTCGGTAACCCAACACAGGAATATCTTATGACAGTTGTCGATACACTGATCCACGCCCGCTGGATTATACCCGTTGAACCGGAATCCGTAACCTATGAGCACCATACGCTGGTTGTCGACAGCGGCCGCATCATCGATCTGCTGCCCACCGAAATCGCGAAGCAAAAATACCGGGGCACGACCACGGAAAACCTGGCTTACCATGCCCTGTTGCCCGGCTTGGTCAACAGCCACGCCCATGCGGCGATGACGTTAATGCGCGGTATTGCCGACGACTTGCAACTGATGGACTGGCTGCAAAATCACATTTGGCCGCTGGAGCAAAAATGGATGTGCGAATCGTTCGTCAAGGACGGTACCGATCTGGCGATAGCCGAGATGATTCTGGGCGGGACGACCTGCTTCAACGACATGTATTTTTTCCCGGAAATCACTGCGGCCCAGGCGATACATCACGGCATCCGGGCCTGCGTCGGCTTGATCGTCATCGATTTCCCGACAGTCTGGGCAGAAAACAGCGACGCTTATATTGAAAAAGGGCTGGCCCTGCATGATCAGCTGCGTCACCATCCGCTGATTTCCACGCCTTTCGCTCCGCATGCGCCGTACACCGTGTCCGACGAGCCGCTGCAAAAAATCAAAGCCATCGTTGATGAGATGGAACTGTCGATGCATATGCACGTGCACGAAACCCTGCACGAAGTCGAACAAGCACAGGAACAAACCGGAAAGCGCCCCTTGCAAAGATTGCACGAACTCGGCTTGGTCAATCCGTCATTCATCGCCGTACATATGACGCAATTAACCGACGATGAGATTGCCCGGTTTGCCAAAGCCGGCGCTCATATCGTGCATTGCCCGGAATCCAATTTAAAACTGGCCAGCGGCTTTTGTCCGGTTGCCAAATGTATCGAGGCAGGCATCAACGTCGCGTTGGGCACCGACGGCGCGGCCAGCAACAATGACCTGGATATGTTCGGCGAAATGCGCACCGCGGCGTTGCTCG
The DNA here is from genome assembly GCF_003994235.2 of Candidatus Methylobacter oryzae. Taxonomy (GTDB): domain Bacteria; phylum Pseudomonadota; class Gammaproteobacteria; order Methylococcales; family Methylomonadaceae; genus Methylobacter_A; species Methylobacter_A oryzae. The sequence continues at coordinate 30,873 of NZ_RYFG02000105.1, forward strand.
GTAAAGCGGTTGGCGGTAACGCCAGCGCGATTCCGGCGATGACGGCGCTACGCATGGCGACCATCAACGGCGCCAAGGCATTGGGCCTGGATAATGAAATCGGCTCGCTGAGTATCGGCAAGGCCGCCGATGTGATTGCCGTCGATTTATCGCACCTGGAAACCCAGCCGTTATATTGCCCTATTTCGCAGATTGTTTATGCCGCCAGCCGCCAACAAGTTACCGATGTCTGGGTGGCCGGCAAACGCTTGCTGCAACAGCGCCGCCTGACGACGGTTAATGTTGATGAGCTAAAGGTAAAAATTGCCGAATGGCGAGAGCGGCTATCGGCTTGATCGTCACTCATGCTATCCGGGAGAAGCCGTCATCTTGCTTATAGAAGCATAGCGTCACTGTACCTTCGATTTAGCAAATAAAACTTCCACCAGAAAACCGCCTAATTTATCCGACCGTCCCATGTTAAGTTGCCCGCCATTTTGTTCAACAATGGTTCGGGCAATCGACAGCCCCAAGCCATGACCACTAACCGTCTCGTCCAGCCGGGTGCCGCGCTGGGCTAACCGGATTACATCGTCTTCGGAAACTCCGGGGCCATCGTCTTCAACGATAAGACGGGGCTCAGGATCGGTATTGAAACTGACCGCCACTTTAGACTTGGCCCATTTACAGGCATTATCGAGCAGGTTTCCTATCAGCTCCAATATGTCTTCCCTATCGATCACCATCAACTCCACGTCTTCCGGCGCGGAAAAAGTAACCGAGAGATTTTTATCCCGGTACATATTTTGTAACACATGAATGAGCGTAGGTACTTCCTGCTGAACATCGAATTTTAAAGCCGCAGAACCTTCGCCGGCCAAACGCCCCCGTTTAAGAACGCGCTCCATGGTACTTTGCATATTTTGCGTTTGTGCTTGCATGGTAACGACGAGTTCCGGCTGCGATTGCAAGGTTTCTTCCCTGGATAATTGCTGAAGTACGGTTAACGGCGTTTTTAGCGCATGGGCAAGATCGCTCAAGCTATTGCGCGAACGTTGCAAGCGCTGTCCCATCATACTCAACAGCCGGTTGAACTCACTAACCAATACCAATACTTCCTGCGGAACATTAGTGTCCAGCTGCGTTATCTCGCCCTGCTCCAGCGCCCTGATCTGCTTTTGTATGCGCGCTAAGGGATAAAACCCTACTCGTAAGATAATGACTTGCACAACAATCAATGACAAAAACAAAATCAATGAAATCAGCGTGTACCGATGTTGAAACGTTGAGATACGTGCAAAGGTTGGCGACAAGTCCTCAGCGATTGCAATAGTGATATTACGGTCCAGCTTTCTATAGCCATAGACCATAATCAGTAAAGGTTGCTGCTTGGGGCCGGTTACATAAAGCTTGTTGGTTCGTCCGGCTAACAGTTCTTGGACACTGAAGCTTTCTCCCCTCAGCGACCGGGAATGAATGACCTGCTTACCGGTTATAACCTGGTAATAGTCGCCTGAGAACGGCACCAGATAGATCGGTTCGACCCGCTCATCATCCAGTACGATGTTGTTGCCGGAATCGGTAGAAAGTGCGGCGAGTATGCTCAACGCATCGTGCTCCATATGCTCGGCAACAGACTCCTCGGCCAGATTGCGAAGCGTATGGCTGATCAACCACCATAAGGTGACAAAGACAATAATAAGACTGATAAACAAGCCTATAGCCAAACGCAACTGTAACGATTTCACCCGGACATTTCCCTAAACACATAGCCTTGCCCGCGCCGGGTTTCAATACGTTGCTTGCCGATAATATGGCGCAAGTGGTTTACGTAGACCTCAATGACATTGCTATCTTTATCGGATTCGAAATCGTAGATCTGCCCAATCAATACCGATTTACTTAAAACCTGGCCCGGGTGTAGAAGAAAGAAGCGCAACAATTTGAACTCAGTACCGGTTAATTCGTGAGAAGCTCCGTTTTTTAACGTAACTTGCTGCCGGTCTTCATCCAAAATCAAATCGCCTATTTGCAGCTTGCCGCCAGGCGTTTGATGGGCACGATGAATGATCGCATTGACGCGAGCCAACAATTCTTCGATATGAAAAGGCTTGGCGAGATAATCGTCGGCGCCTGCTTTAAATCCATCGACTTTTTCATGCCATGCATCCCGCGCCGTCAATATCAGCACCGGAACATTATTACGGTTAGCCCGCCAATTTTGTAAAACTTCAATACCGTTGCGCTTTGGCAAGCCTAGATCCAATATGACCAATTCATAAAGGCTCTCATAGCCCATGTATTCGCCTTCTATACCATCATAGGCAACGTCGACAGAGAAACCTGCTTTAGCCAGGTCTTTTTTTAAAATACTTACTAAATCGTCGCTATCTTCAATGAGCAGCAGGCGCATAATCCATCCTCTATATTTGATTTACTACGTAAGTATATAACTACGAATAATGAAAAAGCGCGAACTGTACAAGAAATTAACAACCGAAAGGCGGCCCGGTTGCCGACTTGTCCCTGCAAAAACGCCGGTGCTTGACTCGGCAAACGGGAGAAATACGCCCTATGCGTAACATCAGTTATTACTTCCAGCTAATCTACTAATCCCATTTCATAACCGGTACCGATGAAATGGAATTCTTGGGCGAACCTTCAATCACCTTGTCGCTGTACGCCAAATAAACCAGCACATTACGTTTCTTGTCATAGAAACGCACCACTTGCAAAGTCTTGAAAACCAGCGACAGGTTTTCTTTAAACACCACGTCGCCGTTTTTCAATTTAGCCAGTTTGCTCGTATCGATTGGTCCTATTTGGCGGCACGCGATCGATGCTTCCGATGGATCTTCGGCCAAACCTACAGCGCCTTTCATGCCGCCTGTTTTAGCCCGCGATATATGGCAGGCCACGCCGGGAACATCGGGATCGTCGAAGCCTTCAACGATAATTTTATGATTGGCTCCCAACAACTTAAACACCGTGCTGACCTCGCCGATTTCTTCGGCCGATACGGTAAAAGCCAACACGCTAAAAAAAGCTGCCAGCGTAAATAAATTTTGTCTTTTCATAAATTATCCAAAAATTAAAAACATATAACCTTTACCCAGAATTCTGCGGCAAATCGATTCAGGCATAACAACAGAACAGCGCTATTGTATTGTCAGCCGCGCGTATTGTACCGATTTGCTTTAATCGATAAGTACCGGCTCGTAAATAATTCCAAAAAAACACGGCGGCGGCCGGCTTGACGGATACATGTCCTTATAAAGATCGGTAATTTCCTGCTTAATGGCCGTTTACACAAAAACTCTTACACTCTCCGTTGTGGAGGGCTATTACCGTTCTCAATGCTGACCGGATTTAAAGATTAAACGGCTGGACATCGCCGGGTTTTCGCAGCATTTTGTTCACTTCGTCAAGATGCAGCTCTTCCCCGGCAATCATCTCCCTTGCATAGTCTTCCAGCAGCACCGAAACTCCTTCGGAAACTTTCAGCAACTCGAAATACTCGGCTACCGCTGCTTTCTCATGCCCTAGACTTTCTCTTAGAATATCGCCGATGTCGTGCTTTGCCGTTTCCAACAGCGGGCCTATTTTAAGAGAAGGGTGTCCGCCCAATAATGTCACCAGCTCGCCCGCTTTATGCGCATGCACCAAGCTTTCTTCGGCATTGCTCTTAAGCCAGGAAACAATGGGGATGCGGTTATAGCCGTAGACCATCAGCGAGTAATGCGTATAACGAACAACGCCCGCCAGCTCAAGCTCCATAATCCGGTTAAGAATTTCTACAGCCCGTTGTTTTTCTTGATCGTTCATGTCGCTTCTCCTTCTTCATGATAGAAAATGGGAAATGCCGCTTACTTCAACCCGATCCTATAGCAACAATAATTTTTCTCAAAACGAATTGATGAAGAAATAACCCGGAGTTTGAATTAAATACTCGAACTGTTTGGCGGTACAATAGCTTGCTTATTTTTAAACGCATAAATTGCTTAAATAATAAAAACAAATCCACTTTAGGGGATATCCGATGAACTATGCAGACATGTTGGCGATAGCGCTTGCCGAAGCGCAAACCGGCTTTGACGAAGGCGGCGTACCGGTTGGCGCGGCGCTGTTCGATGCCGGCGGCAATTTGCTCGGACGCGGCCGTAATCGCCGCGTGCAGGATAACGATCCTTCCGTTCACGGCGAAACCGACGCGTTCCGCAAAGCCGGCCGTCAAACCGACTATCGCGACAAGATTTTGGTTACCACATTGGCGCCCTGCTGGTATTGCTCGGGCCTGATCCGGCAATTCAATATCGGCACGGTCGTGGTCGGCGAATCGGTCAACTTCGACGGTCACCTGGATTGGCTCAAGGAAGCCGGCGTTAACGTCATTGAAATGAATAACGCCGATTGCATTGCGTTGATGCGCCGCTTTATCGAGCAATCGCCGCATATCTGGTTTGAAGACATCGGCGAATGCGATTGTGCCTAAACGTCTTATTCAAACCCTTGCGATAGCCTGGCTGCTGTTGGGCGCCTCCACGGCCGGAGCCGACGAATTGGATCCGGTCACGCTGCAATTGAAATGGAAGCATCAATTCCAATTTGCCGGTTATTATGCGGCCAAGGAAAAAGGCTTCTACCGCGACGCAGGCCTTGACGTTAATATTGTCGAGGCGGCTCCCGGCGTGGATCCGGCCCAGGAAGTCATTGCCGGACGCGCCCAGTTCGGCGTCGGCACCAGCGAGCTGATACTGAACCGCTATCGCGGCGACCCGGTCGTAGTACTGGGAGTGATTTTCCAGCACTCGCCGCTAAGCCTGATCGCCCTGTCCGATTCGGGAATCGATAATATCCACAAATTGATCGGCCGTAAGGTGATGATTGAGCCGAGTTCGGCGGAATTATTTGCCTACCTGCTTCAGGAAGGCTTTACTTCTAAAGCTTTCGACCTACAGCATCACAGCCTTGATTTAAACGACTTACTCTCGGGCAAAATCGATGCGATGTCGGTGTATGTGACCGACGAACTGTACATGCTGAAACAGCAGAAACGGACTTATATCCAGTTCAGTCCAAGGATGAGCGGCATCGATTTTTACGGCGACAATTTCTTTACGCTGGAAACCGAACTGGATCAAAACCCTCAGCGCGTTAAAGCGTTTAGGGAAGCCTCACTGCGCGGTTGGCGCTACGCGATGCAAAATCCCGACGAAATCGTGCAACTGATTTACGACCGTTATTCGCAACGCCACAGCATCGAGCACTTGCAGTTTGAAGCCAAAGCGATGCATGATTTGATGCAGCCGGAACTGATCGATCCCGGCTATATGAATATCGGACGCTGGCAGCATATCGCGCAAACTTACCGTCAACTAGGCTTGTTGCCGGAACGTTTCGACGTCGAAGCGATGCTGCACTTTCCGAACTCCGCAATCGACCTGAAAAAGCTCAAAATCAAGCTTTACTATGCAGCGGCCGGTTTGTCGTTGCTGGCATTGCTGTCGGTTATCCTGTTCCGCTTCTACCGGGCGGCGCGCATTAATGAAGCCCGGCTCAACACAATGTTCAATCATGCCCCGTTGAGCTTGATTGTGCTGGACGACCAAAACCGGATTCAAAACTGGAACGCCGAAGCCGAAAAAACGTTTCTCTGGCGCGCCGAAGACATCCTGGGCAAAGACATCTCGACAATAATTCCACCGGCAGACCACCAAGAAGTGGAAGAAGTGCTGGCGGCCGTGCACAAAAAGCGCGCGATTTCTCACACAGAGAACTCCAACATCAAAAAAGACGGTAGTGAGATCCTATGCGAATGGCTAAATGCCCCTTTTAAGGACAAACACGATCAAGCGAATTTCATCATCTGCATGGCGCGAGACATCACCGAGCAAACGCGGCTAAAACAAAAACTCGAGCAAGCCGCGCATTACGACAATCTGACAAAGTTACCGAATCGGGCGCTGATTCTCGATCTGCTAAAACAATCCATCGCGACTGCCGCGCGGCAAAAAACCAAGCTGGCGATCCTGTTTCTCGACTTGAACGGTTTTAAAGCTATTAACGACCGGCTCGGACACGAATCCGGCGACAGGCTGCTGCTGACTGTCGCCGAACGTTTGCCGCAAGCCATCCGCGAGTGCGACTATGCCGGCAGGCTGGCCGGAGACGAGTTTTTAGTCATTCTGCAAGATATAGGCTCGCTGCAAAACGCACAAAAAGTTGCCGGTAAGTTACAGGGATTGATTTCCCAACCTTGTATGCTGAAAGATCAAGCTGTCGCCATTAGCGCCAGCATCGGCATCAGTCTTTATCCCGACGACGCGATAGAAATTAATGAACTGATTCACCACGCCGACCAGGCCATGTATCAGGTCAAACAGGTCAGTCGTTCCGACAAGCATTCTTCGGCTGTTTAACCGATGGCGGCGCATCAAACGTGCCCGCCTGAATATGCATAAAGCCAATCTAACGAACGCTATGCCCCATAGCGTTTTTTTCAGTTATAATCCCCCACTTTTTATTGCCCAAGAGCGTTAATCCGTGTCCAGCATAAACAACGACTTATCTACTTTTCAGGGACTCATCCTAGCCTTACAGAAATACTGGTCGGACCAGGGTTGTATTTTATTGCAACCGTTGGATCAGGAAGTGGGCGCAGGAACCTTCCATCCCGCCACCTTTCTGCGCGCCATAGGCCCCGAGCCTTGGAACACCGCCTATGTGCAACCGTCGCGCCGGCCGACCGACGGCCGTTTCGGCGAAAACCCGAACCGCTTGCAACATTACTACCAGTTTCAGGTCGTGTTGAAGCCGTCGCCGGACAATATCCAGGAGCTTTACCTGGGTTCGTTAAAGCATTTAGGCCTGGACTTGCTCGAACACGACGTGCGTTTTGTCGAAGACAACTGGGAATCTCCGACGCTGGGCGCGTGGGGCCTGGGTTGGGAAGTCTGGCTGAACGGCATGGAAGTGACGCAGTTCACCTATTTCCAACAAGTCGGCGGCCTTGAATGCCGGCCGATCACCGGCGAAATCACTTACGGCCTGGAACGTATCGCGATGTACTTGCAGGGCGTTAAAAGCGTTTACGATTTGGTCTGGACTAACGGCCCGTTCGGCACAGTCACTTACGGCGACGTGTTCCACCAAAACGAAGTGGAAATGTCGGCGTTCAATTTTGAACATGCCAACGTCGATTTCATGTTCGAGTGCTTCAACACTTACGAAAAAGAATGCACCAAGCTGATCGAACTGAACCTGCCGCTGCCGGCTTATGAGATGGTGCTGAAAGCTTCACACTCTTTTAACCTGCTGGATGCGCGCCATGCGATTTCGGTTACCGAGCGCCAACGCTACTTGTTGCGCGTCAGAAACCTAGCCAAATCGGTCGCCGAAGCCTATTACCAACGCCGGGAGTCGCTGGGATTTCCGATGTGTCAGAATAATTAATAAAAGGATTAATTGCTTATGCTGAAAAGACTATATGTCCATAACTACAAATGCTTGGTTAATTTTGAAATTAACTTTGATAAGGACATTAGTCTTTTTTTGGGGGCGAACGGTTCGGGGAAATCTACGGTTTTTGAGGTTTTAACTAAATTACGCAGAGTAATTATTGATGAGGAAAAAATTGAAAATGTATTTAATAAATATCACATTACTCGTTGGCTAGATGAAAGTGAGCGTAAAAATGTCAATATACATTTTGAACTGGATATTGAGATTGGTGAATCAATTTATAAGTATAAATTAGTATTATGGCATCTGTACGTCATATCTGACGATATTATGATGAGTGAAGAATCTTTATATCATAATAACAAAATGCTTATTGAATCTAAGGATGGTAAAACCTCAGTTATATCTTTTAAAGAGAATGAGGAGCTTTTGCTTGATATTACTCGTTCCGGTATAAATCGCTATCTTTCATTTTATGCAAAAGAATTTTTACAGTATTTACGTACTTTATTAGTAGTTCGCATTAATCCTTATGAAATGGCTTCTTCTATAAGCAAAGCTAATGCAGAGGTAAAAACAGATTTTTCTAACTATGCCGAATGGTTTAGTCACCTCAATGAAAAAAATAGAAGAGGCGTATCAGAATTTGAGAAAGCGATGCGCGATATTATTCCAGGTTTTGATTATTTTAGAATTGATCAAGCTGGACAAGCCAAAGTATTACAAGTCGATTTTGAAAATAATGGAATTATTACTTATTACTTTAACGAACTCTCGGAAGGCCAAAAAGTATTAATAGCTCTTTATTCTGTGATTTATTGCGCTCCCGAAAGTTCACTTATTTGCATTGACGAACCTGAAAATTTTTTAGCCTTGCCGGAAATTCAGCCTTGGTTGAATGCACTGCGAGAACAATGCAGGGAAAGAAATATGCAAGTCTTATTGATTTCACATCATCCTAGTCTAATCAATTTTTTAGCTGCCGGCTCAGGATACTGGTTTTCAAGGCAAGATAACCATACTCGAATAGAAAAGATTACAGAGCAAGATAATGATGGCTTATCTCTTGCCCAATTAATTGAAATTGGCTGGATTTATGGCGATTAATCTTAACGGTTACCGCATTACTGTATTGTGTGAAGATATAGCTCAATATGATTTCATTTGTGCTTATGCGAAGCTCTTAGGTGCAGATAATAAAATTACAAAGCTACCTGCCTATAATAACGACACCGTATTAAAACTTTACGCTAAAGCTGTTAGCTCTTATCGCAAATACGCTACTCAAAATATTATCTTAATAGCAATGATAGATGCCGATGAAAAAACAGTTAATGAGAGGCTACGCTCATTTGATAGAGTGTTAGATGAAGAGAAATACCGTTTAAATCAACCAACTCGGTTACCCAACGAAAAAATATTATTATTTGTTCCAATCCGTAATATTGAATCTTGGTTTTATTATGTCGATAAGGGAAATACTAATGGTGAAACTCTAAAAGGTAGCGATGGAAAACTTATCAGTTACAAAAATCAGTATGCAAATAAAGACGTAAGTGTATTTGCCAAAAAATTAAAAGAAGAAATCTGTGTTAATAGTTTGCCCGAAAATGCCCCATCTTCTTTACATCATGCTTGTAACGAGCTGAAACGTCTTAATAATTAAAGAGATTACCGTGATAGAAAAACAGAATTTACTTTTTGAATTGGGCTCGGAAGAACTGCCGCCTAAAACCCTGCTAAAACTCAGCAACGCTTTATTAAGCGGCATCATTCAAGGCCTGAACGCGGCCGAACTGACGTTTACCGGCAGCAAAGCTTATGCGACGCCAAGACGTCTGGCTGTTCTTATCGAAAACTTGGCAACTTCACAACCCGATAAAACCGTCGAAAAACGCGGCCCTGCGCTGCAAGCCGCGTTCGCGCCGGACGGCTCGCCCAGCAAGGCGGCTCAGGGTTTTGCGGCCAGTTGCGGCACGACTTTTGATCAACTGGAGCGACTGAAAACCGATAAAGGCGAATGGCTCAGCTTTACCCAAGCAGTAAAAAGCCAAGCGACTGAGGAGTTGATTCCCGACATCATCCGCCAAAGCATCGCCAACTTGCCGATTGCGAAGCGCATGCGCTGGGGCAGCTTTACAACCGAATTCGTCAGACCGGTGCATTGGGCTGTTTTATTGTTCGGCGACAAAGTGATTGAGACCGAAATCCTCGGCCTCAAAACCGGCGCTGCCACGCAAGGCCATCGCTTCCACGCGCCGCAACAAATCACGCTAACGAAGCCCGAAGATTATGCCGCCGCGCTGTATAGCCAAGGCCGCGTCATTGCCGACGTCGAACAAAGAAAAACTATTATCCGCGAAGCCGCGCAAAAAGCTGCCGATGCGGTGGGCGGCATTGCGCATATCGAGGACGATTTGCTCGAAGAAATCGCCGCACTGAACGAATGGCCGGTGCCGATCACCGGAACTTTCGATCCGCGCTATCTGGAACTGCCGCCGGAAGTTTTAATTACGACGATGCAAACCAACCAGAAATATTTTCCGGTTGAAAACACCGACGGCGGCTTGCTGGCTAACTTCATTACTTTCAGCAATATCGAAAGCACGAATCCCAAGTCGATACAGCAAGGCAACGAGCGCGTCGTCACTCCCCGCCTGTCCGATGCGGAATTTTTCTGGAACCAGGACCGCAAGAAAAACCTCGAAGACCGTTTGGACAGCTTGCGCAACGTGATATTCCAGGAGAGCCTGGGCACGGTTTACGACAAGACCATTCGGGTTCGCAACCTGGCCAAATTTATTGCCGGACATTTGAACGCCGATGTCGATCTGGCCGAGCGCGCCGCATTACTGGCAAAAACCGACCTGATGACCGAAATGGTCGGCGAATTCGGCAACCTGCAAGGCATCATGGGGCGCTATTACGCCACGGCGGAACACGAACCGAAAGCGGTCGCGCTGGCGCTTGAAGAACAGTACTTCCCGAAACAATCCGGCAGCCCGACGGCGAGCAGCACTATCGGGCAAATTCTGGCGATTGCGGAAAAAATCGATACGCTGGTCGGCATTTTCGCGGTCGGCTTGATCCCTACCGGCGATAAAGATCCTTACGCATTGCGCCGCGCCGCCCTAGGCATTCTCCGGACCATCATAGAAAACAAACTCAACATCAGCATCGTTGAGTTAACCGAGTTTGCCGGCGCGCAAATTAAAACCGACAAAGATCAATCCGCAACGGCGGACCGGGTTATCGATTTTATTTTCGACCGTTTGAAAGGCTATTGCCTGGATCAAGGCTACACCGCCGACGAATTCGACGCGGTCATTAGCGTAAATCCTGCCGAACCGTTGGACTTCATGCAGCGTCTGCAAGCCGTTAAAGCCTTCAGGCAATTGCCCGAAGCCGAAAGCTTGGCCGCTGCAAACAAGCGTATCCGCAATATCCTGAAGAAATCGGATACTGAACCTGCAAGCAGCGTCGGCGCATTGCTTGAACCGCAAGAAAAACAGTTATTGCAAACGGCATTGCAGTCCGCCGACGACATTAAACCGCTGCTGGCGCAACGCGATTACCAGGCAACGCTTAACCGTTTGGCAGCTTTACGCAATGACGTCGATGCATTTTTCGATCATGTGATGGTCATGACAGACGATCTTGACTTGCGCGCGAACCGTTTGGCGTTGCTGAACTTGTTGTCCGAGCAGTTTTTGACTTGTGCCGATATTTCTAAATTGCAATCGTAGATGAATCTATCTCCTAGATTATCGTTCCCACGCTCCGGCGTGGGAACGCAGCAGCCACCGCTCCGGCGATACGGGAACGCGATATAAAGCATGTCCCAAAACCGCTACGTATTGCTGGATCGCGACGGCGTTATCAATCACGATTCGGATGAATTCATCAAATCCCCGGAACAATGGCTGCCGATTGACGGCAGCCTTGAAGCCATCGCCCTGCTCAATCGCCATGGTTATAAAGTCGTTGTGATTACCAATCAGTCCGGCCTGGCTCGCGGTTTATTCGATGCCGACACGCTGGAAAAAATCCATGCAAAAATGCAGCGGATGACTGAGGAAAAAGGCGGAAAAATCGATGCGATCTATTTCTGCCCGCATGGCCCGGACGATGACTGTGCCTGCCGCAAACCGAAGCCGGGATTGTTCAAAGCCTTTGCAGCCGACAACAACATTAAATTGGACGGCATGACTGCGATCGGCGATTCGCTCCGCGATCTCCAGGCAGCAAAAGCCGCCGGCGCAAATCCGATATTGGTCAAAACCGGCAAAGGCCAAAAAACCCTAACTGAAAACCCTAATCTCGATATTCCTGTTTTTGAGACTTTATATGACGCAGCCCAATACCTCACCTCAAGACCCCAGACCTAAAAACTATATTGGCTCGGCCCTGCTGTTTGTCGGCATCTTCTCTACCGCTACTGTAGTTGGCGCATTACTGATTGCCGGCTGTATGCTGCCTTTCAAAATACGCTGGAGAATCGGCCATGCTTGGTGCGCTATTATCGGTTGGATGACCAAGATTTTTTGCGGTCTCACTTATGAAGTCGAAGGACTGGAACACATTAATCCCGAGCAGCCGGCCATTATCCTGAGCAACCATCAATCGGCATGGGAAACACTGGCATTAAGATACCTGCTCCCGCCTCATTCAGTGGTCATCAAGCGCGAATTATTGTATCTGCCGATCTGGGGCTGGGCCTTGCTTACGTTGAAATCCATCGTCATCAACCGGAAAAACCAGCGCGCCTCATTGCGTTCCTTGCTCGAGCAAGGCAGTCAATATTTAAACGAAGGCCTATGGGTGTTGATTTTTCCGGAAGGCACGCGCGCCGGCGCGGGAGAAGTATTGAAATTTAATATCGGCGGCGCGATGCTGGCGCATAAAACCGGCTTTCCGGTCGTTCCGGTCGCACATAATGCGGGCGATTTTTGGCCGCGCTACAGCTTTTTAAAATATCCCGGCGTGATCAAACTGAAAATCGGCCCCGCCATTGAAACCAAAGGCCGCAAAGCCGCCGACATCAATGCCGACGCCGAAGCCTGGATTACACAAGCAATGAAAGAGATACGGTAAGGCTCAAAACGAAAAAACCTTTCCCCTTGAACCTTTTACCTTGCACCTGACGTATAATGCCGCACATCGCGTTTTCACTCATTACGGATATACAGACATGAAAAAACTACTGCTTCTTTCCCTCTCGGCATTATTACTCTCAGGTTGCTCGGATAAAAAACAATTCGAACAGGCTGTATTGGATCAAATGCAGTTGGAAAAAGATGTTAAGGACTATAAATTATCCCCCGAACGCATGGCTAAATGCGTCGTCGATACAACGTCAAACCGCATGCCCGGTATTTTTGCGCTCGACCCCAAGCGTCTGACTGCTTACCGTAACTATACAAAATGGCTGACGCTGTCCTCGTCTCAAGATCCAAAAAAGACTATTGATGAATTGAACAAGGATTTCGGTTCGCCAAAAGAGTTTGCAGAGGCTCGCGCGAACTATACCGAAAGCCAGATGGACTGTTTATCTGCGTTGATCGGGGAATCGGAAGAACCGACAAAAGATGAAAAATAACTTTTTTAAGTAATCCGAGCAAGGGCGGCAGCCAAACCGGCCGCCCTTTAGACTCAACCTCACGCAGCTCCGCAGCAGCGTTTAAACTTTTTGCCGCTACCGCAAGAACACGGCGCATTCTTACCCAGGTTAGTCTGCTGGCCTACCTTGCCGATCGATTTAACCACGCCGTCCAGATAAAACCAGCCGCCCGCCCGTTTAACAAACTGGCTGATCTCGTTCATCACGTATTCTTCGCCATCCTGTAAATAATACGCCTTAAACTCCACTACGCCTTTGGCATCCTTAACGCCGCCTTTTTTAGTGTTGCCGATTTCCAGCCGTTGCCATTCGACTTTTTCCTTGGAAAAATCGATCAATTCAGGCCGCACAGTGGCGTCCCAAGTCTGTTGTAAATAGCCGGCGTTATGCATCGCATAAGCGGTGAAGCGCGAGCGCATCAAAGCTTCGGCAGTTAACGGCTTTTTTTCGCCGGAATGAAACGGGCCGCAACATTGAGCGTATTCGATGCCGGAGCCGCAAAGGCAGAGAGTCTGTGTGTCCAAAAGTAATTCCTCGTTAAAATTCCGGCTTATTTTACATGGATCAGGATTCGAGAGCAGGATGAAAACCGACACGGTTGCCTGCCCGATTCCTGCTTATACCCAAAGGGCATAAGTTTCGTTTGAGTAGACAAGCTAACTCAACTCAGCTTTATACCCAAAGGGCATAAGTTTCGTTTGAGTAGACAAGCTAACTCAACTCAGCTTTATACCCAAAGGGCATAAGTTTCGTTTAAGCAGGGAAGTCCCGTTATAATATCGCTTCAAATCGGATTCACCCCCTGCCCCAACGCCACCCCGTAACTCACTCAACTACCCGGTAAGAAATTGACACATAGCAAAGAAACACAGACATATCCCAGCAGAAAATTCTGCGTTGCGCCGATGTTGGATTGGACCGACAGGCACTGCCGTTATTTTCACCGGCTGATCTCGCAACACGCGCTCTTGTATACCGAGATGGTGACGACCGGCGCGTTGATTCACGGCGACCATCACCGTTTTTTGCAATTTAATGCCGCGGAGAAACCGGTTGCGTTTCAATTGGGCGGCAGCAATCCGCGCGAGCTGGCTATCTGCGCGAAGATGATTGAAGATTACGGCTACAACGAGGTGAATTTAAATGTCGGCTGCCCGAGCGACAGGGTCCAAAACGGCCGTTTCGGCGCTTGCCTGATGGCAGAGCCCGAGCTGGTTGCCGCCTGCGTTGCCGCAATGGCTCAGGCGGTTTCGATTCCGGTCACGGTCAAGTCGAGAATCGGCATTGACGAGCGCGATTCTTACGAAGAATTGGCGCATTTTATCTCGGCCATTGCCGATGCTGGCTGCAAGACTTTTATTATTCATGCCAGAAAGGCGTGGCTGAGCGGCTTATCGCCCAAACAAAACCGCGACATTCCGCCGTTGCGCTACGATGTCGTCTATCAAATAAAACAGGATTTTCCGCAGCTGGAAATCATCCTGAACGGAGGTGTCCTGACACTGGATCAGGCCGAAGAAGTCTTGCAGCATGTCGACGGCGTGATGGTAGGCCGGGAGGCTTATCATAATCCGTATTTGCTGGCCGAAGTGGACAGGCGCTTTTATGGCGAGTCCGAAGCCCCCCGTTCCCGGGAAATGATTATGGAACGGCTAATCCCCTATATTCAGGAACAGCTGGACCGTAAAGACGGCGTGCGCTTAAACAGCATAACCCGTCATATTTTGGGCCTGTTTCATGGCGAACCGGGCGCCAGGGGCTGGCGTCGGCATCTTAGCGAGAATGTCTGTAAACCCGGCGCGGACATTAATGTGCTGTTGAATGCGCTTCAGACAAGAGAACGCGGATGACGCGAATTTAAGCGGAAGCACACAGATAAAAATCAAATTTGCCAAGCATAGGTGTTGAAGATCAAATCCGTGTCATCCGTATTCCATTTTCTTATATCCCAAACTAGGAACGTGGAACTGCCCCGCATTGCTTCATAGAAAAAGGTAAGCGAGAGTCAGAGCCGATACCTCGCATTAGCTGTAACCGAGACATGTGAAAACACATGAAGGGCTAACTCTCTTAATACTTGAAATAGCTTGTCCGCTGAAATGCTTTAATTCCGGTATCTTACATCAAACGATTAACATGCAAGCGGCTAAAGAATTAAGCTTAATGTTTTAACGGCCAAACTGTTTAGTGAAGTGGTGGTTTTGATGGGAACCAGGCTTCCGATAACGGCCGAAGCCATGGACTGGCAACGGAGTTTCGTGGGTACGGTGTTCGTAGCTTTTGCTACTTCATTACCCGAAGTGGCGGTCCTGTTTCGGCGTTGAGAATCGGAGCGTTGAACATGGCCATCAGCAACTTGTTGGGCAGCAACTTGTTCAATCCGGTCATTATCGCCATTGATGATATGGCGTGCTTGAAGTGCCCTCTCCTCGCCAACGTTTCGCCGGTGCATCTGGTTACGATCCAGTCTGCCATCATGATGACCGGCATTGCCATTGTCGGGCTTCGGTAGCGTCCGCAACAACGCTTGTTCAAGACGGTAGGCTGGGGCAGCCTGTTCATGTTCATCATTTACATCCTTAATCTGTCGGCGCTGTATTTGCAACAAGAATAGCGCTTAAACAGGCTGAGTATTTTGACCATGATTATCGAATAGTGACGCGGGATACAGTAATGTTAACTTCGAACAAAAAACGGGATACTATGAATGTATGATTGAATGCATAGAGGTGGTGTTATGAAAATGCTCGTTTTTTCTTTTGTTGCAGGAACTGTGTTGCTCTATTTTTTGAATATAGCGTTATTAAAAACCCCGTTACTCGATCTTCATTGGTCAATCCATGCAGGCCTAAGGTTTTTAATAGGTTTTATCGTCCTAGGCGTTAGTTATTTTCATGCGCACGCCGTTAAATTTAAAAGCGCTGTATATATAACAGCTTGCATTGTAACAATAGATTATTTCTACGATTACTATGCGCAAGGCCATAGGCTTAATTTGGAAATCATATTACACGGAGTCTTTATGATGATATGGGGAGCGATTTTGGGCTACCTGACCGCAAAATACCTAAGAGAGCGATTAATGCGTGATTAATCCAGCGCTAAAATCCGTCATTTTCGTCGACAATGACGATTCTCCGCACATCCGCGCAAGCTGTGGCTGAATGGATACGGAACGACTACGGCCATGTCCAAACTTTAATCTTCCAGCTTCCGATACAGCCTGCCACGGTCAATGCCCAGAATTTTAGCGGCTTGCACCTTGTTGCCCTGGGTTATTTCCAAAATGCGGCGGATATAGGCAATTTCCAATTCCGCCAAGGTCATCGACTGTGTTGCGGCTTTTCCTAAAAAGTTGTCCTCAACCGGTATCTGGGTGGCCTGGGCCAAGTCTTCCAACAGGATCGTGTCATGATCAGTCAAGGCCACCGCTCTCTCCAGCATATTAGCCAATTCGCGCACATTACCCGGCCAAGAGTACGCGCGAATCCACCTCATCGCTTCGGCGGATATGCCGTGGATTTGCCGTTGCAGCTTTGTTTGGGCATTTTGCAATAAATGATCTACCAAGTATTCCAGATCGGGCAGGCGCTCTCTTAAGGGCGGAATTTCAAAACGAATGACATTAAGCCGATAGTAAAGGTCCTGGCGTATCAATCCGTTTTGCAAGGCTTTTTCTATGGATTGGTTGGTAGCGGCGATAATACGGACATCGGTGGCGATTTCGCTACCGGCTCCTACGGGTCTGACCTTGCCTGTTTCCAATGCTTGCAGCAGTTTGGGTTGAATCGCTAACGGCATTTCCGCGATTTCATCCAGAAACAGGGTGCCGCCCTCAGCTTCAACAAACAATCCCGGACGATGTTCACGCGCATCGGTGTAGGCGCCTTTGCGCACCCCGAACAATTCGCTTTCCACCAATGTAAACGGTAATGCGGCGCAGTTGATTTGCAAAAAAGGGCCGTTGGTGCGCGGACTATGCTCGTGAATAAAGCGCGCCAAAGCGCCCTTGCCGACACCGCTTTCCCCTGTCAGCAGTACCGGCGAATCGATCCGGGCCGCCCGATCGGCAAGTTGTAGGATTTTCTGCATCTTCTGGCTTTCCGCAACCAATTCGCGAGGAATGAAATCCCGGTCCGCTGTAGCGACACGCACAATTTCTCTACGCATTTGCCGATCTCTAAAGGCGCGTTCAATGGCGGACGTTAAATCGTTCAAAGAAAACGGCTTAGTGACAAAACCGCAGGCCCCCGCTTGTAAACTGCGCACCCCCAGATCAATGCTGCCGAAAGCGGTGATCAACAGAACCAACTGTCCAGGCTTGCGCTCATGAATGGCCGCCATCAAATCCAGGCCGCGCATGCCGGGCATTTCTACATCGCTGATCACTAGGTCGAAGTGCTCGGTTTCCAAACGCTGCAACACCTGTTGCGGATCGGTTTCGCCGCTTGCGCTATAACCGCTGACGGTGAGTATTTCGGTCAAGTACTCGACAACGCCGACATCGTCATCAATGACCAATAACTGCTTATTTTTTTGCATTGCTTGCTCAGCCAAGACCATGACCGGGGTTCTCCACAGGCAAAATGATGGTAAAGGTGCTGCCTTGCCCAAGCGCGCTTTCGGCTTTAATGCTGCCGTGGTGCGCGGTAACAATGCTTCGGGCTACAGCCAGGCCAAGCCCAACGCCGCCTTGTTCTTGGCGGGTAGTAAAAAACGGGTCGAACAGGTGTTTTAGCGTTTCTTCGGACATGCCGCAGCCGTCATCCCGAACAGTGAGCTGTATCGCTTCGGCAGTTTTGCTGTGGGCGGGACAGGGCTCGACGGCAACAACAATCCGGCCTCCCGCGCCGGTTGCGGCTAAGGCATTGGTAACCAGGTTTAAGATAATTTGTTGGATGCCGTCGCTATCGGTAAGGATCGGAGGCAGGTCTGTTACGGCTTCATAACTTAGTTCGACCTGTTTCTTATGCGCTTCGTATTTCAATAGATTGAGTACGGCATTCACGGGTTCGCGTAAATCAATACGGGTGAAATGGGGCGGGCGCCTCCGCGTGAATTCCAGCAATTGTTGGACGATGCGAGTAATGCGCTCGGTTTGCGAAGCCAATATCCGTGCGTGGCGGATGATTTCTTCGGGTTGGCCGGCGCACAACAGCAGATAGTCGGCCCGGCCTTTCAATATCTGCAGCGGTGAACCGATTTCATGCGCCAGCCCGGCTGATAACTGTCCGATGGTAATCAATTTGTCCGCTTCCTGAAGCGCGGCCTGGACTTGGCGACGTGATTGCGCCTCCTCCTTAAGTTTTTGCCGGGCGTTGGCCAATTCCGCAGCCATTATATTGAAGGTCTTCAGCAGTACGCCGATTTCATCCTGGTGATTGATAAAGCTGAGTTGAGCAGCTTGTCTGCTCAAACGAAACTTATGCCCTTTGGGTATAAGGGGTAGCGGGGAGAAATTTCCGTCCCGAATTTGTTTCATGCCATCGCTCAACCGTTGCAAGGGCCAGCCGATATAAATCAAACAAATAAGCGTGCAAAGCGGTGCGGCAATCACAATAAAAGCAATCGTGGAAGTCGCCAGGTTACGCCGGGTCACGTCAAGGTCGCGGCGCATTTCATGCAGGACGCGCACAAACACCAGAACGCCAAGCCTTTCCCCCTGCGCGTTTTGTAGAGGCAAAAGCAGGGTAATGTATTCGGGGTCTTCTTCGGGATAAAAAAACTGATCGTCTTGATCATCTTTCAAAGCGGCATGCAGCCTTTCCTGAAAATCGCTTGCGTAAGAATTACCGATAGCATCCGGGAAAGCCTTACCGTTTTCATCGTAAATCCGAACTTTCAATGCCGGTTCAATTTGCTCAAGCCCTTGCAACAGTTCTGTAATGTCAGTCAACTGCTTGTCTCGCATGGCATTTTCAACAGCGATTTGCAGACTTTTACCGAGTAGTTTTGTTTGCAGGCTGATATTTCGGGCTAAATCACGTTTTTCAATCGAAAGATGATAAAGACCGTATCCGATAAATATCAACAAGCCAATGGACGTTAAAGACAGCGTGAGCTTAGTGGAAATGCGCATGAAAATAATGTGTTTCGATTTACTACAGCCTTGTAGTTTATCGCAACACAATCATTTTGACTAACGGATTAATAACAGCGCAAGTTTGCCGTTCAAACTTTCTTTTTAGACATATTTTATAATTTAAAACAAAGCCTTGTAATTCATAATCAGCGCCAACGGTCTTGTCGAGAGAATTTGGCATGATTATTGACAATATTCACAAAGCCCTGACAAGCGAGTACCTCAACCCGCTTAAGCAAGAAGTTATTTTTAACCAAACCCTTAATATTTCACGCAATACATAACTCATGACCCCATACCGTCGATCGGAAACATCCTGTCGTTGCGCGGAAGATAAACAAGATGACAGTTAATCAAGCGTATCGATACCGTAATATGAGCAACTTCACTAAGACTAAAACTTTAGTTTGCCTGATTTTTTCTTTATGGATTACAACGTTACAAGCTGCAACACAAGCACAGGGAACCGGATTAGCCATTACTGAACAGCAGGCTATCGCCCTGTTCTATCAACGCAACCTCGGTTTGATTGCCGCAAGCTTCAATATCGACGATGCGCGCGCGCAAGAGATTATCGCGGCCGCGATTCCAAACCCGGTATTCAGTTTTACTATCTCATCGCTGACCCCGAATATGTTCCGCGAGCCAAACAATAGCGTAAGCTCCCTACCCGCCATATCGCCGCAAATCGAGCAGCTTATCGAAACCGCCGGTAAACGGCGGTTGCGGATAGAAAGCAGCGAACTGGCGACCGAAGCGGTCAGCCTCGATTTGAAGGATACCGCCCGGACCTTGACCAATGCGGTGCGGCGCGGTTTTTACAGCCTGTTGCTGGCGCAAAAGAGCGCGCAAATCGCCGGCGAGAATTACGAGCGCTACCGCGAAATCCTGCGCGTCAACGAGGTCAGGCTCCGGGTCGGCGACATCGCGGCAACGGACTTTACCCGCATCGAAGTCGAAAGCCTGAAAGCCCAGGCCGATCAAGACCAAGCCAAAACCGTGTTGAACCAGGCCAGGGCTGACTTGCTGTTACTGCTGGGGTGGCCGGAAAACAGCCTGGAGATTTCCGCGGTCGATGCCTGGCCGGAAACCAATCCGGCGCTGGCCAAAGCCGGCCAGGATCAATTGGCCGAGTTGGCGCTGGAGCGCCGGCCGGACTTGCAAGCGGCGCGCGTGCGCATTGAGCAAGCCGGCAAAATGCTGACGTTGGCGAACCGGTTGGCGATTCCCGACGTGACCGTCAATGCGTTTTACCAACGCGATCCGGGCAACTTTTTTACCGAAAGCGCCGGCCTCGGTTTCAGCGTGCCGCTGCCGTTGTTTTACCGCCAGGAAGGAGAGATTTCCAAAGCCCGCATCAACCTGAGCACGTCCGAACTGGCATTGAAACAGGCGGAGCAGAGCGTTCGGGCCGACCTGATGAAAGCCCTGTCGGCTTGGCAAAGCGCCGCGGCTATCTCGCAACGGTTCGAATCGTCGGCGCTAAAACGCATCGAAAATCTGCGCAAAGCCCAGGAGATTGCCTATCAAAAAGGCGCGGTAGGACTGTTGGAGCTGATCGACGCGGAACGCAATTACAAAGCAATGATGCTGGATTATTACACCGCCCTGGCGAACCGCAGCAACGCCTGGGCGGATTTGTTGATGGCTTATGGAGAAGAAGTCAAATTATGAATATGAAGTTTTTTAGTCCGGTCCGACTGGCCGCAGGACTGCTCGGTTTGTCTTTGCTGGCTTGCCAACCTGACAACAAGCAGCAACGTCCGGCGCCAAAGCCGCCTAAGAATGAAGTCTTCCTCAGCCCCAATTCGCCCAAGCGCAATTACATTAAGGAAGCGGTTGTCGAACCGGTACGGCGGCCGTTGATGGAACCGGTTACCGGTAAAATCAGTTACGACGAAACCCGCACGGCCCGTGTGTCCTCACCTATCGCCGGACGCGTGACCGGTTCTATCGCTACGTTGGGCGCCCATGTTAAAGCCGGCGATACGCTGGCGGCGCTGGACAGCCCCGAGCTGGGACAGGCGCAGTCCGATTATGCAGGCGCGACGGCCGATTTAAAACTGGCCGAACGGGCCTTCCAGCGCATGATGGAACTGTACAAGCACGGCATCGCGCCACGCAAGGACCAGGAGCAAGCCCAGGACAGTTTGGCGCGGGCGCGTAGCGAAGCCGAACGGGCCAAACTCAGATTGGCCAATCTTGGCGTGCGTACCGGCCGCACCGACAATCGCTTCGCGCTGCAAACGCCTATCGCGGGCGTGGTCACCGAACGCAACATCAATCCCGGCATGGAAATCAGGCCCGACTTGGCCGATCCGCTGTTCGTAATTTCCGATTTGAGCTCGCTTTGGGTGCAGATGGATATTTTCGAAAAAAACCTCGGCCTGATCCGGTCCGGCGCGCAAGTGCAGGTCCGCGTGCCGGCGTACCCGAACGAGGTTTTCACCGCGACCGTCAGCCACATCGGCCAGGTTGTTGACGAAGCCACGCGCACGGTTAAAGTGCGCTGCTCGCTGTCTAATGACGACCTGCGTCTGCTGCCGGCCATGTACGCGGCTATCGAAGTGCAAAGCGCGCCGGACGATAAAGCAGTGGTAGTGCCGTTGACGGCACTGTTTACCGAAGAAGAATCCGATTGGGTTTACGTTGACATCGGCGATTATCACTATCAAAAACGCCCGGTCAAAGCAGGCCTGCGCCTTAAAGATAGAGCCGTGATCCAGGAGGGCTTGAATCCGGGAGAACATTTGGTTATCGATGGCGCTCTGCTGCTGCGCACCGAACAAGATTCCGAACAACAAAGCGGAGAAGGCGAATTGTGATTCATAAAATCATCGCATTCTGTTTACAGCAACGGTTGTTAATTATCGGCACGGCAGTGCTGCTGGTCATCGCCGGCGTGATTTCGTTCCAGCGTCTGCCGGTGCAGGCTTTTCCCGATGTGCAGAACGTTTTCGTGCAAGTCGTGACCCAATATCCGGGGCAAGCTCCGGAGGAAGTGGAAAAGCTGATCAGTTTGCCGATTGAGAAAGAAATGAACGGCTTGCCGCATCTGATCAACATGCGTTCGGTATCGATTTTCGGTTTGTCCGTGGTCACGTTAACTTTTGATGATGAGGCTGAGGATTATTTCTCGCGGCAGCAAGTTGTTGAGCGACTAAGGGCTGTCAGCAGCAGCTTGCCGGATGGAGCGCAGCCTGTGATGGGGCCGTTGACCACCGGCGTCGGCGAGATTTACCGCTACCGTATTGAAGCGCCTAATTATCCGCTGATCGAACAACGGGCGTTGCAGGATTGGGTCATCGAACGGACGTTGCGTTCCGTGCAGGGCGTCGCCGATGTCGTGGCTTTCGGCGGCGGCGTCAAGCAATACCAGATTGAAGTCGATCCCGATAGACTCCGGGATTACCGGCTGACGCTGCCAGAAGTTTACCAGGCGGTCGCGGCCAATAACGCCAATACCGGCGGCGGCTATATCGAGCACGGCTACGAGGCGTTGGTCGTTCGCGGCGCGGGCCTGCTGAAAACCGCCGACGAAATCGGCAACATCGTCATCGCCAGCCGCGACGGCGTACCGGTATTGGTCAAGAATGTCGCCAAAATCCAGGTCGGGCCGCAGCCGCGCAACGGTATCGTCGGCTTCAATGAACGCGACGATGTCGTCGAGGGCGTGGTCCTGTTGATTAAAGGCTGGGACGCAATCGCGGTATTGCAGGGTGTCAAGGAAAAAATCGACGCGCTGAACAGCCATATGCTGCCGCCCGGCGCCAAAATCATTCCGATATACGACCGTACCGAGCTGGTGCAGCATACGGTTCATACCGTCGGGCACAACATGATCGAAGGCGCGGCGCTGATTCTGGCGATCCTGGTCGTGTTCCTGCGCCGGGGATTGGCGTCGGCGGTCGTTATTGCCGTGATTCCGCTGTCGCTGATGTTCGCGTTTATCCTGATCGACGCCCAGCATGTATCCGCCAACCTGATTTCGTTGGGCGCGATCGACTTTGGCATCATCGTCGACAGCGCCGTGGTACTGGTCGAGGCGATCATGGTTAAAGTGACGCTGGAGATGGCGCAGAAAGCCAGCGTCGCGCATATGCGCCAGTCGATGCTGATCACTGCGGTGGACTTGGCGCGGCCTATCCTGTTTTCCAAGGCCATTTTCATTATCGCATTCCTGCCGATTTTCACGTTCCAACGGGTCGAGGCGAAGATATTCTCGCCGATGGCGTTCACGCTCAGTTTTGCATTGCTGGGCTCGTTGATCATCAGCCTGACGCTGGTGCCGGTGTTGTTGAGCTACTTGCTTGGACCCAAATTGATTGAAAAACACAACCCGATGGTCGAGAAAATGGAAAAATGGTATCGCGCTGCGCTGGAAGCGGTGTTGCGGCATCCGCGCAAACTGTTCGCCGGCGCGGCCCTGGCACTGGCGTTGTCGCTGGCGACGACGCCGATGATCGGCACCGAATTCATGCCCAAGCTGGACGAAGGCAATATCTGGCTGACGATCACGTTGCCGACGCCGGTATCGCTATCCAAGGCCAAGATGCTGGAACGGGACGTGCGCGAACGCTTGCACGAGTTCAGCGAAGCCAAATCGGTGTTGACCCAATTGGGACGGCCCGAGGACGGCACCGATCCTAAAGGCTTCAATAATCTGGAAGTCCTGATCGACTTGAAGCCTAAAGACACCTGGCGCTACCGCGATAAAAACGAATTGGTCGAAGCCATGCAAAAACGCCTGGAAGTGTTCCCAGGCTTGCAGTTCAATTTCTCGCAAGTGATACAGGATAACGTCGAGGAGGCGATTTCGGGCGTTAAAGGCGAGATTGCGATCAAGATTTTCGGCGAGGACCTGAAAGTGTTGCAGGACAAAGCCAACCAGATTACCCGTATCCTGCGCTCGATAGAGGGCTCCACCGACGTCGCCGCCGAGCAGCAATCGGGGCTGGCGCAGATGGTGATAGCGATAGACCGGGCCAAGACCGCGCGCTACGGCATCAACGTCGACGACGTGGAAGATGTGATTGCAATGGCCATCGGCGGCAAGACCGCGACGCAAATGCTCGAAGGCGAGCGCCGTTTCGACATCACCGTGCGGCTGACCGGCGCGGCCCGCGATTCGGCCGGCGCCATCGAGGACATTACCGTGATGTCGCCGACCGGCGCGCGCATTCCGTTGGCCGAATTGGCCGAGATTAAAATCAACCAGGGCGCGTCCCGGATCAGCCGAGAAGACAACATGCGCAGGATCGCGATCAAGTGCAATTTGATCGGCCGCGACCAAGGCAGCTTTGTCGCCGAAGCGCAGGAAAAAGTCGCCGAACAGGTCGTGCTGGAACCGGGCTACCGGATTGTCTGGAGCGGCCAGTTCGAGAACCAGCAGCGGGCGATGAAACGGTTGTCGTTCATCGTGCCGATCAGCCTCGTATTGATTTTTGTTTTGTTGTTCTGGGCGTTCCAGTCGCTGAAAAACGCCGCGCTGATCGTCATGAACGTGCCGTTCGCGATGATCGGGGGCTTGGTGATTTTATTGCTGGCCGGCATCCATTTGAGCGTGTCGGCGGCGGTCGGCTTTATCGCGTTGTTCGGCATCGCGGTGCAAAATGGTGTTATTTTGCTGACCCAGATTAATCATCTCCGGCGCGAAGGCATGCCGCTGCATGACGCGATCGTGCAAGGTTCGGTCAGCCGGTTGCGGCCGGTGGTGATGACCGCGCTGATGGCGATATTGGGCTTGCTGCCCGCGGCGTTATCGACCAGCGTCGGCTCTGAAACCGCGAAACCTTTCGCGGTAGTGATTATCGGCGGACTTATTACGGCGACAATCCTGACGTTGACTATGTTGCCGGCGCTTTACCGTCATTTTGAAGAAGAACATGAAACGCGAGACATGGCATGAAAGAAATTCGCGCTTATATTCAACCGTTTATGCTGCCCAAACTGACGCAGACATTGCTTGAGATACCCGGTTTTCCAGGCATGAGCGTGTCCGATTACGAAGGTTTCGACAGTAAAAGAGTCATCGAGCAGCAGAATTACTCACCGTTCATGCCGAAAAAGCGTATCGAGATTTTCGCCAGAGACGAATTGGTGAGCACTATTTTCAATGCCATCATGACCGTTGCCAATACGCATCAGCATGGCGCGGGTAAGGTCTACGTTATCAATGTCGATGAAGGCGGGCATATTAGCACCGGCGAGCGAGGCAGCGACCTAACTTGAGATTGCGCGCAGGGAAACCATTGCCGAGCCTGAAGCAGATGGCGTCACAAATTAAAGGAATGCCAAGACTAAAGATTGTCTGCATTGATACAGGTAAATCATTATTTAATGTTTTATGCAATATATATCGAGTTTCCGTCTTTTTTTAAAAACCCAGGAGCCCAACATGCTTAGTTTTATCAAATCGAGCCTGAAATATTTTATCGTCGGCATTTTAGCGCTGATTCCGGTCGTTATTGTCATGCAAGTCCTGGTGTTTTTAGAGACCATCCTCAGGGACTTTTTTATTTATGTTTACGGATACTCCAACAATATCTTTTTGACTGTCTTGGCATTCACGCTGTCTTTTGTTGCAATCGCTTATACCGGCTATCGGGTCACCGTATCCGAAAAAATGTGGATGCTGCATCGGTTGGAATTATTGATTAACCGGATTCCAATGATCAGGACGATTTACAGGGTCAGTAAAAAACTGGTCAATCTGCTCGGCAGCCAGGAAAAAAGCGTCGCCAAAGAAATTGTTTTTATCGAATACCCCAAAGAAGGCTTATGGGTGCCGGGTTATGTCACCAATAAGGCGGGCGAAATGCTGGTTGTTTACGTACCCACTTCCCCAAACCCTACTTCAGGGTTCACTGTTGTTGTGCATCAATCAAAGGTTGTAAAGTCGGATATGGATATTGAAGCGGTTACCAGTTTTATAGTCAGCGTCGGGGTGGATTCGGCTAAAAAAGAGGAGCTTGAAAAGCTTGCTGACATGAATCGCGCTGGAACCGGCGACGCAGAGTAGCAGGCAACACATATATCGTTTTATTGTCAGTAGATGGGGGTAATTATGAATATGAAGAAACTTATGCTTTTTAGCATCCTTGCCGCATTTATATGCCTTGCAACGCCTGTCTCGGCTAAGGATGTTCCGTTTACAGCGATACTGGAAATCGCCACAGCAAATCCTGGGGCTCCTTTAAGCGCCCTTCGTTCGCCAAAAAGGCTCGATCCGTGGTTTGCTGAGCCGTACCGATGAGAAAGGTAACTCAGTCGTTGTTGAAGCGAAATAGCAGGCTTGCTTGGCTTTCACCGGTCATCGTAAAGCGATGGCTAAGGCTAATCTTGTTCTAAAAATAGGCAATTCCACCGTAAACCTAATTACTCAAGCATATCCATATCTAATCTAATGCTACTGAAATTACTGCCGCTACTTTCCACGACGCTGTTTTATGCGTTGTATTACCTGATCAGCACTTTCCAATTCGATGTACAAATATTGCCGGCATCGGTGCCTTACGATTACTTGCTGCAACTGCTTGCCGCTTACGTACTTTATGCCTTATCGAGGCGAGCATGGATTTTTCTGGTGATTCATGCGCTGCTGATGGGACTGTTGTATATCGGTAACGCGGTAAAAATATCATTTTTCGGCGGGCCGATTATGCCGGATGATGTTTTTGCCCTGCAATCGCTGCTTTTAATACTGGACGGCTGGCAGTTCTTTGCTGCCGCCATACCGCTAGCCGCCATTGCCAGCCTATTGTTATTCAATTTCAGCATGCGCCATTGGAGCGCTTACTTGGCCAGTCTGTTTATCATTTTGCTCGGCATTACCGTAGTTTACAAACCTACTACCCTACTGGAACCAATGGACGGTTACTTTGGCAACTCGGTATGGGATCAGCGTTCCAATTATGTTTGGCGTGGCGCAACGCTGTACACGCTATTGGAAAGCGCTCGCTATTTCGGCGCTGCCGAAATAATTCCTGACGCCGATACGGCTCAAGAAGCCGCCGCTAAATTGCTGGCCGCCAGTCGTGCGGATTCGTTATCTGACGCTACAATGGCAGTCGCGTTTAACGAGGAGGAAGCCGCCGCTAAAACATTTACGCCACGCAATATCCATATCGTGCTACTGGAATCTTTCTGGGATCCCAATACGCTGAAGAAGGCAAAGTTTAAACCAAACCCGCTTTCTCCCGAGTTCCGCGAGCTGTGGAAAAACGCCGGATACTCACATGCGCTGACCCCGGTGTTCGGCGGCTTTACCGCCAATTCCGAGTTTGAGATGTTATGCGGATTTCCGGTGGTCAAGGACGCGGTCAAATTCGAACGCCAGTTACTTAACGATGCGCCTTGCTTGCCGCATATTCTGGCCGACAAGAACTACCGGACTATCGCCTCGCACCCGAATGTGCCGGTATTCTGGAACCGTGTTAATGCTTATAAACGCATGGGTTTTCAAACCTACTGGTCGCTGGAAGATTTTGTCCAGGATGACATGAATCAGGAATTTATGTCCGACAGCACTTTATACCGCCAGGTGCTGGAGAAAATATCCGGGTCGCTGGATGCAGGGCAACCGGTTCTGGATTATATCGTGACCTATTTCGGACACTGGAATTATCCGCTAAACGAAAGCAGGCCCAATAAAATCAGCTCATCGTCCGAAGTCGAGGAAGTGTCGGCCTATGCCAACACCGTTTATTATAAGTCGAAGGAGCTGATGGTCTTTATCAATGAACTGTGTAAGCGCGATCCGGAAAGCATTATCGTGGTGTTCGGCGACCACCTGCCCTTTCTGGGCGAGAACTTTGCAGGCTATGTCGAATCAGGCGTACTGTCGGCTAATCGTAGCGATTTTACGCCAACTATGTTCAAAGACTATGTCAGTACGCCGATGGTTATTATCGACGGCAAGCGCGGGCCGGTTAAGTTCGGCAGCCTGCCGCTTTATCAGGCCCCCAAGCTGCTGCTCGATCTGCTCAACTACAATGAGCCGAGCATCATGGATTTCTCCGCGCAGTTGCCGAACATGCGTGTGCGGCCATTACCCGGATTGCATTTCAATATACTGGCTGACGGGGCGGTAGAACTCTGCACAGAGCCGCCCTATTCGGAAGCTTGCCAGTTATCTTCCCGATGGCTGGAAGATATATCGATGGTCAGCAATGATTTGTTCATGGGGCGTCAGTTTACCCGCCCCAAATACACGCCTGAAAAACCGCAGGATCCCATGCAGAAGGCAATTGCTATCTAGGCAAGAGATCCGCTTTAATCCTTGTATCGTGAACGTCAATGGAAATTAATCGTCGCTTATGTAATCGGTATTTTCTGTCTGCTGCTTTGGTTTTAGCTTTTTCTCTAACATAACCTGAGTGTTCGTGATAAGCCATTAAGCCGATTGCATTTATCGGCAAAAAATTGGCCGAACAGCCCTTGGCACCATTCAGGCATCGGCTTGCGATCATCGACATTGCCGGGCGTTAACTTGAGCCGGAGCAGTTCGCCTTTCGAATTGCAGCTTAAAGCCGTAAAACCGGCCCACCGACGTTTTGCCCCGTTCCGCATAGCCTTTGAAGACGTTGTGCCGCGGAATGCGCTTGTTGTCTCAGACTGCAAGGGCGGTCTGCATTGCCACTTGAGAAGATCGAACAAAGCCGCTGGCGATACCGTACAGCGGGGCAGGAGTTCCACGCAACGTGGGTAACTCGGCACGTAAATGACGGCGGACATAGCCCAGGTAAAAGTGCTTGAACTCGCGGTAGCGCAACGGATGGAACAGGATGGCGAGCGTCATCAGCTCCGCTAGGCTCAAACTCACGGCAAAAATCGTCGATCAGGCAATAAAGTTCAATTAAACTGTCGATGAGCGCCTCCCGGTTCAGGTTAAGATTTGTTTGCGAAAACAAAATCTTACACGAAGGCGCCACTCATGCTCAGTTTTCTTATCCCGAATTCAGCTTAAATAGGCTTGTCGCGCCTGTTTTCCCATCGTGGTAATCCGGTTGCTTTCGGCTATCTGTAATTGCCCTCCCCTTTTCGGCAACTTTAGGCTTACATTTAATTTGCGGCAATTCGGTCTGGAGCGGAAGCTTTAAAATTCAAGGCCCAATGTGTATACTGCCGGGCTATTTTTTATAAGTGAGAGTCAAACAATGGAAGAGCATTTTGCCAAAATTATCGAAGCAGTCGGTGAGGATTTAAATCGCGAGGGCTTGCTCGATACGCCAAAACGCGCAGCCAAAGCTTTCAAATTCTTAAACAACGGCTACGAAAAATCGCTGGAAGAAGTATTGAACGGCGCCATTTTTACCGCCGATACCGAAGACATGGTCATCGTAAAGGATATTGAACTGTATTCTTTATGCGAACATCATTTGTTGCCGTTTATCGGCAAATGTCACGTGGGTTATTTGCCGAAAGGCAAGGTTATGGGCTTGTCCAAAGTTGCGCGCGTAATCGATATGTATGCGCGCCGCCTGCAAATCCAGGAAGTGCTAACCAAACAAATAGCGGACGCGATTGAACTGGCAACCGGAGCGCGCGGCGTCGCGGTGGTGATTGAAGCCAAACATTTGTGCATGATGATGCGCGGCGTCGAGAAACAAAACTCAATCATGACAACCTCAGTCATGACCGGGATTTTCCGCAAGGAAATCAGTACCCGCTCGGAGTTTTTAAACCTGATCAATCGCCAAACCTAAAGCTGTAATGAGCGAAGTCGAACTCGTAAAAACCAAAAAAACCGGCGTACTACTGGCGAACCTGGGTTCGCCTTCCGCCCCGACAACATCGGCAGTCAGGCGCTTTCTAAAGGAATTTCTCTGGGACCCGCGCGTCGTCAACCTGCCCCGGCCATTGTGGTGGGTGATACTGCATTTTTTCGTGCTGCCTTTCCGTCCCCGCAAATCGGCCTCAGCCTACCGCAAAATCTGGACCGATAACGGTTCGCCGTTGATCTTCCTGACCCTGAAATTGACCGAACGGGTTGCCGACAAGCTGCATTGCAAAGGCGTCACAACCCAACACGTGATGCGCTACGGCGAACCCTCGATAGCCAAGCAGTTAAGAGCTTTCAAAAACGCAGGCGTCGATAACTTGATTATCCTGCCGTTGTATCCTCAGTATTCTTCGACCACCACTGCCTCGATCTACGACGATATGGTCAAGGAATTGAGCCAATGGAAACACCTGCCGCACATTCACTTTATCAGCGATTACCACCAGCACAGTCATTATATTGCCGCGGTTGCCGAAGCTATCGAGCAATGCTGGCGGCAGCACGGCAAGAACGAGTTGTTGCTGATGTCCTTCCACGGCTTGCCCGAGCAGCTCACGAAATGGGGCGATCCTTATTTCCATCAATGCCATAAAACCGCTACGCTGATTGCAGAGAAACTGGGCCTTGATGACAAGCAATGGATGATTGTATTCCAGTCGCGTTTCGGCAAAGCGCAATGGCTGAAACCTTACTGTGTCGATACATTGAAAGCGCTTCCAGCCCAAGGCATTAAAAAGATAGATATTGTTTGTCCGGGATTCGCGGTGGACTGCCTGGAAACCCTGGAAGAAATAGCGATGGAAAACAAAGCTGTTTTTATCGAGGCCGGCGGCAAGGAATATCGCTATATCGCGGCGCTAAATGACTCAGAAGCTCATGTTGATGCTATAGTTAGCCTGCTTGAGCAGAAGCTTTAATTAAAGGCATCGCACCACGAAGACACGGACGACTATTTTTGCATGGAGCAATCGCGGCCCTCACATCCCTTTGGGTTAAACAGGAGGTAAGCAGAAAACCGCTCCTGCATTTTCTGCATTCGCCACATTCTTGTGGCTTAGCAATGCAGGGGCAATTGCCGAGGCCGCAAAATTTTCTTGGCTTTTCTTCGGGCCCTTCGTGTCTTCGTGGTGAATTAATTTGTTTACACTAATGCTGCAAATGGCGGACAAAAGGCTAAAAGATGAATAGAACACTATTAGAAAACTGGCAAGACAGCAATTGGCCGAATATCAAATCCAGCCGGCCGCTGGAAAGTGACGGTGTTATCGACCAAAGAACGTTCAACACCATTGAAGTCGATGAACTGTTCGACTCTGTTAACCATGCCTCGACAATTGCCGGACAAGCAGTGTTATATCGATCTTTAGCCCAGCCGCTGGACGATCCGGATGCAATTAACGCAAAACAGCAAGCCGTTGAGGAACTGCGCAACAATCCGGCACTCAAAGAGCAGCTTGAGCAAATTGTGCAACAGGCTGTAACCAATGAAAAAAACTTCTATTTATTATTGTTCGGCGAATTCCTTGGCACCTTCGGTACGGCCAGGGAAGATAATGAAATAGAAGGTTACGGCTACCTGCAATACAAACGCGGCATCCGTTTCATGCTGGAATTGGTCGAGCAAATTCAAGCCGTCGAAACTCCGCAAAGCGAATACTTAAAAGCTATTTGCGACAAGATAAAAGCCTTTGCATTATCCCGCCCTTATTCATTAATGGAAGGGCCGGTTTACATCACTGAGAATGCCATTCAATGCAAAGAACAACGGAAAGGCTCTTTCTCGCCAGCAGTGATTTTCAGGCCCCGGCTATTCAAGCCGTTGCTGATCAGCCTGTTTTTCGCAGCCGTTTGGACATTGGCCCACTTCTTTCCGACCGATATGTTCCAAGTTTCAGTCGAGGCGATTCCGACTGCGAGCATTTTTTTTGTGCCTTTTTTACTGGTTTATTACCCGATCGTCGGCGGCTTTGACAGGGATAGCTGCATTATCCCGCTAAGAAACGAATTCAAAAAATCCCCGGCAGTCGCAGAAACGTTGGATGCGCTGGGCCAAATCGATGAATTGCTGTCGTTTATCAAATTTGCCGATGCATTCGGCGGAAATAAAGTGCTGCCTGAATGGGTTGACGCGCCGCATCACCGGATAAACCTGGCCGATGCCAGAAACCCGGTACTAGGCAAACAAAATCCGGATTATGTCGGCAACGATTTTGTGCTGGAAGATGACAAATTGGTGCTGATCACCGGCCCGAACAGCGGCGGCAAGACGGCTTTTTGCAAAACCGTCACGCAAATCCAACTGCTCGCGCAAGTCGGCTGCTATGTGCCGGCCAAATCCGCAACTTTGACCGTCGCCGACCGGATTTTTTATCAAGCGCCCGACATCAGCCATCTGGACGACGGCGAAGGCCGCTTCGGTACCGAGTTGAAAAGAACCAAGGAAATTTTCCTGGCCGCAACCCCGAAAAGCCTGGTCGTACTGGACGAGTTATCAGAAGGCACGACCTTTGAAGAAAAAATGGAATCGTCGTCGAATGTGCTGAACGGCTTTTACCGCAAAGGCAACAGCACTATTTTAATCACCCATAATCACCAATTGGTCGATCATTTCGCTGCTCAACGCATAGGCTTGCCGAAACAGGTCGAATTTGCGAACGACGCGCCGACTTACAAACTGGTTCCGGGTATTTCCCGCGTCAGCCATGCCGACCGCGTGGCGAAAAAAATCGGCTTTTCCAAAGAAGACATCGACAACTATCTGGCAGATTCACAATGAAAATAGGCACCGCATTATCAAACAGCGCAACCAAAGCCCTGCTGCTCGGCAGCGGCGAGCTGGGCAAGGAAGTGACCATTGCCCTGCAACGCTACGGCGTCGAAGTGATTGCCGTCGATCGTTATCCGAATGCACCGGCGCAACATGTCGCGCATCGCAGCCATGTGATCGACATGACCGACACCGACGCGGTCAAAAAACTGATTGCGCAGGAACAGCCGGACTTCATCATCCCGGAAATCGAAGCGATTGCGACTCAAGCACTGCTTGACATAGAATCGGAAGGCCAATGTACAGTCGTGCCCAACGCCCGGGCGATTCAGTTAACGATGAACCGCGAAGGCATCAGGACTTTGGCCGCCGAGCAAGTTAAAGTTCCGACGTCGACTTATGCATTTGCCGAAAGCTTTGCGGAATTGCAGGCGGCGGTCAACGCCGGCATCGGTTATCCGTGCTTTATCAAGCCGACCATGTCGTCATCCGGCAAAGGCCAATCGATGGTCAAAAGCGCGGATCAGCTTAAAGCAGCCTGGGATTACGCCAAATCCAGCGGCCGTGTCGATACAGGCAAAGTCATTGTCGAAGCCAAAATCGACTTTGATTTTGAAATTACCCTGCTGACGGTGCGCGCCTTAAATCAACAAGGCGACGTCGAAACGCACTTTTGCGCGCCGATAGGCCACGTTCAGGAAAGCGGCGATTACCGCGAAAGCTGGCAACCGCAAGCCATGAGCGATGCTGCAATCAAAGCGGCGCAGGACATTGCTTTAAAAATCACTAATGAAATCGGCGGCCTGGGCCTGTTCGGCGTGGAGCTGTTTATCAAGGGCGACAAAGTCTGGTTCAGCGAAGTCAGCCCCCGGCCGCACGATACCGGCATGGTGACGATGGTCACGCAACGGCAAAACGAATTTGAATTGCATGCCCGGGCCATTCTAGGCTTGCCCGTCGATACCGGCATGCAAGACACAGGAGCCAGCGCCGTCATATTAGGCGGCGTGGATGCACAAGGAGTCATTTACGAAGGCCTGGATAAGGCGCTTAGCGTCCCAACCAGCGAAATCAGATTATTTGGCAAGCCTGAAGCGTTTACGCACAGGCGTATGGGTGTTGCGTTAGCGACCGCTGCAACTGTCGATGAAGCCAGGAACAGGGCGGTCAAAGCCGCAACGATGATCGTTATCAAACCTGACAAATAGGAGTGAATCCATGATAAGAGCTCACGCCAGGCTATCCTGCCTGTCGCCCTTTGGGTTAATGCAAATCCGCTCCGGGCGGATTTGTGCCGTGGTTTTAACCGCTTTACTGCTCTCGAATGAAGCTATGGCCGACATCTTCAAATTTATCGATACCGACGGCCGCGTTTACTACACCGACAAACCTAAGAACAGCCTGTATAAACGCATCATACGCACAAGACCGATAAATTACGCCGCGGCCGTGCCTTTTATCGGCGTCAACAAAAAGAGATTCGCCGACCTGATCGCCGAGGCCGCCAACCGTCACCAAATCGATGTTAACCTGTTGCATGCCGTTATTCAGGCGGAATCGGCTTACGATGCCAACGCAATATCCTCAGCCGGGGCCGTCGGCCTAATGCAGTTAATGCCCGATACGGCAAGACGCTATGGCGTCGCCGACCGTCGCAATCCCGTACAAAACATCGACGGCGGCACTCATTATTTGAAAGACCTGCTCAGAATGTTCGATTCGAATTTGCACTTGGCCATTGCCGCGTATAACGCCGGCGAAGGCGCAGTCATGAAGTACAACAACTCCATACCGCCCTACCCCGAAACCCAGAATTACGTTAAAACGGTGCTGGGCTTGTATAACAGGCGTTCTTGAGATTCCTTGTCGATGGTGAAGCCAGCATGATAAACACAAGCAACACCATCGACTTAAGCCGTTTCACTACCGCGCAAGAAAGCGTCTATGACGGCGTTCTCGGCGAATTAAGAAACGGCCGCAAACGAACGCACTGGATGTGGTATATATTCCCTCAACTGGATGGCTTGGGCTTCAGCGCCACATCAAAATACTATGCGCTTAAAAGCGTCGAAGAAGCCCGGCAATACTTGCATCATCCCGTGCTTGGAAAAAGACTGCTTGAATGCGCGGAAGCGGTCTTGGCCGTCGAAGGACGAAGCGTCTCGGAAATCTTCGGTTATCCCGATGATTTAAAGCTTAAATCTTCGATGACGCTGTTCGCCTGTGTAGCCGCGCCAGGCTCAGTGTTTGCTCGTATCCTTGATAAGTATTTTAATGGAGGGCAAGATGCTTTGACGCTGCAATTATTGGAGAAACTCAAAGCAAAATGAGCGCGCCGTTATAAAGCTGAGTTGAGCAGCTCGCCTGCTCAAACGAAACTTATGCCCTTTAGGTATAAAGCCCAACTCAACTGAGTGTGCTTGACTTTGTACATATGCGGCAGTTTGCTATCGCAAAACCATTCTATATGACGTATTAATCTAACCTGGAATTTAATCTATGCAAACCAGTAGTCAATTAATTCACCGCAACCAAACTACTCTTCCTGAACCGGTACTGAAAGCCCTGAATTTGCGTGAAGGCGATGCGATTATATTTGAAATCGATCAGACCGGCGTTCATCTGCGCAAAGCGCCTTCCATCGACATACCCTATACAGAAGCGCTGCAAGGAACACTAAGCGAGTGGAATTCGGCTGCGGATGACGAAGCGTATGCCGACCTTTGAATCCTTTTCTATTGTGGTTGTGCCTTTTCCGTTCACTGATCAAGATACGGCTAAAAAGAGACCAGCCTTGGTATTATCCGGCAGCTTATTCAACACTTCCGTTGGACATTCAGTTTTGGCAATGATTACCAGCGCCAAGAATTCGACTTGGTTATATGATGTGCATATCTCCGATTTAAAGAGCGCCGGACTTTCTTCCGCCTCGATTGTTCGAATGAAATTATTCACTCTGGATAACCGCTTGATTATCAGGAAAGCCGGGATTTTGGCTAATAGCGATCAGCAAGCCGTTACTAAAGCGTTCTCTAAGCTGTTTGATATTAATACATAGCCAAGTTTGAAATGCCGTTAAAAAACCGGAAAGCGATGGCATGAATTTCCCATCTTTCCCGATTGACCAGCTCTATGACAACCGTTGAATCCGTTCGTTACTTAATAGACCGCAGGAGGTTATCATGCAACGTCAACTTTATACTGCACTGTTCATAGTATTGATATCGAACGCCTCGTGGAGCCACGGCCCGAGTCCTTATCGCATCAACGGCCGCCCCGATACCCCGAATTTATTCCTTAATCCCGATCCTTCACAACTGCATAACAATCATTACTACAACCGCTTTAACGATAATCCATCCTTATCGCCTCCACACCGGCATCGTCACGAATCTCCATATTCAACCCATGCCCTAGGTAGTCCGTACACCCCATACAGCACGCCGAATCCTTACGGAACTTACAGCAATCCTTACGCCCCGGATTTATTCAATAGCCCTTATGATCCTTCTATTCCATACAACCCCGGCAATATTGCCAATCCTTACGGTGTTTACGGCCATCCTTACCCGATAAGCGGTCAACCGCTTTATAACAGTCCGAATAGTCATGGGAATTTTATTAATAATCCCTATGCTCCCAACGCCGGCTCGCCTTCATATGGACCTTATAACAATCCATTCCATCAAAACTGGATTTATAACCAGCAAATGAACCGACAATTATCAAGGTAAGTAATTTCTTACTGCGTAATTATAATATACCCGGTATTACTTGGTTTATTTGGCGCGGAAACCGCTCAAATCGACAACGAAAATCTCTTATCAAACAAAATTTCGGTTAAACTGTTCAATTCAGGAACGTCTGCTGATGACGATTAAAATTTAACACGATGATATGCAAAGAGACCGTTGTTAACCTTATAAGCCTCTAAGCCACAGGTAAATATAACCCCTTACCGACCGGTTGATGTCGATGCGGCTTTGCATTTGATTGGCACTCAATAATTAAGTATGGATTATCACTCTATTCCCGCTAACATCGAACAGGATACCCCCTTGATTGATATTGCCACACGCAATGTCATCCGGCTTGGGCCGGAAGACGCTGTCGGCGAGGCCGCCCGCATCATGGCCGAAAAACATATTTCCTCAATCGTGATAACGGATCGGGACGGTCATCCGTCGGGCATTATCACCGAACGCAATATGCTGCGGGCAATGCAATCGAAATGCCCGCCCGAAACCGTGCTTCGGAAGATTATGTCCGCGCCGGTCATCACCGTGCCACCCTCAATCACATGCCTGGATGCTTATCAGGTCGGCCTGCGCAACGGTATTCAACACCTGGTGATAGTGAACGAGGCCAAGCTGCTGCTCGGCGTGGTCAGCGAGACCGATTTCCGCCAGCACATCAACCTTTCTGTTTTAGCCGGGCGCCGTCAAGTGGCGTCGGTCATGAGCAGGTCGGTATTTACCCAGTCCCCGGAAGCCAACCTTCGAGACACGCTGAACCTGATGCATGCGCACCATGACAGCTGCGTGGTCATCGTCGAAGATCGTCGTCCGATAGGCATTGTCACCGAGCGCGACATCGTCCGCCTCTATTCCGTCAATCCCGAACAGACCGACATTCCGGTCAGTGCGGTCATGACCTCGCCCGTGCTGACCATTTCCAGGGCAAATCCGATCAACGAAGCGGCGAAACTGATGCTGTCCAACAAGTTACGCCATCTGATTGTCGTTGACGATATCGGTCAAATAGCGGGGTTGCTTAACGAGCACGACCTGACGCATAACATGGCGTTCCGCCTGATTGACGATAAACTGATCGCGGAAGGCGTATTCCTGCACACCTTGGTCAATACCATTCCCGACATGATCTGGCTGAAGGATATTAACGGCGTTTACCAAGCTTGCAATGCGCGCTTCGAACGTTTCTTAGGGGAGAAAGAAAAGAATATTATCGGTAAAACCGATTACGATTTCGTCGATAAAACGCAAGCCGATGCCTTCCGTGCGCACGATTGCCTGACCATGGCAAAAAACAGCCCCTCTATCAATGAAGCATGGTGCACTTACGCCGACGACGGTCATCGCGAATTACTGGAAACGATCAAAACGCCGATGCGCGACAGTCAGGGCAAATTAATCGGCGTACTCGGCATATCGCGCGATATTACCGCGCGCAATCTGGCGGAGCGCGCCTTACTGGAAAGCCAAAGCAAACTGCGGGAGCAAAAGGAATTTCTGGCATCCATCCTGGAAAGCTCGCTTGACGCTTTTATGCTGATGACTTCGGACGGAGTCATCACGATGTGGAGCAGCCAAGCGGAAAAAATGTTCGGCTGGACGCGAGACGAAGCTGTCGGACGATTCATGCATGACACCATAGCGCCTCACCGTTTTCACGACGCACACGCCCGGAGCATGCGGCGTTTCCTGTCCGATGCCGAAAAAACAGGCTTCAATACACGCATAGAAGTTCTCGGACTGCATCGTGACGGTCGCGAATTTCCGATCGAATTATCCATTTCCCTGATCAAGACGGAGAACGGTTGCGAGATCAGTTCTTTCATTCGCGACATTTCAGAACGCAAACGCATGGAACAGCAACTGACGGAACGCGAAAGTTTGTTCCATGCAATCTTCGATCAAGCAACCGACGGTATCGAACTGATAGATCCCGAAGAATTGCGCTTTGTTGAAGCTAATCCCGCTACATGCCGTATGCTGGGCTATAGCTACGAAGAATACCTGCAATTGCATCTGGAGGATACGCAGGTTGATTTGCTTGGCGAAGCGTTAATTACGACCGTGCGGCAAGTGGAAGCATCCGGCGGCGCAACTTTTGAGAACCGGCACCGCTGCAAGAACGGCGACATCCTCAATGTCGAGGTCACGTCCCGCATATTGGATTTACCGGGCAAGCGCTTGCTGGTCGGCGTTTGGCGCGACATTACCGAGCGTAAGCGTGCGGAGGAGGTACTCCGTGAAAACGAAGCCAAATACCGATTATTGTTCGAGACGGCCAACGACGGTATTTTCCTTCTGGGTACGGCCGGCTTCATCGACTGCAATGAAAAAGGAGCCTGCTTATTTGGCCTTACACGGGAAGAACTCATTGGCCGCTTTCCTGCGGACCTCGCCCCGGAAAGACAGCCTGATGGGCGCTTATCGGCAGAAGTGGCCGACGTAATAGTCGCCGCGGCGTTGGCCGGAGAACCGCAGCAGTTCGAATGGCGATGCTTACGTGTCGATAGCACATGCTTGGAAGTTGAAATTACGCTTAACCGAATTGAAATGGGCGGCTCCATCTACCTGCAAGCCGTTGTCCGCGACATTACCGAACGCAAACGGGCGGAGGCAAATCTAGCGGCGCGGGAGCGCGAATTTCGCACATTGGCTGAAAATTCGCCCGACAATATTGTGCGCTACGATTGCGAGGCGCGCATTCTTTATGCCAATCCAACGCTGACTCGAACACTCGGCATCTCATCGGCGGATTTGCTCGGCAAAACACCGATGGAGATTATAAACGGCGAACTTTTTGAAGAATATCAGCAAACTATCCTGACTGTTGGCGCCACCGGAAAAAACGCCAGCTACGAGCAGATCGTCCCTATTGGGAAGGGACATTCACAAATACATTTCATCCGTCTGGTCGCTGAACTGGGACCGGACGGGAAACCAGTCGGTGTGCTTGGCGTCGGCCGGGACATCAGCGAAATTAAACGGGCCGAAGAAAACTTACGCATCACTGCCAGCGTATTCGATAACAGCCAGGAAGCCATCCTGATCACCGACGCTAACAATACCATCATTGACGTCAATCCGGCTTTCACCCTCATTACCGGCTATCAGCGCGAGGAAGTGCTGGGCCATAATCCCAAACTTCTACGATCGAAACATCATGATCAGGCGTTTTACGCCGGAATGTGGAAATCGTTGCAGCAGAAAAAATATTGGCGCGGTGAAATATGGAACCAGCGCAAATCCGGCGAAACTTATGCGGAATTGCTCTCGATAGCGTCCATCTGCGACGACGACGGCAAAGCGCAACGCTACGTTGGAGTATTCTCCGACATCAGCTACTTAAAGGAACATGAGGCCGAGCTGAGCCGCGTCGCCCATTACGACGCG
Organism: Candidatus Methylobacter oryzae; assembly: GCF_003994235.2. GTDB lineage: Bacteria > Pseudomonadota > Gammaproteobacteria > Methylococcales > Methylomonadaceae > Methylobacter_A > Methylobacter_A oryzae. The sequence goes on from NZ_RYFG02000105.1 coordinate 70,707, forward strand.
CTGACCGGCATACCTAACCGCGTGTTGCTTGCCGACCGCATGAAGCAAGCCATCGCCAAGACCGCACGCGAAAAAAACCTGGTCGCAATCTGCTATCTGGACCTCGACGGCTTTAAGGCTATTAACGACAACCTGGGCCACGACGCCGGCGACCAGGTATTGATTGAGGTGTCCAGGCGCATAAAAAACACCATCCGCGGCGGAGACACCGTTGCCCGGCTGGGCGGGGACGAATTCGTCGTACTGCTGGAATTGGAAAAAGGCGAAGAATGCGGAGTGACGCTTGAACGCTTGCTCAGCGTGATCGCTGAACCGATTATCGTCAAGGATAAACCGCAAATGCTGAGCGCCAGCATAGGCGTCAGCCTTTACCCGCTGGATGACGAAAACTCGGACACGCTGTTACGTCATGCCGACCAAGCGATGTATGTCGCCAAACAATCGGGCAAGAACCGCTTTCATATTTATGACACAGAGATGGACCTGCGCGCCCGCAGCCATAATGAACTGCTGAAAAACATCCGTTACGGATTGGACAACAACCAGTTCGAACTGTACTTCCAGCCCAAGATCAACTTAAGCACCAAACAACTGGTCGGCGCCGAAGCGCTAATCCGCTGGCATCATCCTGAGCGCGGTTTACTGCCGCCGATTGAATTCCTGCGCCTAATAGAAAACACCGAACTCGACATAGAGATCGGCAATTGGGTTATTGCCGCCGCGCTCAACCAACTCAGCCGCTGGCATTGCCTAGGCCTGGACATTGAAATCAGCATCAACATCTCGGCTTATCACCTGGAATCGCCCCGCTTCACCGAAAAACTGCGGCAGCAACTTGCCCGGCACAAAAACATACAACCGGGCAAGCTGCAAATCGAAATACTGGAAACTGCGGCGCTAAACGACCTATCGATTGTCTGCGACATTATTCAGGAATGCCGCCAGATCGGAGTAGGCTTCGCGCTGGATGATTTCGGCACCGGTTATTCCTCGCTGTCTTACCTGAGTAAATTGCCGGTTGACGTGCTGAAAATCGATCAATCTTTCGTTCGGGACATGTTGGAGGATAAGGGCGATAAGGCTATTGTCCAGGGCATTATCGCGCTGGCCCAGGCCTTCGGCCGCCAGACCGTGGCCGAAGGCATCGAAACCGAAGAGCATTACCGAACCTTGCACGATATGGGCTGCCAAGTCGGACAAGGCTACAGCATAGCCCGTCCGATGCCGGCAAACGAATTGGCGAACTGGCAGCCCCAATAATTATTCGGCCAGCGCTTGCTTTAAAGCCGCGTCGAACCGCTCCGGCGCTTCCTGCGGAATAAAATGCCCGACATACGGCACAACAATAATTTTTTCCGTCGCTGAAGGCCGGTTGGTTTGTGCGGCGTTAATATGAATCAACGGGGCCTTCAATTGACTTCTTTTGTTTTGATAATCGCCTGCTACCCATTTAAGGGTATTGCTTAATGCGCTGATGCCGATTTCCGAAGGCGCAGAAGCCATGTCGTTGGCGATATGTTGAACAATTGCCGGATCTGCGTTCGGCGAAAACATGCTCTTAACCATCTGGGAAGTCGTTTTATAAAAATCGCTCTTAAACGGCGCCAGCATTTCGGCAATTTTGTCTTCCGGCGGCCATTGGAATTGCGTTTCAAACGAATCCACCGCAACCAGTTTAATAGCGCGTTCCGGCATTCGCAGCGCCGTTTCGATAATGACCGAGCCGCCCATCGAATGGCCGACCAGGATTACCTTCTTTAAATCAAGGCTCTCGACCACACGCTCTACGTCATCCGCAAAAGATGAAATCGTATAATTTTTCCTTCCGGTTCCGGATTGGCCATGGCCCGCCAAATCGATCGCAACTACGCGGTAATCGGCGGCAAAGTCGTTCATTTGCGCCTGCCAGTAGCTGCTGTCGCAAGACCAGCAATGCACAAACACCAGCGCCGTATCGCCGTTGCCGCGCGCCGTAAAATGTATCGGCACGCCGTCGGCCGATTTGACGCTGCTTTCAACAACCCGGTCTTGTTTTACCGGCGTCTCCTGACAAGCCGGCAGGCAGATCGCAGTGATTAATAAAGCTATTATTCTTATATAAAATTTCATCGTTTTTTCCTTTTTTGAACTGATTATTTTGCCCGGCTAACCACATAGACGCCGATCAGTATCAACGCAGTCCCTGACAGTTGCGCTACCGTCAAGGTCTCGCCTAACAGTAAAAAAGCCAATGCCAGCGTGCCTATCGGCCCTATCGAACTGATGATAGATGCCGAACCGGCGCCGATTCGGCGAATCCCTGCATTCATAAAAAACGCCGGCAGCACGGTCGAGAAAACCGCCATGATCAGCGCCAGCCAATACACTTTATCCGGCAGGTTCAATAATTCAACGCCGTGCTGAACCGAGAAATGCAAACCGGTCGCCAGACAGGCTACGGTCATTGAATACGCAGTAAACCGCGTCGAGCCGATCCTCTTAACCATCGCGCCGCTGCCCATCAAAAAGAAAGCAAACGCGATAGCGCTAGCCAGCACCAATGCCGAACCAAACAGCAAACCTGAAGATACCGTTGCCCCCATGTTATCGACAAAGACAAAAATCATCCCGGCATAGCTTAAAACCAGCGCCAGCGCCTGATGACGGTTAATGGCTTTGCGTTCTCCTAGTGCCGTGAACAATACAACAAAAGTCGGGTACAAAAAGACAATCAAGCGCTCAAGGCCGGCCGAGATATATTGCAGCCCGGCAAAATCAAGAAAGCTGGCGATGTAATAGCCCAGCAGGCCTAAACCGAAAATCATCAGCCAGTCTTTTCCGTTTAAACGTTGCGTATCGTTTGTTTTTGCCGAATCGTTAGCCGACCATAACGCCACAATCAGGAAGAACGGCAACGACATCGCCATGCGCAGCACCATCAGCGTGATTGCGTCCAACTGATGACTGTAACTGTAAGCTAATTTAACCAGTACCGCTTTGGCCGAAAAGCCAAACGCGCCGAGTAAAACAAACAGATAACCAAAAATAACCTGACGATTGTCTTGCGGTATAACGGATTCGGGCTGATGCACAAACTTCTCCTTAAGATGGAAAACTGCGAATCTCGCCGGAAAGACTACCAAAGCAAAGCGGACAAGACCCGCAGTTGCTTTGCTAAAATGGAATTAATGAACCAAAAAAACAGCACTGCGGTGAAAGCTAATAAGCTTTCGCAGCCATCGTGCGCTAATTTTCAGGGATGAGATCATTTGGTTCATGGTATGTATTCTATGGATAGGCCACTGCCGTGTCAATTTACCTTGATTGAAAATGTGCCTTTTAAATTTACCTATAAATGATAATATGCATTACCATTTAATTTAACGAAATTTCATAACCATGAATCACATCGCCATAAAAATGCTGATGGGAGATCGAGGCAAATACCTCGGCATCGTCATGGGGCTGACTTTCGCTTCGTTAATCATGACCCAACAACCGGCGATTTTTTTAGGCCTGATGGCGCGTTCATACAGTTTCATATCGGATGTCGGTTTGCCGGATATATGGGTCATGGATTCAAAAGTGCAGTTCGTCGACGACATCAAGCCGTTGCAGGACACCGAGCTTTACCGTGTGCGCGGTATTTCCGGCGTGGAGTGGGCCATGCCGATGTACAAAGGGCTTTTAAAAGCCCGGCTGATGGACGGCACCTTCCAAACCTGCAATGTTGTCGGCTTGGACGACGCCACTTTAATCGGCGGTCCGCCGCTCATGCTGGAAGGGACGATTGAAAACTTGCGCCGTAGCGACGGCGTCATCGTCGATATAGACGGCGCCAAAGACAAACTGGGCAAGCCTTCGCCGATACCCGGCGGCGAACCCATTCCGCTAAAAGTCGGCGACAGCCTGGAATTAAACGATCATCGCGCCATTGTTGTCGGCATCGCCAAAGTCACCCGCACTTTTCAGTCCCAACCGGTGGTCTATACCACTTATTCCCGCGCCAAAAGCTATGCGCCCAGGGAACGCAAGTTGTTATCGTTTGTTCTGGTTAAAGCCAAACCGGGACAAGATCTCGCCGAATTGACCCGCCGTATCCGCGCAACTACCGGGCTAGCGGCTTATACGCGCCAGGAGTTTATGTCCCTGACTTACGAATATTTCATGCATAACACCGGCATCCCGATTAATTTCGGTATTTCAGTGTTATTGGGATTTATCGTCGGCGCGGCTATTGCCGGGCAAACTTTCTATAACAGTACGCTGGAGAACCTGCGCCAATTCGGCGTACTCAAAGCGATGGGTACCAGCAACTGGGTCTTGCTGCGCATGATTTTGCTACAGGCGGTTTTAGTCGGCACTATCGGTTACGGTTTAGGCGTTGGCTTGACCGCGGCTTTCGGCTATTCGATGCGCCATTCGATACTGGCCTTCAAATTTCCGTGGCAACTGTTGCTGTTTAGCGGTGCCGGCGTCAGCCTGATTTGTATTTTCGCGGCGCTGCTCAGCATCATTAAAGTGATCCGCCTGGAACCGGCCATTGTGTTTAAAGGCTAAACCATGAATGCTTCGTCATTGGCGGTGCGCTGCCAAAATCTGGTTAAAGTTTACGATACCGGCGGACAAAAAGTAACCGCGCTTAACGGCGTCAATTTGGAAATTGCGATGGGCGAACTGATGATGCTGGTAGGGCCGTCGGGTTGCGGCAAAACGACGCTGATTTCAGTCATTGCCGGCATTCTCGACCAGGACAGCGGCTGTTGCGAAGTGTTCGGCGAAGATTTGCTGAACATGAGCAATCAGCGCAAACTGGATTTCAGGGCGCGCAATATCGGCTTCGTTTTCCAAGCTTTTAACCTGTTGCCTTCGCTCAGCGCGGCGGAAAACGTGTCGGTGCCGCTGATTATCAACGGCATGAAGCGTAGCGATGCCGAGCGCAGAGCCGCCGCGGTGCTGGAACAAGTCGGCTTGGGCGCTCGCACCACAGCGTTGTCTTCGCAGCTTTCCGGCGGACAGCAGCAGCGCGTCGCAATTGCCAGAGCGCTGGTTCACAGCCCAAGACTGATTGTTTGCGACGAACCCACCAGCTCGCTGGACCATCAGACCGGACATAACGTGATGACCTTGCTGAAGGATGTCGCATTGCACAACGACCGGGCGCTGGTTATCGTTACCCATGATGCAAGAATTTTCGATTTTGCCGACCGCATTGCCGAAATGGATGACGGGCATATTGTTAAGGTTCAAGAAACGAGGGACAAGGTGAAAGGCTAAAAATCGTGCGGCAAAACTTTTCGTAGAGAATGATCATGAAGAATAGAATGGAACACGGATGACGCGGATTAAACGGATAAGCACGGATTTAAAAGCGCAATTGAACTTGGCTTGGCCTAAAAATCCGTGTAAATCCGCCCTATCCGTGCCATCCGTGTTCTATTTTTATTAAAAATACAACTTCGTGTTCTTCGTGCCTTCGTGGTGATGTTTTTTTAATGTTATGAGCGGTAAAACCATTCTCAAGAGGTGATATGCAAGTCAAATACACATTACCGATATTGGCAGCCGCCGGATTCCTTTTCGCGGCTTATACCGTCGTCACCAGCAATAAACCGACGCCGGTTGCCCCGGCCGTTGCGCCGCCCGCCTCCGCGCCGTTCAAATCGTTTATTGCCGGAGCCGGCATTGTCGAACCGAAAAGCCAGAACATCGCGATAGGCACGCCGTTGTCCGGCATCGTCAAGACCGTAACCGTCAAGGTTGGCGACAAAGTCAAAGCCGGCGCGACGCTGTTTTTCCTCGACGACCGCGATACCCGCGCCGAACTGGCCGTTAAACTGGCCGATCTTGCCAAAGCCAGGGCCGGCGTTGGCGAAGCCGTAGCCTCACTCAAAGATACCCAATCATTAAACGATCTGGCCGAAGCGATAACCGACCGCCGCGCCATCAGTTCCGAGGAACTGCTTAGACGCCGCAACGCGCTGCTGATCAACACAACCAAGCTGGACAGCGCCAAAGCTTTGGTGCAGCAAGCCGAGGCCGCGCTGGCGGCGACACAAACGACTCAGGCTAGGCTGACCGTTCAGGCGCCGGTAGCGGGCGAGGTATTGCAAATCAACATCCGGCCGGGCGAGTTCGCGCAAGCCGGAGCCTTGAATACGCCGCTGCTGGTGTTGGGTAATATGGATCAGCTGCATGTCCGGGTCGACATCGACGAAAACGACGCCTGGCGATTCGATAAAAACAGCAAAGCCGTTGCCTACCTGCGCGGCAACCGGGATTTTAAAACCGAGCTGGTCCCGGCCTACGTCGAGCCTTATGTCGTACCCAAAAAATCGCTGACCGGCGACAGCACCGAACAAGTCGATACCCGCGTATTGCAAGCGCTGTATAGCTTCGACAGAAGCCAACTGCCGGTTTATGTCGGCCAGCAGATGGACGTTTTCATAGAAGCCAAGGATACGACGGCTAAAGGCGGCTCGCCGTTATGAATTATCGCCCGTTTGCGCTTATTGGCGTATTGGCTTTAGCCGGTTGCGCTGCTGTCGGCCCCGACTACGAGCCTCCCAAAATGCCGGTTCCCCGGCAATGGAGCGAAACAACTGCGAGTACAGGTTCCCAAGCCGATAAATGGTGGAAAGTCTTTAACGACCCGGTGCTCGACAAACTGATAGTCGACGCGATTACTTCCAACCTGGATTTAAAGCTGGCCCTGGAACGGGTCAAAGACGCCCGCGCCCTTCGCTCCGCAACCATTGCCGCCGGCTTGCCCAGCCTCGACGCCAAGAGTAATGTCAGCAGGCGTTTCAACAATACCAGCTCGCCGGCCTCGCAAACCGGAACGTCTTCGGTAGGCGGCGGTTTCGGTATCGGCAACCAGCTGATCAATATTTTCCAACTGGGCTTCGACGCGCAATGGGAATTGGATTTTTTCGGCGGCGTCAGACGTGCGGTAGAAGCCGCCGACGCAACCATTGAGGTGGAAGTCGAAAACAGCCGTGACGCGCGGGTGACCCTGCTAGGCGAAGTCGCCCGCAATTACATAGAGCTGCGCGCCAATCAGCAATTAGCCGCAATAACCCGCGAGAATTTGCAGGCTCAGCAAGAAACCCAAGAGTTAACGCAAATCCGGCAACAGACAGGCCTTGCGAGCATGCTGGAAGTTAGCCAGGCTCAAGCCCAGGCGGCCACGACAGAAGCGCAATTGCCGAACTATGAAACGCTCGCCAAACAAGCTATACATGCGCTCAGCGTATTGCTCGGCAAAGAGCCCGGCGCATTATCGGCTCTTCTTGAACGGCAAGGCGCAGTCCCAACCGCTTCCCAGGCAATAACCCGGCTTCCCTCGGAGTTATTGCAACGCCGGCCGGACATTCGCCGCGCCGAACGGCAATTGGCCGTGGCTAACGCATCGGTCGGCGTCGCAACCGCCGAGCTGTACCCCAAAATCAACCTGGCCGCATTCATCGGCCTGCAAAATACAACCATCACCGACTTTACGCCGCTCGGAAAATCATGGTCGGCAGCAGGCTCGTTGACCATGCCGATATTCAACTGGGGAAAACTACATGCCAATATCGAAAGCAAGAAAGCGCAATACCAGCAAACTTTCCTGAGCTACCAATCCACGGTTTTATCGGCTTTTAAGGAAGTGGAAGACGCGCTGATCGCCTACAGCAAAGAACTGGAGCGGCGCAAAGCCTTGGCAAAAGCCGTCGCCGCGAATCAACTGGCCGTTCAATTAGCCAACGAACGCTACCGGAAAGGCTTGACCGCGTTTCTCGACGTCCTGACCAGCCAAAGCGCGCTTTACCAAGCCCAAAGCAGCCTGATCGCCAGCGAATCCCAACTTTCCAGCAACCTGATCGCGCTATATAAGTCGTTAGGCGGCGGTTGGGAAATAGAGGCTATTGCCGGCGATGTTAAATAATCGTCCGCCATCTCTCCTAATGTCGGACTAATCCAACAGGATAGGCCGATAAGACGAAAGCTCCGAAAATGAAAATAAACCGGTCGCAATTCTCAACGGCTTCTATTTTACAATTGAATCATGCTTCATGTTTGCCTCGCATCGCCATTCCGGTATCGGTTCATTATCAGCATGAAGTGCCGGATCAAAATTTAACGCTACGACGAACACAAGCATCGCAAAAGGCAGCAAAACTTTAGCTATCTGTCTCCGGTGCTAGCCGAGTAACCTAAGTGCGTGTTTTAAAAGTTTGATACCTTCCCCGAGGACAGCCTGGTCAGCATCAAATTAATCATGGCGATATGAACGAATGCTTTGC
>NZ_RYFG02000106.1 GCF_003994235.2 Candidatus Methylobacter oryzae
TTCGTTTGAGCGGACGAGCCGCTCAACTCAGCTTTATACCCAAAGGGCATAAGTTTCGTTTGAGCGGACGAGCCGCTCAACTCAGCTTTATTGCAATACAAATTTAAGTCCGATTAACATCAGCACGCAAGCCAAAATCGGCCGTAAAATTTTTTCAGGAATTTTTGCGCTCAAGTGGCTGCCAATCCAGATGCCGGGTATAGAACCTACCAGCAAGCTGCCCAATAACATCAAGTCCACGTTGCCCAGGCTAAGATGCCCCAGCCCTGCGACAGCAGTGAGCGGGATTGCGTGAGCCAAATCAGTGCCGACAATTTTCAGCGTAGTCATTCTGGGATAAAGAAATAGCAGCGCGACAGTACCTAATGCACCGGCTCCTACGGACGACAACGTCACCAATATGCCTAGTACTACGCCAATAAATACGGTTGCCGGGATTTGCAGGTGTTTGAATCGACCGGCATTTTCGGGATTGCTATGCTCGTCGTCAATAGGATTAAGTTTTGCGGCCCGGCTTAATAGGATGCTTCGCACTATTAGCGCGGAAGCCGTTAACAGCAGCGCAACACCTAGAGTAAATGTTATCGCTCCGGTAGTTTCCTTACCGACGTCCATTAAATGTTTGAGAACATACAAAGTTGCTAAAGCGGAAGGAATGCTGCCGAGGCCCAACCATCCGACGATTTTCCAATCGACTGAGCTGTGCTTGTTATGGTGTACCCACACGCCGCCGGTTTTGGTAATGGCGGCAAACAGCAGGTCGGTACCGACTGCAACGGCCGGTTTGAAGCCAAACAAAAAAACCAGTAATGGCGTCATCAGCGAGCCACCGCCTACACCGGTCAAGCCCACCAGCAGTCCTACAGAGAGACCGGAAAAAGTATATGCCCAATTCATAAAAACCAACCCTTGTTTTAACGCGTCTAAAAAGCCGGCCATTATAACAGGCGAGTAGTTCTATTTCCTTAACGCCCGCGGGTTTTAATGAGTATGCTCAAGGTATTTAAGGTTGGGTGGTTACTCGACTCTTTCCACATCAAACACGGTTCCGCGCACTGCAATGACTTTGACCCTGGTGTTAATGTCGCAATCTTGGCCGTGAACTTTCCAGATCGAATCGTCGACTTTTATTTTGCCTTCGCCGTTTTCTATCGGTTGGTACAGGTTGAAAACGCGGCCGATGTATTGTTGGCCGCGTTTATTCAGCAAGGGATGGTCGGTTACGATTGGGTGTTTTTTGCCGTAAAGCTTCCAGAGCGTAATGAAGACAACCGACAGGACTGAGAAAATAGAAACCTGTAATTCGATGCCGACAGCCGGATTCAACAATAATAAGCAGCCTGTGACAAATCCTGACGCCGCCATCCACAGAAAGAAAAAACCGGGAGCCAGCAGTTCTACCACTAGCAGAAGGAGGGCTAATACCCACCAGTTCCAAAAAACAATTTCCAGTTCAGCCATGTCAGCCTTTCCTAGTGCCCTGTGCGGATATTGGACATGGCTTCTTTCGCCAATTCGCTAATGCCGCCGAGAGCGCCGATTACACTCGATGAATCCAGCGGCATAAAAACCAGTTTGCTATTGTTGGCGATGCCAATATCTTTTAATGCCTCAATGTATTTTTGCGCGACAAAATAGTTGATGGCTTGGACGTCGCCTTTGCCGATCGCCTCCGAGACCATCAATGTTGCCCGGGCTTCAGCCTGAGCCAAGCGTTCCCGTGCATCGGCATCGCGGTAAGAGGCTTCCTTACGGCCTTCCGCTTCCAGAATGGCCGCTTGCTGCGCACCTTCCGCGCGTAAAATTTCGGATTGTCTTAAACCTTCGGCTTCAAGAATCGACGCGCGTTTTAAACGTTCGGCTTTCATTTGCCGGCCCATTGCTTCGACCAAGTCTTTGGGAGGGGCAATATCTTTGATTTCAACGCGAGTGACTTTGATGCCCCACGGTGTTGTCGCGTCGTCGACCACGGACAGCAATTTGGCATTGATGTCATCCCGTCGCGATAATAGTTCGTCCAGGTCCATCGAACCCATTACGGTACGAATATTGGTCATGACCAGGTTCAGGATGGCCAAGCCCAGTTGGCTGACTTCATAGGCGGCTTTGGCGGCATCCATAACCTGATAAAAGATGACTCCGTCGACGGTAACCATTGCGTTGTCCTTGGTGATAACTTCTTGTGACGGTACGTCCATGACCTGTTCCATCATCACCATTTTTTTACCGATGCGATCAATAATGGGCACGATAATATTCAAACCGGGAGTCAGTGTATTCGTGTATTTGCCGAAGCGCTCAACGGTATATTCCATGCCCTGCGGAACCGACTTAACGCTCATAAATACCATCAACACAGCGAAAATTAACAATGCTAAAGCAAAACCACCCATAGAGCCCCCTTATCTTTGTTATTTGAAAAACTCAGTAGTGAAGAGTTTTTGATGTAGGGTACGTCAAGTGTCAGCTGACAGAAACATGCGGTGCCAACAATTCGGACCCTGATAAAGTAAAACCGTTAAAATAACATGACGGCGTGTTGCAAACAGCCGTTCAACTAATAATAATATAAAACTATCTAAATGTAAGTTAACGAGAAATTATAATCATGATAAACGCCGCTTTTCATACAGGGGTCTGGACCCTGATTTTTTTTGTTGTCGGAATGATTAATCCGAAATGGCCTTTATTCTTTATGAAAAAGCCGGATAGATTTTTGATTTTGATTATATCAACCGTCTTGTTTATGGTCTCGGCTACACTTTTCGGCGAAGGCAACCGGCGTAAAGCTTTAGAGGAACAGGCTACCAAAGAAGCCGTATCCAAAATCCTGACGCCATCTTCGGCTCCTGTTCCTGTGCCGGTACCTGAGACCCCGGCAGTTAAACCCGGTTCTTCGACTAAATAATCAGGAACGTCGAGCCTGAACACTTTATGCAAAGCGCTTGCCGCGCAAGCGCTGGGCTTGACGTTTACGATGGTCCTGGCCTGGGCGTCTCCCCTGCTGTTTCACGGCGTATTAAGGTTGGTGTTGATACAAGGCATTGCGGCGGCTTTGTGGTCCGTTGTGTTACGCCAGCCTTACTGGTGGATTCCAATACATTTATTGTTCTTGCCGCTGGCAATTGCGATGCTCGCCTTGCAACTGCCTTCCTGGTTGTATTTGTCAGCTATGTTGCTGTTGGCGTTGGTATTTTGGGGAACGGTCAAAGGCGACGTGCCGTTGTTTTTGTCTTCCCATGCAGTGGCCGATGCGTTGGCCGCCATGGTTGAGCGGGAAAATGCCGCAGCCTTTGCCGATCTTGGCGCGGGTGTCGGTTCGGTTGCTGTGCCGCTGGCGGAGCGCCATCCGGTGATGAAGGTTGAAGCCTGGGAACGTGCGCCGTTACCGTGGTTGATTCTCGCCTGGCGCAGCCGCGGGCTGGCGAATGTTGCGGTAAATCGCGCCAACTTATGGGACAGTGATCTTGCCGGCTACAATGTGGTGTTTGTTTTCCTTTCGCCGGCAGTCATGGTCGAGTTGGGTGATAAAGTCAGGCGAGAAATGCGCCCCGGCAGTTTGTTTATCTCTTCATCCTTTCCGGTACCGGACTGGCCGCCGGAGTCGGTGTTACAAATTGCAGACAGGCGCGGAACTCGGCTATTTTGTTACCGGATCTGAGCGGTTCATGATCCGCAATATTTCGTACAATTAAGATTTTTTATTCACCACGAAGACACGAAGAGTTTATTTCTTCGTGTCTTCGTGGTGATAGCTTTTAAGCATTTACCTGATATAGCCTTTCAGGATTTCAGGTACCTCCACCAAAACCAGCTACGCACATGCAAGTAATTGCGTATCGGCGTTTTGACCAGCAACAGCAATAAGCCAATCGAGTACAAACACCAAACCGCCGCCCATTCGTTGGGGTTGCTGGTGGTCAGCCACGCCAGCAGCGGCCCGGTAATAATATGATAAGTCGTCATTTTCCAGGAACCGTAAAAAATAGGCATCACGAATGCCGCGACAACATACATATTGAACAGCACCAGATTGGCAGTCGCGGGTATCTCCCAGGCAATATGCCAGTCGCCGGAAATAGAGCAAATCCGCCTGCCGCAAAACGGTACGTTGAACGACTCGGCATATTGGCTGAACAGGATAAACCGGGTTTTAACCTCGTAGCAGAACGGCGCCCATTCGAACGGATACAGCCGTATCAGCAAGCAAACCGTGGTTACCAGGCAGATGAAGTAAACCGATGCGGAAATCTTGTCCCTGATTTTTTCGGGAATAAAATACATCGATACCGCGTTTACAAAAAACGGCTGGAACGCGATATGGATATAACCCAACAAGGTGGCCACCTGATTGCCGGGATTGCTGCAATCGTCGATTACCGTATAGGTATAGGCCTGTAAGGCTTCCATTAATGAGAAGAAGCCCAACGCATAACAAAGCGGGGCAGGTTCTTTTTTATAATAAAAATAAGCGGTGCTCGATAATCCGATAGTCGCTAGTACAGTCGAGGCTTCCCCACTCCAGCACATAGGTTTTCCATTAATTTGTTAAGTCCGGATACGCTATCCGGACTGTTTGGCTTTGGATTATTCCCGTTATCGCAGGGAATAGGTTTATAGGTGAAATTCGGCTTGTAATCTCAAACCCCGGCTATAAAACCCACCGCCTCAATACCGGCAATCGCGCAACGCTCGTCCTGGTCGGAAATGTCGCCGCTGATGCCGACTGCGCCGATGACATTGTTTTTCGTGTCGCGGATCAGCACGCCGCCCGGAACCGGCATTATTTTTCCATCCGCCATATTCAGTAAGGCGTTCATAAAATCGGGTCTGTCCACGGCTACGTTCGCCAGACTGCGCGACGATATGCCCATGCTGACAGCTCCCCAAGCTTTTGCAGTCGCAATCTGCTCCCTGATCACTGTCGCGCCGTCTTCCCGTTGCATGGCTTTTAAATGTCCTGCCGCATCCAAAACCACCACGGTAATAGGCGCCATGTTGAGCTTGCGCGCTTTATTGGTTGCGGTATTGATAATCAGATTGGCTTTTTCAAGTGTTAATGATTTCATTTAGGGATCTCTTCCTGTTGATGTTATTGTTATTTTAATAGAGGGAGCAATTGAGGCCATACTTTATCGGCAATGAACGGCTGGCCTTTGGCATTCGGATGCACGCGGTCCGCTTGCATCATATCCTCGTTCAGTGCGACATCTTCCATGATAAAAGGTACATACGGAATTCCCAGCTCCTTAGCTAGCTGCGGATAAATATTGAAAAAAAGATCGGTATAACGCTTGCCGTAACTGGGCGGAATTTTCATGCCCAGCAACAATGTCTTGGCTCCGGCTCGTTGCGACCTGTAGGCTATTTCGGCAAGATTATTTTTTATTAATGCCGGCGATAAACCGCGCAAGCCGTCGTTAGCGCCCAGCTCAATAATGACGACATCGGGTTTATGCAAGGTTAAGGCCCGGTCGATACGCGCCAAACCGCCGGCCGTAGTATCGCCGCTGATACTTTCATTGTTAATAACATAATTGAGGCTTTTCTCGTTCAGTTTTTGCTGCAATAAGGCCACCCAGCCTTGCGAGACTTCAATTCCATAACCGGCGCTGATACTATCTCCCAAAACGACAATGGATTTGGCCGTAGCGGCCATCGATACTAACGAGATTATCATCGCAAATACAAATTTGATCATTATGCAAACTCAGCCATTAAACAATGTTGACCGCGCCTGCTCACGGCAGACTGGCGGCATACCTACCGTCCCAGGTATTGTAACAACGGAAAACCTGAGCAAATCGGTTGTCACATCCGACGGAATATTACATATCTTGTCATCCATAGATTTGATAATCAAATCCGGTGAAAGTATAGCCATAGTCGGCGAATCCGGTTCAGGCAAATCCACGTTAATCGGCCTGTTGGCCGGCCTGGATACACCGACCTCAGGCAATGTCAGTTTGAACGGCAAATTATTAACCGCAATGGACGAAGACGGCAGGGCGGCGATGCGCAATGAGCTGGTAGGTTTTGTGTTTCAAGCCTTTCAATTGCTGCCGGGATTGACCGCGCTGGAAAATGTGATGTTGCCGTTGGAATTAAGCGGCGACAAAAACGCTAAAGCTTCAGCGGCCGCGTTATTGGACAGAGTCGGCTTGTCGCATCGTTTATCGCATACGCCCCAGAAATTGTCAGGCGGCGAGCAGCAGCGCGTAGCCTTGGCCCGAGCCTTTGTAACCAAGCCGGCGATTTTGTTTGCCGACGAGCCGACCGGCAATCTGGACAGTAAAACCGGCGCTCATATTATCGACTTGCTGTTCGAGCTTAATTTGGAAAACAAGACGACATTAATTTTGGTCACGCACGACCAGGCGTTGGCGGCGCGCTGTCAACGCACGATTAGATTGGATTCCGGACGTATAGTAGAGAGCTGATGTTGCTCACGTCCAATGAAAAAGCATAGTCCACGAAAAACACGAAAAGTATCTATAGCACAATTTGTTCGACTACTCTCCTTTTGGATAGCAATTGAAGCCGATTGGTAACTCCCGGCCTCATTATTGATTTTTTCGTGGCTTTCGTGTTTTTCGTGGACATTATCAATATTAATTTTGTGGATACTCTTATGACTCGTTTCAATTTAGCCTTGCGCTTATTATGGCGCGACAGCCGTTCCGGCGAATTGACGATACTGACGCTGGCTTTGATTATTGCGGTCACCAGCTCGACCGCCATATCGCTGTTTGCCGATCGTTTGCAACGTACGATGGCGACTCAGGCGGCGGAATTTATGGCAGCCGATTTGGTGATCTCAAGCCCGGCCACGATTGCTAGTGAATGGCTGTCTAAAGCCACACAGCTGAATCTTGCTCAAGCCCAGGCGGTCGAATTTTCCAGCGTATTGATTGAGCATGACGAGTTGTTACTGGCGGGCGTTAAAGCGGTCAGTTCCGCGTATCCGTTGCGCGGCTTTTTAAAAACCGATGCGGCACCCACTGAAACCGTTCATCATTCCGGTCCAAAGCCGGGAACAGCTTGGGTTGATAAGCGAGTTTTATCGGCGCTTAAACTTAAGCTCGGCGATGCGCTGCATGTCGGCGAAAAACAGCTCACCATCGGCAATATCATTACTTACGAACCTGACAAGCGCAGTGATTTTTACAGTTTTTCACCGCGCGTAATGATTAATGCGGACGACTTGCAGGCGACCGAGGTAGTGCAGCCTGGCAGCCGCGTGCATTATTTTTTTCAATTCAGCGGCGACACCAAAGCGCTAAGCGAATTCAATCATTGGCTGAAACCGCAACTGAATCCGTCCCAACGCATCATGGATATACATGACGACCGTCCGGAGCTGGGCTCGGCGTTGGAGCGCGCGGAACGTTATCTCGGACTCTCCAGCATTATCGTCATTTTAATTGCCGGCGTAGCGATTGCGATGGCGACGCGGCGTTATACCGAACGGCACTTTAACTCCACCGCGATATTGCGTTGCCTCGGCTGCAAACAGCGCGAAATTCTCTGGCTTTACGGCAGCCAGTTTGTGGTATTGGGTTTATTGGCCAGTACGATAGGTTTGCTGCTGGGCTGGTTTGCGCAGGAAGCATTGTTCCGTTTATTAAGATCGTTATTGCCTCAACAGGTTGCCGCTCCCAGCATGTTGGCGGTGTTTTTCGGCTTCATTATCGGCATGGCAACTTTGTCGGGGTTTGCGCTGCCGCCGTTATTGCGTCTTAAAAAAGTCTCGCCGCTGAAAGTATTGCGCCGCGAGCTTGAACCTTTGCCGAGCAGCGCATGGCTGATTTACAGTCTGGCGGTCGGTATTGTCGGCGTACTGATCTGGCGTTATACCGGTGATCTTAAAATGACCGCGACTATTCTCGGTGCCGGCTTGGCGTCTTTGTTGGTACTCGGATTGCTGGTTAATGTATCGCTGAGGCTTAGCCGGAGATTGTTACCGCATCTTGGCCTGACCTGGCGTTTCGGTTTGCAGGGTTTGCTAAAAAACAGCCGGGGCAGTGTCAGTCAAATACTGGCTTTTAGCATCACGTTGGTGGCGATGGTGCTCAGTTTTATTGTGCGTACCGATTTAATCAACGACTGGCACAAACAGTTGCCTGCTAACGCGCCCAATTATTTTGCATTGAACATTTTTCCCGATCAGCAACAAAATTTTCAGCAAGACTTGCAACAGCAACAAATCGACGGCAGCCGGTTTTATCCGGTAGTCAGGGGGCGGCTGGTTACGATTAATAATACGCCGGTGCAGCAAATCGTCAGTAAGGACTCTCAAGGCGAAAACGCCACGCATCGAGAGCTCAGTTTAACGTGGTCGAAAGAGCTGCCCGTGGATAATAAAATCACTGCCGGGAGCTGGTGGCCCGATGCTCAGGCCGGTCAGGTTTCCGTAGAGCAGAAATTGGCTAAAAGCTTGAAGGTCAAATTGGGCGATTCGTTAACCTTTACCGTCGGCAGTCAACAATTTACAGCTACGGTGGCCAGCATCCGCGAACTCCGGTGGGATACGATGAGGCCGAATTTTTACATGATTTTTTCGCCCGGTACGCTTGACGCTTTTCCCAGCACGTTCATCACCAGCTTTTATTTGCCGGAAAACCGGAAGGATTTTTTAAACGCATTGGTAAAACAATATCCCAGCACGACGCTTTTGGAAGTCGATTTAATTTTGCGCCAACTTCAAACGATACTGAGCCAGTTGACCGAGGCGATCAATTATCTGTTGTATTTTGCGTTAATGGCCGGTTTTACAGTGCTGTTCGCCGCTGTTCATACAACGCTGGATAGCCGTATTCACGAGGGCGCATTGATGAGAACGCTGGGTGCGAATCGTGCATTTTTGCGGAATACGCACATTATTGAATTTACGCTGCTCGGCCTGATTGCCGGCCTGCTGGCGGTCGTTATCTCGGAAGCGGTGATCTATGCTTTGTACACCTACGTCATGCATATGGAATATAAGGCTAATTTTTATTTATGGTTTTATGTGCCGCTAACCGGTGCATTATTCGTGGGTTTGGCGGGCTGTTGGGGGGTAAGAAACGTAGTGAATAAATCCCCTCTCGAGGTTTTAAGAGAGCTATAATTTTAAGGCCTTACGGACTTGTCAATACTGTCGGTATTGAACTCCACATCATCAACGTTTTTTGTAAAATTACAAAAGATTAGAGTTTCATGACGTTCATATCTGATTCATGAACGTGACGTATTCTGTAAGGAAACAATTTTTACTAGAGGTAATCAATATGAAAAAACTAACAAGCAGCATCGTTTTTATAGGCAGTACATTAATCGCAGGTTGCTACAGCCAAGGCGGATGGACGCCGACCGTTGATGCCTATAACGATCCCAACGCCTACCGAATCAATCAGGACATGGCTGACTGCAAAAATTTAGCGAGCCATGCCTCCGGCGGTACCGCAAAAGAAGCCGCTATCGGTGCAGGCGTAGGCGGTTTAATTGGTGCGGCCGGCGGTGCGGCATTAGGTGCAATCACCGGCAACCCTGGAACGGGCGCGGCAATCGGGGCGGCCGCCGGCGGTATCGGCGGCGGCGCTAAACAAGGCTTTGAAGGGGAAGCCGGATATAAAAGAGCCTATTCCAACTGTATGAGAAACCGCGGACATCGTGTTGTTAACTGATCGGGTTAAGCTCTAAAAAACGGTATATCTACACAGGGATGTGCAGACCGTAAGAGTTTTTACATCAATTTATGAGTTTAATGACCGCACCACTGACTTTCGCATGGAATGCGGTCATTATCCCCATCCATTTCAGTGCCGGGGCAATGAGTTATAAAGAACGTTGCTTCTTCGCATGAAGTCATTTGAGAACAGTGAGTTCTACCATCGCATGTATAGCTGGGCTTGGGCTTTTCTGCGTTCGCTGTAAGTTTCTCGGAAATATCTGTAACTAAGCTGTTTACGGCGTAACTGTCATTTGATAGATAGTTTACTTCTGTAAGTTTTTTATAAGAAGATAATCCGATAAAAAACAAAACAACAATAAAGGTTATTCTGGCTATCCAATTACGCTTAACCTTTTCATTGCTGTGATAAGTTCTTGCCCTAGCCGATGAAACGCCATCAATTTTAGCCTTGATAGCCTTGCTTTTTCCGTCATCATTAATATGTAATTGATACAAAATCATATCACCGACGACAGGTCGCCGGCTGATGTTTTTCAATGCTGAAATATGGATGAAGACTTCGTTACCCCCGTTTTCCGGGCTGATAAAACCAAATCCTCTATCATCGTTCCAGCGTTTCAATTTACCTTTGAAAATATTATCCATGGCTTTTATTTTGAAAGTTTAGAAAGCATGTTGCTTATGTAAAGCATAAAGGAATGCAGATGGATCGGAGCCATATCTATAAACTCTATCTCGGCGCAGTGGCTGGAATAAACGTAATTATTTACTCGCTACGCAAACTAACATAATTTGTCAGTATATTGCTAAAACTTTTAGCGTAAGCATTTAGGCTTCTTGTATGAGTCATTGCTTTGGATTTTTGGCAAAGCGCAACAGAAAATCCGCCAAATAGGCTTCACTATCCCGGCTATAAACATTGTGGGATTCATAAATGGTCAGTAATCTTGGCGCAAACGCTCTTTCCAGGCGGCTGAAAGTTAGCGCGGAAACTTTGGCTTCGTTATGCGCATAGCCGCGAAAATCGGTTCGGTTGATTAAATAAAATCCCGCCGCTAAAGCCTGAGCACGAAACTTTGTTACTGCATGCGCGGGAATCAACAAATAAAACAAACCTTGTGGAGCTAATAACCGTCCGGCAATGCCGATTAAATCGGAAAAGGGCAGTTGGTCGGTATGCCGGGCGGTATTTCTAAGAGTGTTGGCGGTCTTGTTATGATTTTCAAAGAATGGGGGATTACTGATGATCAGGTCGTATTGTCGTCCAGCAGTTAAGGCGAAGCTTTGAATATCCTGATGTACTGCTTCAAGCCGTTTCGCCCACGGACTACGGCTGAAGTTAATATCAGCTTCTTTAAATGCTTCTTGCGTCAACTCAACGGCAGTCACTTTCGCCGCGCCCAGCTGGGCTGTCATTAGTGCAAGCACTCCGGTTCCGGTACCAACGTCCAGCACATGGTCGTCTTTTTTGACCGGGCTCATCGCGCCGAACAAAACGGCATCGGTGCAAATTTTCATGCCGGAGTGTTTTTGCAATACTGAAAATTGTTGGAAGTGGAAAGTCGACATCGATTCTTAAAGTTTATGTTGATTTTGGATGTGCTATGAAATTCGTTACATGATGACGCTATCGTCTTCAAAATCCGATGCTGAAAAATCCACCTGCGTTGTCTTGAATAATCGCGCTAAGCTATTGAATCTATTATAATGATTTATGATTTTAGACTGCCGTCAAAATCAGTTGGAGCTTTAATGATTGACGGTAGGCCTGCCTATAACCCTTACCCGATAATAAGAAAAAGTGATCGATAATCACATGTTGCGCAACTATTCCTCGTTCAGCTTCATTGGACGTTACGGGCGAAGCTTGTCTTTCTTCCCGGACAAGTGCCGCTGGCTTTTTACCAAGAACTATAACCCGTCCAGCCGAACTACGCCATTTTTGGCTTTGTTGCTGGCGCCGGCAGTTGCGTTGTCCAGTACTGACGACGAAATTCAGGTCTACAACAACGCTATTAATGCGCCGGGACAATTCGGCTTGGAAATCCACAGTAATTATGTCGCAGAGGGAACACGCATTCCCGCTTACGAGGGTGACGCACCGTCTTACGGATCGTTTCGGGAAACTTCGGAATTTTCTTATGGACTTGGCAACGATTGGGAATTGGGCGCTTATTTGCCGTTATTGTCTCAAGGGAGAACAACGCGTCCGGAAGGCGGAAAAATGCGTATCAAATACTTAAAGCAGGAAGACAGCGGCTTTTATTATGGTTTCAATACGGAGGTGGGACATACTACGAAGCGCAGCAACGAACAGCCCTGGAATCAGGAACTGCGGCCTATCATCGGCTATTACGGCGAAGCTTGGCGATTGGCCTTCAATCCGGTGTTTAGCTGGAGTTTGGTCGGCCGCGATGCTTTTCTTCCTTCTTTCAGTCCGATGCTTAAAGTCGGCCGTGTGATCGCGGGTAATTGGGTGCTGGGCGTCGAGCACTTCGCCGATCTAGGCATGGTCCACAAAGTGGAAGCTCTCCGGCATCAAGGCCAGAATACTTACCTTGCGCTGGATACGACGGTCGCTAACGTCAACGTCAACTTCGGTGTCGGATACGGTTGGACCCAGGACTCAGATAGCTTGACCATCAAAATGATACTGGGCTTGCCGTTTAACAAGATGGTTGAAAATTTGTTCAGATAAAGCTGAGTTGAGCGGCTTGTCCGCTCAAACCCTACTTATGCCCTTTGGGTATAAGGTCTATTCAGACGAATTGCGTTTATCGGCAATTGCGCATTTTGGCATGAACTGCTTCTGAATCAGCCCTTGGCGGCGGCTATCTAAAACTCCTCCCATTCGTCATTGGAAACAGCCGCCAGTTGTCGGGGGGGCGATTTTGCCACAGCAGGTTTTGCAGCCGCAACAACATCTTTTTTCAAGCGCATGATCGCAACGCCGACAGCGCTCGATTTTTCTGTGAAAGCGGAACCGGGATTGAGCATTGCATTAACTTCATGGCGTCTATCTTCGTTGATAGCCTGCGCCACTTTACCGGCCTCAATGTGGAATGCGGCATGGTGCGACATACAGTCGGAAAAACTGTCCAGATGGCCTAGACGGGATTTAGCGTGGCCGTGCAGCCATTGACCGAAATGGCAGCAATTATCTTTCGAAATCGTTGCGACATCCATTTTGTCGTGATGCTCAAGGGCGGTACGGAATTTTACTTTCCATTCAGCATGCTTGTGCAACGCGTTATCAAGCTCGACGGTGATTTCTTCGACGTTTTCGATTGCTTTAATTTCAGCAACAGGAGCGCCGAGCTTATTGGTAGGGGACGCCATTTTTACCGGCAGCGCTTTTTGTTTGATCGCGTTAAAGCCGGAACTCAGCGAGCGGTTATCATCCGTTTTAAAAACAGCGACCGTCTTTGAGAGATTTTGCGTTTGTTCTTCCATTGATTCTGCTGCGGCAGCGGCCTGTTCTACCAGCGCGGCATTTTGCTGCGTCACGTCATCCATTTGCGCGATAGCCTGGTTGACTTGCGCGATGCCGGAACTTTGTTCGACAGACGCGGCGGAAATCTCCGACATAATCATTGTAACCCGTTGAACGGAGTTGACGATTTCCTTGATAGTGCGTCCCGCCTGGTTGACGAGCCGGCTTCCGTCTTCGACTTTTTCCACCGAATCGGCGATTAAGCCTCTGATTTCTCCGGCAGCTGACGCTGCGCGTTGAGCAAGATTGCGTACTTCACTGGCGACAACAGCAAATCCCCGGCCTTGTTCACCGGCACGGGCGGCTTCCACCGCGGCATTAAGCGCCAAAATATTGGTCTGGAAAGCAATGCTGTCTATGACCGAGATAATATCGCCGATTTTAGTCGAGGATTCATTAATCGATTCCATTGTACTAACCACTTTACCGACTACCGTAACGCCTTGATCCGCTATTTCAGACGCGTTTTTAGCTAACTGGTTAGCCTGTTTGGCATTCTCGGTATTAGCCTGCACTGTCGATGTCAGCTCCTCCATGCTGGCTGCGGTTTCTTCGAGGCTGGCGGCTTGTTGTTCGGTGCGATGCGATAAATCGTTATTGCCCGAGGCAATTTCTTTGGCGGCAGTATTGATGGCCTCGGTTGCATCCTTTATTTCACTGACCAGTTTTTTAATGTGTTGCCCGGTTGCGTTAACGCCCGCGATAACTTCGCCGAAAGTGCCCGGATAGTTCTTGCCGATAGTCTGGGTCATGTCGCCTTGCGCCATCGCATCGGTCACTTTTCGTATGTCTTCAAAGCCGGTATCGCAAGTCTCTATCAGTGTATTGAAATTGGTTAATATGTCTTTGAACATGAATTCGAACTTGGAGGCGTTTGCACGTTTGGAAAAGTCGCCTCCGGCACCTGCCGCGGCAAGGGCATTGATTTCACTGCTGACCTCAAACAAAGTCTTTTTAACATTATCGATAGCTTCGGTAATTTTAGCTTTATCGCCGGGCAACCGGTCGATATCAAGACTGAAGTCGCCTTTGGCATATTGCGAGATGACCTTGACGACTTGCGTTTTTACATCGATATGGGATTTAACCAGCGCATTGATGTCGCGTGCCAGTTTGGCGTAAGTGCCGCGAAACTGTGTTGCATCTATTTCTTCCCCGATCCAGCCTTCCGCGTGCTTTTGCGACATAACGTTCTGCGCAGCGACGAAAGCATTGATCGATGTTTGTATGGTTTTAATCGCATACAGTAAGCTGCTGTTATCTCCCGGGTCCAAGTTAATGTCCCGGTTAAAATTACCTCCGGCTATTTCTTTAGCAATGGCTTTTGCATAGTACGGATCTATGCCTAACTGTTTGTAGAGATAATTCGTTAAATAGAACGCGACGCCCAGGCTCAGCGTGACCAGCAGGGCGGATACCACAAGTAAAAGCTGCGAAGCGTGCTTCGATAGTTCATTCAGCCCGGTGATTGTTTGTAATTCATTATTGACCGCATGGCTCTTGAATTCTTTCATCAGGCCGGCCAAACGGAGCGAGGCGGCATCGAAATCCGTCATAATTGCATTGCCGGCCGCAATGCCTTGATCGGTATACGTAGCCGCCATGCGTTTGCCTTGATTATAAAATTGGTCAAAAGCAAGATCGATTTTAGCCAGTTCTTCTTTCTGCGAAGAGGCAATGGTGCCGGATAACAGAATTTGCTCTTTTCGCGATTTAAAATCAGCAGCGGCGGCTTCAGCATCCTTGTAGCCTCCGGGGTTATGGGTGGCGGAAACGTCCGTTAAGAACTGCTGGACTTGTATTACATCAACCATCATCGCTTCAGCGGCTTGAGCAAGCGGCATAACCGCAGTGTTTAATTCAGCCGTGTTGTGTTGGACTTTTGAAAACTGGGCCAAACTCACATAGATAATAACAGCCATCATAATAATGAGGCTGCAAAATCCCAGCAGGATACGGTTTTTGAAACTAATAAAAATATTTTTAAACATTTGACAGATAAGCTTTTATTGTTGTTTTTTTTGGGAGATGGCAGCCGCTTTAATGGTATTGGATATATTTTTTATCAGGCAAGGCAATTGAAGTCTTCAATAATGAATCAATACGGTCTGTCGAAGTACGAAATAGCGTTTTCGGGGCGGTGTAAGATTTCCCTTACAATTAAATCATACGCAATGAATGGTTTCTATGCAATGACAGACAGGAGCAACAATATCAGCGTGTAACTGGATTTAAAACTCAGGATCCGCCCAGCCACTCAAGAGCCGGACATCAGGACTTTTATAAGCGTCGATAAGCGAATGATTGCAATAAGCTTCTGTATGTTTTGACTGGAAGTGATAAAAATATACTCGGCAGTGAAATAAATAAGCAAAGACAGCTGCCTTTGCTAAATCGTATGATTAATATCGGTCGTTATTGCGGTTGGTTTTGCGAGTAGAAACACTGCAAAGGATATGATTTGTAATGACATTCCGACCGAAAATAGGGATTTCTACAAGTTATTTTTGACCAAATCCAAAATGGAATAGGTCTGGCTTTTAAAACATGTCCCGTGCACCTAACCGGATTCCGGTTAGGTGCACGGGACATTTGGATCTATTGACTGTTAGAACTTGGGGCTTGTTCAACTTCCTTTTCGACTATTTTCTTGTGCCATAAGCCGTTGCTTGAAAAGCACTCCCAGCCCCATTTCAGCCAATTCAGCAACGAAACCGCCAACCACAGCGACCAGGCCAGCATCAATAAGCGATAGACGATCAGCGGCACTGAAACCAGCGTTGCTGTCGGCAGCATCGCCGGGCTTCTATCCTGGTACCAGTTTAAGTTGTACGCTGAGGATTGGTTGCCGACGATCTGCATGTCGGGCGAGCCCAGCAAACCTTGCTCGACCGCCAGGAACAGCATGCCCAGCGATGCCAAGGTTAATATGCCGATGATCACTTGCAGCGCATTAAAATAGCGCAACTCGGAAGCTTGTTGCGTTTTGCGCCAACCCAGCAACACCAGCCATGCAATGACGATGCCCGCCGATTCGAGCGGAATTTGGCTAAGCCCGACCAACAATAAAAACCATTGCCGGGTTTTTAACGGCGTCAGCGGGATTTTGCTCAAACCCGGCGATAACAGCAGAATAACAATCAGCACGCCCCAAAATAAAACCGCGGGTCCCAGTTTCGGCCCTATCGCAAACAATACCCAGCGGTCTTGGCCCAGATTGACATTCAGGCTGGCGTTAACACTGTCCAGGCCCAAGCCAACCTCGGGAGATGTCATCACGGTTGTTATGCCGGAAGGTTCGCGCCAGTTGATCGATAGCTGCTGCTTGCCGGGATTGACCGGTACGGTCAGCTTTCTGCCTTCCTGCCTGATCGGCTGGACCTGTCCGTCAATCGCGATGCTTTGCAACACGGCTTGTTCGGGTAGGGTTAGCGTGTGTTGTGTTCCTTGAGAGCTTCTCAGGCTGACGTTCAGCTCGGCTTCCCGGCTACGTTGTCCCGGTTTGATGCTTAGACGGCTATTGTCTATCGTTAAGGTCCGTCCTTCCACGGCCGCGGGCCGGGTTATCTGCAAAGTGATTTTTTCGCCGGGCCAGGGATGCCATTCCGGCAGCCATTCGCCGTCGTTATTTAAATGTATCATCGCAATGCCGGAAGTTTGCAAATGCCAGATCGGGCTGACGTCGGCCTTTAGCACTTCGATCCACTGCGTGGTTTCGGTTGCGGCAAAATCGATCTTTTCCGATTTTTCCAGCGTGGATTGCCATTGCAGTTCGGATTGTTGGGCCGGCATATTAACCTCGGCTTTACCTTCTTGAACGCGGATACCGGCCGTCGTAACCGACTCGCCCGGCAGTAAAGGCACGGACAAAAATACGGCTGAATCCGCCGGCGACACGCGAATAATCCGGGTGATAACCCGCCAGTCCAAACCCAGTTGCAGCGTGCGTTCAATCCTGACAAACGGCGGCAAGGCTCCCGGTTCCAGTACGGGCTGATCGCGCTGCGTTTCGCTCCGGCTTATACGGCTGAATTGCAATTGATCGTCAACCTGACTGTTTTCCTGCATACCGGCGACTTGCCAACCGCTATTTTGAATGCCGACCCAATTCGGTTTTAACGGCAACGGCAGCGTAAATTTGTTCAATAGCGGCACGGCCCCGCCCAGCACGACCTGATGCTCGCCTTCGTCCAGCTTAATCCATAAGCTGTCGTTGTCGCGATAAAGCCCCGATGCTGTTTTTCCGTCAACGAAGACGTGGTTAGGAAACCACTGTTCGTATTCGGCGGGTAACGGAATAGCCACCGATTGTTGGACGTGAACCTGCAAAGCGATTGACAGTTCCGCATCGCTAATGGTTATTTTCATCTGCGGTATTTGCGCGCAAACCGGCAAACAATCCGGTGGCACCGGTTTTTCCAGCAGCTTGTTGCGCAGTTCGTCCAACACGGCCTTATCCGGAATGTCGGCGTAGGCTTTTTGCGAAGGCGCGGACAGCATCGGCAACAGCAAAAACCATAACAGCAACGGCGCCGTAGCGCGAATGCGTTTAAACTCGAACTTTTCTGCAATGCCGAACATCAGCAGGGCCAGTACCGCGATTAAAATCACCCGGATGAAATTGAGCAGCATTGTCAGCGTCGGCGTTAAATACCATAAGTGCAGCTGTTGCTGGGCATCAACCGGACCGTTCCAGGACAGCAATACTTTTTTCCATTGCCATTGCGGCAAACCGGGGCCGGTTTGTACCTTGGCCTTAGGGTCGATACGGTCGAAATTGACTGTCGAGTCCGAATAACTATAAGGTAATGATGAGGGGGCCGGTATCGATTTTTTTAGCGCTTCTTCTTTCATTGCTCTGAACGCTTGAGGCGCCGGTGCGGCCATTTCCGCAACCTGCCCGGCCATATCGCCGTATTGCATCTCCTGCATAGCGAACGTTTGCCAAGATTGTTCCAGTTGCGGATAAAGTCCGGTGCGTATTTGATTCAGCATAAAGGGCAAGGCGGTCATTACTAACGCCAGCCAGAAAACATTGCGGTACCAACTCATGAATTTCAAAAACTTGCCCGGCGGCAATAGCTTGATCAATGCGGTCGCGGCCAGAATATTCAGCCAGACGAAATGGGGCGATTCGGGTTCATGCCAGATTAGCGTCAACGTTATCAAAGCGAGAACGCCCCAATACGGATTCCACAGCCGGCCCGTCGCCAGCGCGGCGATTAAAACCAGGAACAAGTCCAGCAATGTCCAGCGGGAAATCCAGCTGTCGGGCACATTGTCGACGCCGCCGGCTGCCAGCAAGCGCCATCCCGGAGGCAGGTTCAGTTCGGCGCTGACGTTGTGGAAATCCTGTTCCCATCCCACCGCGCTGATAGCGCTGACCGCACCGACGGCGCGGCTGTCCGCATTCAGCGCTATCGTGCCGTTTCTGACTTCAATGCCTTGCTTGCCGGATTTATCCTGGGTAATAAACTGGCTGTTGCCGTCTAAAGTGACTTTACCAAGCTGCGTTTGCGGCAGCGTATTGAGCCGCCAGCCGCGCGTCATTTTGCCGGTGATCGTGTCGTTGACGGTATAGCCTTGGCCGTCGAAATCCAGCCATAGTTTCCTGCTTAGATTGAGCTGGTTCGGTTCGGGCTCCGGGTCGCCGCGGCGTATGACTTTAAATTCCATGGCCTGGCCTTGACTGATTTTATAAGCCGGAAAGCTTTTCCAGTCGTCAGGCAAATTGGTCAGATTGGGATCGACGGCGCTCAGCTGTTCGATTTCAACGACGCGGAGTTGCGGCCGTGCATCGAACACCCAGATTTCCGATTCCGGCCATTGGCTATTTTGCTGATTTCCGGATTCTTGTTGTGGCGCGGGAAGGGCATTCAGCTCTTTAGTGTTTCTGGACAATAGGTCGATTTGCCAGCGGCCGGGCCGTAGCTGCACCAATAGCTGTCCGTCGGGTTCCAGCCGTGCCGGCAATGGGCTTTGCAAGCTCAGCGGGATGAAACCGTCCAGAATCGGCCGCGGCAATTTGACCTCGCGCTGTTCGCCGGAGACGTCCAGCACCAGCCGGGTTAGGACCTGCGCGGGCACGTCATCGCTGATTTTTCGGAAGACCTGAATATCCAGGTTATTCTGGATGCTTTCCGGTTTTTTCAAGCCGGTCTCGCTTTCATTTAGCCACAGCTGCCCGTCTTTAATGGCCGGCGCCGCTACTGTCCTGCCGTTAATGCGTAGCTCAACCAGGCCTATATCGTCGGGGATTTTTAAGTTATCGGGGATGGCGGTCCACAAGAATCCGCCTTTGATTTGGTGTTGTTGACCGGCGGTCAGCTTAAGCGAAGGACTGCCGTCTTTATTCATGACCAACGCGGTTTTGCCGTCAACTGTTACGTTAAGCGGCCAGTGCTGTTGATCGCCCGGCAAGACGATCCAACTGTCTTGGTAGGTCAGCCAGGTCATCGAAAAGACGCCTTTGTCGGGCATTAAATCCAGCTGTGTTTGCGTAGGCCAGCTACAGCGTTTTTCTTCATAACTGTTGTAGATAAAAGGGCATACGGGCTCTGGCGTATTGTCCTGCAATACCCAGGCTATCCAGGGTTTCAGTGGTTCCGGCACTTGCTCGGGAGTTAACGGTTTAGCTTGGGCGGCTGATGCAAACACTACGATGCTGATAAATAGCCAGACTAGACGGCTCATGATGTACTCCTGATTATTAAATCACGAAGAAAAGAAGAGTTATTTATATGGCGCTACTCGTTAGCTCACCTTCCGCTGAAGCTCTCTCATTGAGCTCATATCAACCACCATCGGATGTGCATCGACAGGTTTTAGCAATTTCCGCATTTTTTGTTGTACGTTCGCGGGATTAATAGCGCGCGGAAACAGAGCTGAAGGGTTTTTCGGTTGTTCAAGATGTAAGACTATTCTTAACTCATGTGACGCCGATACCGCGCGAGCCAGCTGTTTTTCAGTTGTATTGGTTGCGTGGATTTTAGATGGAATGATTGCCGCCAATGTGTCAAAAACTTTATGAGCTATTTCTTCTGATAGATCGGAAGGCTTTGTACGTCGGTTGATGCGGTAATCTTTAACTTCAATAAGCCATGCGGTCTTACTCGGATCAACCGCGATTAAACCCAACGCTTTGATTCCGATCTTCATTCGCTTGAATTGATTTTGATAAAACGACCAATCGTCGTATTTACCAATTTGCCAGCCGTCGGGAAACTCAAAGTTCAACCCATCCACATCAATAAGTTGCATGATTAATCAATCGCTAAAAAACGATCGGATTGCGCAAGTTCTTCATCGAGCGCGGCAATATCGCCTATGTCGCCAATGCTAGAACCTTGATCGATTCTAACGCCGTCATCGGTTTGATGAAGGCCAAAAAATCTTGCGTCAACTTTTTTGCGATTTTTATCGGACAGTAAAATTTCGAGCTCTCTCAGCAAGAAAAGGCTATGTGTGGCGATAAACACTTGAATACCAGAGTCGCACAAGTCCAGGATACTTTTGGCGATTTGTTTTATCAGTACGGGATTGAGATTGGCTTCTGGCTCATCCCAAAACAAATAACCTTTATCCAGAAGTGCCCCCGTTGCAATCAATTGTGCGAGCATTCCTAGTTTGCGTAAGCCTTCCGCGATCAATGTCATTTCCATGCGACCGCTATCAGTTTTTAAATGAAAACGCCCGTTTGGTTCCAGTACTATGGAACCGCCCATTGCTTTTTCTAAAGGCTCAAGAAGTTCTCGAATTCGTTTTTCCTTTGTTCCTTTTTGTATGGGCGCGCCGAGTAGAAGACAGGTATCTCGCAAGGTTTCTTCAAATTCAAGGTAGTGTCCTTCGTAAACGGCAATAAAGTTGGGGTTTAGGGTCAATAATTCATGCGTTGGCAAATACACGGGAGAAACGTCTATCCAGGTTTCAGGCAACGTTTCAATATTAACTTCGGATTTACTGTTAGTGGCAAAGCTGAATGCTATATCCCAATCGCTTCGTTCAAACACTAAGCTAATATCACATCGCTCTCGTCCTTGTTTTCGTCTTACTAGGCGGCCTAGTGCCTCGGGCCGAAAAACACTAACCAGTTTGTCTGCCAGTCGTGACTGTAGAAATGATTTAGTGGGTTGCGTTGTTTTTTGCTTACGACTCTCCTCGAAGCCTACAGATAATGATGAGTAGGCCGTCTTAAGCAAATGTGTTTTGCCTGTGCCGTTTTCGCCAATGATTACATTCAGATCACGTCCGAATTCAAGATCCACCGCTGAAAACACAGTCAAATTATTAAGCGTCATTCGGGTGATTTTGTCTGAGCTCAATTCTATTTCTCTTTGTTCGTCAGAATCGGCACTTTCGTTACGTTTGATATAAGTTTTCTGTTTCCGGACTTCAACGCTAATCGTTTTCGTAGTACTGCCTGGGGCGCTAGCTTGTTTGAGTTCACTGACGGATCTGCGCTTAAGAGTCACACGTTTCAATGAACTATCCGCTATGCCACCGTCTTTACCATGACGTTTGCGTAAATGCGTAAGCAACTTCATTTTTTCATCATCATTGATGACGTCGTCAGGGGAAGTCGCAGATAGGCCAGCTTCTTTCAGTTCCTCTAATAACCGTTCCAGAGGTATTTTGACCACCTCTGCCAATTGCCGCACTGTCTTATTATTCATCCCATCCTCACTAGCGTACTTCTTTTGTTTCTCAGCAAGTTAAGTCCACCTATTTTCTTAGTGAAAAATGAAATTTTGACCTGTTACTGCTTTTATTACGGTATTTAGATATAGATGATGAATTTATCTTTCCAAAAAATTCCGCAACATATCATGCCCATGCTCGGTCAAAATCGACTCGGGATGGAACTGCACGCCTTCGATGTCCAACTCCTTATGCCTGACTCCCATGATTTCGTCGAGCTTGCCTGCTTCGTCCTGGGTCCAGGCGGTGATTTCCAGGCAATCGGGTATCGTTTGCTGTTCGATGACCAGCGAATGGTAGCGAGTCGCGGTGAACGGGTTGTTCAGGCCTTTGAATACGCCTTGGTTTTCGTGGTAAACCAATGACGTCTTACCGTGCATGATGCTTTTGGCGTGGATGATATTACCGCCGAACGCATAACCGATGCTTTGATGGCCCAGGCAGACGCCCAGGATCGGCAGTTTGCCGGCGAATTTCAGAATCGCTTCGACCGAGATGCCGGCTTCTTTCGGCGTGCATGGCCCCGGC
Source organism: Candidatus Methylobacter oryzae (assembly GCF_003994235.2). GTDB lineage: Bacteria > Pseudomonadota > Gammaproteobacteria > Methylococcales > Methylomonadaceae > Methylobacter_A > Methylobacter_A oryzae. The sequence goes on from NZ_RYFG02000106.1 coordinate 22,392, forward strand.
GAAACGACCAGCTTGTCCGGCGCCAGTTTTTCGATGTCTTCGACAGTGACTTGGTCGTTGCGCACGACGGTCACGTCGGCGCCCAATTCGCCGAAATATTGCACCAGGTTGTAGGTGAACGAATCGTAGTTATCGATCATGACGACTTTGACGCTCATGATTGTTCCCCTTCCAAACCTGCCTCGGCCATACTGACGGCGCGGAAAATGGCGCGGCCTTTATTCATGGTTTCATCCCATTCGTTTCTGGGCACGGAATCGTAAACGATGCCGGCACCGGCTTGTATATGTAACATGTTGTTTTTAATGACGGCGGTCCTGATCGCAATCGCGGTATCGAGGTTGCCGGACCAGGCGATATAACCGACCGCGCCGGCGTAAATGCCGCGCTTGACCGGTTCCAGTTCGTTGATGATTTCCATCGCGCGGATTTTCGGTGCGCCGCTGACGGTTCCGGCCGGGAACGTCGCGGCCAGCACGTCGAACGCATTCTTGCCTTGGTTCAATTGGCCGGTTACGTTCGAGACGATATGCATCACGTGCGAATAGCGCTCGACGATCATCTTGTCGGTCAATTGCACCGAGCCGATTTCGGCGACGCGGCCGACGTCGTTGCGGCCCAGGTCGATCAACATCAAATGCTCGGCGATTTCTTTCGGGTCGGCCAGCAGGTCTTTTTCCAGCTCAAGATCGTGCTCCGGCGTCGTGCCGCGGCGGCGGGTGCCGGCAATCGGACGCACCGTGACCAGGTTGTCTTCGAGCCTGACCAGGATTTCCGGCGACGAGCCGACGATATGGAAATCGTCCAGGTTCAGGTAAAACATGTACGGTGAAGGGTTCAAACAACGTAAAGCCCGGTATACATTCAGCGGCGAGGTGGTGCAAGGGATGGACATGCGTTGCGACAGCACGACCTGCATGATGTCGCCGTCGGTGATGTATTCTTTGGCTTTTAATACCGCGTCTTCGAAGCCTTGTTGGGTAAAGCCGGAGACAAAATCGGCTTCCTCGACTTGTCTAGGTGTGTTGTGATTTTCCGGTTTGGCTTGCAGTTTGCGCAGGTTGACCGCCAAGTCGTTGATCCGGGCTACGGCGCGGTCGTAAGCGTCCGCTTCGGCGGGATCGGCGTGCGTCAACAGCAGCATTTTGCCGGACAAGTTATCGAACACCAGCATTTCCTCGGACACCATCAGCAGGATGTCCGGATTGCCGAGCGGATCGTCTTTATCGTTGCCGCGCAGTTTCGGTTCGACGTAGCCGATGGTTTCGTAGCCGAAATAACCGACCAAGCCGCCGTTGAAGCGGGGCAGGGTGTCGATGTCGGGCACGTTGTAGCGCGCTTTGAATTGCTCGATCCAAACCAGCGGGTTGTCGTGCGTCAGCGATTCTTGCAATTCGCCGTTGTGTTCGACGCGGATTTGGTTGCCGGTAATTTTAACGACGGTCTTGCAGGGCAAACCGATAATTGAATAACGCCCCCACTGTTCGCCGCCATGCACCGATTCAAACAGATAGGAATAAGGGCCGTCGGCCAGTTTCAGGTAAGCACTTAACGGCGTGTCCAGGTCGGCCAACACCTTGCGGCAAACCGGGATGCGGTTGTAGCCCTGTTGGGCGTAGTGGATGAATTGTTCTGGGGTCATGTTTGTATTCAATGGGTATGTGCAAACGCGATGACGCTGGAGCGATTACTAGCGCTGTTTCCCACGTCGGCGCTTTAGCAATTTTGGGCTCCGGCGTGGGAACGAAAGATGTTTAGTTCTTTCCGGCTTTAGCCAATTCAGCGCGCATGTCGTCAATGATTTTTTTGTAATCGGGTTGGCCGAAAATTGCTGAACCTGCGACAAAAGTATCGGCGCCGGCTTCTTTAATCGCGCGGATATTGTCGGTTTTAACGCCGCCGTCGATTTCCAGGCGGATGTTCAAGCCGCTGTCGTCGATTCTTTTTCTGACTTCACGCAGTTTGTCCAGCGCAGACGGAATGAAAGACTGGCCGCCGAAGCCGGGGTTAACCGACATCAACAAAATCATGTCCAGTTTGTCCATTACGTAGTCCAGATAATGCAGCGGTGTGCCTGGGTTGAATACTAAGCCGGCTTTGCAACCGTTGTCTTTGATCAATTGCAGCGTGCGGTCGATATGCACGGATGCTTCGGGATGGAAAGTAATAATATCGGCGCCGGCTTTAGCGAAGTCGGGAATGATACGGTCCACAGGCTCGATCATTAAATGCACGTCGATCGGTGCGGTCACGCCGTGTTTTTTCAATGCTTCGCAAACCAAAGGCCCGATGGTCAGGTTGGGTACGAAATGATTGTCCATCACATCGAAATGCACAATGTCGGCACCGGCTTTTAAAACATTATCGACTTCTTCACCCAATTTAGCGAAATTGGCTGACAGGATGGATGGAGCAATCCAGTTTTCGTTCATTTTCTGATCCTCTTAAATTAAAAAATTATTAATTATATCTTTTTTTCACGCAAACTCTTACGTTTACAATAGCCGCCGTTAAAACCTTACGGAAAATCTTAATTCATGAAATTGGTAACATTCACTCATAATCACGAAACCCGCGTCGGCGCTGTCGTTGGCGACTTTGTTGTCGATGGCAAAAATAATACTAGAATCCCAGCCGCGATGCTCGACTTTCTAAGCGCGGGCGCTCGCGCGCTGGAGGCGATGCAGCAGCAGATCGACAGCGGCAATGACCGTATCGTATTGGACCAGGTCAAACTGCATGCGCCGGTGCCAAGGCCCGGAAAATATTTGGGCATCAGCCTGAACTATGCCGACCATATCGAGGAAACCGGCCTGGATAAGCCCGAGTATCCGAGTTTTTTCACCAAGCAGGGTACCTGCGTGATCGGGCCGGGCGAAGCGATACACCGGCCGAAAGTCTCCGATAAGCTGGATTACGAAGGCGAGCTGGCGTTCGTGATCGGCAAGCGCTGCCGTCATGTCTCTGCCGATAAAGCGCATCAAGTAATTGCCGGCTTTACGGTGGCTAACGATGTTTCGGTGCGCGACTGGCAGTTCCGTTCGCCGACGTTCACACTGGGCAAATCGTTCGATACGCACGGACCGTTGGGGCCGTGGATAGTGACCAGCGATGAAATCGCCGATCCGCATAACCTGGACATTAAAACCTGGATCGACGACGAGTTGCGGCAAAACTCCAATACCCGGTATATGATCTTTAACTGTTATGAAATGATCGCTTATTTATCGCAGGCAATGACGCTGGAGCCTGGAGACGTTATTACTACGGGCACGCCCGGCGGGGTCGGCGTAAAGATGAAACCGCGCGGTTATATGCTGCCGGGACAAACAGCGAGGATTGAAATTGAGGGTGTTGGAACGTTAGTTAATCTGGTTATCGAGGAGCCGGATGATTTTGGAGGCATGTCGGTTTCACGCTAATTTTTAACTATACTTGTGTCTGAGGTAAGCATTTACTGAGTTGATCGTAAGAAAACGTGATAGGAAGTGTTGTTTTTTTGTGTTCGTTAAGTATATTTGAAATCAATAATTAAGTAGGGATTAGCCGCCGATGAGAAACAGATTAACAAAGAACTTTGGTTTTACTCTGGTCGAGCTCATAGTCACAATATCGATAGCGGCTATTCTTGTCGGCATAGCGATACCCGGTTTTAACTCAACCATACAAAGCATTCAATTAACAACTTATGCCAATGAGTTGGTTGCTTCGTTAAATCTGGCTCGTAGCGAAGCCGTTAAACGAGGCGTGCAGGTCAGCGTCAGAAGAAAGGGAAGTTCCAATAATAACTGGGATTCCGGTTGGGATATTTTCACCGATTTGGACGGAGACGGCACACTTGATACTGCGGACACGCCGCTGAAAACCTACCCTGCTTTAACCAACGGCTTTACGTTGAGAACCGGAAATGCCGGTTACCAAACTTTTGCGGCTTATTTACCGAGTGGCTTAAGCTTAGACTCTACCGGCGACACCTTCAGGTTATGCACCAGTTCGACCAATACGTCAAATTCACGTGCAATCGCAATAAATGCGTTGGGGCGCCCAAAAACTTCAGAGGGAACTGCATCATCATGTCCTTAGTCCGGCCTGAAAACCGATAGTTATTATTTAGTTGTGATTCTTTATGAATAAAAATAGCGGATTTACGCTAATTGAGATTTTAATCGCGGCGCTTGTTTTAGCCGTCGGCTTACTTGGGCTGGCAGGGCTTCAGGCGGCCAGCATCAAGAATAACTTGAGCGCTTATAATCGCAGCCAGGCCACGCAGTTGGCCTACGACATGGCCGACAGGATGCGGGCCAATAAAAACGAGAGCCTGGATCCGGCAAGCGGCAGCGTTATTGCCGCCAGCACCTACCTTACCATTGCTCCGACAAGCGCGGCAGCTCAGGCGAGTTGCGAAACCGTGACCGGCTGTACCCGCGCGCAAATGGCTCAAAACGATCTATTCCAGTGGAACGCGGCCTTAGCCGGCACTCTGCCCAGCGGCACAGGAACAATAACGGTTGTCGCGGCAACGCGGGTTTTTACGATTACCGTTAGCTGGAAGGACAACCCCGATGGTTCTAACACGAGTTTCTTAGTGAGCTTTCAATTATGAAAAAATCTCAAAGCTCGCAAACAGGTTTTACGCTGGTGGAACTGATGGTGGCCATGCTGCTGGGCCTGTTTTTAGTCGGCGGCATCATGCAGATATTCATCGGTTCCAGGCAGACTTACAGAATGCAGGAAAACCTGTCCAGGCTCCAGGAAAACGGCCGCTTTGCGATGGATTTTATAACGCGGGATAACCGTATGATCGGATACCAAGGCTGCGGATCGCGGTCGGTAATTCCTAACGTTATCGCCCTGCCGAGTCTTGCTCCTGTCACGCTTGTCGGCGGTCTTAGCACGCCGCTTATCGGCAGCGATAATGTGGCTAATAATTGGAGCTCTAGCGCCTGTGGCGGTACCAACTGTGTCGCCGGCACCGACGCGCTGACTTATCATTTTGGCGCAGGTTGCGCTAACTTAATCGGTAATTTGACTCCGGTAAACGCGAATATTCAAATACCGGCACCTAACAGTTGCAATATCAGTGCCGGCGATGTGGTGATGGTTTCCGATTGCAGCTCAACGGATATTTTTATCGCAACAAACGCCTCATCCGGCAGTGAAAAGCAGTCTATCGCCCATTCCAGTAGTAATAATACCGGTAACAATCTAAGCAAGGCATACGGTTCGGATGCCGAGGTGCTGGCCTATCGATCCTACAGTTTTTTTATCCGTAATAACGCCGCCGGCGAACCGGCATTATGGCGGCTGGATAACGCCATACCTGTCAGTACAACCAATCCTGTCGAATTAGTTGAAGGTGTTGAAAATATGCAAATTCTATATGGAGCCGATACGGATGCCACGCCGGACGGTACACCTAATTATTATGTGCCTGCCGGACTCAATATGAATCAAGTAGTCAGTATCCGCATCAGTATTTTAGTCAGAAGCATGGATAACGGTTTAGCCGCGCAGCCGGTAGCTTACACCTACAATGGAGCAACGGTTACGCCGACCGACCGGCGGATCAGGCGGGTTTTTACGTCAACCATTGCGTTGCGCAATCGGCTCCCATGAGGAACAGAGTTATGATTTTTTCATTGAAACATCAATCCGGCGTGGTATTGCCGATTAGCATGATCATGTTGCTATTGCTGACTTTGATCAGCATCACCGCCACTCAAGTCACCGGCCTTGAAGAGAAAATGGCCGGCAACAGCAAGGATTCCAATCTTGCTTTTCAAGCCGCGGAAGCGGCTTTGCGAGCCGGCGAGGCGGCTACGGCAGGAGCGCCTACGTTATTTACAGGCACGTCGCCGTTTTATACCGGCGCATCGACGACCGATTGGACGAATGCGGCGGTGACGACTTATAGCGGCGGAATGCTGACGGGTGTTAGCCAATCCCCGCTATATACTATTGAAGACTTAGGCAGCGCCGATAGTACTGGAGGGTGTTCGCCTTGCGAAGGCGGAGCGCCTCCTCCAACGGGCGGTTCCCGGCTGTACCGAATCACTGTTCGCGGCACGGGCGGCACCGCCAATGCCGTAGTCGTGCTGCAATCCACTTACATACGATAGATCCCAAACTTTGTCTTCACATAATGCATCGGTATTCAGGAGTTCGGCATGGACATTAATAAAATTCGAAAGACGACTATTGTCCTTTTTTTCGGAGTTATTTTAAGCACAGTACTGGAACCGGCGGAGGCGATTACACCGGCACAAACTCCTTTGTATTTGGGAGTGGCTGCGGCTAAACCGAATATCATGCTGATGGTGGACAATTCGATGTCGATGGATCAGACTGTGATAGTTGGAGACACTCCTTTAGCACCGAATGCCGTTACAGGATCTGCTTCTACCAGTTGCAGCAGTACCTACTATTACTCCTCCGGTTCATCGACCTCGGCAGGTGCAACCAGCGTAATTACCATGCAGGTTTTTTCAGGTAGCGCAAAATTTTGTCCAAGTACTGGAAGCTGTACCAGCAGCAATTCCACCCGTTTCGGCAATTCGAGTGGAAAAAAATGTTTTAACAGCAGTAAATATTACAATGTTTCCGGATTAGGTGTTTATACGGGCAGCCAGTTAAACAAGTTTTTTAACACATATAATGGAGCTTTTAATGGCTCATTGGGCAGCGTAATAAGTTCTATAACAAGGCTTCAAATTGTCAAAGATGCCGCGACCAGTTTTGTTAATGCACTGGTACCCGATACTGGCTCATCTCCCACTGTTAGGTTAGGGCTTGCCAGATATAATGGTGATACGGGGGGGGAACTTTTAACCGCCATTGGCGAACTGGATGCAGCCAAGGCAACAGCAGTTACCACTCAAATAGCCGGTTTTACCGCCAATTCCAGTACCCCGCTGGCGGAAACGTTGTCCGATATTGGGCGCTATTTTGCAACAGGCTATTCCGGGAATCTCACGCTGCATCCCTCTACCTCTAGAACAACCGCGACGGTAGATACCGTATTCAATAGCCACAGTATTTTGAATTCAACCGGAACAACACTCGCTAACCCTATTCAAGGGGTATGCCAAACCAGCTCCGTGATAATTTTGAGTGACGGCTTACCGTCATCGGACAGGAATATCAGCACTTATTTGCAAGACTATGACGGTGATTGCTCCGGTAGCAACAGCAGCCTATGCACCACTTACGATATGAAAAAAGCTTATGCTTATCCGGGCGGTAACGGTGCGTCCCCCAATCTAAGCATAAGTAATGCCGGTAGTAGTTCCAGCGATTATCTTGATGATGTTGCCCAGGCTTTATATGAGATGGATTTAAGGCCGGACTTGGCGAAGGTCAACGGGGAAAAAAATAATATTACCACTTATACCGTTGGTTTTGCCGACCCGGCGATTGATCCTTCGATAGCAGGTGTTAATCCTTTATTAATCGATACGGCGACTCAGGGCGGTGGTCAGTTTATTTACGCAACGGATACTACAACGCTGGCCGATGCATTGGATAATATTACCTCAAGCATTGTCAGTAAAGTCAGCTCATCTTCTTCGGCGGTAGCTAATTCTGCAAAACTGGATGCCGGTTCTGCCATTTATCAAGGGAAGTTCGACAGCGCCGACTGGACGGGAAGTTTATCAATGTTTCCTCTTGGTGCTAGCGAAGATACCAATGGCAATGGGATTTTGGATTCCGGTGAAGATGCTAATGGAAATCTCAAGCTGGATGGCGGCGCTATTGGAACTGTTTTATGGAACGCTGCCGAGCATATTCCGGCTTTCGGTTCCCGGAATATTTTTACTTATAATCCTGCCGGTACTTCAAAGGGAGTAACTTTTACTTGCGCCAATTTAACGGCCAGCCAGAAAACTGCGCTAGGTATATCGAATTGTTCCAGTACGACCGATCAAGGAGTGTGGCGATTAAACTATATACGCGGCGATTGGAGTCATGAAGAAATGAATCCGGCACGTACCGATACCGACAGTATAAGGTCGGCGACTGCGGCTGATAGGATTTTTCGTAATCGAACCCACCTTGATAAAACGACGCTTGCTATGGTTTCACCCGATCCCTGGGTTTTAGGTGATATTGTCAATTCCAATCCTGTGTATGTCAGTAATGAGAATTACGGTTATGACAAATTATCGGGTTCGGAGGGCTCGTCTTATAAAGCTTTTCTGACCAGCAATGCCTCTCGGCGCAAGATGGTTTATGTAGGAGCTAATGATGGGATGCTGCATGGTTTTGATGCCAGTTCATCGGGTACCGATGCGGGTAAGGAAATCCTTGCTTATATCCCTAACGCGGTTTATAGCGGACTTAATGCGCTATCGTCGCCCGGCTACAGCCATCAATATATGGTGGATGGTTCCCCGCGCGTAGCCGACGCGTATTTCGGCAGCGCTTGGCATACGATGCTGGTGGGGACGACCGGTGCAGGCGGCAAAGCGGTGTTTGGACTGGATGTGACTAATCCGAGCAGTTTCGGCGGCAGCAATGTGTTATGGGAAATCAGCGACAGCGACAGCCCTGTGGCTTCCGACCTAACCTCGGATACATCGGCGAAGCGCGGTTTTGCCGGCAATTTGGGCTATACTTTGCCGCAGCCGGCGATTGTGAGAATGCACGATGGCTCATGGGCGGCTATTGTGGCCAATGGTTATGGCAGTGTTAATAACTTGGCGGTGTTATACATTATTGACGTGCAGACAGGCCGGCTCATTACCGCTATCGATACAAAAGCCGGAAGTTCGACTGCGCCGAATGGATTATCCTCGCCGATTGCCGTTGACACGGATGACGACCGAATCGTGGATGTTATTTATGCGGGCGATTTACTCGGTAATCTGTGGAAGTTCGATGTAAGCTCTTCGAATAATAATCAATGGAAAGTCGCTTACGGTACAACGTCGGCACCGGCACCGTTGTTTGTTGCTTGCACTAATCAAAGTGCTTGCGATACCACGAGACAGCCGATTACGGCCAAGCCGCAAGTCGGTAAAATAGGATCAGGCCAGTCTGCCGGCATTATGGTGTATTTCGGTACCGGCAAATATTTTGAAACCATCGACAATAATGTGACCGGCGCACAAACCCAGACTTTTTATGGCATCTGGGATAATAACGCCGCCGTGGCAAAGACTGATTTACAAGCTCAGACCATTACACAGGTCGCGACAGTTGGGGCACTTAGTTTACGGATAAGTACCAATAACGCTGTTAATTACCCAACCCAAAAAGGGTGGTATATGAATTTATCCAGCAATGGTGAACGCGTCGTGAATGCGCCAATGCTACGTAACGGGCACATTATTTTCACTACCTTAATTCCTATTCCTCCATCTGGAACAGAGATTTGTGGTGCTGGTTCCGAGGCAACCAGTTGGTTAATGGAGTTGGATGCATTGACCGGCAGTCAGTTGCCGAGTACAGCAGGAGGTGCACCCTGGGATATTACCGGGGATGGAATGATAAACGCCGATGATTTGGTAGCGCTTTCCGATGGTACTCATATTGCTCCGTCAGGCTTACAGCTTGATGGCGGCGTTAGTGCACCTGCTGTGCTTGTAGACGGAAAGCGGGAAGACTTCATTTTTAGTAGCACTAAGAATGCAGCGCTTCTAAATGTAAAAGGACAACATCTTTCAAGTTCGTCGGGCAATAGACAATCCTGGCGGCAGCTTCAATAAATTTATCAACAAGAGATATCACTGTTTTAATGATGCCAAGCAACCGATATGCTTATCGGTTGCTTCCATGCTTGAACTTTAGGAGAAATAGTGAATGAAACAGCAGCAACAAAATGGCTTCACACTGATAGAACTGATGATTACTGTGGTAATCGTCGGTATTCTTGCCGGTATCGCTTATCCCAGCTATCAAGATAGTGTTATGAAATCGCGCCGGGCGGATGCGAAAGGCGCGTTGTTAGGGTTAGCTAATGCGATGGAGCGGCATTTCACGGAAACGAACAGTTATTTAGGGGCAGGCACGACCAGTAACAATACCGGAAGCCCGACTATTTTTTCGACTACCAGTCCGGTAGGTGGCGGCACTGCCTATTACAATCTAACGATTAATGCAGTAACTGACAGCACTTATACGCTATATGCGACGCCAACCGGCGCTCAGGCCAATGACAGATGCGGTACGTTATCGTTAACGCAAACCGGCGTTAAAGGTGTTTCAACTTCCGTCCCTGTCGCCGAGTGTTGGTGATTTTCTGTATCGCTTAAGACGATAAAATCCGCTCATTATTCGGCGCAATAAAATAATTCGTTTTTACGATGGAATTATCTTAAGTGCCTCTTTTAATAGTAAAAAAGCTTAATTTTCCCACGCTTTTTTTAACCACCGCCCTAACCGGCAAGGTAAATATTACTGTCACTTTCAAGCCGCCGAATTCGGATTCGTCCAGCACCAGTTCAGCATCGTGTATCGTTGCAATACGTTGCACGATTGAAAAGCCAAGACCTGTACCCTGGACTTTATTCGCGGTCTCAACACAGCGGTGAAATCGTTTTAGCGAGTTTTCATATTGATCGGGGGCTATGCCCGGCCCCGAGTCTTCAACGCACAGCTTCAATTGATGCTCCGTCCCTACCAGGCTAACCCTGACTATGCCTTGAGCGGGCGTATATTTGATCGCGTTATCAATGACATTCCTGACCAAGATATTGATTAACAATGTATTTGCGACGATAGGTACGGCGTTAACCTCATCGTATTCCATGTGAATGCGCTTTTTGTGCGCTTCAGGGTCGAGTTCGGCAATGATTCTTGGCACTTCGCGGCTGAGCACCGTCATTTCTTTGGCCAAATATTCAGTGCCGGATTCAATACGGGAGAATGTCAATAATTGCTGAACCATGTAGGTCATGCGGTTGACGGCTTGTTCGATTCGCTTCAGTGCTTGGTGGCGCACTGCCTCATCCTTAGTACGCATTGCGACTTGAGCTTGCGTCAACAGGCCTGCCAATGGCGTTCTTAATTCGTGCGAGGCATCGGCGGTAAAGCGGCGTTCATGCTCAAAAGCCTGTTCAAGCTGGGCAAACAGGTTGTTGATCTCATTGACGACCGGGATGATTTCTTTGGGCAGTTTTTTACTGGACAGCGGTTTAAGAAAGCTGGCTTCCCGTCTGGATAAGGCTATTTCCAGGCGATTAAGCGGTTTTAACGCATGTCCGACAATGATCCAGATAACGATACCTAAAATCGGCAAGCCGACCAAAAACTGCATGACCAATTGCGCCGATATTTCATCGGTTAATTCGGCACGAATTTCTTCCTTTTGGCCGACGTGAATAACATACTCGCCATTAGAGCTGGAGATACTGAATACGTGCCATACATGCCCGTCGATCTTGGTTTCGCTAAAACCATTAGCGGCTTCGGAAAAGGCAAATGTTGGCGCGCTCTCTGAACGTAGCAGTAAACCGTCATTTTTGGACCACAATTGAAAAGCAACTTTTCTTTCATATTTATGACCTAAAGCGTTGGCTTCCAAAAGGCCGTCAAATACATCCCATAATTGATCGTCGATATTTTTCTTGCTGAATCCGTGTACCGCAAATTCAGGCGAGTTTTCCGAGCGTAGCAGAAGGCTGTCTCCTTTAGCCCAGAGTTGAAACGCACTTTTGTTCTTGCGGCCGGTATAAGGATGTAAATGTTCGTCAGTCTGGGTTTGCGCCCAATGTTTGGATAGCGAACCTTCCCGCACCAAACTTTCAACAAACACATGCAGCACTTTTGCCGATTGCGCCAATTCCGCATCGAACAGGCTGGCAACTTCGTCACGGGTGACTTTATAACTCATGTAGGCGGTTACTCCCCAAATCAGCATCGATGCGGAAAGCAGGCTAAACAATAACAGTTGGCGTAGCGAATAGTTCATTTATTCTTGGAACGATTTAATAGGCGGAAACGGAACACGGATGATGCTGATAAGACGGATTTTTAAATATTTTGCGATTTTAAAGCTGAGTTGAGCGGCTGGTCTGCTCAAACGAAACTTATGTCCTGTGGGTATAATCAGTGATTATCCGTTAAATTAATGTCATCAGTGTTCCATTATTAAAATCAATCTTCATCGATAATATAGCCCACACCCCTGACGGTGCGGATAATGGACGGGTCGAGTTTTTTTCTCAAATGATGAATATGCACTTCCACGGTATTGCTTTCTACATCGGAATCCCATGAGTACATACTTTCTTCAAGCCGGGCGCGGGAAATAACCCGGCCGATATTGCCCATCAAAAAGCTCAATATCTCGAATTCTTTTTGCGACAAATCGACTTTTTCATCGTTCCATGAAACTTGGCGCGAGGCAGGGTCCAGAACAATGCCTTTATATTCAATATTCGGAGCGCTACGCCCTTCGTTTCTTCTCGCCAACGCCCTTAATCGGGCGCACACTTCGTCCAGCTCGAACGGTTTGATTACAAAATCGTCGGCACCGCTATCCAGTCCCATTACGCGATCCGGCACGGTGTCCTTGGCTGTCAGGACCATTACCGGCGTTTCATCTTTACGCGCTCTTAGCGCTTTCAAAATATCCAGGCCTTCCATGTCCGGCAAGTTTAAATCCAGCACGATCAGCTCATAGCTATTGATTTTCAGGGCTTCGTCGGCAAGTTTGCCGTTGGTCAGCCAGTCAACCGCATAACCCTCCATTTTTAAGCCTTCGACCAGACCATCGCCCAGTATTTCGTCGTCTTCAACTAGTAATAGTCGCATATGTTCTCGCTTTAAATTAGATAGTTATCAACAAAAAGTATAAGCGTAACCAAGCAAAGTTAAGCATTACTTAAGTTCCTGGCAGGTTTGCAAGCCGACATGGAGCCTTATTAATCGGAAGCCCGCATGTTAAACTGCAAATTATTTTAACCACGTAGCAAAAATCTCTTGCCCCTGCTTAGTCTCTATATTCATATTCCCTGGTGTATCAGAAAATGCCCCTATTGTGATTTTAATTCACACGCGGCTAAATCCGACATGCCTGAGTCCGCCTATATAACTGCATTGTTGGATGATTTAGCCTGCGATATACAACGCTATAATATCACCCAACCGATAAGCAGCATTTTTATCGGCGGCGGCACGCCCAGTTTATTTTCGCCGGAAGCGCTGAATCGGCTGTTACGCGGCGTCGAGCAACAGCTAAAGCTTGAAGAGGGATTGGAAATAACCCTAGAAGCTAATCCGGGCACGTTTGAAAGCCATAAATTCGCTGAGTTCAGGGCGTTGGGCATCAACCGCTTATCGATCGGCATACAAACTTTCAACGATCAGTTATTACAAGCATTAGGCCGCGTTCACTCAGCGCAGGAAGCTATTCATGCCGCCGAAATTGCCCATCAGTCAGGGTTTGACAATTTTAATCTGGACTTGATGTTCGGCTTGCCCGGCGCAAGTCCTGACAGTAGCAAAATAGACATAAAAACGGCGATAAGCCTCGAGCCTACGCATATTTCTTTTTACCAGTTAACCTTGGAGCCTAATACCTGGTTTCATAAGTTTCCTCCCCAACTTCCCGACGACGAAACAATATTCAACACGCAAAAAGAATGTCAGCAAATATTGGCCAGTCACGGTTATCGCCAATATGAGGTTTCGGCCTATAGTAAACAAGGCCGGCAGTGCCGGCATAATGTAAATTATTGGCAATTTGGCGATTATCTGGGTATTGGCGCCGGTGCGCATGGGAAAATTACTCAAAGTTTGCCGGAAGCTATTATTCGCAGTTTTAAAACTAAAAGTCCGGAACAGTACTTAAATAATGTACAACAAAACGGCGGAGCCGATGTCATTGCTGTAGCGGAGTTGCCTTTAGAATTTGTGATGAATCATTTGCGCCTGAAGCAAGGATTTAGCCTGGAAGATTATCAAGCTGCAACAGGCCTTGCCCCCGCGACACTGGAGCCGGCTTTATCGCGCTGTGTGAAACAAAACTTGCTTATCCGGCAAAACAATCACTATTATTGCTCAGAACAAGGTTGGAATTTTCTGGACAATGTCTTAGCGAATTTCATTCCTTAATTCCTGTAAACACGCTAACAATAATTTATCATGCTTGATTATCAAAAAGATTTTATTTCCTATGCCCTAGAATGCGGCGTTCTCAAATTCGGCGAATTCCAGTTGAAATCAGGCCGTACCAGCCCTTATTTTTTTAATACCGGTTTATTTAATACCGGCGCCCAGCTCGGCAAATTGGGGCAGTTCTATGCCCGGGCGTTGGTCCAGTCCGGGCTTAACCCGGACATTCTTTACGGTCCGGCTTATAAAGGCATTCCGCTGGTTAGCGCCACATCAATAGCTTATGCCCAGTTGACCGGCGACGATATTCCCTTTTCATTCAATCGCAAAGAAGCCAAGGATCATGGCGAGGGCGGCAGTCTGGTCGGAGCTCCGTTACAAGGTAAGGTACTGATTCTTGACGATGTGATTACTGCCGGCACTTCGGTCAGGGAGTCCGTTGAAATTATAAAAAATGCCCATGCAACACCGGCAGGCGTATTGATCGCCTTGGACAGGCAGGAAAAAGGCCAAAATGATGTTTCCGCTATTGCGGAAGTTAAAGATCAGTTTGCAATGCCGGTAGTCGCAATTATTACTCTGGCAAATATTATTGAATATCTAATGGACGGCGCAGCAGTGGAAGGCGTGGATAGCGCATCCCTACTTGATCGGATAAAAGTTTATCAAGGTCTTTACGGTATTTAGAGATACGCAAATTTGGCTAAAAAATAAAATTATCTTAAGCTAACAGTTCTTAAGATATAGACTACAATTATCCCAAAAAAACATCGTTATTCGACGGTTGCATGGATAGATTTTATCCGTGCAATATTTGCATTCACCACATCCATGCGGTTTATGCAGGAGCACAAACCGATATTTCGGCTAATTAAAAAATCATGTTAGCAACAAAAGGCGCACCATGAGGAATATGGAATTCAAAGAACAAATGCACGAATATTCGGTATGGCGTGCAAAGTTGGTTCAAGCTATAGAAATGTATCACCAATGGCGTAGCCGTTACGGCATGAATGATCCTCATAGCACTGAAACCATTCTAAATATTCTTAATGGTCTGCAATCGGATAAAATCACACTCGCTTTTGTTGCTGAATTTTCCCGCGGTAAAACCGAACTGATCAATTCCCTGTTTTTTGCTGAAACAGGTGTCAGATTACTCCCGTCGTCACCGGGACGCACTACTATGTCGCCAACCGAGCTTTTCCACGATGAAAAAGGCGGCAATTACATTCGTTTGCTTAACATCGAAAGCCGTCTTGAAGATATTTCATTATCCGAATTCAAGAAAAATCCCGATCGTTGGACACAAATAGACTTGGACTGCGATTCTCCGACCCAAATGCAGGAAGCGTTTAAAGAGCTGGTCGCTACCAAGCTGGTGGACCGGGAAATTGCCGATAAGTTGGGTTTATGGAATGAACGTGAAGCGGCAGAGCAAGGTATCGTCAACCCCGAGAAAGTTGAAATCCCTTGTTGGCGTCATGCCTTGATCAGTTTTCCTCATCCGTTATTAAAAGAGGGCTTGTCGATACTCGATACGCCCGGCTTGAATGCTTTGGGAACCGAGCCGGAATTGACCTTAAGCATGTTGCCTAGCGCTCAGGCCATTGTTTTCGTGCTTGCCGCGGATACCGGCGTTACCAAGAGCGACCTGGAAATGTGGCATAACCATGTTTGTCATAATCGCGGCGGCAGCAAGCAGGGTTTAGCCGTAGTGATGAATAAAATCGATGCAATGTGGGATGACCTTGCCGGTGAAAACGGCTATGACGACTCTATTCGCTCGCAAATCAAAAGCTCGGCGACTACGTTAAAAATAGATCAGGATGTTATTTTCCCTGTTTCTGCCAAGCAGGCTTTGCTTGCCAAAGTTAAGGGTGATGAGGATTTGCTGGCAAAAAGCCGTCTGGCAGCGCTGGAAAACTATCTGGCCAATGATATTTTAAAACAGCGCAAAAATATCCTGCTTGGAACCATTGTTCGCGACATCGGCTTTTTGGTTAACGAGTCTTCCAGTCTGGCAAATGCGTCATTGGCAAATGCGGTTGCACAGCTTGATGAATTTAAAAAGATCGATTTTCAAAACCAAGACATGACCAGCAAGTTGATGGCCGAAACGCGCGACCGGCAAAACCTTTATATGGCTAATGTCGAAAACTTTCAGGCCAGCCGCCGGGTTTTTGGTGTTCAAGCGCAGATTTTGATTGATTCTTTTGCTAAAGAAAAAATCGATGCGATCATCAAGACTACCAAGCACGACATGGCAAAGAGCCTGACAACTTACGGCATGAAGCAAAACATGCGCAAATTATTCGATGAGTTGCGGGATCTGTTGCAAGACTCTGTCGATATCACCAATGAAACCCGGCGATTAGTAAAAGCGATACACAAAAAGTTTAAGGATGAATACGGCTTTAAGGAGATCGAACCGCAACTGTTTTCAATCAAACAATACCAGATTGAATTGGAACAGATCTTTGATGAGGGCGAAGCTTTTCGTACCAGCGCAAGAACCACGATGTCTGAACAAAGTATCGTCATTAATAAGCTTTACAGCACGTTGATTGCCAAAGCCAGAAACATACTCAGACAAGCGCATGCCGATGCCACAACATGGAGTAACGGGGTTTTAACGCCCTTGATGCATCAAATTAAAGACCATAAAAAACAAATCGAAGGACGTCTGCAAATGCTGAGAAAAATAAACGAATCGAAAGACAGCGTTATTGAAAATATCGCCAATCTTGAAGCGGAATTGGAACCGTTAAAACGTCAATGCGATGAGTTAGCGGTCATCATCAATGCGATGCAATTGGATGCTAAATAATAAACAGGAGTAAGCATTAGCTCCCCCTGTATCTTGAGTGTTCTTATTTTTTCTTGAAAATCAAATCCCATACGCCATGGCCTAAGCGTATGCCGCGCTGCTCAAATCTTGTTAACGGGCGATATTCGGGGCGTTCGCAATAGTCGCCGCTGGGAGCGGCATTGCTGAAGCCGGTTCCGGCCGACAATATTTCCAGCATGTGTTCCGCGTAATTTTCCCAATCGGTCGCAGCATGAAAATAGCCGTGCGGCTTTAATTTTCTGGTTAATAGCTCGACAAAACTCGGGCGGACAATGCGCCGTTTGTGGTGCTTTTTTTTCGGCCATGGGTCGGGAAAGAATAAATGTACGCCGGTCAGGCTATTGTCGGCAATCTTGTGTTCAATAATCTCCATCGCATCGTGGCAATAAATCCTGACGTTGGTCAGGCCTTGCTGGTCCAGCAGCAGCATTAAATGACCGACTCCCGGTCTGTGTACTTCAATGCCGATATAGTCATTATCGGGATTCGCTGCCGCCATCTTCGCCAAGCTGTCGCCGGAACCGAAACCTATTTCAACAATCAACGGTGCGGCACGGCCGAAAACTTGGCTGAAATCATAGTCGGCATTAGGGTCGAGACAGTATTTATCCCAATGATTATCCAGCGCTAATTGCTGGCCTTGGGTAATGCGTCCTTGACGGCGGATAAAGCTGCGGATTTTATGCGATGGAGTTTGTTCAGGAGAGAGCATGATAACTAAGAAGCAGAAAGGACGCCCAATCAGGCGTCCTGTCGAAAATTAAAAAAACAGGCCGTCAATTGGCGATGAAGCGGAAGCGAAACGTCTGCGCGGCATACGACCGGCTAAAAATGCCTCTCTGCCGGCTTCGATGCCTTTGCGCATGGCCGAGGCCATCAATACCGGATTTTTAGCGGCGGCAATTGCGGTATTCATTAACACGCCGTCGCAGCCCAGTTCCATTGCGATTGCAGCGTCAGAAGCGGTACCGACGCCGGCATCGACCAGGATGGGCACTTTCGCATTTTCAACAATAGTTAAGATATTATAAGGATTGCGTATGCCCAAGCCGGAACCGATCGGCGCAGCTAGCGGCATTACTGCCACGCAGCCTATTTCTTCCAGGCGTTTGGCGGCAATCGGGTCGTCGTTGGTGTAGACCATCACGTCAAAGCCGTCTTTGACCAGCAGTTCAGCGGCTGTATAAGTTTCGGCTACGTTAGGAAACAAGGTTGTTTGATCGGCCAAGACTTCCAGCTTTACGAGCTTGTGGCCGCCGAGCAACTCCCGGCCTAAACGGCAGGTTCTGACTGCATCTTCCGCGGTATAGCAACCGGCAGTATTCGGCAGGATGGTGTATTTGTCCGGCGAAATGACGTCCAGCAAATTAGGTTCGTCGGGATTCTGGCCGATATTGGTGCGGCGTATCGCCACGGTTACAATTTGCGCGCCGCTGGCTTCAATAGCCAGGCGGGTTTCTTCCAAATCCTTGTATTTGCCGGTACCGACCAGTAGCCGCGAATGATATTCGGCCCCGGCAAGCATGAACGAATCATCTTGTCCGCCGCCAATCGCATGCACAATCTCAAGGCGATCCCCGGCTTGTAACAACTGAGTGTCATATTGCTGAAAAGGCAGGATTTCTTTATTCAATTCAATTGCAATTTTTTTACCGGTTAAGCCCAATTCGGCAACCACATCGGCAACCCGGCTGTTTTCGGCGCAGTCACGGGTTTCGCCGTTAACATAAACTATCATTTACTTAAACTCCGGCTGGTGTCGACGGTTCTGCGTTTTTGAACCGCTTGCGCCAGCTCTCTTAATAAAGGAACAGTATCGTCCCAAGACAAACAAGCGTCAGTGATGCTTTGTCCATAGACTAACGGTTGTCCTTCAATAACCTTTTGATTGCCTGCCTTGAGATGGCTTTCGATCATTACGCCCATGATCCGATGGTCGCCGTTCGCGATTTGTTCGGCGACATCCTCGCCGACGATCAATTGTCGTTGGCATTGTTTCAAACTATTGGCATGACTGAAGTCAATCATGATGTTCGGTTTTAGTTCAGCATTGACCAGGCCTTCAGCAACTTGCTCCACGCTGACCGCATCATAGTTAGGGCGATCATTGCCGCCTCTTAGAATGATATGCACGTCTTCGTTGCCGGTGGTAGAGAAAATAGCCGAATGGCCGGCTTTGTTCAGAGAAATAAAATGATGAGGGCTCATTGCCGCGCCAATCGCATCAATAGCGATTTTGATGGTGCCGTCGGTGGAGTTTTTAAAGCCGATAGGACAAGATACGCCTGACGCCAATTCGCGATGCCCTTGACTTTCGGTCGTCCTGGCGCCGATTGCGCCCCAGGCGATCAGGTCGGAGACATATTGCGGCGTGATTAAATCCAGGTATTCTGTTGCGGCCGGTACGCCGGCTTCATTCACGTCCAATAACAACCGTCTGGCGATACGTAGGCCTTTGTTGATATTGAAACTGGAATCCAGGTCAGGATCGTTAATCAGGCCTTTCCAGCCTACTGTCGTGCGCGGCTTCTCAAAATAAACGCGCATCACGATCACAAGCTCATTAATAAGTTCTTCTTTGATCGCTTTCAAACGTTGGGCGTAATCAAGCGCGGCTACCGGATCATGAATGGAGCAAGGCCCCACTACTACAACCAGCCGGTCATCCTGGCCGGCCAGCACTTTGTGGATATCAAGCCTGGCTAGTGCGGTTGTTTGCGCCGCAGCCTCGCTAATCGGCATTTCAGTATGAACCTGAACCGGGGCAATGACTTCTTTAGTCTCGCAAATCCTCAGGTCATCAGTAATATATTTTGTATGCATGAAACTATCAACCCATTGCAGGATTATTGTCGGAATTGATCATTTTAACCGATTTCAAAATGCTTTTGTTAGTTCTTGCCGAACAGCCAGGCATTTTCACTTGACTTGACGCCAGGCAGTTATTTCAAAAAGACTTTTTACTGCGTTAGGCGTGAGTAAGATAAGCTGAGCTTATTTTTTGATTTGTTAATTCTATCAGCCAATTCTCACGGCATTATGGCCGGCTAAGATATAAATATAATTAAACTATGTTATTTAACGTATTTTTATTGAGCCATATCCCGCAGTTAATATCTAAAATTTCTTCAAATTTCTCGGAGAGCTAGCTGTACTACGGTTTTTGTTGATGGCATAGAATATGCTGATAATTAATTATGGGTTGTTCATCTTGAAATGCTCATTCTGAAAATGTATTTCTCACAATAATAAAGGAGGGTTTAATGTCAAAGTCAATTTCTGTTAGAAAACTGGCCATGTGTTCACTGACAGCTGTAGTGGCGGCCGCTGCCAGTCAGGGCGTTTTCGCCCATACCAGGCTGGAAACGCCGATAGTTCTTGAAAATACCAAGGTTCACAACCGGGTAAATATTGGACATGGCTGTCCTGCCGGTACTGCCAGAAAAGCTACGTTTGGAACGAGCGTGGTATTTCCTAATGCCGTCAGCTATACGCCTGTGATAGGCGTCGATTCCGGTTCCGGCAAAGTGTATACATCCAACCCGGCTTCTACTTATCTAACAACTTTGGCGGGTATCGGCGCTTTAATCCGTACAGGTGGGCCATGGCAAACTACCGGCATTAAGGCTGACAAGTTGGGCAACCTTGACGGATTCTGGGCTGGCGGCAAAGCCTATGATCAAACTATTTCCACGCCGATTAACATCGATTTCTATTCTGCTGCCGTTAAAATCAATCCTGCCTCATGCGCTCGTTCGGTGACGTTCGAACTTGCGATTGCTGATTTTTGCGATGCTTCGGTACCGGGTGCTGCGGCTAAAGATGAGGAAATTCTTTATTGGTCGCCTATTCCGAATTTTACCGGCGTTCCCGGTGCTCCTTTTGGTGCGGCTACAGCGGATGCGGCCCGCAATGTTCCTGTCGGTCCTAAGTATTCCAATTATGACGGCTATGCTGATGCGGCCCACACAATTGCAGGGGATGGTTGGGGATCGCCGGCTACTCTGAAAGTGGTTAGAAACACGACAGGTACTCCTGCCACCCTGACAAGTGCGGCTGTTGCTGCTAATCCGCTGCCGGCAGGTTGCACAGGTAACGGCGGAGCAGGCGATGATATTTATATTTACCCATCTGCGGAACAGATTAATGCTGAATTGCCTATCTGGTCAGGTACTCAACAAAACGGCACTAACTATTGGCAATAATGCTCAAACTATTGCTTTGACTCATTTCCTGCGTATAGCACCCGGTAAATAGGGGCAGTAGTCTGTGATTACCGGGCATTGTATTGTTAGGAGGTCTGCGGCGATAACAATTGCCGCAGACTTTCTTGTTTTAACGGACTGTAGAAATTTACGACGTCTTGCAACGGAACGATGTAATAAAAATGCTATCGGCTGCTTAAACGGCCTAAAGCGGCACGAATGTCAGGATGAGCCCAGGGCTGTTTCCAGTTTGTGTATCGAAAAGGCGCGAGAGCATCCTAATATTTTGTAAAATGCATTGCACGATAATGATGATGTCGTGCGACTAACGGCAGTCAATAATGAGGAGAGCAATATCGCATTGTTTCAACAAGTTCTGACGGCGGATAGCGATGCAATGGGAGCTTATGTTTCATTTATGTGTTTTAAATGATTTATTATTTTAATGCGTTTGTTGTTGGCGCAAGGTAAACTTCGCGATTAACTAAAGGTCGGTTAACATAAAAATTAAGTTTACAAGTGTCAGCCACGATTCTGTTGATTTCTCTGAAAACCGTTTAAAAGCGATGCATTATTATTGCTTTTGACTGGTTTTCCACAAGTGCGCCAATTAGCCACGAGGATTATTATGAAAATTGCATTTTTAAAAAAAGCTTTTATGACTGCACTGATTTTGTTCGCAGTGGGAAATGTCGATAGTGCGCTTGCGCATAGCGGGGGCGGCGTACTCGATCCTGGCGGCAATAACGCCAGTGCCACCGATCTTGCGGCAATTACTTGTTTTGACGATGGCAACGGCACACCGCACCATCTATCCGCTCAGATTAAGGATATGTCCGGCCCTGTATCTGGGCTGTTGTTGAGTCTTCATATCTATAAAGGTATACAGATGACAACCAGCACCGATACCGTTTCAGGGGACGTAGGGTATAGTCCGGAAATATCGCTTAACGGTGGTGCCGGGGTCTACTATCTATCAGCTACAAAAACCGGCGCCGGAGCAAGGCTTTTTGATGTCGTTTGGCATTGCTTGACCAGTAGCGGCGTTCATACCGGTACGGATATCGTTGTTTATCAAGCCCAGTAAATTGGCAGCGTACTTTTTCAATCGCGGGCATTATCATCTAAACGACACGGCAGCCTGCCAATGCGGCAACTCAATGGCTAATCAAAGAAGATCCCTCAATGAAACAGCGAATATTAGTGCTACTCTGCGCCGCGCTGGCGCTTATCCCGATTAAAACGATATTTTCAGCAGAAATTGGCGGTGCGGCGCCTGATTGCGAGTTAACTTCAATCAGTGACGATGTTCAACGCGCTAACCTGCAACAATTTCGCGGCAAAATACTCTATGTGGATTTTTGGGCCTCTTGGTGTCCGCCTTGCGCGAAATCCGTTCCGTTTCTGAACGAATTGGACCGCGATCTTAAAGACAGAGGGTTGCAAGTTATTGGGGTGAATCTGGATCAGGCATCCGAAGACGCCAAGGCATTTCTTGCAAAATATCCGGCCAACTTTACCGTACTGGCCGATGCAAACGGAAATTGCGCGAAAGAGTTTGATGTTAAGGCCATGCCTTCATCTTACTTGATTGATCGTAACGGCATCGTTCGCCATATAAATTTCGGTTTCCGATCCGAAGACGTTAAAGAGCTTCGGACTCTTGCGGAACAGTTGCTGGCAGAGAAGGCG
This sequence comes from Candidatus Methylobacter oryzae, assembly GCF_003994235.2. Taxonomy (GTDB): domain Bacteria; phylum Pseudomonadota; class Gammaproteobacteria; order Methylococcales; family Methylomonadaceae; genus Methylobacter_A; species Methylobacter_A oryzae. The sequence continues at coordinate 45,198 of NZ_RYFG02000106.1, forward strand.
AAATAAATAGCCGGTCCCGATAGCGGTACAGTTGGAACATGCGATGATAAACAAGACCATGAATAGAGACGGCAAATGAAGTTAATGCAACAAGCGCTGTTAATCGTCTTGAGCGTTTGCGTTACGGGCTGCACCCCGGTGTCGCCATGGCAACGAGGTAAACTCGCCTCGCAGCAGATGGCTTTAGATCCTTACCCTATGCAAAACACCTTTCAGGGGCATATATACAACAGCCGTGAGGCTGCTATGGGCGGTAATTCCGCTGGAGGCGGCGGCTGTGGCTGTAACTAAGAACACACCGGCAAAGCTTCCTGCCGGAAAAGCCCGGCACTCTCGTCTTACAAATGCTTATAAATACTTGACCGATCGCCTATTGCCCCGTAGCGCCCGGCCGAAACCTGCCACAACAACATCCGTGAGCACATCGCTACAAGCACTGACTGCGGCCGCATTGTCATTACCAGGATTGATCCCCACTCCCGTCCATGCCGCGGAGGAAGAAGCCAGTTTGCTGTACGGTTATTACGAAGAAAGCAGCCGTAATCTTGCCGGCGTCAACAGCAGATTCAATCCCATTGTCGTAGATAGCCTTTTAGGCAGTTCAAAGATTAAATTATCCGACCGGGTGAAATTTGCCTTCAACTACGCACAAGATGTCTGGAGCGGTGCCACGCCGATTGCAACTGCGCCGCTATCATTCAAAGGCAATAGAGAGGGCGGTGTGATTTCAGGAGCGACGCCTTTTTTACAAAATAATAACGTACTGTTTGATAGGCAATTAAATCCGCTTAAGCAAGATGCACTGACCGGTCAGCTCGTTAAGGATACTCAATTAGTCCATACGCTGTCCGCCGCTTCACCCGAGGTTCGCAGACAAGGCGATTTCAAGCTTGGCTATGAATGGAACGAGGTTTCTTTGGATGTAGGCGGAGGAATCTCGGTAGAAAACGACTATGAATCACGGTTCGGTAATTTGGCAGGACGTTGGGATCTTAACCAAAAGCTGACCAGTTTGAACTTGGGTTTGAGTTATACCAACAGCGACACCCATGCGATACTCGATCATGACGTTACACCTTATATTTGGAATACAAGCGGCGGTTACGAAGTCCGCAATATCATCTCGAATAACAGCCAAATCACAAAAACCGGAGGAAATACCTTACTGCAAGGCAATCGGCAGGATTGGGGCACGGCTTTTGGCGTAACCCAGATACTGAACGAAGGCGCATTGCTTGAGGCTGGAGTCAGTTACAATCGCAGCACCGGCTATATGGCGAATCCTTATAAAACGGTGGAGACTGCGTTCGTTGATCCTTCACAGACCGGCGACGTATTAAGCGGAGTGGCTATCGGATTACTTGAAAAGCGGCCCGAAGAGCGTAATCAATGGACCGAAAACCTACGCTACGTTCAACATATTGCCGGCCTGGATGCCGCTTTTCATTTCGATTACCGCTTTTTTCACGACGACTGGGGAATCAACGCCCATACGTTCGAAGCCGATTGGGTTCAACCGATCGGTAATAATTGGACGATCACGCCGAAGGTGCGCTATTACTCCCAAGATGCAGCGGACTTTTACACGCCTTTTATGGTTTCCAATCAGGCGCTTAATAAAAACGCTGTCGATGCAAACGGCAGGCCTATTTATGTTTCAGCCAATAATCCTAATAACGGACAAGTTTATTTTCGCGATGCGGACTTTAACCTGATCGATGCAAACGGCAGAATTGTCGATGAAAATGCAATAAATCCGGTTAATAAAACTGTCCCGTTTGACGGCAGCAAGCTGCCCGCTAACTATTCAAGCGATCACCGACTGTCGGGATTCGGCGCTTTAAGCGGCGGCATCACGGTAAGCAAGCGATTTGCCAAAGGCGTCACGCTTGAGGCGGGCGCTGAATATTATACGCACGCAGGTTCGCTGAAGCTCGGCGGTGGCGGCGAAGGTTCCTATGCGGATTACAACTCCTATATGGTTAATGCCGTTTTAAAAGTTGATTTATCCTCGCTATCGCTGTCCTCGGCGGGTAGTAAACATGCCGAACACTTGTTCCATAACCATCATGGCGGCCACGCACCGGCCGGAGTGATGTTCGACCACATGTTGGATAAGTCCGGCGATATCATGGTTGGCGCCCGTTACATGTACGGCACCCAATCCGGCAATATACTGCAAGGTTCAAATAGCGTCAGCGATCAAGCCATCATAAATAACGGCTGTAACGGCAGCCCCTGTTTTACCACGCCGACCGGGATGAACATGAATATGATCATGGTCGACCTGATGTACGCGCCTACCGACAGCTTAACACTGATGCTGATGCCCCAGTTCGTCGACATGAACATGACCACGCGGGTACTGGACGGCGCTCCATCGGCAACTGTTGAACAGCAGGCGCTGATCAATCACCATACTTTGCACGAACATACTACAGGCGGTATCGGCGATACCGGCATGTACGCGATGGTCAAGCTGTTCGATCAAACTATCCATCATGTTCACGGAACCTTGGGCCTTAGCGCACCGACCGGCGATGTCGATGTGAAGTTCAGGGATACCCATCGCATCGATGCAGGCTTCCAGCATTACGGCATGCAATTGGGCAGCGGTACTTGGGATTTCAAACCGAGCATCACGTATACCGGAAATATCGACCAGTATTCCTGGGGTGCGCAATTGAGCGGCACCGTACGCCTTGAGGACAAGAACAAATCGGGATTTGCATTCGGCGATATATTTCAGTCCACTGCCTGGGGCAGCTACAAGCTGTTAAATTGGCTTTCAGCGTCGGTGCGAGGCGTTTACACGGTCCAAGGCTCAATAAAGGGCGAGTTCAACGGCACCTTCAATAAACTGGGGCCGGTGGATTATCCTTCCAGCTACGGAGGACGTTATTGGGATGTCGGTTTTGGCGTCAATGCTTTCGTCCCAAGCGGCGATTTGCAGGGCAACAGCTTGGGTTTTGAATGGTTGCAGCCGGTCAGCGACGATGTCAACGGCTATCAGCTTCAGCGTGAAGGCGCGTTGTCGGCTACCTGGAGCTATGCGTTTTGATAGCGATGTTCTGCGGCGAACTACGATTCTTAACATGAAAACCAAGCGCCTGACCGACTATCATTTTACTTTCAAGGCAATGGGCTCCCCTTGCGAGATACAGCTTTTTGCCGATAGTCATGCGAACGCCCAACGAGCCGCGGATGCGGTTATTGCCGATGTTCACCGGCTTGAAGCGCGTTATTCGCGTTACCGCAGCGACAGTTTTCTGTCCGAAATCAATCGCGTGGCGGCCGTTGGCGGTTCCATCACCGTGGATGACGAGACGGCAGGATTGTTGAATTATGCGGCAACCTGCTATGAGCAAAGCGACGGCTTATTCGACATTACTTCCGGCATCCTGCGTCAAGTTTGGCGTTTCGATCTGGGCAAACTGCCGGATCAGGCGCAAATTCAGCAATTACTCGACAAAGTCGGCTGGCACCGGCTTCGTTGGGCCCCGCCTGTGCTTGAGTTTTTGAAACCGGGCATGGAGATTGATTTCGGCGGCGTGGTTAAGGAATACGCCGCTGACCGTGCCGCGGCGTTATGTTGGCAAGCCGATATTCGGCATGGTGTGATTAATTTGGGCGGCGACATCAAAGTCATCGGCCCACGTGTCGACGGTAGCCCGTGGCGGGTCGGTATCCGCGACCCTCGCGACAAAGAGGCAGTCATGCAGACCGTCTTATTGCATGAGGGCGCGCTTGCCAGCAGCGGCGATTACGAACGTTGCATCATAGTGGACGGCATCCGTTACGGTCACATCCTCAATCCCCTTACCGGCTGGCCGGTACGGCATTTGGCGGCGACCAGCGTGGTTGCCGATTTCTGCGTAGTTGCAGGCAGCGCATCGACTATTGCGATGCTCAAGGAAGATAGCGGCCCCGCATGGCTGGAAAGCTTGGGTTTGCCTTATTTATGGGTGGATGTGCAAGGTAAAACGGGCTGTACGCTTGTGTCGGGTGAGTAGTATTGGCACGGTGTGAACATGGGTTAATGCATGTTTTCGCGAGTGCGGTAGCAGTTATAGGTTTATAACAAGCTGGAAATTACAATAACATGGAAAACATGATAAATAACTTTTCTGTCTTTCCTACACATGGTCCTATGCATCATAGCGCCAGATTGAACTAAAGCCGGAACCGCTTATGCTGCATAGTCAGTCGACGCCGTTACTGCAACTGTTGTATTAGTAAGTTATTGGACTGAAAGTCTTCAATAATCAATAATCAATAATCAATAATCAATAATCAATAATCAATAATCAATAATCAATAATCAATAAGGTCATACCTCGATTGATTTTGACCAATTTAACTTGGTTCCTTTGATTTGGTTGGCGATAAAAAATGGCTTGGTTGTGGGATTGAACGCCAGAGAGGATGGTTTAGCCGTTGTGGTTGTGGTTGTGGAGATAGGCCGCCGATTGTCGAACTCGGCGGCGTTGAGTTGGATATTTTGAAGTTATGGCGATACCCAATGACTATTGTTTATTACTTTGCCATTTTTATTTATTTCAAATGACCAAGCTGTAGCGCGTCGGTAAATTTGCGATAAATAAAAAATAAATTTGCGACAAAGTTTTAAAGGTTTTTAAGCGTTATTTAAAACAATTTTAAACCAAAACCTCAGCCATCAACTCAGGAATCGAATACGGCATATTACCCACAGAACTAAAATCATTAAGCGTAGAATCTAAATGCTCCGTTAACAATAATTTATGCTGGTAATACAAAGTCCAAATATCATTAGACCACTGTTTTATGGTCATTGCCTTGGGTTTACTTTGAAGCACTCCGATAACCAACAAGCCTATAGCCATGCCATTGATGCTAGCGTACTCATAGTCATGAGCCGCCTGCCACAATAGCTCAAGATTAACCGCTATCTTTGCTTGTTTTTCGACATTGAATTGAGCAACTATCTCATCATACCTAGCCTGATCAGCAATTGCCCAAACACCATCAACATATGACCAAACACCGCCTGCCCAAAACTCCGGAAGCTTAACATCTGAGATCAATATTGCATTGCCAATATGGTAATTATGATCAACCCAGCCGGGGCATTTTAGTCCAGTATCCGTCAACACTAAATCAGTGTCGGCATGTATAACCCGATTATCCGCAGTCCTCACCATAATAATCATAGCGATACCCCCACATCAATCACTCCAGCCTGCAAATATGTAGACGTGCCGGAAATAGAAAAAACAAACTCGTTGCCATTTATTTTGGCTAAATCACAATATGCCGATGCAACCTTGTTTACGGTAGCCGGCAAGTTAGCAGTTAATGCCGAACCGGCTTTAAGATCAAAGATAACAGCGTCTAAATAGCCTGGGCTCCCATTTTTATAGACACACATTGCACGGGTTTCCGATGCGCTTATTGCCACATAAGATACGCCCGAGGTATCGCTAACCGGTACCGGCGTGCCCTCAACAACGCTAGTGCCGCTTACATCAAGCATAATCGCTTCGAGGCGGCTATCCAAAAGCCTTAAGTTTTGTTCGGCGCTATGCGCAACATCACCAATAAGTTTCTGTCGATAGCAGGTATTTAATTAAACTGTGTTATTTAGCGTGTTAAGTGAGGCATATGGCTAAAAATTTATCTTGATACACATCTATTAAACCGATGAAGAACAAGGACATTAGATTAATAGCGTTTAAAACAGTCAAAGTTAGTTCAGGCATGATGCGTAAGTAATTGACTACGTTAAATTAAAAAGTCGAATACGGCCGCTCGACAGTCAGCATGGTCGCGAGATTGGTAGCTTGGCACGCAACGTGCTGTTATGGATAGACCCGTCCATAACTATAAAAATTAAAATAATGAAAAAGTATTCACTATTGCTTGGGATTATTTATTTAAATTGCGGCGTTGCAGCTGAGCCGGTTAAGGCTAAAAAGGCTGATGCCGCCAAGCAAAGCCAAGCCAAAGCCGAGAAGCAGAAATCTTCGTCGATGGTCTTGTCCGATATTGTGGTTACAGGTGAGTCGGAGGACGGCAGGCCAGAGAGCCCTTCAAAAACCGATTTTGCAACGCCTACCGCCAAAGTCACCAAGAAAGATATTGAAAAAACCAACGCGGTTACCACCTCCGATTCCGTCAAATACGAATCCGGGGTTTTTGTTCGTCAGCGTTATATCGGCGATCCTAATGCACCGGTCGGCATGCGCGGCTCCAATCCTTATCAGGGCGGCAGGGTCATGGTATTTATGGACGGCATGCCGATCTGGAACTCGTTGCAGTACACTTTTAACGGCTCGCCGCGTTGGGGCTTGATCGGTCCGGGTGAAATCAAATCGGTCGATGTGCTGTCCGGCCCTTTTTCGGCCGAATACAGCGGCAATGCGATGGGCGGCGTGATGAATTTCAATACCGTGCTGCCGCAAAAGCGCGAGGTTTACACCGAAGCGACTTATATGCTGCAACCGTATTCCTATCAAGGCACCAATAAAAATCTGCAAGGTTTCAAAACCTTCGGTTCTTACGGCGACAAGTTCGGCGATCTCAGCACGTATTTCTCCTATAACCATCTGGAGAATGAAGGGCAGCCGATGACGACTTACGGTTATTCGAATTTGGCGGGCGCAAACGGCGGGCCGTTATTAAGGTACACAGGCACTGGCGGTGCGGTAAGCGGTGCGTATTTAGAACAAAATCCGAAAGCTGTCGGCAGCCAAGCGAACCAGGGCGGTTATGCCGGGCAGCCGCGTATTTCCTATGGCGATAGCGGTGTGACGCAATCGGTGGATGATTTGTACAAGTGGAAAGGCGGCTATGCGATCAACTCGAAACTGGATGCTTTATTTACAGCCGCTTTTGAAAATCTGGATGTGACCAGCACCGGGCAAACGTATCTGAGCAATGCCGCCGGTGCGCCAATATACGGCAGTGGCAGCACCGCTTACAATTTTAACGGCTTGAATGTCGTTCCTGTTGCGAGCAGCTTTGGAACAAGCCAGCAGAACAGGCAAACGCTGACCTTGGGTGGTGGCTTAAAAGGCAATCTGTTCGGTAATTGGAATACCAACACCAATATCAGTTATTTCGATGTGCTCCATGACCGAACCATCGCATCGACCTTAAATCCGAACGATCCGAACAATGCCAATAAAGGCCAGATTACCGATGTCGACAGCATGGGCTGGATTAATATTTCGACGAAATTCGATAACCAGGAATTTTTAGGACGTAAGGATTTGTCGTTTGCTGCCGGCTACGAGTACCAGCATTCGAAAATGTTCACGACTCAATACGGTTCCAATAATTATACGACTGCCCAACAAACCAATGTCGCTTTGAAAAGCGGCGGCGCAACCGACACCCATGGATTGTTCGGGCAATTATCCTGGCGCTTCCTGCCGTCTTGGGACGCGACTGTCGGTACCCGTCTGGAACGCTGGAATATGTCCGACGGCGTATACACCGTTAACACGCTTAACGCTAACAATGCGATAACCGCTACGGCGAATAATGCTCCGGCAGACCGGCAAGCGTCGGCCTTTTCGCCGAAGTTTTCATTGGGTTTCGAGCCGGGGCGTTGGAAGTTCCGTTATTCTGTTGCGAAGGCTTATCGTTTCCCGTTGGTTGGTGAATTATTCGACAACTCGAACAGTTTAACCGGCAGTGCCAATGTCGGTAACGCCTCTTTAAAACCGGAAGACGGTACGCACCACAACCTGTTAGGCGAATATGATTTCGATAACGGCTATATCCGGCTGAACCTGTTCCATGAGAATGTTCGCAACGCTATTTACAGCTCGTTTATATCGAACTCGGCGCTCGGCAAAACACCGGCAGGAAACTATACCAGCGTTATTTCCAATATCGGCGAAGTCGAAATTAACGGCATCGACTTCACTATCAATCAAAACCAGGTGTTCGACTCCAATTTCGACGTAAAACTGGACACCACAATCCTGGATTCGGAAATCCTGAAAAACGACAACGACCGTAATTTTGTCGGCAAAGACTTTCCGTTGTTACCGGATTACCGGGCTAACCTGTTGACGACTTATCACTACGGTAAGGATTGGGATTTTTCGGTAGGTACCCGCTATCAAGGCAGGATGTTCTCCCAATTGGATAACAAGGATTTACAGCTGCCGTACTACAGCGCCTTTACCGAATCGGTCTACGTGGATTTAAAAGCCACTTATCATTTCGACGATAAAAAAGGTCATGTGTCGGCCGGGATAGACAACATCAATGATTATCAAGCATTTTTTAACCATCCCTTGCCGCAACGTACGTTCTTTATGCAAGCCGGCTATAAATTCTAAGATATAGCAACAGTCGCAAGTTTATTGATCTGCACAAGGATGTGCGCTTTAGGCTTTATGGAAAAAGATCCTTACTTGTAAATGGCTGCATACCATTCAGCTCGATCCTTTAATTCGGTTTAATCCATGAAACTCCTGATTTCTTTTTTATTTTTTATAGGCTTGTTGGTCAGCGGTTGTGCAAGTGACACGGTTGTAGAATCCACAGACAGCAAGCAGTTGCAAACATCAACCGAAGCAAAATCCGCTTGCTCCGATGCGAATGCATTGCCTTCAAACCGATGCGCCGAAACGATAACCGCGACTTTTGACAGCAAGGGGACGTTATGGGTTGCTTGGGTAAACAGAGACCATATTTATCTGCAATCATCGAACGATAAAGGCTTAAGTTTTAGCGAGCCGATGCTGGTCAATCCTGTTGCCGAGAAAGTCGAAGCCAAAGGTGAATATCGCCCTAAAATAAAGCTGGATACAAAAGGCAATATTTACTTAACCTGGACGTTGAAACTGGAAGCCCGTCATAGCGGCCATATCCGCTTTAGCCGCTCAGAAGACGGTGGGCGGCATTTTTCCGCTCCGGTTACCGTCAATGACAATTTGGATATTATCAGCCATCGCTTTGACAGTATGGCGGTCGGTAAAAATGGCGAGATTTTTATTGCCTGGCTGGATGGCCGTAATGTTGAAGAAGCAAAAAAAGCCGGCAAGACATTCGAGGGTTCTTCGCTTTATTACAGTTGGTCCGATGACGGCGGCCGGCACTTTTATCCGAATCAAAGAATCGCGGCTCATACCTGCCAGTGCTGCCGGCTGGATACGGCAATCGCACCGGACAATACGCCGGTTATCATGTGGCGGCATCTTTTTGAAGGCGGCATACGCGATCATGCCTTGGTTAAATTCAACGACTGGAATACTCCCGGCGATACGCACCGCGTAGGCCGGGATAACTGGAAAATCGACGCCTGTCCGCATCATGGGCCGGGATTGTCGATTTCCGGCTCCGGCATTTACCATGCCGTATGGTTTAGCAATTCTCCTACCCGTCAGGGACTGTTTTATGCTTATTCGACGGATTCCGGACGGCATTTTTCCGGTCAATTTAATTTCGGCAAGGATGGAGCCGGCCATCCTCACGTATTGGCCTTAGGTGCCGAGGTTGGAATAGTCTGGCAGGAATTCGACGGTACCAACAATATTATTAAGCTAATGAAGTCTGCCGACGACGGCAAAAGCTGGTCGAAGCCCGAAGTAATTGCTGAAGACGCCCAGGCCGCCGATCAGCCTTTTCTGGTTAGCAACGGGCAGAAGCTATATCTCTCTTGGAAAACACAGAAGGACTATCAATTAAAACCTATATAATAAGTAGGGACGTACCACATGGCTTGTCAGGTTTGTCGAAGTTCGTCCGGACGATTGTTAAAGCTGAGTTGAGCAGCTTGTCTGTTCAACGAAACTTATGCCCTTTGGGTATAAAGTTGAGTTGGGCGGCTTGTCTGCTCAAACCCTACTTATGCCCTTTGGGAATAAAGACTGTATAAGACCAAGTGATAATAAATAATCGCCAAGGCATCAGGAGTACTTTATGTTTCTCTTTTGACGATATGAGGTTTACTTTTATGGATATGATTTATTTTTTGTTACACCTGCTTAAAGATCCGTTGTCGATACTGCAGGATTTTCTGGTGCATTACGAGATGTTCACTTATGTGATCATTGCGACGATAGTCTTTGTCGAGACAGGTTTAATCGTGATGCCGTTGCTGCCTGGAGATTCTCTGCTTTTTGCAGTGGGGTTGCTGGCGTCGTCGACCGGTAAACTGGATATTCAGGTTATCATTCCGCTGCTTATCGGCGCGGCTTTGATGGGCGATAACGTTAATCATTTTGTCGGAAAACACTTTGGCAATTTTGTAAAATCCCGGGAACGAATTCTTTTTTTTAAACGGGAATATATTCTCCAAACCGAAGATTTTTACGAAAAACACGGCGGTAAGGCCGTTATTATCGCCCGGTTTATCCCGATCATCCGTACGATTGCTCCTTTTGTAGCCGGTGCGGGCAGCATGAAATATTTCAAATACATCATTTTTTGCATCATCGGCGCGACATTATGGGTCACGAGCATCACGTTAGCAGGATATTTTCTCGGCTCAAATGAATGGGTTAAGCACAATTTCGAGAAGGTTGTTTTAGGCATTGTTTTTGTGTCGATCATGCCAATGATTTGGCAGCTTGTAAAAGTCAAACTGTTGAAGCAACCGCAATCTGTTTAGAGCTTTTTATACCTCAAGGGCATAAATAGGGTTTGAGCAGGCAAGCTCTGCTCAACTCAGCTTTAAGGTTCTGTAATTACAATCACGCTAACAAAATACGGCATTGCCCGGAATCTGAACATAACAGACGTACCATCGGATATAAAAGGTAATATTTTCTCTATGTTTTTATTTAACAGTCATGAAGGTGGCTTAACCGGCCGGAATTTAAAACCTTCGAATGACGAGGCGAGCCCGTTAATGCAAGAAAAACAATCACTGTTCGTTACATTAAGCGGCGGCGAAGAACATCCGCGTCTTATCGGCGGGCTGATGTTTATGTTAGTGGTGCTATTACATATAGGGGTTGGATTTTGGTTTTTAAAACCAGCTGAGTCTCCCAAACCTCCGGCCCCTATGGTAATGGAGGTTTCACTGCTTTCTACACCGGCTCAAAAAGCCGAAGTAACGCCTCCAGCGCCACCTAAACCACCGGAGCCTCTTAAACCCGAACCGCCGAAGAAACAACCTGCGAAACAGCCGGTCAAGAAAAAAACACCGGTTATTCCTAAGCAGGCGGAGCTACCAAAACCGCAGCCGGTTATTGCTGAAGAAAAGCCGGCTCCTTCCGATTCGGCTCCTGTCTCTCCAGTTCCTGCTCCGGCACCTCAGCCGCCTGTCAGTCGGCCGGCTCCTGCTGTCATTAGTAATGAACCGAAAATCAGCACAGGCGTGGTTCCTTTGGAGCGAGTTCCTCCTAAGTATCCGGCGCGAGCGGCTAATCGTCATATTGAAGGCTGGGTTAAAATCGAATTTACCATTACCACGAGCGGGACAGTTGAAAATGCCGTTGTTGTTGAGGCGGAACCGGCCGAAGTCTTTGACGAAGCCGCATTGAAAGCCATTAATCAGTGGATTTTTAAAGAAAAGATAGTGAATGGCGTCGCTGTTGAACAGCGAGCTGTTCAGACGCTGCAATTTAAACTCACACAATGATCGGTTTGTATTTTTCAGGATATATTGTCCGTATCAAGACTAATATAAAACGATCGGTTTGCTTAATTTCATTATTGATCAGAGGAGATAGGAATGCCCTATCATGTTACCCCCACTTTTATTATCGACGCTACGTTATACACTTTGTTGGCCTTTTCAGTGGCCACATGGACGATAATTTTTTTCAAAATCTGGCAATTCATAAAAAATAATTATTTTAACCAGCGTTTTAACCAGGCATTTTGGGATGCTCCTTCTCTGGAGCAAGCAAAGACGCTACCTACTGATATAGTCAGAGGTCCGCAAGCGCGCATTGCGTTGCAAGGCTTTACATGGATGGACGAAAGTCAGCAGTCTGCAGGCAAGAGTCTTAAATATCGCGGCGTTCCCGCTGAATTGCTGGAGCATTCGTTGCTTGTGCAAATGCAGAAAGAGCAGCATGGCATGGAAAGCGGACTGACGTTACTGGCCAGTATCGGCAGTACTGCGCCGTTCGTCGGCCTGTTCGGCACCGTGCTGGGCATCATGCATGCGATGCATGAGATCACTGCCAGCGGTTCGACCAGCCTGGACGTGGTGGCCGGCCCCATCGGCGATGCTCTGGTTGCTACTGCGATCGGTATCGCGGTCGCCGTACCGGCAGTATTGGCGTATAACTTTTTCTTGCGCCGGGCTAAAAAACAACGTGCGGACTTGGAAAATTTCGTTGTCAGCTTTACGCATATCGCCTCAAGCATAAATGCCAATGGCAAGGAGTAGGCATGGCTTTTAAACCGCAATCGGAAGACGAAGGAGCGATGAGCGAGATTAACGTCACGCCTCTCGTTGACGTGATGCTGGTGTTGGTGATTATTTTATTAGTGACCGCACCGTTAGTAACTCAATCCGTGCATGTAACCCTGCCGAAAACCGCCGAGACCACGGCGGACATTAAGGAGCAGCCGTTGCAGCTCGGCATTGATGCGCAAGGGGGAATAACATTAAATAAACTTGCAATAACGGATCTTTCCGCGCTGGAAACCGCATTGAAGGCGGAACTTTCAAGAAATCCGGAAATTGGCTTGCATTTATTTGCCGATCAAGCGGTTGTTTATGCAAAAGTCGCCGAAGTCATGGCAACTGTGCAGCATTCAGGGATTACTAAAATAGCGTTCGTAACTGAAAAGCAGTAGCGCTTCTTTGTATATAAGCTCCGGCAAAAATCTCTTGGCGGTTCTATTCTTCGTGTTTTGTTAATATTTTACATGCAAGTTTTTCATTGATTAATAGAAGCGTTTAATTCGGTTTTAACGTTGCGTTATCGATCCCATAAACCAAGAATATAATTTAAAATACTCGTTTTGAAGTTATTTACTAAAACTATGCCTACTCCTATTCTTCTTTTTTTGCCCGCAGGCCTTGTCCGTCTGAGCTTGATGAAAGCTGACGTGAGTAAGAGTCATGGTTATATCTATCAATAAAAGCTATACTTTTACTGCTCACTTATATTTTCTGTCGGCGGTACTGGCCAACTTTGTTGGTTCTTTCTATTTCTAGTATCTGCAATTCGAGGTCTTGCACTGGGTATGATATCCAGTTGATTCCCTGCCGGTTTCTTAATCTAATTGAATATTTGCTATGTCAACAACACAAGGTCACTCCAAACAACAAGTCGCTGTTTTGGCGCTAAGCGCAATAGGCGTTGTTTTTGGCGATATCGGAACCAGCCCTTTGTATGCGGTTAAGGAAGTTTTCGGTAGTCATTTGCCGATTGATAAAACTCATGTGCTAGGCGTGTTATCGCTGATCTTTTGGGCATTGACTCTGGTTGTAACAACCAAATACGCGATCTTTATTATGCGGGCTAATAATAAAGGCGAAGGCGGGATTATGGCGTTAATGGCTTTAGCATTACAAAGTGCCAAAGATAATCCGCAAAAAGCGCGCTTTATTATTACGATTGGTTTGCTTGGTGCTGCTTTGTTTTACGGCGACGGCATTATTACCCCGGCAATCTCTGTATTAAGTGCGGTCGAGGGCTTGCAAGTCATTGCGCCTTCTTTAAGTCATTATGTGTTGCCGATTGCTATTACCGTACTTGCCGGTCTTTTCATTGTGCAGGCTAAAGGGACAGGGGCGGTCGGAAAAATGTTCTCACCGATTATGTGCCTTTGGTTCGGCATTTTAGCCATTCTCGGCATCAATAATATTATCAGCGCTCCTGCCGTATTGGCCGCAGTGAATCCTTACTATGCGGTTCATTTATTGCTTGAGTTGGGCTGGCATGGTTTTTTAATTATGGGGGCCGTCGTTTTGGCAATAACCGGCGCCGAGGCGCTTTATGCCGACATGGGGCATTTCGGTTTAAAACCTATCCGTTACGCTTGGTTTAGTTTTGTTTTTCCTGCGTTATTGCTGAACTATTTCGGGCAAGGTGCGTTATTGCTTGAACATCCCGAGGCAGTAAAGAATCCTTTTTATCTATTGGCGCCGACATGGGCAATGTACCCGCTATTAGTTTTGGCGACATTAGCTTCGGTTATTGCATCGCAAGCCGTTATATCCGGCGCCTTCTCGGTTACAAGGCAAGCGATACAGTTGGGTTATTGTCCGCGGATGAATATTTTGCATACATCGGGCTTGGAAGTAGGGCAAGTGTATATCCCTGCGATCAATTGGTTGTTGATGGTTTCGGTGTTTGTGGTGGTGTTGAGTTTTGAATCTTCTTCGGCGCTGGCTTCCGCTTACGGTATTGCTGTTACCGGGACTATGATTGTCGATACGCTTCTCGCATTTATTGTTATTAAAGGCATTTGGCAATGGAAAAGGCCGGCTAGCGTTGTTTTTTTGACAATTTTTCTGACAGTGGATTTTCTGTTTCTCTCTTCCAACAGCCTGAAAATACCGAGCGGAGGCTGGCTGCCTTTAATCATTGGGGTTGTGTTGTTCCTAATGATGACCACATGGATTCAAGGTCGCGCTTTATTAGCGGAATATATGGATGAGAGGCGCGTGCTATTTGAAGACTTGGAAGAGAAGATAATCAATCACGAAGCAGTCACCGTTAAGGGTTCGGCTGTCTATCTGGCTAAAACCATACATGGTGTGCCGCAGGTGTTTTTACATAATTTTGAACACAATCATGTGTTACACGAACAGATCATGGTGTTAACTGTTGTTACCAAAGACGAGCCCTATGTTGATGTGGCGCATCGGATTAAAATTCGTGCATTCGGTCACGACAACAAATTTTACCGAGTTAAGCTTTACTATGGTTTTAAGCAAAATCCCGATGTGAGGCAAGCTTTGGAACAATGCGCCCAGGAAGGCTTGAGCGTCGATTTTAAGCAAACATCGTTTTTTATCGGTAGTGAAAGGGTCTCTTTTCGGAAGAAAAGTCCCATGCCTAAATGGCGCAGACCCTTATTCAGGTTTTTATTCCATAATGCTTCAAGCGCGATAGAGTTTTTCAAGATCCCCGTTGAGCATGTCATTGAATTGGGTATTCGTATCGAGCTTTAAAAAATATAATTGGCTTTTGTTTTAAATTCAACTGCTTATTAGAGCCTGCCTGTGAGTTGTGTTTCACAAAAGCCCGATCCAGACCTCTAACACGAAATATTCGTTTACAACGCGACAGCGTTCAGATTCTCGTCTTCATACAAACGCGTTTTCTTCCAGCCGGCAAATTTGTTGTCATAAAATTCAAGATCGTTATCAATTGAAAATTCATAACAGCTTCTAAACAGCTTGGCTGTACGGAATGCATGTAATTCATCGTCTGCCGTTACTTTATCTACATTGCCAACCTGAAAGGTTTTATTTTTGGATTTGCCGTTGCTGACCCAAAAAACGGTATAGCAAAGATAACTTTTATCTTTACGATGGTCATATTTAATGGTCCGGGATACGCCGGTGACGCCGGTGGTGGTTTTGTTTTTTGGCGGTTTAAGAAATCGTGTTTTGCTGCCTTTTAGAACAGTTAACATTTGATCGCGCCAAGTGATTGCGGCTTTTAAAGACTTGCTTTTGTTACCCCACAATTTATGTGAGAAGTAACGGCTGCTTTCTTTTCCACGCCTGACTATGCGCACCTGGAAACCGAACACATCGGGTTCGGTGATATGTTTATTTTTTGCCATGATAAAATTCCATAGAACAAATTAATAAGATGAATTTAACAGCCAAGTTAGGGCGACAGGCTTCAAAAAAGCTTGAAGAGAGTTAATCCCTGACATCATTGTAAGCTATAGATGACAAATTATGGCTAAAATTAAAATTAAATCAAGCTAAAAATCACAACAATTTCGCAGATTCCTACTAATCTAGTGTACAATTTCTACAATCCACTGCTTCAGTGGCTGGTACTAAAGTTAACAATTTTTTTGTTTTTTCATTATTTATTTGGAGATAGTCAATGAGCGTATTAGTCGGTAAACAAGCACCTGATTTTACAGTTCCTGCTGTTCTAGGGGATGGGCAAATAGTTGATTCGTTTAGTTTTTCTGAGGCCACTAGAGGCAAATATGCAGTGGTTTTTTTCTATCCGTTGGACTTTACGTTTGTTTGTCCAAGTGAGTTGATCGCTTTGGATCATCGTATGGATGCGTTCAAAAGCCGCAATGTTGAAGTGATTGCTGTTTCTATAGACTCTCATTTCACACATAACGCATGGCGCAATACTCCTATCAATAAAGGAGGTATCGGTCCTGTTCGTTATACGATGGCGGCGGATATATCGCACTCAATTTGCAAAGATTACGATGTCGAAGCAGATGCGCCTGCAGTGGCTTATCGCGGTACTTTCCTGATTGATCGCGAAGGCAAAGTCCGCCACCAGGTTGTTAACGATTTGCCTTTAGGTCGTGACATGGATGAGTTGTTGCGTATGATCGATGCGTTGCAATTCCACGAAGAGCATGGCGAAGTATGCCCGGCGGGCTGGCGTCAAGGTCAGGCAGGTATGAATGCAAATCCTGCCGGTGTTGCAGAGTATCTGGATCAACATGCCGAGAAGTTATAAGCTGCGGTTTTTATAGTACCGACTTAACTCGTACGCGATATAAACAAGGGCTTAGATATTTAATATCTAAGCCTTTTTTATTGGCCTGGAAGAATAAAAATAGCCTGTCAGCGCTAGTAATACAACTGTAGTGCTAGCGGGAGGGGATTTTTTTCAAGAAAGGAGAGTATCGCTACACCTTAATAGTGATAGGGAGTGAATTAAGTCTGATTGCTAGCCAGGCTGATTTTGTGCAACATCTTGCGATTCGTTCAGAAACTTCCGGTAGTTAATTGAAACCTTTAGCCCTGCAAAGCGTCCGGCCATTCTCACCAGTTCCTGAGTTTTTTTATCAAAGCTGATTTTAACCTCATTTAAGGCGCGATCTTCATAGCCTTCTTCGATATGGTGGGTTTCTAGTAGAAAACGGTAAGTATAAATTTCCAGTTCCCCTTCATCCTTAATTTCAAAAGGCTTACCCAACTGTGCAAGAACAGCCTCTTTTTTAGGTAAGTCCTCAGAAATCTTATCCAGCAACGCCGAGTTAGCTTTAAGCTGCTGTTTTTCTTTATCGATCTCTGCTCCACCTATGGAACGTAATGAAACTTCTAAAAATTTGGGTGGGGCAATTGCCAAGAAAAGCGAAGAAAAAGACCAGGCAATCAAGCGGTTCTCTTTATTAAAGTTTAAGTCCGAATAGAATTTTACTTCGGGTTTTATCAGCTTATTATTACCGTCAACTTTACGAAACCAGTATCGCCAACGTCTGCCTTCGTTGGTTGGGTCGTCCTCGCTGGCATAAAGTTTGGATAAAGAAACAAAGTCTTTACTATAAAGAATAGGGTCTTTAAAGAGCAGGGTAAATTCATCATTTGATACAACAGAAAAGTGACGATCGAATTCACTCATTTGCAGGTAAACTTGATATGCCCGAACCCAGTACATGCAGCCGGATAATGAAGCTGTCAACGCAAGTAGAAAAATAGCACGAAGACTCCGTTTGATTATTCCTGTTTTCATAGGGCCGTCGATTAATGTCTCGTTTCGGAGTCTAGGGTAGCGCTTTTCTTGGACAGGATGCTTTCTACATCAATTTTATCAAAGTGATAACGCTCACTGCAGAATTCGCAGCTTACTTCAATAATATCCCTCTCCATCAGAATCTCTTCCAATTCAGTCCGCCCCATGGAAAATAATGTTTGTTCGATTTTCGATCGTGAACAAGCACAGCTAAACTCAACCGGTTCCGCGTCAAATACCCTGACTTTTTCCTGGTTGAATAAGCGATATAGCAGTTGCTCGCAATTCAGTTCGAATAATTCCTGTTCGGTTACGGTGTTAGCTAAAATTTCGATATGCTCCCAGTCGCGTTTGTAATTATCTTGCGCGGGCAGCTCTTGTAATAGTAATCCTACTGCATGGGTAGCATTGGCAAATAGCCACAAACGGGTCTTAAGTTGTTCGGATTGTTCGAAATAAGTTTGCAGGGCGCTAGCTAAGTTGCTGCCTTGGAGCGGAACAATGCCTTGATAAGACGGGCCGTTCTCCGATTCTATTGTTAATACCAGTCGCCCGTGGCCGAATATATCTTCCAGTGAACCGGGAGCTACATTTTCCTTACCCCTTATTAATCCTCGTATTTTTCGTTGGTCTGTTGCCTGAGCAACCAATGTTTTAATGTCGCCATCGCCTTGGGCTTGAAGTATCATCGAACCTTTAAACTTCACAGTCGCAGACAACATGACTACAGCCGCAAGCGCTTGTCCCAATTGTTGTTGCACGTTTTCAGAGCCGAGCTGATGGAGTTTTGCCGCTTGCCAACTATTAGTTAATTTGACCCACTCCCCGCGAACACCTAAATCTTCAAATAAAAAGCGGCGTAATAAATCTTGCTCTATCATATTTCTCCAGTTAAAAAGCGTGCATTTTCCAGTATCAGGATCATAATAATCCGTCTGGACAATTGTATAAAAATACCACAGGCTATGATTTTTTCATCAAAAAAACTTATCTTACCTGATCCTAAAGATGCTTTACCGGGCAGGAACACATCTATGCTCGTTACCAACAAGCATTTTGTAACTGGCAAGCCAATACTTCCTCCATTCCCTGAGATAATGGAGCAGGCTTTGTTTGGCATGGGTTGCTTTTGGGGGGCTGAACGGAAATTTTGGCAGTGCCACGGCGTTTTTAGTACGGCAGTTGGCTATAGCGGCGGGTACACACCGAATCCAACTTATGAGGAAGTATGCTCCGGTTTAACTGGGCATAGCGAGGTTGTCAGAGTTATTTACGATCCCGCTGTTGTTTTATATCGCGAGTTGCTCCGGATTTTTTGGGAATCTCATAACCCCACGCAAGGTATGAGGCAAGGCAATGATATCGGTACTCAATATAGGTCGGGGATTTATACCTATACCCAACAGCAGTTCAATGAAGCGATTGAGTCAAAACAGCATTACCAGCATCAGCTGGTTCAATCAGGTTTTGATCAAATATCCACCGAGATTATGCCAGCCAGTGAATTTTATTATGCCGAGGATATGCATCAGCAATATTTGGCCAAAAATCCTACGGGTTACTGCGGTTTAGGGGGATTAGATGTGCCCTTCTGTGAGTCGTGATTTTACAGGGCAAAAAAAAGGCGGTTAAAAAACCGCCTTGAAAAATATTTAGGAAGAATATAACGCAACTTTTCAGCTATGGTGCTCTACAAGAGCCTTAAAAGTTAGGTTAATAATATCAATAGTTCGTGCAATATAAAATGTGACATATTGTCGCAGTTATATATTGTTGCTTAATTTATAATTAATAACGAGCGGATAATATACTTAAATACGCTTAATTTATCTATTTCATACTGTATTTTAAAAATGCTTTCATACGCTTCGCCTAAATCAGAATTTTCCGCTCGGCAAAACCTGAAGTGGTTGTTTATTCTTAGAAATTTGATGATAGTCAGTGAGGTTATTCTGATTGTCTTGTCCGTATACGGCCTTAACATCCGCCTGCCGGAGCAGCCGCTTTGGCTGGTTATACTGTCGATAATTGTAGTTAATATTTATACTTCAATGCGCTTGCAGACAGAGGACCCTGTTACGGAATTGGAGATTTTTTCTCAATTGGTTCTTGATGTTTTTGGTATTACTGCACTGTTGTACCTAACCGGTGGAGCATCAAATCCCATTACTTGGGTCTTTCTGTTACCTCTGATCATCACAGCTATCATGCTGCACCAATCCTATGCCTGGTATATGGTGATTCTAACCACCACCATGTACACGGCATTGATGGGCTATAATATTCCGTTGCCGTCGATAGAGCCTCATATGCCCAATCCGGAAATGAAATATTCCGATGCGAAAAATTATGAGCTGTTGCAACAAGTTCACGCTATGAGTGACAGTCACTATTTTAATCTACATATTTTCGGCATGTGGTTTGGTTTTGTATTCAGCGCAGGATTGGTGGCATTTTTTGTGGTTGAATTGGCTAAAACCCTGAAGGCGCAGGAGCGAAATCTGGCAGATGCTCGTGAAAATGCGCTAAGAGATGAACGTGTTGTGGCATTGGGTACTTTAGCGGCCAGCGCTGCTCATGATATGGGGACGCCATTAGGTACTATTGCTATTATTGCCCATGAGCTTGAGCAAGAGTATCCGATTCATCGTTTCTCTGATCTACATGAAAAATTATTGATAATGCAGCAACAGATTGATCGATGTAAAACTGCGTTATCGGTAATGTCCGCTTCGGCGGGAGAAATGCGAGCCGAATCAGGCAGTGCTATGTTGCTAACTGATTATATCGATGAGGTAGTAAATCAATGGCGCACGTATAAACCGTCGGCAAAGCTATGTTTCTTTATTAATCCTGACGTTGCAATGCAAGCAAAAATCATTGCAGAGCTTACGTTGACCCACTCGATTATTAATATTTTAAATAATGCGGCTGAAGCATCTCCTCCAGAAAAAGGCATCGAATTTCATGCGTCATGGGATTTAGATAGCGCAGTTATCAAAATTAGGGATTTTGGTCCCGGTCTGCCTTCTGAATTAATTGATTTTGCCGGCAAGCAGCCCGTCGTTAGTAAAAAACGCGGCTTAGGAGTAGGGTTATTTTTGGCTTATTCCACAATTAATCGTCTAGGCGGTAAAATTCATTTTTACAATAGCGAGTCGGGCGGAGCCTGTGTGGAAATCACCCTTCCTCTTTTAAATGCAGAGAGCAATAATGACAACGCAGGAAATGGATAAGCCACGGCTGCTGCTAGTGGATGATGATGAGACTTTTTGCAAAGTCCTGAAGAGTGCGTTAGAAAAAAGAAATTATGAGGTATTGGTTGCTAACGACGTCAAAACAGGAATAGCGTTCGCTGAACGTTATTTACCGGAATACGCAGTAATTGATTTACGTATAGGGCATGAATCCGGGCTGGAATTGGTGAAAAAACTGATATCTCTAGACGATAACACCACTTGTGTAATGTTAACCGGATTTGCCAGTATTGCTACTGCCGTTGAAGCGATAAAATTAGGCGCCACGCATTATTTGACCAAGCCGGCTAATGCGGATGAAATTGTCAGCGCCCTGCATAAAAATGAAGGCGATTCTTCGGTTTCGATTAGCGAGAATCCTTTGTCTGTAAAGCGTCTGGAATGGGAGCATTTGCAAAAAGTTTTGATGCAGCACGACGGTAATATTTCAGCCGCTGCTAGGGCGCTGAACATGCATAGGCGCACTTTGCAAAGAAAGCTGGATAAAAAACCGGTTAAAGAATAATAGTTCTAAGAAAAGCCCTTTCACGTTGTTTTCTAAAAATTTACATGTAGCTTAAGGTTAAGGCGCTTTTAAAGGTTGCCTCAGAAGCGCTACGTGCATATATTAGTAAAATTTATCCCTGCCTCCACCTTGTCTATAAAGCGGGCATAGTTTTAAGTTTTTGCTCATCCTTTGGCTCGGCAATTTCCGTAGATTCATTTTAATGTTTAATTGCCGGCTATGAAGTTTGCTTGGTTGGTTTTGCATTAGATTCTCAAAATATTTACATCAATTTTCATTTGGTTATCGTGTTATATCTTGCTGTTTCGTAATTACTAGTCAAATCTTGTTGTTCCGTTAATTCTGATGAGGCTGATTTTTTTTATTTATAGTTTTGACACAATGCCGTTTCTCATGATAAAAAGTACACTGTCGTTTATACTTAATTCGACAAGCAACTTAATAAAGAAAATTTATTAGGTGGCCCCTTTGAGGAAAGGGAATACTATAATATATAAACTATTCGAGGATTTTAAAATGGCTGAAGAACAAGAAAAAGACAACACATGGTTGATTGCTGGTGTTGCTATCGCTGCTGTTATTGTATTAGTTGTTCTGTTGAAACAAGACGAAACTAAGCATTTACAAAGTGGTGCTGTTGCACAAAGTAACGCTGAAGTTTTCTCAAAAATAGACGCGAAAAAAGCTAAAAACAACTAAAAGCTCGTAATAAGCTGAAAAGTTTGTAGTCAACTAAAAAGTACCTCTCGTGCACTGACGGGGGGTACTTTTCTAGATTCATAAATTTCTACATTTTTTGAACATTCGGTACGATAACTGTTCAAATAATTCCGCCTAGCATTAAACAGTTTCCCATTTCAATTTTTAAGATTTGGCTGCTTCTACTTGAAACTGTCTTTATCCAACCCCGTATTCGTTTGGTATTAAAAAGCATCCCTGCTGAGCATTAGTTAGGCATCTTTTTTCAAGTCCTGGATTTTTTCTTCCAACATTTTTACTCTTTTTAAAAGCTCGGGTAACTTGCTAATTGCTATTTGCTCTTTATAGGCTGTTTTTTTATCTTTTGCCGGACTGCCGAAAACCTGTGTACCTGCTTCAATATCGCCAGCCACACCGGAGCGCGCCATGACTACCGCACCACGGCCTATTGTGACATGATCGGCGATTCCTGAGCTTCCTGCCAGAATTGCATAATCCTCAATGTTGCAGGAGCCTGACACGCCCGTTAAGCCGCACATGATTACATTTTTGCCAACCTTGTTATTGTGTCCAATCTGCACCAAGTTATCGATTTTGCTGCCTGCACCTATTAATGTGCTCCCCAATGCGCCCCTGTCTATACAGGTATTGGCGCCGATCTCAACATTATCCTCAATAACCACATTACCGACCTGAGGAACTTTGACATGCTCGTTATTTCTAAATTTATAGCCAAAGCCGTCGGCACCAATAATGGCTCCAGAATGGATAATCACATTATCTCCAATGACGACGTCATCATAGATAACGGCATAAGGGTAAATGCGGCAGTTTTTGCCTAGTTTTGTGTTTTTACCAATATAGGCTCCGGCATGTATTTCGCTGCCGTCACCAATGTGGGCGTTTTCGCTAATAACTGCGTAAGGGCCAACATACAGATCATTGCCCAGAGTCACGCCGGTTTCCAGCACAGCTTGTGGCGCAATTTGCCGGTTATAATTTCTGGCAGGGTGCAGTAATTCAACTGCTCTAATAAAACTGATTTCAGGGTCGGCGCAAATTAACAGCGCCATTGTTTCGGGGACATCTTCGGCATTAAAGTCTTCTGCAATAATGCAGGCTGAAGCAGCGGAGTTTTTTATATGCCGGGCATAACGACTATTAGTCAATTGCGTAACTTGTCCATGGTTTGCCGATGTAATGTCCGCTGCTGAATGGATAGCTATCGATAGATCTCCGCCTTTAATCCGAGCACCACAAAAATCGGCAAGTTCTTTTAATGTAATCGGCATATTGGTCTCTGCTGTTATTCCTGAATGGGGCCAAAGCGGCTGGCACGTTATTGAAAATATAAGTTTAGTTTAATAGAGCTAATAAACAATCGTATTGCCTGTATTTGAGCGGCAGCATAATACGAAGATAAATTTGGCTGCATGAGTCTTTTTTTTGTTTTTGGCATCCAAATACTGCGATTAAATAACTACCTTGCATCGCTATGCCAGTGTCCTGATTTGCCGCCATCTTTTTCCAGTAAACGGACTGACTGGATAACCATCCCTCTATCTATGGCTTTGCACATGTCGTAAATGGTTAATAGGGTAATTTGTGTCGCATTTAGCGCTTCCATTTCTACGCCGGTCTGTCCGTTGGTTTTTACTGTGGTTTGACAACGTATCCGGTTATTATCGGTTTCTGCGTTTAAATTAATCTCTACATGCGTTAGCGGCAAAGGATGACAGAGCGGGATCAGGTCCGCGGTTTTTTTGCTGGCCATGATGCCCGCTATTCTTGCTATGGCCAGCACATCGCCTTTTTTGTGTCCGCCATCTATGATCAGCTTGAGAGTTTCCGGCTGCATTTCAATATAGCCTTCAGTGACAGCAATTCGGTTTGTGACAGCCTTATCGCTGACATCCACCATGTGGGCTTCGCCGGATTGATTAAAGTGGGTTAAAGCGGGCATTTTTCTGTAAAATTAACAATAAAAGAGCAAATATATTTTTATTATAACAACTGCCGGTTAATAAAACTAAAAACGGACGACAGACGTCCTTTGCAAGTAATTCTATTTTTTGAGATTGAGCGCTGATCATGTCAATTAAGGTTCGTTATTTCGCCAGCTTGAAAGAAAATATTGGCCGTTCGGAAGATAATCTGGAGTTTTTTGGATTAGCTACGGTCGCTGATGTATGGCGCGCCGCTAACCCGGATAAAGTGCTGCCCGATAATACATTGGCGGCAGTAAATATGGACTATGTCGAATTAAACGGTGTTGTTAATGATGGCGATGAAGTGGCTTTTTTTCCGCCAGTGACCGGAGGCTGACCGTGAATATAAAAATTTACGCTAAACCTTTTGATCCATGGGCGGAAATTCAGGCTTATCAGCATTCTGCTCAGGATATGGCCGGAAAGTTTGGCGCAACCAGCATTTTTATAGGAACGATGCGGGATTTCAATGAAGGTGATGATGTTAAGGGCATGACCCTGGAACATTATCCCGGCATGACCGAAAAACAATTGGCAAAAATCGTTGCCGAAGCATCGCAACAATGGCCGGTCATCGATGTCTTGGTGCTGCACCGGGTCGGCGATATATTGCCTAATGAGCCGATAGTGCTGGTGGCGGTATGGACATCGCACCGCGGCGACGCCTTCGATGCAAGCCGCTATATCATGGAAGCGTTAAAATCGAGAGCGCCTTTTTGGAAAAAGGAGCTGTTGAAATCACAAGCCGAGCGCTGGCTGGTAAAAAATACCGACGGTTATCTGGCCGGTTCGTCGTAATTAAATAGGAAACACCTAAATGCAGGGACAATTGAGAAAAATGCACACCCGGCTGGGGCTGGATAGTTCGGAGCCGGTCCAGTATCAGTTGCCGTTAGGCGATCAACTAATCGCTTTAAATCCGTTGCTCGGTAAAGCGATTAAATTAATGTATACCGGCAATATCCTGTGCGTACATTGCAATAGATCGATTAAAAAGAGTTTTAACCAAGGTTACTGCTATCCCTGCTTTACTTCGTTGGCGCAATGCGACATGTGCATCATGAAGCCGGAAACTTGCCATTTTGAGTCCGGCACCTGCAGGGAACCGTCATGGGGCGAGGAGTTTTGTTTTCAGCCGCATGTGGTTTATCTGGCTAACTCCAGCAGCATCAAGGTAGGTATTACCCGGCAAACGCAAGTGCCAACGCGGTGGATAGATCAAGGCGCAGTGCAGGCGCTACCGATTTTTAAAGTGCAGTCGCGCCATGTTTCGGGGCTGGTTGAAGTTGCGATTGCCAAACATGTCAGCGACAAAACCAGTTGGCAGCAAATGCTTAAGGGTAAGGCAGAGTTCATTGATCTAGTTGCAAAAAGAGATGAGTTAATCTCTGTTTGCGAGGCCGAGTTGGCTGAAATTACCCGGCGTTTGGGGCGGCAATCGATTGAGCTTTTAACCGATCAGCCTATTGTGGATATTCATTTTCCGGTTGATAACTATCCGGTCAAGGTCAAATCCTTCAATCTTGATAAAAATCCGGAAGTGTCCGGAGTTTTGCACGGTATTAAAGGTCAATATTTATTGCTGGATACCGGCGTCATTAACATACGCAAGTTTAGCGGTTATGAGGTTGAGTTTTCCGAGCAGTAACGGCTGTAAATTAAATCGCCTTGGTTGGGATAGTGAATCATGGACGGGATCAGGATGAAAAAGGGCAAGAGATACATGTACAATTTGCCTAAAAACCTAGTAAAATGCGTAGATTACGTAGCCTGTAAAAGGCTATTGCCAACAACAATTCATATGATCTTCTTTAAAGCACCCCGGGTATTTGAATCTTGAGTTTTTAGAAGCGCATATAATTGGCTTAATTTGAAAGTTTATTTGAGGGTATTAGCGTGGAGCTAAACGGCGCACAAATTGTAATTCAGAGTCTTAAGGACGAAGGCGTAGAATATATTTTTGGCTATCCCGGCGGGGCAGTACTGCATTTGTATGATGCTCTTTTCCAGCAGGAAGATGTCAAACACATTCTGGTCCGGCACGAACAGGGCGCAACGCATGCTGCGGACGGCTATGCCCGTGCGACCGGCAAACCGGGTGTCGTTCTGGTCACTTCAGGGCCAGGTGCGACCAATGCGATAACAGGCATTGCAACTGCTTATATGGACTCAATCCCGATGGTGGTTATTTCCGGCCAAGTTCCGTCGCCGGTCATCGGCAGCGACGCGTTTCAGGAAGTCGACATGGTCGGCATTACTCGTCCCTGCGTGAAGCATAACTTTTTGGTCAAAGATGTAACCAAGCTGGCCGAGACTATTAAGAAAGCGTTTTATGTCGCTACTACCGGGCGTCCCGGTCCTGTTGTCGTGGACATACCTAAAGACATAACCGATCCTAAAATAAAAGTACCTTACAAATACCCTAAGAAAGTCTCTATCCGGTCTTATAACCCGGCGGTTACAGGCCATAAGGGGCAGATTAAAAAAGCGGTGGATTTATTATTGACGGCCCAAAAGCCGATCATTTATTCCGGCGGCGGTGTGATTTTAGGCGAGGCTAGCAAGGAGTTGGTTGAATTCTCCCAATTACTAGGCTTTCCGGTCACCAATACATTAATGGGATTAGGCGCTTACCCCGCAACCGACAAGCAGTTCGTCGGTATGTTGGGCATGCACGGCACTTATGAAGCCAACATGGCGATGCATGACAGCGACGTGATCATTGCTATCGGTGCGCGTTTTGATGACCGCGTTACCGGCAAATTGGACCAATTTTGCCCACACGCCCAAATCATCCATATCGACGTTGATCCGGCATCGATTTCCAAGACCGTTAAAGTCACAGTTCCTATTGTCGGTGAAGTTAAACCGGTATTGGAGCAGATGATGGAAATGCTCAGGGAAAGTAAAAAGAAACCGTCGAAAAAAGCGTTGGAAAGCTGGTGGAAACAAATTGAACAATGGCGCGCGATCAAATGCATGGAATATGACCGCAACAGCCCGTTGATCAAGCCTCAATATGTGATTGAGCAATTGTACGAAGTTACTAAAGGCGAAGCCTACATCACTTCGGACGTCGGCCAGCATCAAATGTGGGCGGCACAGTATTATCCGTTCGATAAACCTCGCCATTGGATTAATTCCGGCGGCTTGGGCACAATGGGTTTTGGTTTGCCCGCGGCCATCGGCGTTAAACTGGCGTTTCCCGAGTCGGAAGTCGCTTGCGTGACAGGCGACGGCAGTATCCAGATGTGCATCCAGGAATTATCGACAGCATTGCAATATAACGCGCCGGTAAAAATTATTAACCTGAACAACAGTTATTTGGGCATGGTTAGGCAATGGCAGGAATTCACCTACGAAAGCCGTTACTCGCATTCGTACATGGACACGATTCCCGATTTCGTCAAACTGACTGAAGCCTACGGCCATGTCGGCATACGTATCAGTAAACCCGAAGAAGTCAGGCCGGCGCTGGAAGAAGCGTTTGCGATGAAAGAGCGCACCGTGTTTTTGGACATCCTGACCGACAGAACCGAAAATGTATATCCGATGATTGAAGCCGGCAAAGCGCATAACGACATGAAATTGAGAGTGGCGAACGGCACATCGACCGACAGGGAGTTGGCATAATGAGACATATTATTTCTATCCTGATTGAAAACGAATCCGGCGCCCTGTCGAGGGTGGCGGGTTTGTTTTCCGCGCGCGGTTACAATATCGAATCATTGACCGTAGCGCCTACCGAAGATCCCAGTCTGTCGAGAATGACGCTGGTGACTCGCGGCAACGACGATATTATCGAGCAGATCACCAAGCAGTTGAACAAACTGATCGATGTGGTCAAACTGATCGATTTGGCCGATTCCGTTCATATCGAACGGGAGTTGATGATGGTCAAGATCAGGGCTACCGAGCAAACCCGCGAGGAAATCAGGAGCCTGGCGGATATATTCCGCGGCAAGATTATCGACGTAACCCCAACCACTTATATCGTGGAAATGACCGGCCCATCCAGCAAACTGGATGCTTTTATCGCCGCTATCGATGGCGATACTATTATTGAAGTCGTTCGTTCCGGGCCTACCGGTATTTCAAGAGGAGAGAAAGGGCTGCATCTTTAATGCTCTAGCCTTTCGCCTTACTAATTTTAAACACACAAAAACAGGAAAAACCATGCAAGTTTATTACGACAAAGACGCCGATCTTTCAATCATCAAAGGTAAAAAAGTAGCCATTATCGGTTACGGATCGCAAGGCCACGCCCATGCCCTTAATCTAAAAGATTCCGGCGTTTCAGTTGTCGTGGGCTTGCGTACAGGATCGCCTTCAGTGGCTAAGGCAGAAGCGCATGGCTTAACCGTGCAGCCGGTTGCTCAAGCGATTGCCGGAGCGGACATCGTGATGATCCTGACGCCTGATGAATTCCAATCGAAATTGTATAAAGAAGAAATCGAACCCAACATCAAGCAAGGTTCGGTATTGGCGTTTGCCCACGGCTTCTCGATTTTGTACAACCAAGTCGTGCCTCGCGCCGATTTGGACGTCATCATGATCGCGCCTAAAGCGCCAGGCCACACAGTACGTTCCGAATTCGTTCGCGGCGGCGGTATTCCTGACTTAATCGCAGTTCATCAAGATGCTTCAGGCACCGCAAAAGCGATTTGCTTGTCTTATGCGTCAGCTATCGGCGGCGGCCGTTCAGGCATTATCGAAACCACGTTCCGCGACGAATGCGAAACCGATTTATTCGGCGAACAAGCGGTATTGTGCGGCGGTGCGGTTGAACTGGTAAAAATGGGCTTCGAAACCTTGGTTGAAGCGGGCTATGAGCCAGAAATGGCCTATTTTGAATGCTTGCACGAATTGAAGCTGATTGTCGATTTAATGTTTGAAGGCGGCATCGCCAACATGAACTACTCCATTTCCAACAATGCTGAGTACGGCGAATACGTTACCGGTCCACGCGTGATCAACGAAGAAAGCCGTTGGGCAATGCGCGAAGCATTGAAAAACATCAGAAACGGCGAATACGCAAAGCAATTCATTCTGGAAGGTATGACCAACTATCCTGAAATGACTGCAAAACGCCGTCTGAATGCCGAGCATCCGATTGAAGTCGTCGGCGCCAAGCTGCGCAGCATGATGCCTTGGATCAAAGCGAACCAAATCGTCGATAAAACTAAAAACTAATCCGGTTAGTTTGACAGTAAAAAAGCCCGTCTTCATGACGGGCTTTTTTTTGCCTTTAAAAATGAAAGTTGACCGCTGTTTTTGCTAGTAATTACAATGTAATTATATTTATTCCAAGAGGGTTAAGCATGGCGCATCTAATTAAAATAGGAAATTCACATGGCATCCGGATCCCGCAAGCACTGATTAAACAAGCCAATCTTCAAGACCGGGAATTTGAGTTTCATGTTGTCGATGACGGCTTATTAATCACTCCTATAAAGAACAAGCGGCAAGGTTGGAAAGAACAGTTTAAGAAAATTTCAGCGGCTCAGAGTGAGCAGGACTTTAACAACAGCCATGTCCATTTAGATCATAGCCCAGAGCTACCGACCGGAGAGGAATGGGAATGGTAGTTCGCCGGTTTGATGTTTACCTGGTTGAGCTCGATCCTGCTGTCGGCAGTGAAATCAGAAAAACCAGACCTTGTGTGATCATTTCGCCGAATGAAATGAATTGCTTGAAAACGGTATTGATCGCGCCTATGACGACGAAAGGTTTTGATGCGCCCTCAAGAGTTAAGCTTCAATTTCAAGAAAAGAGCGGACTTGTTTTGCTGGATCAATTGCGTTCGGTCGATAAATCAAGGCTGGCTAAAAAGCTTGGTGCCGTAGACATTAAAACGCAAAAACTGATTTCATCGACCTTGGTCGATATGTTCGAGCTGTAAAGATCGGGTTGAGTTATTGTTCATTAGGTTTTGCACATAGGATGTATTTTTTAGAAGCAATGCGGCCAACCGGCCATGGCCGAACTGGTGGCAAAATTCGCTTCGGATAAATCAAGTTAACCCCGGGCGACCAACCTGACCGGCAGCCCGCCTTTGGGCTTTATTGTCACCGCCATTTCCGCTTCGGTTTCTTCGTTGCTAAGCAGCTGTACATCGAAATGCCGCAGCATCATGCCGAGTAAAACCTGGCTTTCCAACAACGCAAAATGGTTGCCGATGCAGACACGCTCGCCGGTGCCGAACGGCATGAATACAAAGCGGCGGCTGTCGTTGTTCAAGAAACGCTCGGGATCGAATTGCTCGGGTTGTTGCCAGAAATCCGGGTGATGGTGAAGGTTGTAAATGCTGAAAATCGCCAGCCGTCCTTGTTTTAGCGAGTAACCGTCAATTTCGGTATCCCTGGCGATTTTGCGCATCAAAATGCCGGCAGGCGGGTAGAGGCGCATCGACTCGTTCAGCACGGCCCTGGTATAAACAAGTTGCTGTAAATCTTCCGACGTCGGCATGCGGTCGTGCGGCAATTGCTCTAATTCCCGGCGCAACCTGGACAGCACGTCCGGATGGCGGGCCAGCAAATACAGCGTCCAGGTCAGCACGTTCGCAGTGGTTTCGTGGCCGGCGGTAAAAATCGTGATGACCTCATCGCGAATTTGCCGGTCGGACATCTTGTTGCCGCTGTCGTCGCTGGCGTTCAGCAGCATCTCCAATAAATCGGTGTGGGGTTCGGCCTGGTTGCGGCGCTGCTCGATAATTTCGTAAATAATGCCGTCCAGCAATGCTTTGGCGGCTTTGAATTGCCGGTTGGCCTGAGTTGGAACGAACAGCGGCAGGCGCAAAGGATTCATCGCCGTTTTGGCCGAAAACCGGAGCAGCGTGTCCAGTGCCGGCGCGAGACGATCCACTTTATCCAGTACGCTGGTGCTGAACATCGTTTGCGTAATCACCTCCAGCGTCACCCGCAGCATTTCGTCGGCCAGATTGACTTCGGCGTCGTTGCCCAGGCCGCGCCACCGGTCCAGCAAATGATCGCCGGCACTGACGATTTGCGGCAGCAGCGCGACCAAATTGCTGCGCTGGAAAACCGGCTGCATCAACCGCCGCTGCCGTTGCCACAGCTCGTCCCGGCTGGTCAGCAAGCCTTGTCCCAACACCAAGCCCAGGCCGGTAGGTTTTTTCGGGTCGTACATTTTGACGAACACGTCGCTTTGCTTGACTAGCGCTTGCTCGATCAGCTTGGGGTGGCTGACCAGATAGAAATGGCGCGTAACCAGCCTGAAACTGACCAAATCGCCATAGCTGCGCTGCCAGTCGCAAAATGCCTGGAATGCATTGGCTTTCATTTGACGTAAATTACCTAGTAAAAGTTCGCCTTTGACGGTTGGGATAGTTTTGTTGTGGGACATGGATAGTAGAGCTAGAGGTTCGGGGTGAATATTATTCAATATTTTGGCAGGAGGGGCATGATATTTATGACTGACCGGCGGCGAAAAAGCTATCGCTCGAAAGATAAGGCCGGCTGAAATTGGTAAAATCTGCGCTCCCGGCTTACCGTTGAGCCGAAAACAGATAAAGCATTCAAAATATCAATGACGTTACTCGATTTTTCTTTATACCAAATACTCGCAATTGCCCTGGTGTTTGTCTGGACCGGCTTTGTCCGGACCGGGCTGGGTTTCGGCGGCGCCGCGCTGGGCTTGCCGCTGATGTTGTTCATCCATAACAATCCGCTGTTATGGTTGCCTATCATCGGCGTACATTTGCTGTTTTTCTCCGGTTTGACATTGTTTAACCGCTTGCATAATGTCGATTGGCCGTATTTGCGCGCTTCCGCGGTTTATATTATCCCCGCCGCTTTCGTAGGCATTTTCGGGCTGCTGAACCTGCCGGTGTTATGGCTGAACGGCTTTATCTATTCGGTCACCTTGTTTTACGGTTTTACCTGGATGCTTAACCGAGGCATTCAGAGCCGGCATGTTTGGGCGGATAGAGCGCTGTTAATGTTAGGCGGCTACGTTGCCGGGATTTCCTTGACCGGCGCGCCGTTGATGGTCGCTGTCTATATGCGCAACGTCAGTAAGGATAAGCTGCGGGACACCTTGTTTATCCTGTGGTTCACGTTGGTCAGCATCAAAATGACGACGTTTATCGCCCTGTCCGTCGATTTGCATTTTCTCACGGCACTGGCGTTGTTACCGATTGCCGCGATAGGGCATATAGCGGGTTTGAAAACGCATGACACTATTATGCGCAACGATTTGATGTTTAAACGCTGGATCGGCGGCGGGTTGGTTACGGTGAGTTTGTTGGGATTATGGCAGTTGTATAGTCAATTTGTTCAGGATTTTATGAAAAGCTTCAGCTTGATTTGATAGTTCCGTCGGGCATGCTGTTTATGCCCAACAATCAGATAGACTAATAGTGTCGGGCAACGAAAAAACTTAGCTAAATAAAGTCCAATAAAGTGCCTTATGAGGCTAGCGGGCTGGCCCATTCCTCGCTGCATCTTCACCGAATCGGCGGAAAGTGCGATAGCAAGCGCAGTGCTTATCCTTTAAGGTTAAGCTGTTAGTGGTAAAGAAAAAATTATGTTCAACGCCGCTTGAAAAATAACCGGACTTCTTTTTACTTTTTGCGGCTTATAAAATATAGATTACATTGCTATCAGTATTTGATAGCATTTGCCTCTATGAAAGCCAAGCATCTAAAAACCTTGCATTCCGTATTTGCCTTGCCTACACGAGCGTCTATTGTATTTGCCGAGCTTGAGGCACTGCTAATCGCATTGGGTGCCGAAAAGACCGAGCGCGAAGGTTCGCGTGTGAAATTCATGCTACAGGGCATGGAATGGCATGCGCACCGGCCACACCCAGGAAAGGATGCCAAGAAATATCAGGTTGAGCAATTACGCGAAATGCTGAGCAAACTGGAGATTAAACCATGAACACTATGACTTATAAGGGCTATACAGCCCGCATTGAATTCGATGATCGCGATTCTATATTCGTGGGCCGGGTACTGGGAGTAAAAGCCATCATCGGTTTTCATGGCGAAACAGTAACCGAATTACGTGCAGACTTCGAAGCCGCTATTGACTTCATGATTGAGGGTTGCAAGGCGCGCGGCGAGTCGCCGGAAAAGCCCGCCAGCGGCAAATTGATGCTGCGTGTGCCTCCGGAGGTTCATGCTGCGGCGCTGGTAGCCGCCCAGGCTACCGGCAAAAGCCTTAATCAGTGGGCTGCCGAGATACTTGGAAAAGCGGCTCATGTTTAACGGATAAAAGTTGCGTAGTCCGTATGTAGTATAGCGGAATATGGGATGATTGAAGCCATGAAGCTCCTTCCGCAAGCCCCTGATTGGCTGCTTGCTTTTATGTCAGAAGAATGCACAATTCAAGACCTGACCCCGTGTTTCTTAAAGGTCGGGCATAACCGTTATAGCCTTCCATCGCGATGGACACCGATAATTGGTGTTTCAGTTCATGTTGCTGAATTCTTTTAAAAAAAGTTTCGAAGCCTTGTTTCGTATGCGGAATTTCAAACTCATCAAGCAGATTCCCGTCAGACAAGCCAACGGCAACTGAATGGAACCTACAACCAATATCCAAACTGACGCGGATTTCTGGAAATACGGCGGTTGACATAATGGACTCCTGATAGTCTGATAAGGAAATACACCCATCAGCCTCGTCTACTTGCAGAGTCACAAAGAATTGGACATCATCCCGGTAGGCTTGTATGGATGATGTAGGTGACGAGGGCGGCATTTCAAAGTCGAGCCAACATACGTTGCGGACCCTAAGAGCCACACCCTCGCCAGGAAAATAGACTACGCTTTCTCAACAAGGGTGTCACCTACAAAATACAATGGTAGACCCCGTGTTTCTTCTTACCTGGATGCTTAACCGAGGCATTCAGAGCCGGCATGTTTGGGCGGATAGAGTGCTGTTAATGTTGGGCGGATACGTGGCCGGGATTTCCTTGACCGGCGCGCCGTTGATGGTTGCGGTCTATATGCGCAACGTCAGCAAGGATAAGTTGCGGGATACCTTGTTTATCCTGTGGTTCACGTTGGTCAGCATCAAAATGACGACGTTTGTTGCCCTGTCTGTCGATTTGCATTTTCTAACGGCACTGGCGCTGCTACCGATTGCCGCGATAGGACACATAGTGGGCTTGAAAA
This sequence comes from Candidatus Methylobacter oryzae, assembly GCF_003994235.2. Taxonomy (GTDB): domain Bacteria; phylum Pseudomonadota; class Gammaproteobacteria; order Methylococcales; family Methylomonadaceae; genus Methylobacter_A; species Methylobacter_A oryzae. The sequence goes on from NZ_RYFG02000106.1 coordinate 79,376, forward strand.
CGCATAACGCTATTATGCTCAACGATTTGCTATTTAAACGATGGATCGGCGGCGGCTTGGTTACTGTGAGTCTGTTGGGGTTATGGCAGTTGTATAGCCAATTTGGTCAGGATTTTTTAAAAAACACTGGCTTGATCTGATTGCTTCTAAAATTAGTTCCGTAGTAGGTCGAGCATGCTGTTTATGTCCGACAATTAGATATACTAATAGCGTCGGGCAACGAAAAAGCTGTTGCCCGACCTATGAGAGCTATATTTGCCATTCCAGTTGCAAAGGTATCTTAAGCGCTATTTCCTGATAATGTTGGCGAATGGTTTCGGGGCTGAGGTTTAGTTTTTTTGCGACTTGTTCTACTTGGTCTTCTGTAATGGGTTCTAAAGGATCTTGCCAGGGAGCAATACTGTCAAGGTCACGTGACAGTAATTTTATTTTTACGTTTTCAAAGTTATGTTGTGCTAAAGCCCCAAGTGCTTCTTGACGGATATCTTCATGTTTGTCTTGCAAACACAGCTTTAGCAGCGGATAAGTTTCTGTCCGGTCTTGATAATGCTGAGCCAAAGCCTCAATGGCAGTCCGGCGAACATTTTCATCTTTATCCTGTAGGCACTGAGTCAATAGAGGATAAGTTTCCGTCCGGTCTTGATAATGCTGAGCCAAAGCCTCGATGGCAGCCCGGCGAACATTTTCA
>NZ_RYFG02000107.1 GCF_003994235.2 Candidatus Methylobacter oryzae
GAGGTTATCGCCACGTTCATCACCGGCTTTATGCCGGGCAAAGACCAGCTCAATCCACAATATTAACCAGCGGTCAATGCGTAACTTCTATCTGCATTGAAAGGCTACTAGCTGCTGAGTCAACTTTTGTGCGAAGTTCGTTTGAGAGAGAGGGTGTCGATTGCAGTTCTTTAAACTCTCTTATTGCTGTTTCCGTAGGGCCTGGAATGTTTTTAGAGGCTGATAAGGAGCCTATATCAGTTATGGCATGAATAGCGCTTTCATCTCCTGCTTTTGCTTTTTTGCTTAGTTCTGTTATTGCTTGCTGTAAAGCAGAGTTAACGTTTCCTTTTTCATCTTCTGGGGCTTTATTTGCTGCTGTAAGAATATCAATTGAAGCTGCCTTTAATTGAGAAACATCCAATTTATTGGAATCCGAAGTATTTGAGGCTGACTCATTAATTGCGGAAGCCTTTTCTGCAATAGTTAGCTGCGCAGCTTTTGATGTTACGTTTTGGGCTATGGTCTGACCATTGGATAGTACGCTAGGGAAAGTAAGCCCGCAAGTTACGGAAAAAAAGAAAGCTTTAGCTAAATTATTTTGGTCTAAACTTGTTAAGACATAAACACCAATTCCGGCGGCTAGACCTCCTTTGATAGAAGGAATTACAATAAGAGTAAAAATTTTAGCCAAAGAAATAGGAAAAACTGATGGCTCTGTCCATGCTTCAGAGACAGAAACAAGACCTCCAATAGCTCCTCCGGTAATTACTAGACTAAATTCTTTATAGTTAAGCATAAAATATCTCCATAATTTGATATGGTTATGATGGATTTCGAGGTTTAATCATCCATTTCATCGTTTAATGCAAAAGCGTTGAGCAACGAAAAGCTGCTGCTCGACCTATTGATCTATGAGTTCTTAAAGTTAAGGCCGACTAAATTTATTTTGCAGTTCTATATATTCCAATGAGTAGCCACGAACCGTAAACTTCCTGTAATGCTGGGTGATTTTCCTGCTACTACTGGAATTGTAATAGATCGCGAAATAGATTTTTCGGCTTGTAGATCTTTCTGCTCTTTAACAGAAAAAGAGTATGTTCCTGTCGCAGAGTCTTGCCCCCAATGCCAATCCATCTGTAAACCTGGAGTTATGGAAACAATTAGCGTGTCACTAAATAGCTTGACTCCTTCGTAATGAGAGTCGAACAGAACTCCTTTCACCAGATATTCTTGAACCCCTATATTTAATGTCACCGAATACGAGAGCTTATCGTCTGTCTCGTCGACTTTCGCCCAGCGTGATAGGAAAGCTGTGGAAAGATAAATATTTTTGTTTTTGGAATGAATGATATCGTCATGCGTGCGTACCGCGACAGAATCCTCAACGGCTATTCTGCGCGTTAGTTGCCAGCGCTTTCCTCTCGGAGCCGCGAGGATTTCAAAATGGTAAGCGGCTTGTACATCTGACTTATCTTGAAGGCTGCTTGGCAAAATAACGGCATCGACGTCAAACCAAACGTCCACGCGCAAGTCTCCGAAAAAGAAGCGAGTAAGGTTTTGAAAAGCCTCCTCGGAATTGACTATGCCAAAAAAACCGGAATGTGAGCGGTATGTATAGGCTCGAGGGCAAAGGATGGTTATGTTATTTGCATCTTTCCCACATAAGGCGGCGTTTTCGATTTTTACTAAGCCATCACTTCCATGGCCAGCAAAAGTGCGCGAAAGCCCAGCTGCAACATTGTAGTCGTCTCGGTTGGTCCCGATCATACAGAAGAAGCGGTTAGGATCGAAATGACGCAGGAAATCAACTCGGCCTTCTGTGTCTTTCTGTCCAATATATTCTGGATCATTCTCTAACGCCAAATAATTAGCCATCCGATCGCGGTTGAAGTTATTCATGTCATTCTTACTAAACCAAGAAGGGATGTTGATGCCCCCCATTTCTATTCCATTGTGCGGTGTAGCATAGGTGTAAACCTTATCTACCCAGTTTCGAACTGTGGCGTCGCCGAGATTAGGATTCTGGAGAAAAGCGCGACAGATCAATCCTCCCATCGAATGGGCGACGAGGTAACATTTGAAATCAGCAATGCCGTGGCCTGCTTCATCGACAGCAAGATCACGAACTTTGGATATTAACTCACTTAATCCTTTCGCATAATGCTCGATTGAAGAAGAGCTGCCATCGCCAAAAAAAGTCGAGCCTTCATCATAGTAGCGGTACACTATAACTGAGCGATAGGGAATTTTTCCCCTCCAGCCTTTATCCATAATATCGAGCCCATCTTCATAAACATCAGAATATCCAAAATCCGACATCAACCGCACTAATGGCGATTCAAATATAAATTTGTTTGCTTTTTCCTTTTTATCATACGAAGCGCGATAGACTGTCGATCCCAAATTAAAGCCGTTAAAGGGATCGGCCGTGGTTTCATCCCTCTCATTTTCAGTCATGGCATATCCGCGAACATAGATAATTGGGTGAAGTAAGCGTGTGATCTTTGTTAGATTCTGTTTTGATATGTCTGACATGGCTTTCTCCTATCTGATTGGAAATCGTAAATTAGCTGTGAGGATAATCTGGTATGACGCGCTGAACATCGTTCCGAGTTAATCGAAATTTTTATACAACTCTACGAATTGCCACAGTCATAGGGCCGCCTTGATCCGGCGGCAAGTTATAGTTATTGAAATAGAAATACCAAAGGTCATTCGCAAACAAATATAAGCATCCGGTTGCCTCTATATTTCTTGTGCCGGATGAGCCAATAGGAAAATTTGTTTTTTCATCGCGGCCAATATTTCCGCCTAGGAAGAACAGATCGTTATTGGGTAACCGGCTAAACCGTAGAAAATTGGATGACCACCAATTTTGCCATCCTTCCGGTCCGCAAATATGGGAGGCATCTTTCCACTTACCATGGGCTTCAAAATGATATTGTTCGCCAACACATACTTCTAAATTGGTAACCTGGTAACGTTCGGCAGGATTAACAACGACTTCTATTTGTTCATCTTTTTCTAATTTCATAGCATCAAACACTCGGTTCTTGATATATGAGGTATTTTTGTAATCTTGAATTTATTGTTTCTGGATTTGCTTTAAGTTTCTACGCACCTTTCGTATCAGTACTAAAGTACCGGGGTTCTGCAATCTCCAGTACAATATCCATCTAGCAGTAATTCTGAGTTTTTAACCCCCATGAAAATCCTCCTAATTGACGACCACTTCTGCGCCCGCGAAAGCGTCGCTTGTTTGCTGAAACAGATATTCCCCGGTTTACAAGTCTTCGAAGCGGAAAACTTCGATGAAGGCTTAGCGATTGCCCGCACAACGCAGTTGAATCTGATATTGCTGGACATTCAATTGCCCGGCAAGGACGGATTGGTGGGATTGGTTGAGCTACGCCAAGAGTTCCCGAATTTATGCGTGGCAATGTTTTCCGGCTTGGACGACAGGGAACTGATGTTTGAGTCATTGCGTTTGGGCGCGATGGGTTTTATTGCCAAGTCGGTGTCGCGGCAGGCGTTTGTTGAGGCGTTGCGGGATGTGTTGTCAGGACGGGTGTATTTGCCAGCCTCGGTGGTCGGGCCGCAGCCGGTGCTGGAAGCGACTCCAACAACTGCCGGAATTAAGCCGGTAACCGATCCGGCCAGTTTGGGGTTGACGCCGCGCGAGTTTGAGGTGTTGGGATGGCTGGTGCAGGGCCTATGCAATAAGGAAATTGCCCGCAAACTGGGCATAGAAGAGCAAACGGTTAAGAATCATCTGCGGCCGATTTTCCAGAAATTTGCCGTGGTGAGGCGGACGGAATTACTGGTGAAAGTGTTCGAGATGGGGATTGTATTCGGGCGGCCGGAGGTGGGGAATTGACTTTGGGAAATCACTTATTGAGCATTTCAAAATCCGTCCGCCCAGATTGTGTGGAAGCTGTTTATGCTTCGACGAGCTCAGCACGAACGGCTTCCATACAATCTTTTAGATTGAACAGAAAGCGGCAATTCAGCCGTTGCCGATAGCCTTTGCCATCATTTCCATCAAAACCGTCCCGCTGGCCGGTTTACGTAGAAGCAGTGTGTTCTGCGGCCATTTGGCCTGGTCTTCGGCTGAGATAGCATGGGAGGAAAGAATGAGTGTCGGTACCGCGCCGCAGTCGGCTTGGATAGCGGCGATGATGTCGTGAGCGGTTTCGTTGCCGTCCAGGTAGAAATCGGTGATCAGTAGGTCCGGCGCTCTAAGGTTTTCAGCAAGAGCTGCATGAGTTTCGGCTTTGGAGGAGGCTGTTTGCACGAGACAGCCCCAAGCGGATAGTTGCTCGTTCATGGCATGCAGGATCTCACGGTCGGTATCGACAATGAATATGAAGCTACCGGCGAGATTGGCTTGTCGTGCCGGTGTGTTGATGGGATTCGGTACGGCGATCGCCGGCATACTGAGTTGGAAGTCGCTGCCTTGATGTTGCCGCGAATAGACTTGCATGTTGTGATCCGGCAAGCGTTCCGTGGCTTTTAATACGTAAGCCAGGCCGATACCCAGACCGTGAGTTTGCAAATCGGCCTGTCGCCTGTGACCGCGGAAAAATTCTTTGAATATCTCGCCGCGCAATTCATCGGCGATACCGATGCCGCTGTCGCGCACGTGCAGTTTGAGCCGTTTGCTGTCGACTTTAACCGCTGTGATTAGAATCCAACCGCTGGCGGTGTATTTGATCGCGTTATCGATCAGGTTGCTTATGATCTGGCTTAAAATGCAGGCATCGCTATGCACGGTGTACGGGGGGCTTGAGCGCAGGCGGACGATTAGTTTCAGGCCTCGCTTGGCGGCCTGCGGAGCAAATTGGTTTTCCAAGGATGCCAGCAGGATGTTTATATCGACTGCCGCCAGCCGCAGGCTTTGCTTGCCGGTTTCCAGGTTGGCGATGTCGAGCATGTGTTTGAAAGTATTGTTGAGTTCGTCGATAGCTAAGCCCAGCTTGCCGACCATTTGTTGTAACGAGTCGTCGGGTTTGTCTACGATAGCGCTATCCAGCGCGGAAGAATAACAGCTCAAAGCCTGGAGCGGCTGACATAGGTTGTGGCTGAGTTGCATTAAAAACCGGGTTTTGTCTTCCGATTTGCATTCGGCTTTGCGGCGTTCCCGGAACAGGTTGCGCGCATGGATTTCCTGTTGATAACGGCTACAGAAACCGCAGGCGTTGACGATCAGCAATATGATAATCGACGGTATCAGCGCCACGGTTTCAATGCCGATCAAATGACCGCAGAGCGGCAGGGCCGTCATTGCCAGCAGGCCGAATTTCAAGGTTTCGGTAATTGTCATGAATGTTTGCCCGTAAGCGAAGAAATAAATCGGCAACAACCCGACCCAAATGTCTGTATAGAAAGCAGGGTTGCCCTCTATCAGTAAAATGCAGCATAGATCGATAACGGCCAGTACGGCGCTGAGTTTGGCGATTGAGTTAATTTTACTCCGAGGCGGTTGATGCAGGTTTGCAAACAAGGCTGCTAGCGTTAGACCTGTCAGTAAGCTGCTGGTGATTTCGCTGTTGGATAACTTTTCATTAAATATATTTAAAGCAATGAATGCCAACAGACAGATTGAGCTCAGTAGCAGCACTATTTTCAAGGCTTTCAATGTTTCGCTTTGACGTTCCTGTCGGAAAAGGCGTTCACTATCGGCATCGAAATGCGGGATTGAAAAGATCCGGATTGAAGTGTGTTTCGGCCTTACACGCTTAGTCAGCCGCGATCCGCGGAGGAACGACAAAACCGGTTTCGAGGTATTGGCGAAAAGTGTCTCAATTGGCATGCCCATTAGCTTACTCCCGCTTGGCAAAGCCGACCGGTGCTTTGTTAACCGAACGGTTTTGTCCGCTATCTGAAGGATTATTATTGTTTGGAGTTGTTCGACATTCTCGTATCTATTGCTGTTTGTGTCTAGTGGATAAAGCCTTTCGCTAAAATTTCGAAAGTTGAATTGTCGACGGTTTCAGTTTCAGCCAGCCAATGAACGGTAATTATGCATGCGGATTGACTCGAACATTTTAAACGACACTCATTGTCCGGTTCTGGCTCCGCAATAATTTGGCAAACTCTTCGGCAGGTATAGGCGGGCTTTTGATATAGCCCTGATACATATCGCAGCCTTTTTTGCGTAAGAAGTCATGTTGCTCCGGTGTTTCAACGCCCTCGGCCAGTACTTTAAAACCTAAAGTATGCGCCATTGCAACAATGGTGGCAGTGATTTCCATGTCGTCTTGTTGAAAAGGAATTTCGTCGATAAAACTTTTGTCGATTTTTAATACATCCAACGGAAAGTGTTTTAGATAAGCCAAGGATGAATAGCCGGTGCCGAAATCGTCAATGGCCAGATGCACGCCTTGGGCGCGAAGATTGTTAAGAATAGTTGTCGCGTTACTCTGGTTGCCCATCAAGCCGCTTTCGGTGATTTCCAATTCCAGGTGTTCGGGCGGAAAACCGGTGTCGCTTAGCACTTGGGCAACTAACGCACAAATATCGCTACGCTGGAACTGGTGGGCGGAGACGTTGACTGCTAACGTGACAGCCGGCAAGCCCGTATCCAGCCATTGCCGGCCTTGCCGGCAGGTTTCATGCAGCACCCAGCTGCCAATGTCTACAATCAGGCCGGACTCTTCGGCAATAGGGATGAAACGTTGCGGAGGAATCAATCCCTCGGCCGGATCTTGCCAACGTACCAGCGCCTCTGCCCCAATGATGAGGCCGGTGGCAATATCCACTTGCGCTTGGTAAAAAACGCGTAATTCCTGCTGTTCAATGGCATGACGAAGCCGCGCTTCCAGCGCTATCCGCTCTCGGGCTGCCAGCGTCAGCTCTTCGGAAAAATAGGCAAAGCAGCCGCGGCCGGCGTCTTTAGCCTGGTACAGCGCCGCATCGGCGTGATCCATCAGTATCTCCGGACTGTCGCCGTGTTGCGGATACAGGCTTATGCCGATGCTGGCGCCAATCAGCACATTGTCATGTTGGGACAGGCAGAATTGCTTGCTTAACTCGGCGATGATTTCTTCCGCCACCTGCGCGGCATCTTCGGGCAGTGTAATATCTTCCAGTAAGATCACAAATTCATCGCCGCCTAAGCGCGCCACCATATCAACGTCACGCAATCTTGAGCTGATGCGCGCAGCGACTTGCTGCAACAAGTCGTCTCCTGCCAGGTGCCCTAAACTGTCGTTGACGGCTTTGAAACGGTCCAGGTCCAGCATCAATAATGCAAGCTGTTTGCCGTCGCGCCTATCCATGTTAATGCTGTGTTGCAGGCGGTCCATCAACAAACGGCGGTTAGGCAGGGCGGTAAGCGGATCATAGAAAGCCAGGCGTTCGATTTCGGCAGTAGCTGCTTGAGTTAAGGTAATATCATTGAATACGGCAACATAGTTGGTGACGACGTTGTCCGGACCTTTCACAGCGGTAATGGTGATAAGTTCCGGATAAATATCGCTGTTCTTCCGCCGGTTCCAGATTTGGCCTTCCCAATTTCCGGTGAGTTCAATGCTACGCCACATCTCCTCATAAAAACTCTGATCTTGCAGACCGGATTTAAGTAGTCTGGGGTTTTGGTTGACGGCTTCCTCCGTTGTGTAACCGGTAATTTTGGTGAAGGCTTGGTTAACCCGGAGAATGTCATTGTTGGCATCGGTGACCATGATGCCTTCTTGCGATTCAAACGCGACGGCAGCAATTCGGAGTTCGATTTCCGCTTGTTTGCGGTCAGTGATATCGGTTTGGGTGCCAATCATGCGTACCGGGTTGCCTTGTGGGCTGCGTTCGATAATTTGGCCCTGAGAATGTATCCAGCGGTAATCGCCATTAACGGTGCGCAAGCGAAACTCCGAGCTACAATTAGGTTGCCGGTCACAAAGCAAATTCGCTTGCGCCTGTCTAATGCGTAATTGATCGTCGGGATGGATTTGCTCGTTAAACCAGTCGATGGTGATTGTTGCAGGCGGCAGTGTCGTGCAGAGGCTCACTAATTCGGCATCGAGTTTTAGAATATTGTCGGCTATATTCCAGTCCCACAACCACTGGTTTGACGCTTGCAGACTCAACGCCAAAATATGCCGCGATTCTTCCAAATCCTGGGTGCGTTGCCTGATCTTAATTTCAAGATCGCGATTAAGCTGGAGAATTTCCGTTTCGCGCTGTTGGATACGTGACATCAGTAGATTGAAAGCATCATATAAATGACTGATTTCATCGGCTCGATGCGCTGAATATATGATCGGTTCGCTCATGTCGGGTTGTTCCGCGATGCGTCGGGCATGTCGATCAAGCTGCGTAATCGGAGCCATCGCAAAGCTTCGTAATAGGAACGCCAGACCATAACTGCATAGCGCCGCAATTAACATAACCAGCAACATAAAATGCAGTTCCCGGTATTGCGCCTGTTTTAATTCATCAATACGGTAAGCGCCTTTTAATATCCCTAATTTTTCATGTTCATGACTAATCGGCACTGCAAAATACAGATAATGATCCTGCCAAAGCCATTCCTGGTTGTCCGCTAGTGTGGGCGCGGCCGCTGCAATATTCGATGGATCATGGTTCGTCAATATTTGCCCGCCGGTTTTTTCCAGCAGCACGTAGGCGACGTTCGGGGTTTTCCACAGCTTGCTTAACTGGTCTTCAGCGCCTTTACTATCGTCAAATACTACCGGCAGAACGGTGAATTCGGCTACCAGTTTCGCGAGCGCCAAATTGGTACGGACGAAATCGTTGCGCTGTTGATCGTTTTTTTGCCAGTATAAAAAACCTAAGGTGCTAGCCACCGTTGTCAATACAACCGTCATGATGACCCATTGCAACTTCCGTTTGAAAGGCTGGCAAACTACCCATTGTTTAAGTTTATTCAACAATGCGAGCCACCTTTAGTAAATGGTAGCTGGCTTTTAAACCGCTATTCATCAGTGCTGTTCTATTAACTTCCAAATGCAGCCGGGTGTCTTTAACGAAAAAATCCACATGGGCGCCTTGGCTAACGTCATTTTGTTTTCCGGTAACGATCAGGATAGGTTGGCTGCCGGCCAGTTGCAGAACAGGGACTAGATCATCGCTCCGGTCGTCGTCATTTAAATAGATCACTTGGCACACTTTAATATCTTTCAATTCATGAAAAATCAACAAGCTGACCGGCTTGTCCGCAAGAGACATATTGGCGTAATAAGTTTGCAAGGCCGGGAGTAATGGGGATTTGTCGGTAACGCAGATAGTAAAGCGCTCATTCGTCCAGGTCGGCCATTCGATAAAACGGGAAACCTTTTCGATGATAGACGCACGAATAAGCTCGCTGTTTTCGAGCGCTTCGGCATTATTAGCGGTAAAGCAGATTATGGCCGCTGCTAGCGTAGATTTAATGGATGCACGCATAATCACAATAGAGGTTAATACGCTAAGTTTAAAGCTGAGTTGAGCAGCTTGCCTGCTCAAACGAAACTTATGCCCTTTGGGTATAAAGCTGAGTTGAGCAGCTTGTCCGCTCAAACGAAACTTATGCCCTTTGGGTATAAAAATGCTTTTAAAACTCAATGGCTATTTCTCCAAATAGCGATCTTCCCGGTGAGGCGGGAATGGTATTTATGATTTTGCGGTTGAACTCCGGATAATAAAATTTTTCGTCGAGTAAATTGTCCAAATAAAATGAAAAGGTAATGTGTTTGGTATGAGCAAAGCCTAGCAAGTTATCCAGGCGGTAATTGGTATTGACGCTCAAGCTATGATAGCTGTTTGCGGCCGGGTTAACCTCGAGCGAGGTTGGAACGATTTTCGCTGCGCTGAAATAGGTATCGAAAGCGCTAATTTGTAAATCCGTTGTGGCATCGTAGCTTAAGCCTATTTTGGCCATGTGGTTGGGCATCTGGGTTTTATTGTTTTGATTGTGTTCATCGCGATTGGTCTGAAAAGTATAAGCGCCTTTCCATGATAAGCCTTCAAATAGTTTCGCTTCGGATTCCAGTTCAAGCCCTTCAAATTCCGCATTGCCGGCATTGCTATACTGCAAACGGACAGGATTGGTATCGGCAACCGGCACTCGGACAATCAGGTTGGAAACCCGGCTTCTAAAAGCCGTCAGAGAGATTTGGTAATCTTGGGCATGGTAAAAAATTTGCGCATCGCTGCTTTCAATCAATTCGGGTTGAATATTCCTGTTGCCCTGAACCAGTGAGGAGTTGGCACCTAATTCACCCGCGCTCGGAGAACGGTACGCCTGGTTGTAGAGTAATTTCGCGCCCAGGCTGGAGGTCAGTTCGTATACTAATCCGGTGCGTCCGACCAGGCCTTCAGTCGCTTCGCCATTGTCGATTACGCCTTGCGGCGCAGCTTTTAAATTATCGAAACGATGCCATTGGCCGCCGACACTAACCTTTAAATTATCGAGTAAGCTATAACTGGCTTCGCCGTAAATACTGGATTTTAAACTTGTATAGGGATTTAGGGTATTCGGTTGCGATACTTGCGTCACGCCACCTTCGCGCCATTCGACCAGACCGCCGGCAACGAAGTTTAGTTTGTCTTCAAAGAAATTTAAAAAATGAGTTTGTTCAAACAGGACATTGTTTTCGTATAGATCGGTTAGATAAAGAGTGCCTTGAACGGGCAAATTATAGTTTTGGGAAAATTTGTTAAAGGTTATATTCCAGGTCGATGACCAATGCTGATTAATTTGGTGCTTGTAACCGACATCAAAAAATAACCGGTCATTCTCAATGGGCTGGCCCGAGCCGATGGGTACCGACCCCCAATGGTTGCGTTGGTTATTCACTACAAACAGGTTGAAATTGAAATCCTTCCATTCTCCCCACAAACTGGCGCTGGTGTCGTCATCGTTGTTGCGAAAATTGGCCGGTTGTTTTCTTTCATCGATGGCTGAAAATAACCAACCGTCGCTGGCGCGGTGCCGCACTGCGCCGGTAATCGCGGCTTCGTCATTTTTCCAGGCAAATTCACTTTCCACTTGTCCTGTATTAAAGCTGCCATAACGTCCGCGTAAAGTCAGTGCATTATCCTGGTGTTTTTTAGTAACAACATTAATGACGCCGGTAAAGGCATTGCTGCCGTATAACACTGAACCCGAGCCGCGTATAACTTCGATTTGTTCGATATGATGGATCGGAAAATCCCGAAACATGGTTTCGTTCAAACCGCCGTAAGCACTGTCACGAAACGGCCTGCCGTTGATAAGCACCAAGGTATGGTTGTTAACGTGCGTTAACGCATCCCCGCGCATCGCAGCGGTGCTGTCAGACCAGATATAGGTGCTTAACATATAAATACTGGTGACGCGGTTTAACACATCAGCCAAAGTGTTCGCTCCATAACGTTTAATGTCGTCATGGGTAACCACGCTGACAATGCCGGCGGCGGAATTTTTATTCTCGGCTTTTTTAGAGACGATTTCTACTTGCAGTACGTCTTCCAGCGACATCTCTTTCAAGGATGACAAAGACAGCGATTCTTCCGCATGGGCCGCTGGCAGGTGGGATTGCATATATAAGAGTGCTGTAAGCACTGAAAACGGACGTATTTTCATCGGTGAAGACGTGATTATCAGTAGAGCCGGACTGCACTAAAATTTAACTGAAGTGTAATTAAGCCGAACTGTTTATTATTATACACGGTTGATTTTGAATGAAATTATTATTATTTGCCGGTCTTGGGTTGTGAAGGTCTTGTCATGATTCTAATTCCTGAAACGCTCTCTGTATAGATTGATTGTCTGTCCTGAGTGTTAGGCATGGCTTCTTCGCCTACTTAAGTCTTTATAAAATATGACGATTAGCATTTTAGACTCGGTATTAAGTAATTGTTATTTTTGGCAGGGCGCTACATGATCAAGACTGAATTTTTTGTCTTTAACGACATTAAAAGTTTTTACGGTTCACATGTACATTAATTTAAAAAGTCTGGATAATTCCCAGCCTTCAATGTACTCATAAATTTCTATGGACTTCAAATTAATCAATACCGACGGCCATGCGCGGCGCGGCCGGCTCAAGTTTGCTCGTGGCGTGGTGGAAACGCCTATTTTTATGCCGGTAGGCACTTATGGAACAGTTAAGTCGCTAACGCCTGACGAACTGACCGGTATCGGTGCACAGATTATCCTGGGCAACACTTTTCATTTAATGCTGCGTCCCGGTATGGGCGTAGTCAAGTCGCACGGCGATTTGCATGGTTTTATGCAATGGGATAAACCCATCTTGACCGATTCCGGCGGTTTTCAGGTGTTCAGCCTGGGCGCGTTACGAAAAATCACCGAAAAAGGCGTGACGTTCAAGTCGCCTATCAACGGCAGCGCTATTTTTATGGGACCGGAAGAATCAATGCAGGTCCAGCGTGACTTGGGTTCGGATATCGTGATGATTTTCGATGAATGCACGCCATACCCGGCCACAGTTCATGAGGCCGCCGAGTCAATGCGCCTGTCGTTGCGCTGGGCGGCGCGCAGTAAAGCGGCTCACGAGGGTAATGAATCGGCTTTGTTCGGCATTGTGCAGGGCGGCATGTATGAGCATCTGCGCCAGGAGTCGATAGCCGGATTGGTCGATATTGGTTTTGACGGCTACGCAATCGGCGGCTTGTCGGTCGGCGAACCAAAAGAAGAAATGATGGCAACGCTGGATGTCGTGCATAGCAAGATGCCTATCGATAAGCCGCGCTATTTAATGGGCGTTGGTACGCCGGAAGATTTGGTCGAGGCGGTCAGGCGCGGTATCGATATGTTCGACTGCGTGATGCCGACCCGCAACGCTCGTAACGGACATCTTTTTACTACGTTTGGCGTCGTGAAGATCAGGAACAGCCAATATGAGTTCGATACCGGCCCGTTGGATGAATCCTGCGGCTGTTATACCTGCCGGAATTATTCGAGAGCTTACTTGCGGCACTTGGATAAATGCAAGGAAATGCTGGGTTCAAGGCTCAACACTATCCACAATCTCTATTATTACTTAAGCCTGATGCAGGGCTTGCGCGATGCGATTGAAAAGCAAGAGCTGGACATTTTTGTCAAGCAATTTTATCAACAACGAGGAAAAGCCGTGCCGACTGTGGCATAATGGCGAACTTTTTTTAAATTACAATAAGAACCGAACTGAGGATAACTATGAGTTTTTTAATTTCTGACGCTATGGCCGCAGCAGCCCCAGCCGCCCAACAACCCGGCATTGAAGGCATGATATTCCCACTGGGCATCTTGGTGTTTTTTTACTTTTTATTCCTGCGTCCGCAATCCAAGCGCGCCAAAGAGAAAAAAGAAATGATTGCCGCAATGACTAAAGGTTCCGAGGTGGTCACTTCAGGCGGAATCTTGGGTAAAGTTGTTGATTTGGATGAAAACTTCGTCAAGCTTGAAATCTGCGACAACACTTTCATTCAAGTACAGCGTCATAGTATCGAAAGCATGATGCCGAAAGGAACTTACAAAGCGATTACTAAAAAAGTCGCTAAAGTTTAATGCTATGGTTGTGGGCGCACAGTTACTTGCGTCCGCAATGTCTCTAGGACATAGTTGAATTGTTGGAATAACACATGCAAAACCATTATCCGCTTTGGAAAAATCTATTGGTCCTGATTGTTTTTGCAGTCTCGACTATTTACGCGTTGCCGAATTTATACGGCGACGATCCTTCCGTTCAGGTGGCATCGACACGCTCCACCAAATTGGCACAAGAGCAAGCCAATAAAATCGAATCCGACCTTAAAGCTTCCGGACTTAATATCAAACAGTTTGAATTTAATAACGGTCAAGTTTTAGCCCGGTTTAACAGCACCGACGATCAACTCAAAGCAGCCGACTTGCTCAGGGATCAATTGTCCGACGAGTATAACGTCGCGCTAAACCTGGCGCCCACAACCCCCCCATGGCTGAGAGCTTTGGGAGCCAAAGCGATGTATTTGGGGCTTGACTTGCGCGGCGGGGTGCATTTCCTGATGGAAGTGGACATGGATGCCGCCGTTAAACAGGCTGAAGACCGCTATACCGACGACGTGCGTCTGGCATTAAGAAACGAAAAAATCCGTTACCAGTCGGTCGCTAAAGACAGCGGTTTTATTAAAGTCAAACTGAGCTCGGCCGATGACAAGCCGGCGTTGCTAAAGCTGCTGGGTAAGGATTTCCGGGCCTTGGAAGTCACCGAGCCGAGTGAGCAGGATCAAGTCTGGTTGAAACTTTCCGAAAAAGACGTGCGCGAAACGAAAAAATTCGCCGTTGCGCAAAACATGACCACGTTGCGTAACCGAGTTAACGAGCTGGGCGTTGCCGAGCCGGTGATTCAACAGCAAGGTGAAAAACATATCGTCGTGCAATTGCCGGGCGTGCAAGATACAACCCGCGCCAAGGAAATTTTGGGAACAACGGCGACATTGGAATACCGGTTGGTTGACGTCGAACATGACGTACAGCAAGCCGTTGAAGGTCACGTGCCGGTCGGCAGCCGCTTGTATTACGAGCGCAACGGCAATCCGATTCTATTGGATCGCCGGGTTATCGTCACCGGAGATCAAATCGTTGATTCTTCTTCCGGTGTTGATCAGGACGGCAGGCCTTCGGTTAATATTTCCCTAAACGGCGTCGGTGCGGCCAAAATGGGTAAATTGACCCAGGCTAATATCGGCAAGCCGATGGCGGTGGTGTTCATCGAATATAAAGTTGAAACTAAAACTGTGAACGGCCAAAAAGTCCGTCATAAAGAGAAAGTTGAAAAAGTCATTAATGTAGCGACTATTCAGGGTGTTTTCAGCCATCGATTCCAGACTACCGGTTTAGACAGTCCGCAGGAAGCGCGTAATTTGTCGTTATTATTGAGAGCAGGGGCGTTGGTGGCGCCGATCGACATTGTCGAAGAACGCACGGTCGGTCCAAGCTTGGGACAAGAAAATATCGGCAAAGGCGTTAATTCCAACGTCTATGGCTTCATAGCGGTCGCGTTTTTCATGATCGCCTACTACCGCCTGTTCGGTCTTTTTTCTATCGTCGCGTTGAGCATGAACGTGTTGATGTTGGTTGCGGTGCTGTCGCTGCTGCAAGCCACGTTAACATTGCCGGGCATGGCCGGTATCGCGCTGACCGTGGGTATGGCCATCGACGCCAACGTGTTGATCAACGAGCGGATACGCGAGGAGCTCAGGATCGGCATGTCTCCCGGCGCCGCCATTTATGCCGGTTATGAGCGGGCTTTCGCGACTATTCTGGATTCCAATATCACCACCTTGATTGCCGGCATCGCGTTATTCACACTGGGTTCCGGACCTATCCGCGGTTTTGCGCTGGTGCTGTGTATCGGGATTTTAACTTCGATGTTCAGTGCGGTTGTTGTATCGAGAGCGTTGGTCAATCTCGCCTATGGCGGACAGCGTCAGTTGGATAAATTGGCTATCTGAAGATAGCATTCGAGGATTCAATGGAACTTTTTAAAATTAAACACGATATTCCGTTTATGCGCTATGGTCGGGTTACCACGACCATTTCGTTGGTGACTTTTATTTTGGCGATACTGGCCTTATCTTTCAAAGGGCTTAATTTTGGCTTGGACTTTACCGGCGGTCTGCAAGTCGAAGTCGGCTATAACCAGCCGGCTAACGTCGAAGCGGTTCGAAAAGTTTTGGAAGAGCAAAAAATTCCCGATTTTTCGGTGCAGAATTTCGGCAGCGTCAAGGAAGTATTAATCCGCGTACCGATGAAGGCTGAAACCAACGATGTCAAGTTGAGCGAAGTGATATTGGCAAAGCTCAGAGAACAAGATCCCAGTGTCGTACTGCGTAGCGTTGAGTTTGTCGGGCCGCAAGTCGGCAAGGAATTGTTCGAAAGCGGCGGTTTGGCGATGCTGCTGGTTGTAGCGGGAATCATGGCTTATTTGGCGGCCCGCTTCGAGTGGCGTTTCGCGTTGGCGGCGATTATCGCCAATATGCACGACATCGTGATTATTCTCGGCATGTTCGCGTTTTTCCAGTGGGAGTTCACGCTGTCGGTGCTGGCCGGCGTACTGGCGATATTAGGCTATTCGGTCAACGAATCGGTCGTGGTATTCGACCGGGTGCGGGAGAATTTCCACAAGATGCGCAATGTCAGCGTTCCGGACATGATCGATAACGCGATCACGACGACGATGTCCCGTACCGTTATCACCCACTTTATGACGCAAATGATGGTGTTGGCGATGTTCTTCTTCGGCGGCGAAGCGCTGCATAATTTCGCGCTGGCGTTGACGATCGGCATCATTTTCGGCATTTACTCGTCGGTGCTGGTCGCAAGTCCTATCGTGCTGTGGCTGGGTGTATCGAGGGAAGACTTGATGTCGGTAAGAAAAGAAAATGCCGAAATCGACAATTTGCCTTAGCGTTTTACGGCTAAGCGGATACAAGAACGGCCGCCAATCGGCTATAATCTGCAATCTTTAAATTTTTCAATCTGGAGTTTCCTAAACAATGGCAATCGAACGCACTTTTTCAATCATCAAACCCGACGCTGTAGCAAAAAATGTCATCGGCGAAATTTACAGCCGTTTTGAAAAAAACGATTTAAAAATCGTTGCGGCAAAAATGCTGCATTTGACCAAAGAGCAAGCCGAAGGTTTTTACGCTGAGCATAAAGAGCGCGGTTTCTTCAACGACTTAGTCGCGTTTATGATTTCAGGTCCTGTGATCATGCAAGTGCTGGAAGGCGAAAACGCGGTTCTGAAACATCGCGAAATCATGGGCGCTACCAACCCGAAAGAAGCGGCTGCCGGCACTATCCGCGCCGACTTTGCTAACAGCATCGATGAAAATGCCGTACACGGTTCGGATGCAATCGAAACTGCTAAAAGGGAAATTGCTTACTTTTTCTCAGACAATGAAATCTGTGCAAGAACCCGTTAATACCAAAACTATCAATTTGCTCGATTTCGACAGGAAAGGCCTCGCGGCCTTTTTTGTCGAGTTAGGCGAAAAGCCTTTTCGGGCGACACAACTGCTCAAATGGATCTATCAGGAAGGCGTCGAAGACTTCGACCTGATGACCAATTTCAGCAAGTCACTGCGCGCTTATTTATCTGAACACTGCTATATAGCAACGCCGGAAATTGTGCTTGAAAAAGTTGCAAGCGACGGTACCTGTAAATGGGTCATGCAAACCCATTGCGGCAACCGGATAGAAACGGTCTTTATTCCCGAAGAGGGAAGGGGGACGTTATGCGTTTCATCGCAAATCGGCTGTGCATTGGCGTGTTCGTTTTGTTCTACGGCCCAACAAGGCTTTAACCGTAACTTAAGTACGTCCGAGATTATCGGCCAGTTATTTGTTGCGCAAAAGCGCTTGGGTCCGGACAACAAAATCACCAACGTTGTCATGATGGGCATGGGCGAGCCGCTGCTTAATTTCGATAATGCCGTCGCGGCGATGAACCTGATGATGGACGATTTCACTTTCGGGTTGTCCAAACGCCGCGTGACCGTCAGCACTTCGGGCGTAGTGCCGGCCATGTACCGCTTAACCGAGGTTTGCGACGTCAGTCTTGCGGTGTCGTTACATGCGGTAACCGACGAGTTAAGGGATGAATTGGTCCCGATCAATAAAAAATATCCATTGAAGGAATTAATGGAAGCCTGCCGGGATAACGCAAAGATAGCGCCGCGGCGCACGGTTACTTTTGAATATGTGATGCTCGACGGCGTTAACGATTCGTTACAGGATGCAAGGGCGTTGATTAAGCTGTTAAAAACGGTGCCGTCGAAAATCAATTTAATACCGTTTAACCCGTTCCCTAATTCGCCCTATCGCTGTTCCAGTAAAGAAGCGATTAATCGTTTTAAAACGCTGTTAAACGATGCAGGCATTGTGACTACGGTCCGAAAAACACGCGGCGAAGATATTGATGCCGCTTGCGGTCAGTTAGTCGGTCAAGTTAAGGATAAAAGCCGTAGGCATTTGAAAATCCATCCGGCGGGTTCCGAACGTGCCGCTTAAAAGCGCAAACAAGATCAAGCGCTTTGCACCAGTCCTGCTGGTTGCGGTTTTGGCTGCTTGCGGTTCAACGAGTAACATTAAAAGCGATAACCCGGAAGATGTGCATTTGCAGCTGGGCGTGCGCTATTTAAATATGAATAAGCTGGAGTTGGCCCGTGAGAACCTGCTGGAAGCAATAAAAAAGAATTCGGATAATGCACAGGCGCATAACGCGTTGGCTTTTTTGTATGAAAAATTAAATCAGCCGGACAATGCTAAAGATCATTACGAGACAGCGCTGGATTTAGCCCCCGATGATTTGGGCGTAAAAAATAATTTCGGCCGTTTTCTTTGTGAGCACAAAGAATTTGAAGAAGGCCTCGATTTATTGACTGAATCAAGTTCAAACCCGCTAAACGATAGACAATGGCTGGCCTTAACGAACGCCGGACGATGCAAGTTGGGCATGGGCCAGAAACAGCAAGCCGAGACCTATTTCAGGCAAGCGCTGCAGCTTAACGGCACCTACGTGCCGGCATTGGCGGAAATGCAAAAAATCGCTTATGAAAAAGGCGATTTTTGGGCGGCAAAAGGTTTCTTGCAACGCTATCTGGGCGCTGCGGCGCATACGCCTGAAACCTTATGGTTTGCTATGCTAACCGAGCGGGCGTTAGGCAATCGCGAGCTCGCTACAGAATATAAAAATTTATTGTTAGAAAAATTTCCGCTTTCAAACGAAGCAAAAAAAATCTCAGCGGTTAGTAATTTTTAACCCTCGATAGAATCCCTTTTAAATATGGCAAATAATATTCAAGCAATTCGCGGGATGCACGATGTTCTTCCCGAGCAGACGCCGCTTTGGCAAGCTGCGGAACAGAGCATTCGAGACGTACTCGGCGCCTACGGCTACAGTGAGATTCGCTTACCGGTCGTCGAAAAAACCGAGCTTTTCAAACGCTCGATCGGCGAGGTGACGGATATTGTCGAAAAAGAAATGTATACGTTCGAGGATAGGAACGGCGATTCGCTAACGCTACGTCCCGAAGGTACCGCGGGTTGTCTTAGAGCTTGTTTGGAGCACGGGTTACTGCATAATCAAGTGCACCGCTTATGGTACTACGGACCGATGTACAGGCACGAGCGTCCGCAAAAGGGCCGTTATCGCCAGTTTATTCAACTGGGAGTTGAAACTTACGGCATGGCCGGGCCCGACATTGATGCGGAATTGATCCTGATTATGGATCGTTTATGGAAAAAGCTGGGTATTCGCGACAAGGTTCGTTTACAGCTTAATTCCTTAGGTACAATTGCCGAACGTATTGTTTACCGGGAAAGCCTGGTCCGCTATTTTGAAGGTCATCTGGATCAATTGGATGAAGACAGTCTGCGCCGGCTAAAGACTAATCCGCTGCGGATATTGGATACCAAAAATCCGGCAATGCGGGAAGTTGTTGCCAATGCACCGGAATTGTCCGATTACCTGAACGATGAAAGTCGTGAACATTTTAATGCGATCACCAAGATACTGGATGACTTGGGCATTGGTTACGAACTCAATTCGCGGTTGGTGCGCGGCCTGGATTATTACAGCAAGACTGTATTTGAATGGGTCACCGACGAACTGGGGTCGCAAGGTACGGTCTGCGCAGGCGGACGTTATGACGGCTTGATAGAACAGTTAGGCGGCAAAGCCAATCATGCCGTCGGTTTTGCGATGGGCATGGAACGCTTGTTGGCGTTGATGGAAACGTTGGAGAATGTAGACGTTGCAAGACCCGTTGACGTCTACATGATCAGGGTCGGCGAAACAGCGGAGCAAGAAGGCATGCGCTTTGCCGAAACGATCAGGAACGAAATTCCCGGCCTGAAATTGCAGGTGAATTGCGGCGGCGGCAGTTTTAAAAGCCAGTTCAAAAAAGCCGATAAAAGCGGTGCCGAGTTTGCAATTATTCTGGGCGACGACGAAGTCAGCCGCGGCGAGGTCAGCGTCAAACCGCTACGCGATAATGAGCAACAGCAGCAGAATATGTCACAGCAGCAGGTGATTAAGTTTTTACAGACGCAACTGTAGCGTTTAATAACTAGGCAACAGGTGCTACTTAATATTTTAATGGGACACGGATGACTGTTGATTAGTTACCGATTTTTAAATTATTAGACAAGAGAAAAACAAGTGGAAATTTACCAAACAGAAGAAGAACAGGTTGAAGCCTTAAAAAGATGGTGGAAAGAAAACTCAACCTCGACCATCGTCGGGTTGGTTATGGGTATCGTCATCATTCTGGGCTGGAATTACTGGCAGGAACATAAAAAAACACAAGCGGCGCAAGCTTCTGCAACCTACGATCAATTATTGAAAGCATTGGACGAAGATAAAAAAGAATCCGTAGATAAATTGGCCGGACGCTTGCAGGAGCAGTTTAAAGGCAGTGAGTACGCGGCATTCAGCGGTTTATTCGAGGCCAAGATAAAATCTCAGCAAGGCGATCTGGCGGCGGCAAAGCAGATTCTGAAAACTATTGCGGCAACGCCGGATAAAGCGTTGAGCAATATCGCCAAGATAAGATTGGTGCGCTTAATGCTGGCTACCGGTGAATATGAGCAAGGTTTGCAGGTCATTAACGACGTCGATGCAAAAGAAGCGTCGGGCTACTCAGCCAGCTATGATGAATTAGTCGGCGATTTATACGTAGCGCTGGATCGTTTGGACGAAGCGCGGACATCGTATCAAAACGCTCTAAGAAATGGGCAGCCGTCGCCGTTATTGCAGTTCAAAATCGATGATTTAACCGCTCAAGAAAAGTTAGAACCCCAAAAATAATGACTAACTATTCAAGCTATATCTCTCAGGCGAAAGATGAAAGGCGAAAGGCGAAAAGATCTCTAGTCTTAAGCCTTTTGCCTTGCGCTTTTTTTGCCGTCACCTTGTTAACGGGGTGCGCGGCCGTCGATACCGTCGGCGAATCTATTTCCGGAATTAAGGATTACTTTCTCGGCGGCGAAGACAATGCCGATCCGCCCAGTTTGTTGGTCGAGTATGCGCCTGAAGTCAAGCTGGAAGTCGTCTGGAAAGAATCGGTCGGTGTCGGTGCCGATCAGCAATCCTTAAGACTGGTTCCAGTCATCGGCAGCGGCAAAATCATAGCTGCGGACAGGGAAGGGTTGGTCCAGGCCAGAAGCCCGACGACCGGCAACTTAGTCTGGGAAACAGAAACCGACGTGCATTTTTCCGGTGGGCCGGGGCTAGGTTCAGGAACCGTGATTTTGGGCTCCAGCAATGCCGACGTGCTTGCGTTGGATATTGAAACCGGTGCGGTATTGTGGAAAACTGCGGTCTCCAGTGAAGTGCTTTCCGTGCCGGTTATTGCCAATGGCATTGTTATCGTTCGTACTACCGATGGTGCCGTCGTCGCGCTTGACGAAAAAACCGGCGGCAAGCGTTGGAATTATGAGCGTACGGTTCCGGCCTTAAGTTTACGCGGAACCGGGTCGCCATTGATCGACGAGGGTAAGGTGATTGGCGGTTACGATAACGGCAAATTAATGGCTTTGCGCTTGAATGACGGCAAATATGTATGGGAAACTAGTATTGCGATTCCAAAAGGGCGCTCTGAAATTGAACGCTTGGTTGATTTGGATGTCGATCCTATCGTTATTAACGGGGTGATTTATATTGCCAGTTATCAGGGAGGCGTTGCCGCGATTTCCGAATCGGACGGCGATATATTGTGGCGCAATGAAAACATTTCGTCGCATTCCGGTTTAAGTAACGACTATCGGTATTTATACCTGACAAACTCCGAAAGTCATGTCATGCAGTTAGATCAGCGTAGCGGCGCGGGCCTATGGAGGCAAAAAGATTTACATCAAAGAAGATTAACCGCTCCTGCCGTTTATGAAAATTATGCCGTGGTCGGCGATCTTGAAGGTTATGTGCATTGGTTATCCAACACCGACGGCAGACAAATGGGGCGAGTGCAAATTACCGATGCTGCAATCGACGCCAAGCCTATCGTGGCGGATAACACCGTTTATGTTTATGCAAAAGACGGTACTCTCGCCGCGATAAAAGTCCAATAAAATTAACTGTCAGTAATACTGACCTTATAATAGAACACGGATTTGACGAGGTTAAACGGATAACAGAGACGAAGGGCGAAATGCGAAACAAACATCTTTCGTTCTTTGCCTTTCTCCTTGTGTCTAATTTCTTTACTATATTCGTGTAAATCTGTTCGGTCCGTGTCATCCGTGTTCTATATCTCTAATTCCGAGTCAATATGTTACCTGTAATAGCCCTAGTCGGGCGGCCCAATGTGGGCAAGTCCACATTATTCAATTATTTAACGCGCAGCCGCGATGCTTTGGTTGCGGATTTTTCCGGCCTAACGCGCGACCGGCAATATGGCCGGGTGAGGTTGGGTGAGCGCCCCTGCCTGGTCGTCGATACCGGCGGTATAGCCGATGATGCCGAAGGTATTGAGACTTTCGCCAGAAAACAGGTGCAGGTCGCGTTGGAAGAGGCGGATGTCGTTTTCTTCATGGTTGACGCGCGGGAAGGATTGAGCGCTTCCGACAAGGTTATTGCCGATATCCTGAGAAAACTAAACAAGCCTGTCATATTGGTCACCAATAAGACGGACGGCATTGACGCCACTGTGGCGACAGCGGATTTCTATTCGCTGGCGTTGGGAGAACCGATGCGGATATCCGCCTCCCATGGCAGAGGAATTCCTGAGCTACTGGAAAAAGTGAATGAACTATTGCCGCCGGATAAAGGCGAAGTTGAAGAAGCACCGGGCGGAATCGGAATCGCCGTGGTCGGACGGCCCAACGTAGGCAAATCGACCTTGGTAAACCGTTTGTTGGGCGAAGAGCGGGTTATCGTGTTCGACGAGCCGGGCACCACGCGCGACAGTATCTATATCCCATTTGAACGCAATGGCAAAAAGTTTACGCTGATCGATACAGCCGGCATGCGCAGACGCTCCAGAATTGCCGAAACCATCGAAAAATTCAGCGTTATTAAATCGCTGCAAGCCATTGAGAAAGCCAATGTCGTTATTTATTTGATCGATGCGCGGGAAGGCGTCACCGATCAGGATGCGCATTTATTAGGCTTGGTATTGGAAGCCGGAAGAGCGTTGATTATCGGCCTGAACAAATGGGACGGCATCACGCCCGACCAAAAGAACACCATTCATCGGCAACTCGACGTCAAATTGTCTTTTCTTGAGTTTGCCGAAAAACACCCGATTTCCGCACTGCACGGCAGCGGCGTCGGCAAAATGTTCGATGTCGTACAGCAATTGTATCAATCGGCGATGCTCGACATGTCCACGCCGGTGTTGACCCGAATCTTGAAAGAAGCCATCACCGCGCATCAACCGCCGATCGTGAACAGCCGCCGCATCAAGCTGAAATATGCGCATCAGGGCGGCCGGAACCCGCCGATCGTGGTGGTCCACGGCGTACAAACCGACGCATTGCCCGAGTCGTATAAACGCTACTTGATGAACTATTACCGGGATAAAATGGGGCTGGTCGGAACGCCGATACGCTTAGTGTTCAAGTCGCCGGTTAATCCGTTTCATGGACAAAAGAATAAGCTGACTGAATGGCAAGTGAAAAAGAAAGAACGCTTGATGAAGCGGGTGAAGAGCAAGCAGAGGGATTAGTAAGGGGCAAGGTAAAAGGCGAAAGGTGGAAGTCGCCCCTAACTTGGCTTAAGCCGTATAAAGCCCTCTCGGCAATTGCTCCTGCATTGCACTACCTCCTGCATCCTTGCAGTCGTCCGGAGGGATGCCTACATGGATGTAGGTAGAGGCGTAGGCCTAAGGCTGCCCAAGCGTAGCGCGAGGTGGCGTTTCCGGCTGATTACAGTGAGGTTTGCCGGAAACGGCGGTTTTCGCTACCGCTCAAACGGTCTTATTCCGGCCTATTTTTACCGATTAGTCATATTAAATCCACATTACAGGAGTCAATCTCATGGCAACAATCACATTTCAAGGCAAACCTTTAAACACTTCCGGAGAACTACCCACAGTCGGCAGCGATGCTCCTCCGTTTTCGCTGACCAGCCGCCAGTTAGTGGATGTGACTTTGGCAACCTACACCGGTAAAAGAAAAGTCCTGAACATCGTGCCCAGCCTGGACACGCCAACCTGCGCCGCCTCAACGCGCAAATTCAACCAGAAAGCCTCGCATATGGATAATACCGTCGTGCTAGCGGTTTCCGCCGACCTGCCTTTTGCGCAAAGCCGTTTTTGCGAATCGGAAGATTTGACTCACATCATCCCGCTGTCAACTTTCCGCTCCAGTTTTTCCGACGATTACGGAGTGACCATCACCGACACTTTCCTGCGCGGTTTGACTGCCCGTGCCGTTGTCATTATCGATGAGCATGACAAAGTAATTTATACGCAATTGGTTGATGAGCTTGTTAATGAGCCGGATTATGAGAGTGCGTTGGCTGTGCTACACGATTGATCGCTGCTTGTTAGCTTTGGAATGCACCATCTATATTATGTCTGGTGTTTTGGTTACAGCTACAGAAGCGGAAGATAAAAAATGGCTAAAATTGAAGGCATCAGGATACAGAATTTTCGCGGTTTAAAAAATGTCACTCTCGGAAAGTTGGCGTATGGTTCTGATTCAGAGCCACTGACCGATATGACCGTTGTTATCGGAAAAAATGGTGTAGGTAAAAGCACCTTATTTGATGTCTTTGGTTTTCTGGCGGATGCACTTAAATTTGGTGTAGAGGAGGCTTGTGATTTACACGGTCGAGGCGGCTTTCAAAAAATACGTTCTCAAGGAGCTGTTGAACCGATAATGTTCGAAATTTATTATCGGGAGAATGAGAATGCCTATCCTATTACCTACATTATAGTTATTAATCTTGATGATTCCGGGCGACCTGTTGTAGAGACAGAATACCTTTTCCAACATCCAAAACAGCAGATTTATGGACGAGATAATGCTTTCTTGATACTAAGTAATGGACAAGGTACTGTTTGGAAAGGAGAAGGTAAGGAGATTGCGGAAGATGAGGAGGGATTTCGTGTATTAAATTTTCTTCTCGAAGATTCAAGTCTTCAGCAAATGTTTAAAAAAATGGCGATGGAGCCGGGAGCAGAAGTAGTAGAGCTTTCCGATAATAGAAAACTCGGCATTGCCACGCTAGGCGCACTTAAACAACACCCCAAAATCTCCGCTTTTCGAGAATTTATAGAAGGCTGGTACCTCAGCTATTTCACCCCCGACGCAGCGAGAAGTTTCCCCCTGACAGGAGCACTGCAACACCTCAACAGCAAAGGCGACAACCTTGCTAATGTGGTGCAGTACATGGAGCGCGAATACAGGGATAAATTTCAAAGCATTTTGGACCGCATTGCGGAAAAAATCCCCGGCATCGACAAGATCGATACCGAAAAGACTTCGGATGGGCGTTTGTTGTTGCGTTTCAATGACAAAGGTTTTCAAGACCCGTTTTATGCTCAGCAAATGTCTGATGGCACGTTAAAAGTATTCGCTTATTTATTGCTGCTAGAAGATCCTACACCTCCCCCCTTTATCTGTATCGAAGAACCTGAAAACGGTCTGTACCACAAGCTGCTGGAAGCATTAGCCGCCGAGTTCCGAATTCATGCAACTGGTCGCAAAGGCGGTACTCAACTTTTTATCACCACGCATCAACCCTATTTTGTCGATGCACTTGAACCGAATGAAGTTTGGATTTTAGATAAAGGCGCAGACGGCTTTTCGACTATTCGGCGAGCCAGCGATGACGAGCTGGTGAAGAACATGGTCGCCGAAGGTCTGCCTCTAGGTGGACTTTGGTACAGCGATTATCTGGATGCAAGGTGAATTCATGCATTTCGAAATACTCGTTGAAGACCAGTCAGGAAAAATCGCATTAGATATTCTTATACCCAAAATTATTGGTAAGAACCATACATTCGATGTTAAATCTTACAAGGGAGTCGGACGAATCCCCGAAAAAATGAGTTACAGCGTCGATGCAAGCAAGCGTATCTTATTGGCTAACCTACCAAGATTGTTAGCGGGTTACGGAAAATCATGGCAGGGATACCCTGCGGTAGTTATTGTAGTTTGCGATCTTGATGATAAATGCCTGAAAAGCTTTCGGAATGAACTCATCAATCTGTTGAATGCCTGTGATCCAGGCCCTGAAACTCGTTTTTGTATTGCTATCGAAGAAGGCGAAGCCTGGCTTCTCGGCGATATTTCTGCAATAAAAAAGCTTATCCCAAAGCTAAAGATACTGTGTTGAATACTTATGTCAGCGATTCAGTTTGCGGAACATGGGAGCGACTTGCCGATGCGGTCTACAAAGGTGGTTCGCAGCATCTTTCAAGTCTGGGATGGCATGTTGTAGGTGCTGAAAAATCGGCATGGGCTGAGAATATTACTCCTCATATGGATTTGGATAATAATACATCTCCGAGTTTTAACTATTTCTTGGGAAAGCTTCGAGAACTGGCAGAGATCAGCTAATTAATCTTGTCAGCGAGTGAATGTGGCATTTAACGTTTAATTATTATCTGACTCAAACCACCCCCGTTAACCCCTCAATCAACAAACAAGCATAGCGATCTTGATCATAATGATGGTTACTACTGTCGCTGTTAAGCAGTTCCGCCTTGACGATACCGTTATCACCCAAAGATACATCATCCAACATGACATAACGGATGCCGTTCCGCATACAGAATTCCTGCATGGTCCTGTTAAAGTCCAGGGTTAGCGCGGTTCTTTCGAATTGCGAAGCCGTTACTTCCCGCCTGGCATTAGCGATGTCGCCCCAGTCGTTGCCGTCCTGAATGGTCGGTAGAGGGGTGCTGATGCAGATAACCTCGAAACACACGGCTAATTCAGCCAGAAACTTGGAATAACTGGCAATGGCTTTATACAGCATTACGGGAATGGATTCTTGGTATTTTTGCGCCCGATACCAAATCACAAAGCCGGTATCGACTTCGCCCAACATTACGATAACCTGTTTTGCGGTGGTTTGTTTGACGGTTTCACGGAAGATAGGGTATGCCTGGGTTTTTGAATTGGGGTTTTCCAGTCCCGATGCGGTTGCGCCAATGACGGTCTGTACATTGAACAACCGGTCCGGAAATTTTTCTTTAAACAACGGATGATTGAAAACAGGGGCGTGCGAGTCGCCCAGAACTAATATTTC
Organism: Candidatus Methylobacter oryzae; assembly: GCF_003994235.2. Lineage (GTDB taxonomy): Bacteria > Pseudomonadota > Gammaproteobacteria > Methylococcales > Methylomonadaceae > Methylobacter_A > Methylobacter_A oryzae. The sequence continues at coordinate 27,156 of NZ_RYFG02000107.1, forward strand.
CCGTATTGATGGAGCCTTGTTCAGCACTGAGATGTTTAAAATACAGATTTGATACGGGTTAGCGTTCCGTCGGCAAATAATGTTTTTAGCTTTTCCACTACCTCAGGATCAAACATCATACCGGCATGCGATTCAATATGCGCCATCGCCGTTTCCATCGGCCACGGCTGTTTATAGGGGCGTTGCGTTGTCAGCGCATCGAACACATCGACGATTTTTACAATACGCGCGGACAGTGGAATATCGTCGCCGCTTAAACCGTGCGGATAACCGCTGCCGTCATAATTTTCATGATGACCCGCTGAAATTTCCCGTGCAGTTTCGTAAAACGGGTTATTGCCTAAAATACGTACCCCGCTGAGCGAGTGCTCTTTCATGACATCCCATTCTTCAGGACTCAATTTATCGGGCTTTTTCAAAATCGCATCGGGCGTGGCTAATTTGCCAATATCGTGCAACATGCTCATTAAGCCCATGTGCGCCGCGGCTTTGCTATCGACGCCCATCGCGATAGCCAATGCTTCGGTGTAATACTGCACACGCTGTAAGTGGCTGGAGGTATCCTGATCTTTGCCTTCTGCCGCCAAACATAACATCATTACCGCGTCTTTATAGGCGATTTCCAATTGTTCACGCGCGGTATCCAGGTTTCGTTTTAAAACCAACGCTTCCAACGCCCGCACCACCGTTAAATTCAGTTCGGCCGGGTCCCAAGGCTTGGTCACGTATTTATAAATATGCGCTTCGTTGACGCAGGTCAGCAGCGATTCAACATCGGCATAACCGGTCAGTAAGATACGGATCGCATCGGGCTGGACTTGCAAGGCATGGCCGAGAACTTGGTCGCCGCTGATGTTGGGCATGCGTTGATCGCAAATAACCAAATCGACCGGCTGTTCGTTTAAAAACGCAATTCCGGCCTCGCCGCCATTGGCCGATAAGGTTTTATAGCCTTTGCGAAAACTGCGCGTTAACGTCGCCAATACATCGGGATCATCATCAATCAATAACAACGTATGCATTTCTAAGCATCCTTAATCAAGCGAAGTGGAATAGCGATGATAAAGCGCGTACCGCGATTTAATTCGGATTCAACCGTCAGTGTGCCTTGGTGTTTTTCAATAATGCCGTAAGAAATCGATAAGCCGAGACCGGTGCCTTCGCCGACCTCTTTAGTCGTAAAAAACGGATCGAAGATTTTCTTTTTGATTTCTTCAGGCATGCCGGTGCCGGTGTCGGCGATGCTGATGATGGCCTGATCGTTGATCCTAGCCGTAGTGATGAAAATGCTGCCTTTATCGGGAATGGCTTGAATCGCATTGGCCAAAATGTTCATGAAGACTTGGTTCAATTCGCCGGCATAGCATTCGACCATTTCATTGAGCGCATAATCGGTCTCGACATTAATGCGGTCTTTATAATTATGATGCAGCATTTGCAAGGTCGAATCCAGGCCTTCCTCGATCCGTACCGTTTTCACTTCACCTTGATCGAGACGGGAGAAATTACGTAAAGCCAGGACAATGTTGCGAATGCGATTTGCCGCCTGCTTTTGGCTGCTCAGCAGTTTTTCCAAGTCTTCGGTGACAAACGTGTAGTCAATTTGTTCCATGTGCGCGTTCAATTTTTGCGCTCCGGCTTCATCGGCGCAGCTTTGCGCAAACGCTACGGTGCTTTTAATATCGTCGATGTATTCTTCCAACGGCGGCAGGTTGGCGTAAATGGCGCCAATGGGGTTGTTGATCTCATGGGCGATGCCGGCAACCAATTGTCCTAACGACGCCATTTTTTCGGATTGGACCAGTTGGGTTTGCGCGGATTGTAGCTTTATCAGCGTGTCCTGCAATTGCGCGGTGCGGTCGGCAACTTGGCGTTCCAAGTTGAGGTTTAGGTTCTCCAATTCTTTTTCCACGACCAGGAATTTATTAAACAACTCGCCCAAGCGCGTCGTCATGCGGTTAAACGCATCGCCTAAATCCGCGACTTCGTCATGACCTGAAACCGGCACTTTGATCGACAAATCATCGGAATCCTCAATCGTGCGGATAGTGGCGGTCAGTTTCTTAATCGGCGTCACCAACAGCCTGCTGAGCACGCCGACCAGTATCAGCATCGGTACGCCGACACAGGCGGCGGCAAGCAACAAATTTTGGGTTAATTCAAGCAGCGGTTGATGGGCGAGCTTTTCGGGCATGAACGCGGCAATTTGAAAGCTGAAATCGCCGACCGATACCGATTTTGAAATCGAACCCAAATAGCGAATATCGTCAAAAACCCACGAAGGGTGTTCCGGAAAATTGTCGTTTATCTCGATTGTTTGGATACCGTTGGCCGTAAAAAGGTCGGCGCTGCCCTGATTGCCTTCATGGGCTTTATGCAGCGCAAAACTGCTCTCATTCGGCGCAAGCAGCCGGCTAATATCATCCCAAGGATGAGTCATGACTAAATAGCCCTGCGTTTTTAATTGCGGCGGTTTTAATTCAGTGACATGAGCAATGACGCTGCCGTTAATAAAAGGCACCTCATGTTTAAAGATCAGTGAGTAGTCTTGTTGCGTTTGCCAGGCTGCCGGTAATTGGGTTTTTAATACATTCTGCTGCGTGGAAGCGATCAGTACGCCCGCCGCATTGAACACATATAAATCGCCCGGCAACTGATAATAGTGTTTCAAATTGACCAGCTCGGTATTGATGCGCTTGTCCAAATCATCGACCACCACGTCCAGCATCACCGACGAGGCGCGCCAGGACAGTAGGTTAGTGCGCTCGAACAGCAATGCATTGCTGATCTCGGCAGCTTTATGATCGGCAATGCCGGTCAGGTTGCGTTCAATCTGTTGATTGATTTTTTCGCCGAATTGATAAAACACCACAGCGCTCAGCGTCGTGGTTACTAACAGCACGATAAAACTGAAAAACAGCGTTAAACGGACGGAAAGAGAAAAGCGTGGCATAAAATGATCCGTCGTTTATTTATTTGAAAATTGTTGCAGGATTTTAATTTGTGAACTTTGCGGTTTTGTTTCTACGTAACCGATCGCGCCTTTGATTCGTTCCACAAACAAAACAACGGCTTGCTCGGAATTTTGAGTGACCGGCGGGGTTTCTCCTTTAAACAGCATTTTGTCCCAATAACTGCCTAATTTTTCCGGCGTGCTGTCAAAGATTTCAGCCGTAAAACGGTTACGGGCATCGGCTTGTGCGGGTAAATTAATCGGCATGATGTCATCGCCGTTTTCCCAATGTTTCTTCTTAAGCAAATAAATCGCCGCAATATCGTCCTTAGCCAGCTGTGCGATAGGCAAGCTCTTATTGGCAATAATATATAAATCGGCCGATGCGCTTGAAAACGGCATCAATGCGAAAGTCAGTGTTAAAACAAGTAATCGTTTCATCAGAATAACACCGCAATCGAGCTGTAAAGGCCGGTTTGATTTTGATAAACGCTGCCTTCGGTCTGCTGCCATTCAAGCTTGAACGACAAGCGCGGTACCGGGCGATAGACGATGCCGCCGAGCGCGGTATCGGTCGGCGCGAGTTTATTGGCGAATTCGAAATGTTCATAGCGTGCAATCAGGTTGAAATGGTCAACCAACGGTACGGCCATTTGCACGTAGCCGCCCCAATCGTGGTGGCGATAATGCAGTTGATCGGTGTCGACTTGGGTGAACAGCAATTCACTTTCCAATTCAAACCATTTATGTTGCCAATTGCCGTCTACGCTAATCGAATTGCGAGTTTCATTGCTCTTGTCAACATCCGCATGTTGAAAAGACACGCCCAGATAATAGTCCAAATCTTCATGGGCGATCCAGCGGGCGCCTGCCACGGTTTGATAATGGCGCTCATGTTCGGTTAACGGTTTAGGATTAAATTCTGCGGCCGGTTGCCAATAAACTTCAAGCGCATGGCCGGACAACGCGTCAAAATCGTGACGGATGTTGAAACCGGTAACGTAATTGGCGCGGGAATAGTTCGATGTGACAGGGCGGGTGGTCGTCCATACCAGTGGCGCGGCATGGACGATATTCCAATGGTTGATTGGCGCCAGGAACTTACCGGCGCGAAAAGTGTCGTCTTCGGTAATATGAATATCGTTATACAGCCGTTCAATGACCAGTTGCGCGCTATTGAATTGCAGACCTTTACTTTCTTCCCACAGCGGCATTTTATAAGCTTCGGCCTCCATGAAAGGATTGAGCCAGCGGTTAAATTTGCCTGAAACAAATAAACTTAAATCATCGAGTTCAACGGCAGTCGGTGCGCGATTAGGTGCGCTGGCCGTCAGTTTTGCATATCCTGAAACCGTAACGGCATCCAGCCATGACTGGGTTGGGTCGGCATATAGCTGTGGCGTGAAACAGAACATCGCCAAACTGAATGCATAAGCCAGCGCATGACGATCAGGATGTGGAAAAAAAGACATAACTTAAAGTTTAGTAAATAAGCATTATCGCAATATTATACTCATCGATTGCTCAAAATTGACCATAGTTTCTATTGTACAGTAAGGTATTGCATGCCGATTGACAGCGGATGAGCGAAAACATGTTCTACAACAGCAGCTTATTCACCTGTTTAATTGAAATAGAAGTCTATGTAAATTATATGGGATTGTTATTTAAATGCATTGCCCAAGGCAATGCCGGTGATGAAAACAGTCTCATCTATGGCGCACTTAGTCTTAAAGTTTCAAATCGATCAAAGTTAAAAAGTCCGCCGCAACGGGCGCTACTGACGAGTTAAAACACTCTGGCGCAAACGGACTGTAAATTAAAAAATATTCATAAAAGGAAAACTAATGAAAGTTCCATTACTGTGTCTATTACTGGCGGCAGCCGTGCCCGCGACGGCCGCTACCGCGTTGTCGGTCAAGGAAGTGACGCCCGGCATTTACGTCCACTTCGGCAAGCACCTATTCCCCGACAGCCACAACCACGGCGAAATCGCCAACCTGGGTTTTATCGTCGGGCAAAAATGCGTCGCGGTCGTCGATAGCGGCGGCAATCCGGAGCAGGGCGCGGCGTTGAAGCAAGCCGTCAGCGATACCACCAAAACGCCGATTTGTTACGTGATCAACACCCATGTCCATCCCGACCATATCAACGGCAACAGCGCGTTCAAAGCGCCCGGCGTTAAATTCGTAGGCCACCATAAACTGGCTCGGGCGATGGCCGCGCGCGGTTCGTATTATTTGGACAGGGCCGCCGAACAACTAGGCGTCAAAATGAGTGCTACCGACTTGATTCCGCCGGATATTGAAGTTAAAGACAGCATGAAACTGGACCTGGGCGGCCGTACCTTAGTTCTAACAGCCCATCCCGCCGCGCATACCGACAACGATCTGAGCGTCTACGACCGGGAAAGCAGTACGATGTGGCTGTCGGACTTGTTGTTTACCGAGCATGTGCCGACCTTGGACGGCAGCCTGAAAGGCTGGCTGGCCGAAATCGACAAACTGGAAAAACAGTCGTTCCGTTACGTAATACCGGGCCACGGCGATGTCGTCAGCGATTGGCCGCAAAGCCTCCAGCCGGAAAAACATTACCTGACCTTGCTGCAAACCGAAATCCGCGCCGCGATTAAAAAAGGCCAGCATCTGGAAGACGCCGTGCAAACGATCGGCTATTCCGAGAAAAACAACTGGGCCTTGTTCGACGACTATCACCGCAAAAATGTGACCACCGCTTTTGCCGAATTAGAATGGGAATAAATCCATCACCAAACAGGAAAATGCCATGAAAAAAATATTACCCGCCATCTTGTTGACGGCTTTATTGCCGGTTGGAAACACGGCCGCTGCCGAGGATGAAAAAATCTGGAACAACGTCTTGAAGCCCGAATACTTCGCCCAGCAAGCGATCCAGGAATCCGACGACGTGATCGAATTGGACGCGCCGATACGCGCCGAAGATCCGGCCTTGGTGCCGTTCAAGATCACCAGCAAAATCAAGCAAAGCAAGGACAACTACATCAAGCGCATCTTGGTGCTGGTCGACAACAACCCGTTCCCGTTCGTCGGCGATTTCGGTTTTACGCCGGACAGCGGCAAAGCCGACGTGGCGATGCGGATACGGGTCAACTCCAACAGTAATATCCGCGCGATTGCCGAAATGAACGACGGCAAACTGGTGATGACGAAAAAATTCGTCAAAGCCAGCGGCGGCTGTTCCGCTCCAATCGGCGCCAACCTGGACGAAGCGATGGCCAGACTGGGTAAAATGAAATTCAGGCTGGAAGACCAAGTCAAAACCGGCGAACCTAACCAAGTGCAACTGATGATCAGCCACCCGAACATCACCGGCATGCAAATGGACCAAATCACGCGTTTCATTAAAAGATCGCATTTCGTTAAAGACGTGAAAGTCACGTTCAACGGCAAACCGGTGTTTACCGCGAAAACCGACATCGCGATCAGCGCCGACCCGAATTTCAGGTTCTACTTCGTGCCGGACAAAGCAGGGGAGTTGAAAGCCGAAGTGGCCGACACGTCTTGTGAATTGCCGACTAAAAGGGATGTTTGTACGAAAGGCGATGTTTATACCGAGACGTTTAAGGTGCAGCCTTAATTGAGTCGGTCGGGCAACGGTTTTTTTCCGTTGCCCGATGGTTTGTGATTTTACCGCTTATGAGTGCGTAGATTGAGCTTCCTTGAGTTAGCTCAATCTAAGCCTTGTTGTGAGTATTGACCGGCTGGTACCGCTGTATCGTGACAAATAGGACCCGATTTAAACAACTATGCCGAAAAGGGAGTGGCTGCCGGCAAAGCATCGTTGAAACAGTTGATTGTTGAAAGAAAAGGAAAAAATCATGACCGCCAAGCTAACGTCCTGCACGCCTGAACAAATCGAGATACTGAAAAAGCAACGGTTTAGCGATACAGAACCGGGAACGCTGTTAAAAGACTTTAACAGTCTGTTGGAATTTATCGGGAAAACAGGCATTGCCGTTTCCGAAAAAACTCAGTTATTTGCCCTGAATACGCTGGCGGATATAAACCGGCGATTAACGCATCCTTTGGACGTTAAATTAAAACGTCCGCTGCAAAAATCCTTTCCTTATATTAACGGGTTGTACCTGTTGTTGCGCAGCTCGGGCCTCAGTTACGCGGCGATCGATGGGAAAAAAAGCAAATTAATGCTCTACGAGGATGTTCTTGACGACTGGAACAAACTGAATCCGGCGGAGCGCTACTTTTCTTTGCTGCAAGCGTTTTATTACCGTGCGGACGCGGCAATGCTGGGAGAAAGACATGGTTTTCTTAGTCCGACATACTTTTACGATTGCTTGTTATTTTTTCAGAAATATCTGGGGGACAGGCTCGATGTTAAGAGCAATCGCGACAACATGGATCGTCTGCGCTTTAGCCCCGGCTTGCACAATCTGGCGGTGATGGAATTATTCGGTTTTATTGACATTGAATGTACCGTCGCCGATGAGAACGAAACATGGCCGTTGTCTGTCATTAAGCCCACCGCTTGGGGACGGGCTATATTCAGTTATTTTGCGCAAAATAATTTAGTCATGTCGTTTCTTGAAGACGATGAGCCCGGCCAGGCCGGATCGGGCATCTGGGAAACCGAATTCAAAAAATATATTCCAGCCTGGGAAAAAAGCTTGCTTCAAGTCGAGCGTAGCATAACGGAAGAAGGGGCTTATATTTTCAACGTGTCGCTCGGCGAAGCACGTTGCAAAATCGCCGTTCCCGCCAACATCAGTCTCGATGAATTGGCATACGGCATCTTGGAGGCTTTCGATTTTGACAGCGATCATTTGTATGAATTTATTTATAAAAACGAATACGGCATAGAGGAAAGCATCGCGCATCCTTACGTGGAACGTGACCACGAATATTGCACCGACGATTGCCCGGTCGGCTACTTGCCTTTATATAAAGGCAAGACCTTCATTTTCCATTTTGATTTCGGCGACGACTGGCGATTTAAAATCCGGGTTGAAGCCGTACCGCCGACAGAGCCGGATTATTCCGAACTGACGGTGATAGAAAAACGCGGGACGCCGCCTGAGCAGTATCCGGATTGGGAAGGCGAATACGAGGACGATGATTGATCGGCGAACGGGGCCGTGCATAGCCGGGTAGAGCGCATCGCGCTCCTTCTCGATAGCCGATCATGCCGGGAATGGTGTCTAGACCTTCCAGGTAAGACGACTGCCATGGATGGCGGCCGAGACTGTCGGGAGCGGCTTCGGTGTAAGCAAGGGCGCTGTGGAGCAGGTCGCGTTGCTGTTGCGCATCGGCCCCAGATCGGTAATCGCGTGTTTAGGGCAAAGCCGCAAGGCTTCAAGATACCGGGTTTCGGCCAGTTGGACGTATTGGAGCAAAGTTTCCGGCGGCTCGGAGCGTCGCCGCGCCTCTTTAAACCGTTGATGCTCCACGTTGCCGATTTGGTGCAAGCGCCGGGAACGCCCCAGTGCATCGTCGGCGGCATGCAAATCCAAGCTGCGTTGATAGGCGGCTTCGGCGGCATCGAGGTTGCGGATCGAAAACCATAGCGCCTGGGTATTGTCATTGGCGGCCAGCACTTGCCGGTAAAGCTATTCGCCGCGCTCTTTCATCATTGCTTCGATTTGTTCGATTTGCACGGCTTCGACGGTTTCGGCTTGCGACAAATAGTCTTCCATGTGCCAGCGCAAGTCTTGTTGCTGTTGGTCGGTCAGCGCAAAGTCGATATTGGCTTCGGCTTCCATATCCGGTTGTCCGGGACGTTTTAGCGTCAGGCGGATTGGGTAAAGACCGTTGTTTACAGGCTGATGGCGAATGCAGAGGGTGGTTGCGACATGGACGCGCTCCGGTTTAGAGGCGCCAAGTCTAACGGATCAGGCGGGCGGAGGAAATTTTTTCGTACCGGAGTAGACCTTCCAGGTTTTTAAAACCTGGAAGGTCTGGCGGAGGGCTGTGAGGTACGAACCCATCAATCGCGAAAGTTGCGTTTTTAACAGCACGGCCGGCAGGCAAGACACCACTGCAACCATTAGGTTACGTCCAGCTCGGTAGGGGCGCCTCGCGCTCCATTTGGGAACCCAAGCGTACTGGAACATTTTGATTCTTGAAATGAATTGTCTGTTGAAATGCTTTTAAAGCGCTTTTAGTGTTTTTATCCGGGGCGCGATGCCCCCTACCGAGTTTATCTTTCAGCCAATATGATCCCAGCTATTGCTCAGCTTTACTAATCAAAAACTCAACCATGTCCTCGTTTTGCACGCGATGATAAATCTCTTCTACCGGCAAGGTTAAAGCCAATGCCGATGTTTTACTGGATGTATTTATTTTATCCCGGATAATGCGCCAACTCCCTTCGGAAGAAGCGGAGCCGGTGCCGGGATATGGTAGAATCAAGTTTCCAATTTCAGCACGGCCAGAAGTCTATGAAACCCAGCTTACAACGCTTAAATTCAATTGACTGTGTACGCGGCCTAGTCATTTTATTGATGGCTCTGGATCATACCCGCGACTATTTTTCGGGTGCGCAATTTTCCCCGCTCGATCTTGAGCATACGAACGCTGCCTATTTTCTAACGCGTTGGATCACGCATATCTGTGCGCCGACTTTTGTTTTCCTGGCCGGCGTCAGCGCCTACTTATCGACCGTGCGCCATGCCATGAGCAAGCTTGAACTGTCGGCTTATTTGGCTAAGCGCGGCTTATGGCTGGTTATTCTGGAGCTTACGGTCGTCCGCTTCGGCTGGACGTTTAATTTGGACTTTCATTACGCGATCATCCAGGTAATCTGGGCTCTGGGCTGGTCCATGCTGGTATTGAGCGTTTTAGTATTTTTACCACGTTGGGCAATCGCCCTGTTCGCCGTGCTGAACATCTTTGGGCATAACATGTTAGATGCTGTGCAACCCAGCGCTTTCGGGAATTGGGCCTGGATTTGGACAGTCCTGCATGTCTCCGGCAATGTTGAATATTGGCCCGGCTACGCATTATCGGTTTTGTATCCTTTGATTCCTTGGCTTGGGGTCATGGCGGCGGGTTATTGCTTTGGGCCTTTGTTTCTGGAAACGCCAAAATTCAGGCTGTCGGTTGTACTGGGTTTGGTCGGTGCAATGCTGGCACTATTTGTTATTCTGCGTTTATTTAATCTTTACGGCGACGCTTCCCTATGGACCACGCAAAAGGACAGCTTGATCACGTTTTTTTCATTTATAAACGTCAGCAAATATCCGCCGTCCTTGCTGTACCTGCTGGTTACCTTGTCCGTTATGTTTTTGCTGCTGCTGTTGTTTGAATGGACTAAGGTCCCATGGTTTAGTAAGCCATTGTTGATCTTCGGTAAAACGCCGCTGTTTTTTTATGTGCTGCATATCCCGCTGATACACGGCGCCATGGCTTTGATACTTCAAATCAGGGGACTGCCCAATGACTGGCTGTTTACAGGCTCCCTCGCAAAACCTTTTCCCGAAGTGCCCGTACCTGAATACGGCTATAACTTGAGTACGGTTTATTTTTTCTGGATGCTGGTCGTTTGCTTGTTATTTCCGTTGTGCAATGTATTTTCAAGCTACAAACAAAACCATCCGGAAAAAAGGTGGTTGAGTTATTTGTAAGCCGAGGTTGGTGGGTTACAGCTTAGCGGGTAATGGTCGAGCCGGGTGTTCCTGCCGTGTAAGGAACCGGAGTCGAAGTTAAATCACCCTGACTCCAAAGACTTCCAACAACCTGATCAGCTTGATCAACGGTAAACCGATCAATGCATTCGGATCGTCGCCCTTGATGCGCTCAAACAAGGCAATGCCCAAACTTTCCGCTTTAAATCCGCCCGCGCAGTTAAAAGGCTCGTCACGATCGACATAGTGTTCGATTTGCTGTCGCGATAACGCTCTAAACGTTACCGCGCAATGATCGCAGTCGACGCGATGTTGCCCGTTACGGCTGTCGTAAACGCAGATGCCGGTATAAAAGTTCGCCGTTTTACCCGAGGCGGCCGCCAATTGCGCAATTGTGTTTTCGCGGGAGCCGGGTTTGGTTAGCGGTTTGCCTTTCAGCATTGCCACTTGATCCGAGCCGATAATCAGGTGTTGCGGAAATATAGGCGCCAGCGCTGCGGCCTTTTGCAGCGATAAACGCATGGCGGTCTGCATCGGTTCTTCATCGGGCAGCGGCGTCTCATCGATATCCGCGCTAGCCGTATCAAACGTAAGGCCAAGTTTTTTCAATAATTCGCGCCGGTACGGCGAACTCGATGCGAGGATCAATTCAATAGCAGTCGTCATAATAATAAGTGTATGAAAAATAATGTAGAAATATAAATCCAATCTGGCATTTCAGGAATAAGCTTCAAGCTCGGCTTACATTTGTTAAATACGGCTGATCGTCTTGGCTCGGCCATTTTACGACATTCAGGTAGTTGAAAATATTGTTAACCAACGGCTGGTATTGGATGTGAAATCGACTTATGTGTTTGTGTCCTTTCCATAATCCCATATCCCGCGAAGTGTCCAACCTGTTTTGAGTGAAGAAAATGTTACAGCCATCGCCCGAGCCGGGCCCGGAAGCCAAAGAATAAGCAGCCCCGACTATGAATCTCTTCAAAATGAACTAAGCTATTACGTTAGCCCACATTTCGATTTTTCCGCAACACCATCGCTTACGACACGACCTAAAGGTTCTTATGGCTTCCATCTACGACATCAAACCGGCATTTCAAAACCTGTTGCGGCCCAGCGTGCGGTGGCTAGCGGCGCGGGGCGTGACTGCCAATCAAGTTACCTTAGCCGCGATGGCGTTATCGCTGCTGGTCGGTGCGGCTTTGCTCTACCCAAGCTGGTATCCCGGCATTTATTGGTCGATTCCGCTGGTGATGCTGGTGCGCATGGCCTTGAATGCGATCGACGGCATGCTGGCCCGCGAACACAACATGCAGTCGGCTCTGGGCGGTATATTGAACGAGCTGTGCGATGTATTTGCCGACACCGCCTTGTACCTGCCTTTTGCGCTTTTGCCGGGAGCTAAGCCATGGTTGGTGGTCGGCATCGTCATTGCCGCGGTGATCAGCGAAATGGCCGGCGTGGTTGCGGTGCAAATCGGCGCATCCAGGCGTTACGACGGCCCCATGGGCAAAAGCGACCGTGCCTTCGTGTTCGGCGCGTTGGCATTGTGCGTCGGGTTGGGCTGGCATGGCGCTTGGGTCAACGCGCTGTTCGCCGTCATTTTGCTGTTGATCGGCGTCACTATTGTCAACCGATGCCTTAAAGCCCTGCGGGAGGTAAACGCATGACATCGATCAATCTGCCGCTCAGTGTGCAAATCGCTTTTGCCGGCATCGCCTTGATGTTGTGTATCGCCAGCTGCCTGTCGATTACGCTGCAACACCGCAGGCCCGAATGCGACTACAGCGAGTTACGCCAGCGTGTCAGGACTTGGTGGATCATCGTTGCTGTGTTTGCAGTGGCCGTGCTGATTAATCGCGCCACCTCGGTGATCGTACTGGGCCTGATCAGCTTTTTGGCGTTCAAGGAATATTTATCCCTGATTCCGACCCGGCGCGCCGATCACCGGGTGTTGTTTTGGGCTTATTTGGCAATTCCCGTGCAATATTATTGGGTATGGGCGGGCTGGTACGGCCTGTTCATCATCTTTATTCCAATTTATGTCTTTTTATGGCTACCGATGCGCATGATATTGATCGGCGAAACCCAAGGTTTTCTGCGCGCCATCGGCACCTTGCATTGGGGCTTGATGATTTGCGTGTTCAGCCTCAGCCACATGGCCTTCATGCTGGTCTTGCCGGCGGAGAACAATCCGGGCGGCGGTTCGATGGGTATATTGATTTACCTGATCTTTTTAACCGAGATCAACGATGTCGCCCAATACCTGTGGGGCAAAAGCCTGGGTAAGCGCAAAATCGTGCCGAAAGTCAGCCCCAACAAAACCTTCGCCGGTTTTTGGGGCGGGGTATTGAGCACGGCGGTCCTGGCGGTGCTGCTGGCGCCGTGGCTGACGCCGCTGACTCGCATCGAAGCCTTGGGCGCCGGCCTATTGATCGGGGTGGCCGGCTTCGTCGGCGACGTAACAATTTCGGCCTTGAAACGTGACCTCGGCGTTAAGAACAGCGGTAGCCTACTGCCCGGCCATGGCGGTATCCTCGATCGTCTGGATAGCCTGACCTACACCGCTCCGCTGTTTTTCCACTACGTCTATTTCCTGCATTATTGAAGGTTCAAATGCTGCGCCGCCTATTTTATCTGCTGCTGGTCAAACCTTTGGTATTGTTCCTGATTGGCCTGAACGTGCGCGGCCGGGAACATTTGCCAAACTCCGGGCCGGCCATCGTGGTTGCCAATCACAATAGCCACCTGGACACTTTGGTGTTGATGTCTCTATTTCCGCAAGCGCTGATCCCCCAGGTGCATCCGGTCGCTGCGGCGGACTATTTCTGCCGCAATCGCTGGTTGAAAGCGTTTGCATTAAACATCGTCGGTATCATACCGATAGACCGCCGGCCCTCGGCTCGGGACGGCGATACGCTGGCGCCGCTGTTAACCGCGCTGGATCAGGGAAAAATTCTGATCCTGTTTCCGGAAGGCACCCGCGGCCAACCGGAACGGCGCGGCAAATTCAAAAGCGGCGTCGCTCACCTGTTAAGCAAGCGTCCGGACGTTCCCATTACCCCGGTATTTTTTAGCGGTCTGGGCAAGTGTTTACCCAAGGGCGAGTTTGTGCTGGTACCTTTTTTCGTCGATGTCTTTATCGCCCCGGCCATTGCTTGGAACGGGAGACGTCAAGGCTTTATGGAGGTGTTGGAACAGGCATTCGATGCCCTGCAAATCAGTGCCGATAAGCCGGGCTGCGATCAGGGATAGCCGGGGAGGTTGGGCAACGCTTTTTTGCCAACATTATCGCGTGACCACTATTGGGCAAACGATAAGACTGTTTGCCCAATCTATATAAACTGACCTTACAATTTCACTGCAAGTTTTTTGTCCAGCATTAATAGTTTAATGCTGTGGCCGTGGCGGCGATTATCGCATCGGATAATTTGACGCGGTGTTGATATCTAAATTGTATCGTTAAATCTTCAATCAACGGATTAATCGCTAAATGCGTCATCCGCTCCAATAGACGGTTGATGGCTTTAGGCAATTCGAAAGGTTCCGATTCATCTTCCATGGCTATTAAAGTATCGTGCACGAACTCGATGGGCAAGTCCGGATTGTCCAGTGCGGCACGGCCTATTTGGGCTCAGTAGGATGCTTGTTGCGGCACTCGGCTTTGGCTCGCGCCTTGGCGGTTTCGTAGAGCGCATCGTCGATGCGGATGGAAATGCTCATTTTTTCCTCCAGGTACAGAGTTACCGCAAATGTAGTACAGCGGGCGTCAATCTTGCCGCGCAAGGTTAAATTAAACAGATTACCCCACGCTAAGCCATTGTTTGTGCTCCACGTTGTCAACATAAGTTACTGTTCTGCTTTAATGTGATGCAGTTTATCCACAAAATCTGTGGATAAACTTGTGGTTGACCTATGGCTTGTAGGTATAACTACTTATCTCAACAGGCGTTTTTGTTAAAACGGCTAAAAATTGGCCACTCCGGCCGGTGAGCGCCGTGATACGTATCTTCCGATATTGACTGTGCCGCCGGGCACGGTCAATATCGGAAGTCTCCGTTGGTTTGCCGGGAAAAATCTATGAAGTCTGCGATTGGACGATGGATAACGGTTATTTTTATCAGCTTGGTCATGCTGGGTTGTTCAAGCATACGCGCCAGAACTGAAACTCCTGATGAGAAGTGGCAGGTTTATCCCGGTATTCGGCGGGACGTAAAAGATGCGGACGTGATATTCAGCGGCAAAAGTTCGGACCCAGTCTGGGCTAAAGGGATGGTGACGACGATGCTGGTTTTAGACTTGCCGTTATCGGCCGTATTCGATACGGTGGCAATGCCTTATGACTTGTATCGGATTTATGTGCCGAAGCATCCTGATGAGGACGCTGAAAAAGAGTAGCGTAATCCGGCCCATTAGGATGCTAGGCAAAATCTGCTGGGCTTGTTAGCGAATAGGGCGTTTTCTACGCTGGATTAGACCTTCCAGGTTTTTCGACTGCCATGGATGGCGGAAGTGCTGGAGCGGCCGGGAGCGGCTCCAGTAAAAACCTGGAAGGTCTGCCCACTTTGCTTTTTTCCTCACGCCAGGGTTCGAGTGGCAATCGCGATCCGGATTGCCCAAATGAAACTTGATGGACCGGTTTAACCGCCGCAAGTTTTCTCAAGTTGTTCGGAAAGACTTTTCTCCATATTCCCGCCTAGCTGCTAAAATACGCCCATTTTTTAACTGCCCAAGAATTGAAAAATGGATGTAATCCAACGTATTGCCGAAGAATTAGCCGTAAACCCCAAACAAGTCAGCGCTGCTGTCGATTTGCTGGACGAGGGCGCTACCGTCCCGTTTATTTCCCGCTACCGGAAAGAAGTCACCGGCGGCCTGGACGACACGCAATTAAGATTGCTGGAAGAGCGCTTGGCGTATTTGCGCGAACTGAACGCGCGCCGCCAGGTCATCCTGGACAGTATCGCTTCGCAAGGCAAGCTGACGCCGGAGCTGGAACAAGCGATTAACGGCGCCGATACCAAGACGCTGCTCGAAGATTTATACCTGCCGTATAAGCCCAAGCGCCGCACGAAGGCGCAAATCGCCCGCGAGGCCGGGCTTGAGCCGCTAGCCGATGCGCTGTTGGACGACCGCAGCTTGGTTCCGGAGCAAGTTGCCGCAGCTTATATCGATGCGGACAAAGGCGTTGCGGATGTTGCCGCGGCTTTGGACGGCGCACGGCAGATCATTATGGAGCGCATTTCCGAAGACGCCGAACTGTTGGCCGAGCTGCGCGAACGCATCTGGCAAAAAGGCATTGTGCATGCGACCGTTGTCAGCGGCAAGGAGCAGGAGGCAGCTAAATTCAAGGATTATTTCGATTACGAAGAAGCGATCAACAAAATCCCCTCGCACCGGGCTTTGGCGCTGTTCCGAGGGCGCAACGAAGACCTGTTGAACCTGACGCTTAAACCCGGTGCCGAGGAAAAAGACGAACACGATCTTTGCGCGCAGTTCGTCGCCCGTCATTTGAAAGTGACCGACACGTCGAAACCGGCCGACGCCTGGTTGGCCGAAACCGCGCGTTTCGCCTGGAAAATCAAGCTGTATACGCGCATCGACCTGGATTTGAAACTCAGGCTGCGCGAAGCCGCCGAACTGGAAGCGATCCGCGTTTTCTCCGGCAATCTGAAAGACCTGCTGCTGGCCGCGCCGGCCGGCCCGAAAGCGACGATGGGCTTGGACCCCGGCATACGCACCGGCGTTAAAGTCGCCGTCGTCGATCCGACCGGCAAAGTGTTGGCGACCGACACGATTTATCCGCACGCACCGAAGAACGATTGGGACGGTTCGATTGCCAAGTTGGCGAAACTGATCCAGGCGCACAATGTCGAGCTGGTCAGCATCGGCAACGGCACCGCTTCCCGCGAAACCGACCAACTGGTCGCCGACCTGATGAAGCGGCATGCCGAGCTTAAAATCACCAAAATCACGGTGTCGGAAGCCGGCGCGTCGGTTTATTCCGCATCGGAACTGGCGGCCAAGGAATTTCCCGGGCTGGACGTATCGTTGCGCGGCGCGGTTTCGATTGCGCGGCGCTTGCAGGACCCGCTGGCCGAGCTGGTCAAGATCGATCCGAAATCGATCGGCGTCGGCCAATACCAGCACGACGTGAACCAAGTTCAGTTAGCCAAAGGGCTCGATACCGTGGTTGAAGACTGCGTGAACGCGGTCGGCGTCGACGTGAATACCGCATCGGCATCTCTGCTTAAACAAGTATCCGGCCTGTCCGCCAGCATCAGCGAAAACATCGTCGCGTTCCGCAATGAAAACGGCCCGTTCGTCAACCGCAAGCAATTGAAAAAAGTGCCGCGCCTGGGCGACAAGGCTTACGAGCAGGCGGCAGGATTCCTGCGCATTATGAACGGCGACAATCCGTTGGATGCGTCGGCGGTGCATCCGGAAGCGTATCCGGTCGTCGAGGCGATTATCGGCAGCACCGGCAAGTCGATCCGCGACCTGATCGGCCAAAGTCAGTTCCTGCGTAGCCTGAATCCGGCCAATTACACCGACGAGCATTTCGGTTTGCCGACCGTGACCGACATTTTGCAGGAGCTGGAAAAGCCGGGCCGCGACCCTCGGCCGGAGTTCAAGAGCGTCGAATTCAAAGCAGGCATCGAGAAAATCACCGACCTTGAAGTCGGCATGAAGCTGGACGGCGTCGTGACCAACGTCGCCAATTTCGGCGCGTTTGTCGACATCGGCGTGCACCAGGACGGCTTGGTGCATATTTCCCATTTGTCGGATAATTTTGTCAAAGACCCGCGGGATGCGGTTAAAACCGGCGAGATGGTCAAAGTGACGGTACTGGAGGTCGATGTCGAGCGCAAACGCATTTCGCTGTCGATGAAAAGCAATCCTGAGTTGGGCGATGCCCGGCCCGAACGCAACAGCCAAAAGCCGGCCGCGCATAAGCCCAAGCTGCAGCAGCAGGCTCCGGTGCAAGGCTCAATGGCTAGCGCGTTTGCCAAGGCGCGGATCGGTAAATAATTGCAGCTCTGCTATACTGGTTTCAATCTTTTGAACTTATTAACAGGATTTGATATGCGCAAGCACAGTCGTTTTTTCGTTTTCCTTTTATTCAGCGGCCTGTGTGCGGCATATGCGCCTGTAACCCAGGCCGACATGCAGCAACAGGGTTACGGCAATACGACTATTGCGCCTATCATGCGGCCGCCGTATGCTGCGCGGCATCATACTTACGGCAGCAAGGTTGGTTTTAAGGCGCTGAATGCGTTTGCGAACCTGACCACGGCCCCGCTGGAAATTCCTAAAAACATCATCAACACGACCAACAAAAGCAATATCATATACGGCGCAGTGGGCGGGCTGTTCAAGGGCTTGATCCATATGGGCGGACGCATCGGCGTAGGGGTGGCCGATTTGGTGACGATACCGTTGCCGACTCAGCCTATCGCTTATCCTCCTTATATTTGGGAGGATTTTGACGTGGACACCTCGTATGGGCCGGTTTTCCGTTTGGATAGCGATTACGAAGAAGATGCGCCTGTTGTGCAGGCTCCCGCGCCGAAGCCGGTTGTTGCGCTCCCGGTAGTACAGCCCAAGCCGCAACCGATTGACGCTTCTAAGCAATTCCGCATCGAAACCAACCATAACTTGGATCAGATGTTCAAAAAGGAAATGAAGAAATAACGTATCGTTGTTGACAGCGAAAAAGCCCGGCAGTGGAAACTGGCCGGGCTTTTTTATGGGATTAATTTTCCGCTTCAGGCAACGGCGGAGGCGTAAATTCAGGATGCGCAATGCTGAGCTTGTTGCCGACTTCGCCCATATAAAACACCAAAATCTTGACCGGGTCTTCGCCAATGTTGCGGCCGTTGTGGAGAACATTGACCGACTCGGGTAGAACGTCGCCTGGGTGAAGGATTTTAACTTCGCCGGTGGCGCGTTTTAGTTCCAGCTCGCCTTCCATGATGTAGCCGAATACAGGCACCGGGTGTTCGTGCCAGCCGGTTTCGGCTTCCGGCGCAATCTCGACGATCAGCGCCGTAACTTCGCCTGGGCCTTTGGGATAGATGATCGGTTTGCCGTCCCAACTGGCGGTCGTCTTTAGTAACGGGGTGATTTGGATGTTCGGATTTTCATCCAGCGCGAATGCCGCGAGCGGGCAGCAAAGCGCAATCAAGCCTAGCAGTTGGCTTTTGAAATTCATCGGACTTAGCCCGGCGGCCAAGTCATTTGCCGGCCGCCCAGCAGGTGCAGGTGCAAATGGTAGACCGCTTGGCCGCCGTTGTGATTGCAGTTGAACAGGGTCCTGTAACCGGCTTCGGCGATGCCTTCCTGTTTAGCCAGTTCGGCCGCGGTTTGCAGCAGCTTGCCGCCCAGCGCGGCGTCGTCCAGGTCGTTCAGCGTAGCGATATGGCGTTTCGGGATAACCAGAATATGCACCGGCGCTTGGGGGCTAATGTCCCTGAACGCCAGCACGTCGTCGTCTTCAAACACTGTATCCGGCTTAATGTCGCCGGCAACCATTTTGCAAAATAAACAGTCAGTCATCGTTTCTCCTTTTTATATGGGCGGCCGGAATGGCCGGAACGCTTGGTTTTAGAATATACCCTTGTTGGTTAGTTAGGGGAAGGGGTTGTGTTGGAGATGGTTATCTTGCGGAGAGATATGCAGCTAGGGTATGGCTGGCAGCGAATGGGCGAAATCGCTATTTCATGGAGGGCAAAGTTCGGCCGGAAGCAGGCATTCAATAAAATTAAAGAAATTTTTTTCTGATATTATTCTCCATCTATGCTGAGTTGCCAGTGGCTGGCAGCATCGCTTTAGTGATGCTTGCGGAAGAAATGTAAGATTAATTGCTTTAATAAATTTTCGTAAAAGTTTTCAAGGAAATGTAAATGTATATGAACTATCGATTGATAATATTGTTTAAATTCTACTTGTTATTTGGAGGAATTCTGTTCAGCGCAACTAATTTCGCTCAGGAAAGTGATACTCCATTGCAAGAGAAAAAGGAGTCCGTAACTCGTGTAGAAAAAACAAGCTCAAATAATATTCATGTCGATGAAATAGTTATAAAGAATTCTCCATCTTCTCAACCAGGAAGTCATGGAATATCAGATAGCGATTATCAAATGCTGATTACTAAGCTTTCGTTTGATGTGGAAAAAGAGATTTCAAGCTGGATAACATGGAAACTATTTTTAGGCATTATCCCAATATTCATAATTTTAGTAGGCGCTTTTTGGGCATTTATTAGCAGAACGATTGAGAATACAGTAAAAGAAAAGGTAAATGAAAAGATAGAACCGCATGTTGATCGTTTAAAGGATAGTTCAAAGAGTTTAGATGATCAGAGAAAAGAATTAATTGGAGAAACAGTTAAGGCTAGCACTGAAATAAAAAATACCAGAGAAACATTTGAGAAATTAAAGAATACAGGTGAAGAACTAGAAAATAAACAAAAACAGTTTCAATCAAAGATTAAAGAAGAGATTGAAAATAAAGAAAAAGAAATTGCAGAACTTAATCAGAAAACTTTAGATATAAAAAATGAGCAGAAGTCATTTAATGAGGAATTAAAATCAAAAACAGATAATGAGATTCCGTTGCTGGAACTAAAAGCTGATGCTCTTAAGCGTGTAATTAATATAATTGATAAAGATGGAAATGCCAAAGACCAAGTAGTGTCCAAATTTATTGAGCTTTTAGAAAGCGATGACTCAGATGTAAGGGATAAAGTTGCGGAGATTCTCCCTTGGTTTAAACCCGAATCAAGTGAAATAAATAAGGCATTCTTAGATATTTTGAAAAACAAAAATCCAGATAAAACATTTAGACCAATTTTGCTTAGTGGATTAGGGAAATTAAGGGACGACGGCAAAACATCGACTTATCTTCTCACATTATTAGACAACATGAATGATCGCGATATACTTGCTGTCATTGGCGCACTCGGAGAGATTGGGGAGACCAGTGAAATTGGTGAAATAAATATCACTAAAATACCTGAAGAAGAGAAAGAATTAATTATCGAAAAATTAATATTAGTTTTAAATGATGACTTAGATAACAAAGAGTTTTCAAAAGAAGCCAATATTAACGCATCAGATGTAAAAGGAGCTATAGCGCTCGCATTATCTTATTACCGCAAAAAAGCAGTAAGTTCGGTGAGAGATTTAATTAAGTTGTTGGAAGATCAAAAACCAGAGACTCGCATAAATGCAGTCATCGCACTAGGACGAATTGGAGATAAAAGCGCTATACAAGCACTTGAAAAATTGAAAAATAATGAAGACACATGGGATGAATTAAAGGAGGAGGCTCTTAAAGCAATAGAGGAAATTTCGAGATCATAGAACTGCATGGTTTATAGGGCAATAATTGTCCTCACAAAACTTTTGCCGGAATTAGTAAAATAAGGGCATTCGATAAAGCTATTAATTTCATCAAGTTGCTTTGCAATTATATTGCATCTATTCTCCAAATAATGAATGGATGCTCTTGATTGATTCTTCGCTAACAGAGAACCAAAAAACTGCTTAATTACACAAAACACATAAATTGCATGTAAAACCCCTCTTGGATGCCTATATTCATTTTTCCAAGGCGAAAAGTATCTTTCTTCAGTTTCAATAATCAAAGGTACGCACTGCTCAATCAATGTTAATTGCAGGTGCATTGCTTCATGCAGAATGGCTTCGGCAACACGCAATGTATCGTTTTCCATCCGTTTGCTGGGTACTGAAATAAATATTGAAAAGGGTATATCCGGCAAACTAAAACTAATATCGAATTCGTCATCTTCTGGTTGTAGGATATGCAAACTGTTTACGAGTCTGGATACTGTTTCATAGACACTTGGTATTTCGGCTAGAACGTCTAAAGCCTCCTGCAGACACTGTAAAACCGTTGAATTATGCAAGATTTCTATTGAATATGGCTTTGCGCCTGAATCGGCGTACATTGACGCTATTTTCTCCGGCACTGGATAAACACTAATTGGGTAAAGTGCCTTTGTTGAAGGTTCTAAAGCAATGATAGTTTTATTTGGCTTATTATCTACGCCATTGTTCAATATGGCATCCGCTGAATAGTTATCTGTCTGCAATCCATATTCTCTATAAAGCTGCTGCCAGCCATAATTCGTCAAATCTTCGGTTAATTCCGGAAACCATGTTGGTGAGGCTGGGTTTTGTATAGTCGAAAGTATTAAATTATGGAGCTTATTCATCTAATTGATAAAAAGAAAAGATGATTGTATAGCGTTCGCCTTTATGTATTGTAGAAACCGCATGGTGTGAATTAGCGGAAATAGCGAAGCCGACTGAGCTGTTATGTGAAGGGCGAAATATCTTGTGTATATCACTGGGATTTTGACTGTTAAAAAACATGAGCATGCCGCCATTTTCATCATCCCACCCTTTATTTAATTGAATTAATAATCTGTGAGTCTCACAGCCCGGAATGTAATCATTATGTATGCGTATACGTTGGCCGGGTATTAATTTATGCGCAGTAAAATCAATGCGATCATTGAGCTTGACGGAGAATAAATTTTCGACGCGGCTTTTGATTTTGGCAAGATACTCAGGGGTATTTAAAAACTTCAAACAAGCCGGTAGCTGAACATCGAAAAAACTGAATTCGTACTGTTCATAAAAGTCGGTTTCAACGAGTTTCCAAGGCGCTTCGCTTTCAAGCCATGTTAATAGATCAAAGCTTAATTCGGGGGATAACGCTTGCGGGCTTACGAAATAAGGAAAAGGCTGCGTAAATACTTCGATGTTCGTTAGTGTCAAAAGTTGCTTATCGGCTATGTGCATTGCTGTATCCCGCAGAGTATCGACTTTACTTTATTAATAATGAGCAACTGATCGTTACAATATACTGAAGGATTATCATATTGAGAGCCTGACTTCCATCTGTGCAATGGCATGCCTCCACCGCAGATTTGCAGTTCAGGACATGTCTGACAAATTAAAGAAGTTGGCCTTTGCAATTTGTGAGAATCTGCGAATTCGCGGGAAGAAAATATATCGATCAAGCGATGAGTATGAATATTCCAAGGCGCTAGAAAGCGGTCGGCACCTTTGTACGAACTTTTTAAGGTGTCGTTTTTGGTTACGCTACCATCGGTATCAATGACCGCGATCCCGAAATCCGTGACGCCAACTCCTTCTTTTATACCAATTCCACCAAGGGCAAGACGAACGATGTCATCGAGAATCCTAATTTTTATCGGGTTCTGATCGGCTAGATAAACATCCAACAGCTCTGCTAACCAAGTTCCATATTCGGTAGATTGAAACGAAGCTTTTCCAAAAGGCAATTTATCATGATTACCGTCTCTATAAAGGAAGTCTACGTTGGGAGCGCCAAGGTCCTTGAAGAAATTGTAGATTGTATGTGGACTTGAAGTAGGGTCAATGACAGCCAACAATCCAGCAAATAAAAATGAAGCATCAGGGTGGGACTTGAGCTTATTAATGCCTTCAATTACACGACTATATGTTCTTTCGCCTTTACGTCCTACGCGGTTAGCATTATGGATAGATTCAGGCCCATCCAGGCTTACTGATATTGAAGTTTTATATTTTGAGCAAAGATTAAGGATCTTGCCCGATATGAGCATTCCGTTGGTTTGTATACTGATGCAATAGCTATCAGGTATTGCTGTTCTAATCGAATGAAGTAGAAACTCTAATCGACGGGAGCCAAGCAGTAATGGTTCTCCGCCATGAAGAACAATCGCAAAGGGATGTTGTTGCGCAGATTTAAGATCGGCTAACTCTTTTGTTATGGATTCGATTGTTTCTTGAGAAATGAAGTTAGGCATGTCCGCCCAACTGTCATCTCCCATGTTGTAGACATAGCAATAGCTGCAATTAATGTTACATTGACTGGCTACCTTGATCAGGATCGTATCAATTTCTACCATCAAGGTTCATTGATTAGCGGTTGTGACGATTATGCACTCGGTCGTATGCATAGAGGGTTGATTGATTGTCATTTTTCACTTCCTCAATGAGTCTTGCCAAGGTGGGGCTGGTAACGCTAACAACTTGCACATCAGAAGGCATGTTATGGCGTACTGAACTACCTTGTAGGGATGGTGAGGGGCTTTGCATCGTAAATGGCTCCGGTGAACTAAGAATAGAAGTCCTATTATAGATCTTAAAGCTCCCTAATAAAAATTTTTTGCTCCTTATATGCCATTAAAAATCAATGCCTTATAAAACAAGTTCATTGGTGATTTTCTATAGTGAGAAATTATTTTTTTAACTTTGTAAGTTATTGATAATAATGAGTTAAAAACATACATTTTTCTTCTATTTTTTATTTTAAATCCATTGATGTACAAAATGCCTTCTGTAAGGTGGCTAACATTCGTGACGGAAAGCTTGAATGTCAGGTTGGGTGGGGTGAAATAATTCTAACGAAAATAGCCCAACGTATTGGTGTCGCAAAGTGTTGGGCTTCGTTCCTCAGCACAAACTACTTGCCGTGCAAAATCGCAAAAAACGTTTTACATTCCCACGCGCCCATTAAACGCATGCGACAATGTATTGCTGTCGGTAAACTCCAGTTCTCCGCCCATCGGCACGCCGTGGGCGATTCGGCTGGCCGATACTTGGTGTTTTCTGGCCAGTTCGCCGATGAAGTAGGCGGTTGCTTCGCCTTCGACCGTGGAGTTGGTCGCAAGGATCAGTTCCTTGACATGGCCCGACGCCAACTGTTGTTCAAGCCGGTCTAGGCCAAGTTCGTCGGGGCCTATGCCGTCCAGCGGCGACAGCCGGCCGTGCAGCACGAAATAGCGGCCTCTGAATCCGGTCGCCTGATCGATAATCCAAGCGTCGGCGGGGCTTTCCACGATGCAGATAACGGATTCGTCTCTTGACTTGTCCGCGCAGACTTCACAAAGTTCGCCTTCGGTCAATGTGCGGCATTGTTTGCAATAGCCGATTTCATCAATCGCTTGCAGCAGCGTTTGCGCGAGCGTTTTTGCGCCTTGGCGGTCGCGCTGGAGCAGGTGGAACGCCATCCGTTGCGCCGTTTTCGGGCCGACGCCGGGTAAACAGCATAGATTCTGGATCAACTGCCCCAGTAGGCCTTTTCTGTGCATGTTAGAAAGGCATTTGGAATCCGGGAGGCAACGGCAGTCCCGCGGTCACGTCCGCCATTTTCTCTTTTTTCATCTTCGCGACTTTATTGACCGCATCGTTAATGGCTGCCGCGACCAAGTCTTCCAGCATATCCTTGTCGTCGCCGAGCAGCGACGGATCGATGGTTACTTTTCTGGCTTCGCGTTTGCCGGTCATCAGGATGGTCACCAAGCCGCCGCCGGCTTCGCCCATGACCTGCATCGAGTTCAGTTCTTCCTGCGCTTTTTTCAGGTCTTCCTGCATTTTTTGCGCTTGTTGCATGATGTTGCCGAGTGCGTTTTTCATTTGCTTCTCTCCATTTATGTTAGATGGGTTCTATGGTGCCGGGCATGACTCTGGCCCCCAAGTGTTCTTTTAAGGCCTGGACGTTTTCGTCTGCATTAATTGCGTCAACCGCCGCTTGTTGCCGGTCTTCGCGCGCTTTAGTCAGTTGCTCGGCGGGGGTCGCAGTCGTGGCTTTTCCGGTAGTAATGACCAGTTTTAAAGATGATGATTTGCGATAAGCCTGCAACGCTTTTTGCAGGTTTTCTTCCCGGCGCTGGATGCGTAAATGACCCGGATCCAAAATTAAGGTGCAGACATTATCGTCGATGCTTTCCAGTACGCAATTGTGAGCTAGCTCCCTGGTTGCCGGGGGCAGGTTCATTGCTTCGATCATTTCCGACCAAGTATTGCCGTGCTGCTGGGCGGAGGCCGATGGACTGCTTTTTTCAGCGGCAGGGCTGTTATGCTCGATGGTTGGCGCGGGCGTGCTTGCAGGCGGCGCTTGATTGACAGTAAGCGGCGGTTGGGCTTTGCCGGCAGGCAGTTGGGCTGCCGGAGCCGGTTTGATAAGCGCTGCTTCGATGCCGGTCGGCCTGAAAGTCAGCATTCGCAGCATGACCATTTCAAAACCGCTGCGCGGATCGGGCGCCAGATCGAGATCGCGTTGTCCAACCAAGCCGATTTGGTAGTAAAGCTGGACGTCTTCAGGCGTGAGCTTGGCGGCCAAAGCCGCGAGCATTTCGGCATCAAAGTCGTGATCGATAGCGCCCGGTATTTGTTGCAGCAATGCGATGCGATGCAGGACTTGCAGGATTTGCTTCAATACATCGCTAAAGTCCGGGGTTAAATTGGCTAATTCGTCGATTTTGCCGAGTATCGCCGGCGCATTGCCTTCGGCCAGGGCCGTTAACAAATCCTCAACCGGTTGTTGTGCGACGGTGCCGAGCATCGCTTGAACGCTTTCGGCGCCGATTTTGCCGTTGCCGTAAACAATGGCTTGATCGAGCAGGCTTAAGCCGTCGCGCATGCTGCCGTCGGCCGCGCGCGACAATAATTTTAATGCGGCCGCTTCGGCTTCGATGTTTTCCTGTTGGAGAATGAATTCCATTTGCGCAAAAATCTGGCCGGGCAGCAAACGCTTCAGGTTGAATTGCAGGCAGCGCGACAGCACGGTAATCGGGATTTTATGCGGATCGGTCGTCGCCAGCAGGAATTTTACATGCGGAGGCGGTTCTTCCAGCGTTTTCAGCAGGGCATTGAAACTGTGCCCCGACAGCATGTGGACTTCGTCGATCAGGTAAACTTTATAACGGCCTTGATTGGGCGCGTATTGCGCGTTGTCGAGCAGGTCGCGGGTATCTTCGACTTTGGTCCGCGATGCCGCATCGACTTCTATCAGGTCCAGAAAACGGCCTTCGTCCAGGTCCCGGCATACGTTGCATTCGCCGCACGGATTAAAATCCTGTAGATTTTCGCAATTAATCGCTTTGGCTAGAATCCGGGCTATCGTGGTTTTGCCGACGCCGCGCGTTCCGGTAAATAGATAAGCGTGATGAAGCCGGTCATGCTGCAAAGCGTTCATTAACGATTTGACGACATGCTCTTGTCCGACAACTTCTGTGAAATTATGGGGACGCCATTTTCTGGCGAGAACCTGGTAACTCATGGCAGGCTCAAAAAGGTAAGTATGTTTTGGGTGGCGACCATGCCAGCCACATCCCGGCACACGAATCTGCTGCTACCGTTGCTCCCTTCCGGACCTGGCGGGGTTTACAGCGTTTCGTTGCGGGAGGACCGACACGATCACCATTAAACATTAGCCGTACTGGCTAAAGGACGGCCATTATCGTTGAATTGATTTAATAACGCAAGATGCAATGGCATAATTTTTGAAAAAAATTAAAGGCCGTCTATTATCGTCTTACTTTGGCCAAATAATCACCGCCGTTTTGAGCCGGCTTTTGCCGAAACTGGACATCCGCTCGAAATCCTCGAACGCGATAGGTATAAATTGGCAGTCGAGCACGCTTTGGCGTATTTCTTCCGGGTCCGGATCGTGCATGTACAGGCAGTCGTCGTCGAAGCCGCTCATGACGACCCAGTGCGGGGCTTTCTTTCTATCCATCTGGAAGGTGCTGATTAAAATCAACGGTATCGCGCCGACTTTGAACGCATTGATCAGGTCGCCCAGGCTGATATTGGTGTAATGTATTTTGATGTCTTGCTGCTCCGCTTCGCGTTTGAAACTGGTATCGACCAATTCGATGACGCGTTTCTTTTCTTCGCTGCGGACGCTGTCGATAAATAGCGGACCGCTTTGGTTCACCCAGACCTCAACCGTAAATTGACGCCGCTTTGCGGCCAGCGCTAAACCGATAGGGTGGCAGCCGCCGTGCCCCGAGGTCATAAAAATAGTCGTCGCTTCGCGCCACAAGCTGATTTCTTCCTCCTCCGAGGGCTGGTAAGCCTTGTTTAAGCCGTGCATCGCCATCATTAGCGAGGCCGGGCCGCAGGTAAACGGCGTCGTTTGTCTTAGCCAGGGCATTGGACGGTGCTGGAAGTCGCCATGATAGCGGCGGATACGTTTTTGGTAACGCAGCGCGTCTTTATGATCTTCGTAGTAATCGCGGTAGATGCCGAATTTTTGGTAGCCCAGCCATTCGTAAAGCTTGATCGCGGCGGTATTATCGACGCTGACTTCAAGGCGTAGGTATAGCCTGCCGGCATCGCTGGCGGCTTGTTCGCCTGCTGTCATCAACAGTTTGGCGATGCCTTTGCCTCTGTGCCGAGGCACAACGCCCAAAGAATAGACCCTGGCCAGCCGGGTGCCGGGATGATAAATAATCAGGATATAGCCAGCAATAGCGCCTTCGATGTCGGCAACCAGCAAGGCGCGGTGTTCGGTGCTTATCCAGTGTTTGAAGCTGCGCCGGCTTAACTGGTCGGTGTCGAAACAGCTTTCTTCAAGTTTTACCAACTGGTTAAGATCGGTGAGCAGGGCAGGGCGGATGACGATGCTCATGACGACACCCCTTGCAGGCCTTGCGCGATGACTTGGCGGGCTCGGAACAATACCATTTCCTGCCATGCCCGGTCGTTAGGACAAAAATGATGCAGCATGACTTTGCTGTGCGCCAATCGATCCGCTTGGTTATTGGGCTGGGCCCAAAGCTGGTGGTCGCGCAGCAGTATTTCGAATAATTGATCGGTGCTGAATGTGCCGAATTCCAGCGTGACGTAACAACTATGATCATTCATGATTGCGTGCCAGGCATAATCCAACAATCCTGTTTTCGGTACCGAGCTGGAGGTGCCTAATAAAGGCAGCGCTACCGAGTCGCCATACCAGCGGCCGGCAGTCCGCGCTCCGGCACTGTCCGGCTTGTGGTCGCAAATGATTTCGCCGTAACCGTAAGAGCCCAAGCCTGTGTGCAGGTCAATGACGGCCAAATCCTTTTCCTGCAAGTTGTATTGGCGCATCAGCTCTTCGCAGACCAGCCTGCCGTGCGCGGGCGTCTTTCCGCCGTAAAACGGCCCGGCCGGGTCGCTGTATTGTCCGCCGCTGACGGCTTTTTCCAGCAACACGCGGCCGTGTTGCCGCTCAAATTCGGCGAGAGCGATTTTTCGCTGTGCGGCGTCCGGCAAGTAAAACGCATCTTTAAGCCGGTCATAGTCTTCATTGTCGGGCAAGGGCTTCGAAAAATCGACGCTATTGCGGTTAAGATCAACTCCGTCCGCATCGCAACGCCGCCGCCAGGCATAACCCCACGGCGTCAGTGCGTGGATCATCAGTATTGCGGTATCGGTTGGAACGCTGACGGAGCCCTTGGCGATTAAATCCAACTGGTCGAGCTGTATCGCGCTGCCGGCAAAGCCTTCAATGCCGTGCGTTCCGCCGATCAGGACCAGCACGTTAGGCGTATCGGGCGAGCCGATCCAGACCGTGTCGGTAGCCAGCTGTTCGCCTTCGGCGCCATTGCCGTTACAGGGATAAGACAAATGTTGCTTGGGACAAGACAACCTATCTAATTGTGCAAGCCAGCGCTGTCGACCAATAGCGTAACTGGCGGAGAAAACGGCGGTATCGATAGCTGCAACGGGAAGACAATAAGACATAAAGGTTACCTAAGAGTTTCTTTTACTAGCTGATGTTATGCACACAGGGTGTACTTTTCCCGTTTGCCGCGCCGAGCACCGGAGCTTTTGCCGAGAATGGCCCGAAGGGGTGCGGCAGGGATGCCGCACGTCGGCAGAGGGGCAGGAGCCCCTTCTGCTGACCCTCGGCAAAAGCGAGGAGCGCAGGAAGCAAGCGGCAGTCGGGCCGCTTTTTCTTTGGTTACTTTCTTTTGGCGGAGCAAAAGAAAGTAACTCGCCTTCGGGGGCGAGACCCCGATTCAAATAAACTGTCGCGTTAGCGGCGCCTTAAGGCTAAATTCGACTGAATGTGTAACATCAGTTACTAGCATAGCGCCAGTCATTCAATTATGAAATATTTTTCAATCTCGGTAAAAAGCCCTTGTGCAATCAACTGCCTGGTTACAGAATTAAGGCTTCTCTAACTGACAGAGGTTTTTATGGCGCGCACTCTTCTGGTTGTTGACGATCTCTCCGACTGGAACCCTTATTATCCGAGCGATCAAGTTATTACTTTTGAAACTTACCTGGCGACCGAGCATGATCCCGCTCAGCAGCGCGTCCGCATCATCAATCTTTGCAGCAGCTACCGTTATCTTTCCGACGGCTATTACTGTTCGCTGCTGGCCGAAGCCAGGGGCCATCATGTCATTCCCTCGGTTAAAGTGCTGAACGATTTGGGCAAAAAAGCGCTATACCGCCTGCAGCTTGACGACTTGTCGCAAACGCTGGAACGCGCGGTTAAAAGCGCCGACAAGAACAGTGAAATAAACGTGATGAGTTATTTCGGCACCACGCCCGATCAATCTTTCCAGGAACTTACCCGATTGTTGTTCGAACGCTTTTCCTGTCCGATCCTGGAAGTGACATTGCGCTGCTACTCAAAGCAGTGGGAAATTGTCGGCTTAAAACCCATATCGCACCGTCATCTGGATGATGCGCAGCAAACCGTGTTTGCCGACGCGCTGGATAAATTCAGCACCAAAGTTTGGCGCAAAGGCCGCACCCGCAAAGCGGCCCGCTTCGATCTGGCGATATTGATCAACCCGGAAGAACAGCTGCCGCCAAGCAACCGCGGCGCGTTGAGGAAATTCATCAAGGTCGGCAGGCAACTGGGCATAGAAATCGAACTGATAACCCAGCATCATTATGTGCGTTTGCCGGAGTTCGACGGCTTGTTCATACGCGAAACCACCAACATCGATCACCATACTTACCGCTTCGCCAAAAAGGCCGAAGCCGAGGGCTTGGTCGTCATCGACGATCCGACCTCGATGCTGCGTTGCACGAATAAAGTTTATCTTGCCGACCTGTTCCGCACCCACAAAGTGCCGACGCCCAAAACCTGGCTGCTACACAAGGGCAATGCCGCGCATTTGGACAGGGTCGAAGCGGAAGCCGGTTTCCCGGTGGTGGTAAAAATCCCCGACGGTTCTTTTTCTCGCGGCATCGTGAAGGTTCATAATCGCAAAGAGCTGGAACTTAAAGTGGAAGAACTGTTTCAAAAATCCGCATTGTTGTTGGCGCAGGAATTTCTTTATACCGATTTTGATTGGCGCATCGGAATATTTAATAACAAAGCCTTGTATGCTTGCCGCTACTACATGGTTAAAAACCACTGGCAGATTTACCGCCACGGCAGCCGCCGGATCGATACCGGCAGTTTCGCGACGCTGCCGACGTTCGAGGTGCCCAAGGCCGTGCTGGATGCCGCGTTAAAAGCGACCCAGCCGATAGGCAACGGTTTGTACGGCGTCGACGTTAAGGAAAAAGACGGCAAAGGTTATGTGATAGAGGTCAACGACAACCCGAATATCGACAGCGGCGTCGAAGATAAATACCTGGGCGACGAGCTGTATCGATTGGTGATGACCGAGTTGCTAAGGCGCATGGAAAATCGCAGCAAAGGCGTATGAAACACCATGTAGATTTTGGAGTGCAGGCTCAGCCTGCCTTGCGAGCGATTGTTTTTAGAATTTTAACAAGAGGCAACCATGTTCAAGGTCAATTTATCTACACTGTTACTGGCAGTAGCAATCTCTTTTCAAGCTGTTTATGCGGACGACGAAATAAATTCAGCATTGCAGAAAACCCAAGACTGCCTTAGAAACCAAAACTGCGATGCCGCCAAAACCGATGCGGGAAGAGCGGCCGAGCAAAAAACCCTGGAGATAGTGGGGGGCAACGCCGCTAACTTGCAAGAGCTATATGATATCTCCGCCGACATCATGCCTATGTTGGTGCAGCAAGCGGGCGGAGATTCGGCAGCGATGCAGGCCATCCTGATGAAAGCCCAAACCGATCCCGAGAGTTTCTTGAATTCACTGTCGCCGGAAATTCAATCAAAGATTAAAAATATCGCGAATGCGGTAGAGAAAAGCAAGGCGTCAGGCCAAAGACCATGATCGGAGTGCAAGCTCCGCCTAAAGCGCCTACTTTTGGTGCTTGCAAAGCAGGCGAAGCCTGCACTCCAAAGCTTATCTATTATTTGCCCCAATGATTTAACGCTGTCGAAGGATTCTTGCTCATAGCCGGACAAAATCGGATCAGTGCTACAATGCCTTCACCCCGGTCCAAAGCAGAGCAACCCCCATGATTCGACTCCTCTATCTCAGTCAGGCTTCAAGTGCATTAACTAAAGACCAGGTACAGAAAATCCTGGAGTCATCGCGGCGGAATAATCCGGCTCTTGGCCTGACCGGCGTTCTTATCCACGGTGGCGGCGTATTCATGCAGGTTTTGGAAGGGCCTGAACAAGCAGTGCTCCGTATGTATCTGAAGATACTGGAGGATAAAAGACACATCAATTGCAAAATTATCTACATCACGCCAATAGACAAGCGAATCTTCGAAGGCTGGTCCATGGGCGCCATCGAGCGCGACGATGTTTTGGGATTCGATCAAATCATGGAATTGCATCATCAGCGAAAAGAAGTCGTTCAAGCCAAGGTCTTCACAAATGCGATGCATGAATTTCTTGATATTCTGAAGGCCGAGCATGGCTGATTAAATCTTTGCTGATTTAATTACTCCCCGGTGGCGGCATTACGCGGCTGGGAGCAAGACCTGATCGATAAGGTAGCGTAGATAAGTTTTGGAGTGAGCATAAGATATGCCGTGCTACCATTAAATGACCGAAGGCAGACACAGCGTTTCTTACTTGACTTATTGCTTTTATAGAGAGTTTATTATGAGAACAGTCAAATTCACATCGTGGCAAGATGACACATTTTTTATTGGTTTCCTTAATGAATACCCAGACTACCAGACTCAAGGCACAAGCAAAGAGGAGCTTATCGAAAACTTGAAAGACCTATTAATTGATATTGAATCCGATCAAGTGCCTTACATTCGTAAAGTCGAAGAGTTACTGGTTGCTTGAGTGAAAAGGCGTGATTTGATTAAGTTACTTGAGCAGATGGGCTGTGTTCTTGTCCGTAATGGAGGGCGGCATGATTGGTACACCAATCCCCAGTCCAAGCAATCGCAGCCTGTGCCTCGCCGTAATGAAATCAATGAAAATTTGGCGAAGTCAATAATCAAAAAACTGGGCGATGCTTAGCAAATGCAATCCGCACAAAATTGCTCCACTGTGAGGTCGCTATGTATTGGGATGTAAAAACTGTAAAGCCGTTGCCGGACTTTTGCATCTATGTCGAAATAGAAGATGGACGCAAAGGGGTCTTTGATTTGAAGCCTTATCTCGACCACGGCGTTTTTCGCGAGCTTCGGAACGTGCATTATTTCAATCAGGTCGGCATTTTGTTTGGAGCGGTAACTTGGCCGCATGAGCAGAATATTGCGCCTGAGACATTGCTTGCCGAAATAGTTCCAATGGAATCAATCGCGCTTTGATAGACTGGAAATATCGGATAAGAACAGCGTACAAGTCGCGTTAAAATATCGTTGTTTTCCTCGCACACTGAGTTGGCTCCCAATCTCCGGATTGGGAGCCAAGAAGGCGAAACTCCTGCTTCGTGAAATGGGAAGCTAGAGCTTCCGTAACTGAATTCCCAAGCTGGAGCTTGGGAACTAGCAATAACATATTTACATGACAGAAAAAGAAATCTTTGCAGAAAAACTTGAGGAATTCGTCGCCGAGTTTAAAGAGCACATTAGTACTGAGGACGGCCAATGGACAGTCAAGGGCTTTATTGACGTTTTCAAGAACGTATACACAATTTCTTCCGATACGAAAATTGTATCGAAAATCCTTGAAATCCATCTATTCCCTAAAATTCTGCAGTTTGCCCAAACTAATGGCTACAAGGTGGTTCTTGCCGATCACCAGAATTACTATCCCGACATATCATTTGTCAAAGCCGACGATGAATCCGTCAGATTCGCCGTTGATTTTAAGACAACCTATCGGAATCCAAAAAAGCCGCATCTATGCAATGGATTTACGCTGGGTTCGCATGGCAAATATTTTGAACATCGCTCCAGC
The DNA here is from genome assembly GCF_003994235.2 of Candidatus Methylobacter oryzae. GTDB lineage: Bacteria > Pseudomonadota > Gammaproteobacteria > Methylococcales > Methylomonadaceae > Methylobacter_A > Methylobacter_A oryzae. The sequence continues at coordinate 60,746 of NZ_RYFG02000107.1, forward strand.
AGCAAAAATATTCAGTTTCCTTACAGTACCTATTCGGGGCATTTTTGTCTTGGCATCATCTACGATAGGGCCGATGGCGCAAGCATTGATGAGACAAAAGCGTGTAGTATTGATGAGCTGCATTCAATTACTTCAGTAGCAAGAAATTTTCAGTTTTTTGTGGCGGAAAAATGGAAAATCGCAAGCGATAAAGGCGGTAGCGGCAATACGGCTAATATCGGAAGCATCAACAATATTGCCGATATAATCAGTGGTCAGGGCATGTTTTCAAAGCTTGGCGAACATTGGTTCGATGAGTATTGGATAAACTATAAAAAAATAACCATCCTAAACGAAAACGGTGAAGCAAAAATAATCTCTACGTTACGAGACTTCGTGGCGTATAAAAATGGAGATTTATCGTTGGTTATAAATAAGAGGAATGGCGAAGAATGATCGTAAAAACCGGTGTGCCGCCGATCAAGTCGCAAGGCATAAAAACCAAACTCGTGCCGTGGATAAAAAGCATTATTCCTAGCGATTTTACCGGCGCATGGATTGAGCCTTTTATGGGCACTGGCGCGGTAGCTTTTAATGTTGCGCCTCAGCGTGCCGTTTTATGCGATGCGAACCCGCACTTGATTAACTTTTATGTAGGAATAGCGTCAGGGGAAATAACGCCGGAAGTGGTTAAGGAATATCTAACACGCGAAGGCGAATTGCTCTTATCGAAAGGTGAAGACCACTATTACTTTGTAAGAGAGCGATTTAACTCCGAGCATTCGCCGCTGGATTTTTTGTTTGTTAATCGTGCAGGATTCAACGGCATGATCCGCTTCAATCGAAAAGGCGGATTCAACATTCCTTTCTGCAGAAAGCCGCAACGTTTCGCGCAAGCCTATATAACTAAAATCACTAATCAAGTGGATTGGGTTTGTAAAATAATCAAGACCAAGGAATTCATATTCAAGTGTCAGGATTTTAATCAAACCATTTCCGAGGCATCGCCATCGGATATTATCTATTGCGATCCGCCTTATATTGGTCGGCATGTTGACTACTACAATGGCTGGGATGATTCTCACGAACGAGAGCTATTCGATAGGCTTTCCGGTTTTGGCGGAAAGTTTATTTTATCGACATGGCATCATAATGATTACCGGGAAAACGAATACATTAAAACCCTATGGTCAAAGCATTCCGTTCTTACCCGTGAACATTTCTATCATGTCGGCGGCAAGGAAACGAACAGGAATCCTGTGATTGAAGCTTTGGTTACAAATTTCAGTGCGGTTTCTATAGAGCGGAAAAAAGAAAAGCCAATTCAATATTCGCTATTTGAAACACAAGCCGAACATGACGCCGCATAATAAATTGTTGCGACAAACACATTAAAGTTCACCGCCGAATTGTGCAGTTACGGCTATTCGCAATCAACCCCACTACCCCATGCTCCCCACTCTAGTCCGCTTCTCCATCCGTTTCTACGGCATCGTCATCGCGCTTGCCGTTTTGATCCTGCTTTACGGCAGCTACCGCTTCGCCACGGCCGGCCTCGACATTTTTCCCGAATTCTCTCCGAAGCAGGTCATCATCCAGACCGAATCGCCGGGCCTTTCTTCCGAACAGGTTGAGGTGTTGGTAACCCAGCAAATCGAAACCTCGATCAGCGGCCTGATCGGCATGAAGTCGGTGCGCTCGGAATCGATTCAGGGACTGTCTATCGTTACCGCCATTTTTAACGAAAACACCGACGTCTACCGCAACCGCCAGTTGATCAGCGAGCGTTTGACGACGTTGGCCGGCGTGCTGCCGCTCGGCATTACGCCGGTGGCAATCCCGCTATCCTCGTCTTCGGCGACAGTTCTAACGATAGGCTTAAACAAGGACGACCAGACCGATTTAATGGCGTTGCGCAGCCTGGTCGATTGGACGATTGTGCCGCGCTTGAAGGCGGTGCCGGGCGTTGCCGACGTGAACGTGTTCGGCGGCGACATCCAGCAGTTGCAAATCCAGGCCGATCCGCTGCAATTGCATCGTTTTAACCTGACGCTGGAAGATGTTATCCAGGCCGCGTCAAAGGCCGGCAATATCCAGGGCGGCGGTTTTATCGAAAACAGCAACCAGCGCTTTACGTTGCAGATGAAAGGGCAGCCGGTCACGCCGGAGCAATTCGGCAAAATCCTGGTCAAGCGCGAGCAGGGCCGCAATGTGACGCTGGGCGAAGTGACTACCATTCAATATGCGCCGGAACCGCCGATTGGCGCGGCGCAGATCATGGGCAAGCCCGGCATCGTGATGATGGTGATCGGCCAGTACGGGGCCAATACCTTGTCGGTGTCGCGGCAGGTCGAGCAGACGCTGCAAGAGTTCGAGCCGATTTTTAAAAAGCAGGCGATTAATTTTTACTCGCACTTGTTCCGGCCGGCCGATTATATCGAACGCTCGCTGAGCAATTTGTCCGGGCATTTGCTGATCGGCGGCTTGTTCGTCGTGATCATCCTGTACCTGTTTTTGTTCAATTTCCGCACCGCGTTTATTTCGGCGCTGGCGATTCCGGTGTCGCTGATCGGCGCGGTGATCGTGCTGTTGGAAAGCGGCGTGAACCTGAACATCATGGTGCTGGGCGGTTTGGCTATCGCGTTGGGCGAGGTCGTCGACGATGCGATTATCGATACCGAAAACATTTTTCGCCGTTTGCGCGAGAATCGTTTGCTGGCCAAGCCGCTGCCGGTCGCCGAGGTGGTTTATAGTGCGTCGCTGGAAGTGCGCAGCTCGGTGGTTTACGCGAGCTTTATCGTCGCGCTGGTGTTCGTGCCGTTGCTGACGTTGAACGGCGTGGCCGGGCGCTTGTTTTCGCCGCTCGGTTATTCGTACATCCTGGCGATTCTAACCTCGTTGCTGGTCGCGCTGACGTTGACGCCGGCACTGTGCTTTATGTTGCTCGGTAATGCGGTCGCGACCGACGAAGATCCGCCGCTGATTCGCCGCATCAAGCCGCTGTATAACGCTTTGTTGAGCTGGGTTTCCAGGCATTTCCGGCCGGTCGTGACGGCCAGCGCTGTTATTTGCGTGTCCGGTCTGCTGGCTTTTTTCAGTTTGGACAGCAAATTCCTGCCCGAACTGCGCGAAGGCCATTATATCGTCCACACGACCAGTATTCCCGGCACGTCGTTGCAGGAATCGATCCGGATAGGCAGCAAGCTGACCGAGCAGTTCGTCGCGATTCCGGGCATACAATCGGTGTCGCAATGGGCGGGCAGGGCAGAGCGGGGCGCGGATACTTACGGCAGTCATTACAGCGAGTATGAAGTCAGGTTGGAGCCGATGTCGGGCTCGGAGCAGCAGCAGATAAAGGACAGGCTAAGGGCGATTCTGGTCGGCTTTCCCGGCATTCTGTTTGAAGCCAATACGTTTTTAACCGAAAGAGTCGATGAAACCATTTCCGGCTACACCTCGCCGGTCGTGGTTAATATTTACGGCAACGACCTGAACCGTCTGGATGCCCTCGCCCAGGAAGTCGCCCGGATTATGCGCGACATAGACGGCGCTGCCGATGTTCAGTTACGTTCGCCGCCCGGTACGCCGTTGCTGCAAATTGTGCTGGATTTGGATCAGCTCAGCTTTTGGGGCGTGCTGCCCGCGCAGATTGTCGATACCTTGCAGGCCGCTTACGAGACCAGGGTGGTCGGCAAAAATATCCAGGGCAATAGAATCTACAATGTCGCGGTAACCGTAACGCCGGAGCTCAGACAGCAGCCCGAATCGATAGCCAAGCTGCCGGTCAGGACGCAGGACGGCACGATGATTACGCTGGACCAAATCGCCGAAATCCGGCATTCGGCCAGCCGCTACAACATCCTGCATCAAGGTTCGCAACGGCGGCAAACCGTTACCGGCAATGTGCTGGACCGCGATTTGGACGATTTTATCGCGGAGCTGAAAGCGCGGGTATTCAAAGAGATTTCGTTCTCCGCGGATATTTATCCCGAGTTCACCGGCGCGGCGATTGAGCAGGCGCAGGCGCGGAAAGAGCTGATCCTGCATTCTTTGCTGGCCGGAGCCGGGGTGCTGATTTTTGTTTATATCGCAATCGGCAGCATACGGCATATGTTGCTGACGCTGGCGAACCTGCCGTTTGCGCTGATCGGCGGGGTTGCTGCGGTGGTGCTGACCGGCGCGACGCTGTCGGTCGGTTCGGTCGTGGGCTTTGTGACGCTGTTCGGCATTACCGTGCGCAACAGTATCATGCTGCTGTCGCATTACCGCTATTTGGTCGAGGTCGAACGTAAAAGTTGGAACCTGGACACCGCCGTGCTCGGCGCGCAGGAACGCTTGCCGTCGATATTGATGACCGCGTTGGTCACCGCGTTGGCGATGTTCCCGATTGCGTTCAATAGCGATAATCCGGGGCGTGAAATCATGGGGCCGATGGCCGCGATCATCATCGGCGGCTTGGCGTCTTCAACGTTGCTGAACCTGTTATTGCTGCCGGCTATTTTGCTGCGTTATGGAAAATTTAACGGCCATGCTGAAACCGATAGCTAAAGATTCGGAAGCGATTATTCTGCTGCACGGTCTGGCAAGGACCAGCCGCAGCATGAATAAAGCCGCCAAACTGCTGGCCGTTTACGGCTATCGAATCGTCAATGTCGATTATCCTTCGCGAAGCGCTGAAATCGGTATGCTGGCGCAAAAATACATCGCTCAGGCATTGAAGCAATGCGAGGTGTACGGCGTTAACAAAATCCATTTTTTGACGCATTCGATGGGCGGCATTTTGCTGCGTCATTATTTGTCGAATCACAGCATCGATAAATTGGGGCGAGTGGTGATGCTGGCGCCGCCGAATCAAGGCAGCGAAGTGGTCGATAAACTCGGCAGTTGGAAGCTGTTTTACGCGTTAAACGGTCCGGCAGGCTTGCAGTTGGACACCGGCGACAATAGCGTGCCGAATCGGTTGGGCGCGGTGGATTTTGAGCTTGGGGTCATTGCCGGCAGTAAAACCGTTAATCTTTTGTTATCGCGGTTAATCCCCGGCGTTAACGACGGCAAGGTAGCGGTCAGCAGGACGCAAGTGGCGGGTATGCAGGATTTTATCGTAATGCAGGTTTCGCATCCGTTTATTATGCGGAGCGAAGCAGTCATAATGCAGGCCTTATATTTTATTCAGCAAGGGGCTTTTGCGCGCTGAGCTTTCAGTCCTGTTTGTCATCGCGGCTGTTCAGCATTAACTCGGCTTGCAGACGCTCGCACCTTTGTACTGCTAAATCGCGTTCCGCTTCGATTTTTTTTAGCCCGTCCTTAGCGATTAAAACTTCAAATTCAAGTTTGATCGAGCGTTTGAACCATTCATCGCCCGACAATTTAAGCGCTTTGTTTTTTCGCATTAAGTCGAAAATCCGCTTGTTTGAACGGTCTAAATGCGCGGCGACGGCTTGTAACTGGCTTTGTACCGTGTAAAGCGATTCGACGCATTTTTTTACGCCTTCGTTCATTATCTGCTGCGCTTTACAGCTTTGATCCAGTTCATAGGTTTTTTGAGATAGCTCATTTTCAAGCCGCTCGATCGTTTTTATTGCAGCCTCGTATTTCTCGCTGATTCCGGTATTTTCATTATCCGTCTCGATCAGGGCGTCGATATTTTTTTTAGTGAAGTTGAACATGGCAGGTCATCTGTTTCTCACATACGTTAACTTAGAAAAGGGTTGATTTGTATTGATGGTTTTAGAATAGAGAATTCAACTTTTTCAATCAATAAGTGCGGATACCTATCGGATCGATGCCGTTGCCGGTATTTTTTATTGGAGCGGAGGGTTATGCGGGCTGTATGCGATTGGCAATATCGATGTGCTTCACGGCATGAAGCACATCGTATAAAGGCAAAGAGAATTTAGGCGGAAGAGGTGGAGCTAAAACTCTTCCCACTCATCACTGGCAAGCTGAGGGATTGGTTGACTATGAGTTATAGCCGGTTTCCTGATTGTCTCTACTCTTGCCGTTTTTTGCGGCGGTGCGGTATGAAAAGACTTGGCTTGATGGGTATGACGGGAGTAAGCCTCTACTTTAAATTGCGCTACGGTATTGGATAGGCTTTGCGCCTGTTCTTCCAGCGATTCCGATGCGGCGGCGGCTTGTTCGACCAAGGCCGCGTTTTGCTGGGTCACGTCGTCCATCTGGTTGATGGCCTGGTTGACTTGCTGAATACCGGCCGTCTGCTCCGTTGAGGCGGCGCTGATTTCAGACATCATGACCGTTACGCCGCGGATGGACTTGACGATTTCTTCCATGGTTTGGCCGGCTTGGGTAACCAGTCTGCTGCCGCTGGAGACTTTCATGACCGAGTCGTCGATCAGGTGTTTGATCTCGCCGGCGGCTGTTGCCGCACGCTGTGCAAGGTTGCGCACTTCGACAGCCACGACGGCGAAGCCGCGGCCTTCTTCACCGGCGCGCGCGGCTTCGACAGCGGCATTGAGGGCAAGAATGTTGGTTTGGAAAGCGATGTCGTCGATGACTGAAATAATATCGCCAATCCTTCGCGAAGAGTCGTTAATATCATCCATCGTTTGCACCACTTGGTTGACCACTTCAACGCCTTGGCCGGCTATGTCGGTGGCGGCAACGGCCAGCTGGCTGGCCTGTTTGGCATTGGTGGCGTTATGTTCCACCGTGGACGTCAATTCTTCCATGCTGGCGGCGGTTTCTTCCAAACTGGCGGCCTGCTCCTCGGTGCGATGCGATAAGTCGTTGTTGCCTGACGCGATTTCTTTTGCGCCGGTGTTAATGCCGTGGGTGGCTTCCTGGATCTGGCTGATGATTTCCTTGAGTTTTTCCACCGTTGTGTTGGCGTCATCCTTAAGCTGAGCGAAACTGCCGGCATAGTCGTTAGTGATATTTTGGGTCAGGTCGTTGTGGGACAGCGCACCCAGTACCCGTACCACATCGTTGATACCGCTTTCGGTCACTTCCAGCAGTCCGTTAAGTCCTTCGCCGAGTTGTTTGAAAAAGCCCGTTTTGCCTTGCATTTCAACGCGCCGGGTAAAATCGCCCATGACGGCGCCATGCACAAGCGTGGCTACTTCCTGCTCGACCTCGACTTCTGCGGTACGGTCCAGCCACTGCGTTACGCGGCCCAGCGATGTGCCGCTTTCGTCGACGATCGGGCGGGCCGCCAAGCGTAGATGATGATTTTTGAAAAACAGGTCCACGTCTTCGCCGGTTTGAGCGGCACGATCGAATTTAGCGGCTGCGTCCCGATCGTTGAATAAACCGGAGAGGCTGTTGCCGTAAAGACTGTCGACATCAAATTCAGGGCCGCCGATGGAAGCAAGAAGATTTCTTGCCGCCGGGGTCATATGGATCAGCCGCTTATCGGTGTCGGATATGGTGATCGCGGATGTCGAACTATCCAGGCCGACTTTGATACGCAAACTTTCGTCGGCACTGCGTTTGTTTTCGGTTATATCGAAACCGAGTTTAATCTGCATCGATTTCAGCGCTTCCAGGACCTTGCCGATTTCATCCTGGCGTTCAACTTCGATCGTGTTGTTGTAATGGCCTTGAGCGATATGGCCAAATTGGCCGATAGCGGTGTTAAGCGGTTGTACGATAGCTCGAATCAGGCTCAAACCTAGCCATAAGGCCAACAGAAAACCCAGTGCGATCAAGCCGGCGGCAATATTGCGGATGTTCATGTAGCGGGATTGCGCCAGGTCAAATTCCTGTTTGGCGACATCGACCTGTAATTGCATCAGTTGCTTAACGTCTTCGCTGACCGGTTTAAACAGCGGGTTAATCTTGTTTGCGACAAGCTTATTGGCGATTTCGAGTTCATGGGCTTTCAGCGCTGCCAATGCAGGCTTTATGCCTTCTTCCACAAACTGTTTTCTGTCAGCGGCAAACTTGTCGGCCAGCATTTTTTCCTCTGGCGTTAAATAAGTCGCCATATAAGCTAACCAAATTTTACTGATTTCCGCGATGTTACGTTCCACTTCAGCGGTGTTGTTTGGGATCAGTTCAGGCGCAATCAAGGCAGCGTTAACTCTCAGCTGGTTGGTCAAGATGAGCTCCTTGATTGTGGAGATATGGTTCATAGGTACGGTGCGATCTTCATACACGGTACGTAAGCCGTCATTGGCCTTGTCCATGCCGAGCAAGCCCAGGCCTCCGATGATAACCATCAATGCGCTCAACAGGGCAATCATGTTGATTAGACGGCTTTTGATGGTTGCGTTCTTGAACGGGTTCAGTTTTTCCACGAGGGATGAGGAAACGATCTTGCCGTCCCGGATTTTCAGATTGCCGGCTTTGTTTTCTTTAAACAGCCGGTAGGCGTTATCGGCTGCGATGACTTGTTCGCGGCTGGGCTTGCTGCGGACCGACATGTAACCGACCAATCGGTCGCCTTCATAGTAGGGGGTCGCATTGGCTAGCACCCAGTAGAAGTTTCCGTTTTTGCAACGGTTCTTGACCAGTCCGGTCCAGGGCCGCTGCTGTTGCAGGCATTGCCACATATCGGCGAACGCTTCCGGCGGCATATCAGGATGGCGCACGATGTTGTGCGGAAAGCCGACCAGCTCGTGCCTGGAGAATCCGCTTACCCTCAGAAAATCGTCGTTGATATAGGTGATCATTCCCTTAAGATCGGTCTTGGAAACGAGGGTGTCATTCTCTGTGAGGATATGCTCCTCATTGGTTACCGTCATATTGGTCTTCATGAACTGTCTCTTGTCATTTTGTTGCTTAGGGGGGCTAAGGCGAATTATCTGATGTCGCCAGGATAATCAAGATGGGAAATATCCTTGTTTAATATGGCGAAATTTTAATTGTTTTCGTGGTTCAACGCCCGGCTTTTTGCATGTTTATCTAGCTTTTTTGTTCCGTCGAGAAGGGCTTTTTAACAACGCGGCAAAAATTGCACCGTTAATGCTTCAAATAAAGGCGGGTAATGGATTATTTTGAGGGCAGTTCCACGCTATCACCAGCCAACGAAGTTCTGGAAGGGTCTGTTAGCCAACTAAAATCAGCGAGGTCCGGCGTTATTGAAAAAAATGAAGTAAAATAGCCGTTTTTTAACCACTTACTCCTCAAGCAGACAGCAAAGGTACATAATGAAGAATTATAAAATCGCAGTGTTAGCCGGTGACGGTATCGGTCCTGAAATTACCAGGGAAGCCATCAAAGTTCTGAAGCTTATCGAAGAACGCAATGATGTTACTTTTGAGCTAATGCCTGCCGCTTTTGGTGCTTGCGCTTATTTTGAATTCGGCGATGCTTTTCCGCAGTCGACTATCGACATTTGCGATCAAGCCGATGCAATTCTTAAAGGTCCGATTGGTTTGAGCCATGAACAATCCAAAACCATTCCGGTCGATAAACAACCCGAACGCGGCGCACTGCTGCCGATGCGTCGCCGTTACAACACATACGCAAATTTCCGCCCGGTTTTCCTGCCTAAAGCGCTGGCCCACTTTTCGCCGCTAAAACCCGAGATCATCGGCGAAGGAATCGATATTATTATGGTTCGGGAGCTGGTCGGCGGCCTGTATTTCGGTAGCAAGGAGGCCGGTGTCAACGAACAAGGCTTGCGGTACGTCAAAGAAACCCTGGAATACGACGAAGAGCAAATCCGCCGTATCATGCACCAGGCGTTCAAGTTGGCCAGCAAACGCCGCAAGCTGCTGCACAATATCCATAAGAGCAACGTGTTGAAATCCAGCGTGTTGTGGAACGAAATCCTGGAAGAAGTGGCGAAGGAATATCCCGACGTTGAAGTCCATCACCAATTGGTCGATTCGGCCGCGACCAACCTGTGCCTGAAGCCGACCCAGTTCGACGTGATGGTCATGGAAAACATGTTCGGCGACATTTTGAGCGACCAAGGCGGCGGCATTTTGGGATCGTTGGGCTTGATGCCGTCGGCCTGTATCGGTCCGGAAAAAGCCTATTACGAACCGTCGCACGGTTCGGCGCCGGACATCGCCGGCAAGAATATTGCCAATCCTTACTCAATGATCGGATCAGTGGCGATGATGCTGGAAAACAGTTTCGATATGGCTGCCGAAGCCAGAAACGTCTGGGATGCGATGCAAGGCGTGTTTGGCGACGGTTACTCAACCGCCGATCTGTCCAAACCGGGCACAGGCGTTAAGATGATCAGCACCGAAGAGTTTGGCGATAAGGTTGTCGAGAAGTTGAGAAATATGCCGAAGGTATCCGGCTAAGCTGGAATAATGCCCATGCTTAGCATGGTATGGGCGGTCGGATAAGCCGGTTCAGGCCATTGCCCGAACCGGCTTATTTATTTGTCTATAATCCGGTGTAACTGATGTAAGCCCGGTAAGCGGCGAAAACCGACAACATCAGGAAAATGGTGCCGCTGATTTTGTGCAGCAGCACTAACGGCATTTTCTGCAATATCGTACGGCCGGCCAGAACTCCCAACGCGGAGGTAAAGGTCAATGCCGCCGTCGAACCAAACCATACCGCAACAGGCGCGGCTGTGCTGCTTAAAGCGACAACGGCGAGCTGGGTTTTATCGCCGAATTCAGCCACTGTTATCAATAAAAATGTGCTAAAGAAAATGCCGTGACCGCTTTTTTCTTTAACGTCCTCATTTTCATCTTCCATTTCTATGCGCAACGAATGAATGCCGAAAGCGGCAAACAGGAAAGCAACGATGGTTGCGACGATATATTCCGGTAGCCAACTGGCAATCGCAATGCCGAAAATAACCGCTAACGTATTCAAAAACGCAAAGGCGGCGATAGCGCCCAATAATACCGGCACCGCTCTGTGCCGGGATGCCAGCGTCATGCACACCAACTGGCTTTTATCGCCAATCTCTGCCGCTGCAATCAACGCAAAACCGGTCGCGGCTGTAGCTGATATTTCGGCAAAGTTGCCGGTGTTCAGAAATGATGTGAAATCTTTTAAAGAGCTCAGAAGATTTTCGTAAATAGGTGCGGCGCTGAGTGACGTTAGAAAATGTTGTAAATAGCTTTGAAGATGATCCATTGAATTTCCAGAAAACGATTTTTTCCCGCATACGCCGCTGTAACATACAACGGCGGTGATAGGTGTCGGTTTTTAACCCAGCATATTGTCCAAGGTCATCATAATGATGAAACCGACCATCAATGCAAAGGTGGCATAGCGGGAACGGCCATCGGAGTGGGTTTCGGGAATGATTTCTTCACTGATTACAAACAGCATCGCGCCGGCGGCAAAGCCCATGGCTATCGGCAGGATAGGCTCGAAAATGGTGACCATGGTAATGCCGAGCAGGCCGCCTACAGGCTCCACCAAGCCTGTTAGCGTGGCAATGCCTACCGCCCGCCACTTGTTGTAGCCAAGGCCGACCAAGGGCAGGGCGACGGCCAAGCCTTCGGGAATATTTTGCAGCGCTATCGCAATAGCCAGGACCACACCGTCTTTCATTTCCCCGGAGCCAAAGCTAACGCCGACGGACATGCCTTCAGGAAAGTTATGAATGGTGATTGCAATGATGAACAGCCAGATTTTTTTTAGCGAGTTCAGTTGAGTATCGGAAATTGAATCAAAATGCACATGCGGGAGCTGGCGGTCGGCGTAATGCAGGAAGAAAGCGCCGATCAACATGCCCAGTGAAACGACATAAATGCCCTTGCCGGGCCAGATCTGGTTGCCGTATGCCATGCCGGGAACCAGCAGCGAGAATGCGGTTGCCGCCAGCATAACGCCTGCGGCGGCGCCGAGCATACTGTTGAACAGGTTTTTGGAGATGTCTTTGAAAAATAGTGCCGGTAAGGCGCCAAGTCCTGTGGCTAATCCGGCCAAGATGCTGGCAAAAAAACCGATAACAACGATGCTGCCGAAAATTAAATATAAAGCGCCGAATACGAACAGCTGAGATAACAGGAATAATCCCGCCACTGTTGCCCAACGTTTTAACGGTGGCATTGCCAGAAGTTTTTGATAATTCTCGCTGGATTTTATGGCGTCTACTTGATCTTCAAAATAGCGTTGTAACTTTGTTACAGTCTTTATTGTTATGGTCATAAGATTTACCTGCATCAGCTTGTTTTGGAATATGCGCCGGACATTATAACCAAATCCCCATGGCTTGGGTTTGTTTGTCGAGTATCGCCTGGAGCTGCATTCTGTATTTGTGGATAAGCTCCGATACTTCCTTTAGAGAGATTGGGAATATTTCCTTTTAACGGCCGTTGCCTAGTGCTGTAGCCGTAGTTTGGCTATCATGCCGGCTCATTTTTTGGGAAAAATTATTTTTGGCTCGAAGACACCGAGAGCCTCTTGTTAGACGGATAAGCTTCCCAGTTTCAACATTAAGAAGAACAAAAATATGAAAATAATTCGTTATGTGCCGATGGCATTAATATTGACACAACAGTGTTTGGCTGCCGAAGAGCAATCCAAAGTTCTCGAGCTGGATACCATGGATGTAGTAGAAGTCACTCCGCTGGATGGTCTCAATCAAAGTAAGGATAAAATTCCCACCCCGGTGCAAACCGCGACCGATGAAGACATCAGCCAAACCAATGCAATCAATATCACCGATTTTATGAACCGCTCGCTGGGCAGTGTTTACGTCAACGATACCCAAGGCAACGGTTTTCAACCCGACGTTAATTATCGCGGTTTTACCGCGTCGCCGCTGTCGGGTACGCCGCAAGGACTTTCCGTGTACATGGACGGCGTCAGGCTTAACCAACCTTTCGGCGATGTTGTAAGCTGGGATTTAATTCCTAAGTCCGCCATTAAATCGATGGCGATGATGCCGGGTTCGAATCCGCTGTTCGGCAGAAATACATTGGGCGGCGCTTTATCGCTGGAAACCAAAGACGGTAAAAGCAATCCCGGTACATCTGTACAAGGTTTGGGCGGTGAATTTGGACGTAACGCTTACGAATTCGAACACGGCGGATACGATCAAAAACGAGGCCTTAACTGGTTCGTGACCGGCAATTACTACCACGACCAGGGCTGGCGGCAGGCTTCGCCATCCACTGTGCGGCAGATTTTCGGCAAGGTCGGTTGGGAAAACGAAAAAACCGATCTCAAATTTACCACGGCCTATAACGATAACAGCCTGATCGGCAACGGTCTGCAAACCGTCGACAATCTCAATCGGGATTACACCAGCATTTATACGTCCCCGGATGTTACCGAAAATCGGTCGCTGTTCTTGAACCTGGAAGGAAAATACCAGGTCAACAGCAAAGTTAAGTTGGCGGGCAATAGCTATTACCGGAATATCAAAACCGGCAGCATGAACGGGGATATTAACGAGGACGCTTTCGGCGCGGCTTACCTGAGCAACAGCACCAGCGCGTCTAACAGGGCGAACCGGGCCTACTTGTACAATAACGGTTACGCCGGTTTGTTCTCAACCGCTGCTCCCAACTATTCGCTTAGCAACGGTGGCGAGAATGCCGCCAATACCGCATTCCCCAACTTGAGGTGTATCGCGCAAGCCGGCGCGACGCCCGGCGCCGGCGGCGACGAGCCGTCGGAAAAATGTAACGGTCTTATTACCCAGGGCACGACTCAACAACAGAACTGGGGCACGCAAGGCCAAGTTATTATCGACGATAAATTGTTCGGCAGGGACAACCAGTTCCTGTTCGGCGGCGCTTACGATCAGAGTGTGATCGGTTTTAACCAATCCGCGGAATACGGCTACTTGAACCCTAACGGCAGTGTAACCGCCGTCAGCGGCGCCGCGGCAACCGCCACCAATAACGGCCTTTATTTCAACGATGCCGGCGACGGCGGCGCCCAGGTCGATCATAGGGTAGCTCTAAGCGGCAACACGGTGACATGGAGCTTTTTCACCCAGGATACGTTTAGCCCGACTAAAGATCTCCATATTACCGCGGCCGGACGGTATAACTACACCTCGGTTAGCAATGAAGACGCATTAAACAGCCAGCATTATCTGAATCATGAAGAGGGAACTGCTAACTATGCGCCTGGAGCTGGCGTTAATCCTAATGCGTCGCTCAGCGGCAAGCATGTGTTTGATCGCTTTAATCCCTCTGTCGGCTTGACTTACAACCCTTATGAAACCATCGGTTTCTATGCGAACTATAGCGAAGGCACGCGCGCGCCGACTTCGATCGAATTGGGTTGCGCCAATCCTGAACAGCCTTGCAAACTGCCTAACGCGATGGCGGGCGACCCTAGCCTGAAACAAGTCGTTACCGAAAACTGGGAGACGGGGTTCAGAGGATTATTGCCGGGCAAGGTCAATTGGAGCCTGGGTTACTTCAATATTCTCAGTAACGACGACATTCAATTCGTCGCGGCGCCGAATACGATAGCCAACGGTTACGGTTATTTTAAGAATTTCGGCAAAACGCAACGGCAAGGCATTGAGGCAAGTTTGGACCGCCGGGTTAGCGACTGGAGCATCGGCGCCAACTATACCTATCTGGATGCGACGTATCAGTCGACCGAAACGCTTAACAGCCAATACAATTCGGCAGGAACCAACCCAGGTGAGGAAGACAATACCATTACCGTCAATCCGGGCAACCATATTCCGTTAGTGCCTAAGCATACGTTTAAAACCTATGTGGATTACCAAATTACCAAAGACTGGGGCACTAACCTGAATATCATAGGGTTCTCAGAATCTTTCGTACGCGGTAACGAGAACAACATCAACCAAGTAAACGGCAAAATTCCCGGCTACGTAGTCGTCAATTATGGCGTACGTTACGCGCCGACGTTTGTTAAAGGTTTGCAGGTGTTCGGTCAAGTCAATAACATTCTGGACAATCATTACTATACCGGCGGGCAATTCGGCGCGGCGGGCATTGCCAACGGCCGTTACCAGGATTCCCCGGGCGGCACGACGTTCTATGCGCCGGGCGCTCCGCGTGTTTGGTGGCTGGGCATGCGTTATAGTTTTTAAAACCCTCTAGCACTTATTCAATCACACTTTCGCTTGGCTAAAGGACAGGGGAACGGTGTGATTGAATTTTTGTTAATGGACAACTGTCGGCGCAGGGCAATCCGGTAGGACGTTTTCTGTAGTGGCAGGAAATTGGATGATCTTGGTGTATCCGCGGAGCTGGCCGCCGGTTTCTGTTAATTTCAGTTAAGAAAACTTATCGGGAAAGATAGGGTGATCCTGACGATCACCTCCAATCTTAGTCTTTAGCGCCCTTGAGTGCAGTCAGCAAGGCCTGCATGGTATCGGGCACGTCGCTTTGCGCTACCTTGGCGGTGGCAACTGCGCCAGCCATGGCATCGACGCTGTGCAGCTGGTTCACACCCTGATTGGTCGCCGTCTGCGCGGAATTAGCCAGCTGCTGCTGGGCGCTGCCGGTGGAATTGGCCAGTGATTGGTATATCGAGCCCAACGCCACGGCGGGAGCGTCGCCCAGTACCTTGACGTTAGTTTGGGTTACTGTATCGGTAATTTGATCGTTGACGGCGGTAGGGAATGTCATAGTCGAGTTCCTTATTGGATTAATGAAAACAAGGGGCACTGGGATTGACCGGTAGCTTGTAAGTCACTGGTCTTCGCAATAATAGACGATTCTATCTAGTATTTGCGGATCGATGGAGATAATTTTGGAGGCCGACTATATAAGTAGACTATTCAGCGTATTGTCAATAGAGCACGGATGGCATGGATTTTTAGCCTAAGCTACATTCGATTGCAGCCCGTTTTAGCGGCAGTTGCCTCTGCGCCGGCAATACGAAGGCACCGGAGTTTTCTGTCGTGAAACAGTGGACGAAAATAGCGGGAGCTGCAGGTTGTGTTGTGATTTTCTTTCGGGCAATAAAAAGCCCGCATAAAGCGGGCGTGTTGAGTGCTGTTATTATTGTTATTATTGAGTTGTCGTTTGCAACTTGACCCAAGCAGTATCACTTATTTTATTATTATTATCAGCTAGCCTAGAAAGACTAAATCCCCCTCTTAGTCGGTAATTAAACCGGGCTTACTCCTTCAAACCGGGGCAAATTCTATTCAAATGCCTTGTCTTTGTCTATTTAAAATTGGGGTTTATCGGGGAAAATATAATTTCAGTAAAAATATATAATAAATACAGTTTGTTATGGAATTTTAGGTGTTGCTAATAAACAAAATTACGGGCAGTCATTGCCATTTTATTCAGGTAATATTCAGGTTTCTACCGGTTGCGTCTGGCTTCTTCTTCCTCGTTGACAAAGAAGTTGAGCCGTTCATTAAGAATAGAGGACAGTTGGAAATTAAGGCCTTTTGACTTTTGAGCCAGTTTTATCTGCAAAATTGCATCCCTGGTTTGTCCCGTCGCAAAATAGTATTCCGCAAGATAGCGATGCGATTCGGCAGGCTGATTCAAGTCCCCATAAACTTGCGCCAACAACTGCGAGTAAATCGGCTGTTGTTGGGTTTTAGGCTTTAGCTGGAATAGATTTTTCCGGGCCTGTTCCGCGTTGCCGGCTTTTAACAAGGACGTAATATATTCAAGCTTAATAGCTTCGTTATCCGGGAATTGCTCGGTCAATTTCTTATATCGGGCCAGTGCGGTACTGTAATTTTTGGATTCCAGCGCAGTGCGGGCCAGTGCGGCGATATACTGCTCCTGGTTTGGATATTCTTTGGTCAATTGCTGAAAAATGGACTCCGCGTCATTGAATTTTTGCGAATTAAGCGCGCACAGTCCAAGCCCGTAGCGGGCAACGACGCGTTGTTCGGTTGTACCTTGAGTTAGCCGGGATTGAAAATATTTAAGCGCTTCGGCTTGATCAGGGGTGCTTAGGACTCGAAGTTTTGCTTTGGTTAGCTGATAACCGAGCGAGTCGGGATATTGCTTGTAAGGATAGGTTTCAGCGCGTCCGCGTGTATCGGAGATACGTGAAGCGGTAACCGGGTGCGTTCTCAGGAACTCGGGGACATTTTGGCCGTAATATCGGCTGGATTGTTGCAGGCGTTCGAAGAAGGTAGGCATGCTGCGTGGGTCGAATTGAGAACCGGCCAAAGTTTGCATGCCGACGCGATCGGCTTCGGCTTCGTTTTCGCGAGTAAAATCGATTTGAAACTGCACGTTACCGGCCTGGATAGCGACTATCGCGGCCTGTCCGAGGGCGGGCGATTGCGTGCCCAATAAAATCGCCGCCAAGGTCGCGGCTGCGGTAGGGATCGATAAACGGCTGGACGCTTCGTAAGCCCGGTATAAGTGGCGCTGGGTAACGTGGGCAATTTCGTGCGCCATAACCGAAGCCAACTCGCTTTCGGCTTCGGTCATTAAGATCAATCCCGAATTCACGCCAATGTAGCCGCCAGGTCCCGCGAATGCGTTAATGTCTTTTTCCATGACCACAAAAAAATGGAACGGATTGCCCGGCGCGTCGCTATTGATAACCAGCTTTTCGCCAATGGTCTGAATATATTGTTGAATTTCGGCATCTTGATTGATGGAAATTTGCGAATGCAAGCTGCGGAAAAATGCTTCGCCAAACTCTTTCTCTTCGGCTGGCGTAATCAAGGCGCCGGAAGAGTCGCCCATGTCGGGTAATTCAATTTTATTAATTTCGACAGCCTGCTGCGGGGCAGGGAAGAGGATAAGGCTTAATGCCAATGTGGCGGCAGAGGGTTTTAATTTCATACGATGAGGCGGAATAAAATTTAACTGGGTTTTATGCCCAAAGGGCATAAGTTTTGTTTGAGCAGGCAAGCCGCCCAACTCAGCTTTATAGCCAAAGGGCATGAGTTTCGTAGCTGCTCAACTCAGCTTTAATTGGGCTATGGGTGACTCACTATTCATCATAATTTTGTCCGGTTTATGATTTTGAGTGTCGATCTGGCGACTGTGGCTTATTGTTCAAAATTTTCGCCAAGCGGGAGACAAATGTACTGGTTGCGTCCATTTTGTTTGGCTTGATAGAGCGCAGTGTCGGCTTTGTTTAATGGGTTGTTATCGTTTTCAGGAATACCGGAGCAAAGACCGATGCTGACTGTCACCTGATTGAACGAGTGGGATTTTACATGAGGTATTGCCAGGTTAAAAACAGCGCTTCTAAGCTTTTCAGCAAATTGTTCGGCAGCTTCTCTCGGTAAATGCGGCATTATAAGGACGAATTCCTCTCCGCCATAACGCGCGATGACGTCCGTGGCGCGCGACAGTTGTGATTTTAACGTGTTCGCTATCTGCTTGATTATGTTGTCGCCGGCTATGTGACCGTAATGATCGTTGTAAAGTTTAAAGAAATCGATGTCGATCATGAAGATCGATAAAGGATGCTTTTGCCGTTTTGCTTCGGCTACGGCTATTTCATAATGCGCGTCGAAGAATCTGCGGTTGCAAATACCAGTCAAGCTGTCGGTTACTGCTTCTTTTTTCAGGATTTCCGAGTGCGAACGCAATATTTTTTCACGCTTCATTGACGTACTGGAATCCGCTACTTGAATCAGGCAGCACGATTCGTTCAGTTGCGACTGAATGGGCGTAATCGTGATCGATTGATACATCCTTGTTTTTGGCTGGTTCGCTTCATACGCGTTGTAAAGAGGCAATGGCGAGCGGTGCAGCGCTGTCGACAAAACCACGGGTAACCTGTGCACCAGAGTATTGTTGAGAGCCGTCAAGAAGGGGGGCGACACCGGTTCCGAAAATACGTCTTCAAGTTGACGATCAAGGGCGTCAGTTTCTTTGATGTTGCTGTGTTTCGCAATCCAGTCATTCCAGAGTAGGACTTTACTATCGGTATCAACGACGATTAGTCCGATGTTAATCGCATTGAATATATCTTCTATGTCAAAACGCCGCGTATCCATTGCATTCATGAAATACTGCCAAGGAATTGATCGATATGAACAACAAGATTAGCCAGAGACGACGAACTCAATAGAAAGACGAGGCTGCCTGCCGTATGTCGATTTTCGATCGAAAGATCAATATGCAATATCATCACGTAAGGCTGATCGGCGTTTTCTTTGAGTCTGCAAAGTACTTCATCGGCTGACGCGATTCTATAGTTGGGTAGAGAGCTTTCCAATGTGAAGTGGAGTATATCGGCCATAGCGGATAGACAAGCATTTAAAATAATATTGCCCAGTTCACACATGGCTTCGTGCTCGAATTCTGCAATTTCTTCAATGCTCATTTGCGAACCCATCATATCGCCGACGATTTTTAATGCTTGATCTTCGGTAAATAAAAGTACGGCTTCGGCATTAAACGGACCGCAAAAGTGTTGAGTTACGGCTCCAAACCGCCCGCCATTAAGCGCTAATGTTGTTGAATCGATTTCTTCCGAGTTAATAACCAGCACAGAAGGAACGGAAATATGCACTTCGTCGCCGACAATTTCGCTCAAACTCAATGCCGCACGGCCGGCGCCAATACTAAATATTTCCGTTAAAGCATCAATATGAAGTTCGCTGAGATCGCTCATTCGGAGTCTGTAAAATAGTTTAGCGCGAGAGCGATGGATTTTTCGGTGACCGGTTTCGCGACTAATATAGAACCAAGCGAACGGGCGCGATTTTGGTGGACTTCTTGAATATTTGCCGAAAAAACAACTATTTTTATCGATGGATATTTGGATAGTATCCGTTCTGCGGCATCGGTTCCTGAAATGCCCGGCATGTTAATGTCCATAGTGCAGTAGTCGGGAAGCTCGTTATCAACAAATTTAATCGCATCTTCACCGCAGGCGGTTTCAAAAATCATCCATTCAGGACGTCGAGCAAGGATATGTGTGCGAATTAGCATTCTGGAGACTTTGCTGTCATCGACGATCAAAAGCTTCTTTATTGAACTATGCATAGGCACGATTGATTTTTTACTAAGGTTAAGCTTTAGGTATTCTACATGAAAAGCCATGAAGTCGCGAAGCTATTCCATGGCCGGGATTTTAGAAGACGAGCTTTAGCGTTTAGATTGACGGGTATGTGGTTATTCATGATAGCAGTCGATGCATGTATTTTGTCTGTTTTCTAGAGAAAAGCTGGGGGCGTTGTTAGTGCGTGTTTTAAAAGTAGCCATTGAGTTGCAAAACCTGCAAAATTTAAAATTTGCAATGGCTAAAAGAAAACACCGCAAGCGCTACC